>NZ_JALBCV010000040.1 GCF_022602565.1 Rosenbergiella metrosideri
CACTGATTGTGAGCTCGAAGAGTAGGGCGGGACACGTGGTATCCTGTCTGAATATGGGGGGACCATCCTCCAAGGCTAAATACTCCTGACTGACCGATAGTGAACCAGTACCGTGAGGGAAAGGCGAAAAGAACCCCGGCGAGGGGAGTGAAATAGAACCTGAAACCGTGTACGTACAAGCAGTGGGAGCACGCCTTGAGCGTGTGACTGCGTACCTTTTGTATAATGGGTCAGCGACTTATATTTTGTAGCAAGGTTAACCGAATAGGGGAGCCGCAGGGAAACCGAGTCTTAACTGGGCGTTAAGTTGCAAGGTATAGACCCGAAACCCGGTGATCTAGCCATGGGCAGGTTGAAGGTTGGGTAACACTAACTGGAGGACCGAACCGACTAATGTTGAAAAATTAGCGGATGACTTGTGGCTGGGGGTGAAAGGCCAATCAAACCGGGAGATAGCTGGTTCTCCCCGAAAGCTATTTAGGTAGCGCCTCGTGAACTCATCTTCGGGGGTAGAGCACTGTTTCGGCTAGGGGGCCATCCCGGCTTACCAACCCGATGCAAACTACGAATACCGAAGAATGTTATCACGGGAGACACACGGCGGGTGCTAACGTCCGTCGTGAAGAGGGAAACAACCCAGACCGCCAGCTAAGGTCCCAAAGTCATAGTTAAGTGGGAAACGATGTGGGAAGGCCCAGACAGCCAGGATGTTGGCTTAGAAGCAGCCATCATTTAAAGAAAGCGTAATAGCTCACTGGTCGAGTCGGCCTGCGCGGAAGATGTAACGGGGCTAAACTATGCACCGAAGCTGCGGCAGCGACACTATGTGTTGTTGGGTAGGGGAGCGTTCTGTAAGCCGTTGAAGGTGGACTGTGAGGTCTGCTGGAGGTATCAGAAGTGCGAATGCTGACATAAGTAACGATAAAGCGGGTGAAAAACCCGCTCGCCGGAAGATCAAGGGTTCCTGTCCAACGTTAATCGGGGCAGGGTGAGTCGACCCCTAAGGCGAGGCTGAAAAGCGTAGTCGATGGGAAACAGGTTAATATTCCTGTACTTGGTGTTACTGCGAAGGGGGGACGGAGAAGGCTAGGTTATCCGGGCGACGGTTGTCCCGGTTTAAGCGAGTAGGCTGATGGTTTTGGTAAATCCGGACTGTCTTAAGGCTGAGACGTGATGACGAGGTTCTACGGAACTGAAGTAATTGATGCCATGCTTCCAGGAAAAGCCTCTAAGCTCTAGGTAACATTGAATCGTACCCCAAACCGACACAGGTGATCAGGTAGAGAATACCAAGGCGCTTGAGAGAACTCGGGTGAAGGAACTAGGCAAAATGGTGCCGTAACTTCGGGAGAAGGCACGCTGGCGCGTAGGTGAAGGGACTTGCTCC
>NZ_JALBCV010000041.1 GCF_022602565.1 Rosenbergiella metrosideri
CACCTAAAATAATGTATTACGAGAATAATAGAAAAAGGATAAATTATTTAATAGGAGATTATTAATGAAATTATTGATGCTATCCCTATTATTAATAAGCAAACTATCCTATGCGTCACTCACTGCCGAAGAAATGATAAAAAACTGTTATTCATCAACGACTATATCTTCAGCTATCAATAACTGTCTTTATAATAATTATAATAAAATAAGGAAAGAACTCCATTCAACATTTAACGAGTTAAATCAAAGAATCGAATCACAAGAGAAATATGTCACTCATTATAATATTCTCAGAAAAAAAATAACGGTTTCTCAAAAAAACTGGCAGAATTCTGTCAGTGCTGATTGTTTGATGGAAGCCTATGTTTACGAGAAAGAAAGCTATGCTTTTTTCTCGACAAATTATAGCTGCCTGATCGATCGTTATGCACAGCGAATTGACTATTACCGTAATTTCAAATTTATGTAGTACTGATTGCCGCCATCATTAACTCATTTAAAAATCCAGCGTCCAGCTTTCGCTGATTCCACCAACATACGAACCGTTAAAGGTTTTGGAGAGATCTCAGGGACCTTTTGAGATAGAGGCCTTAAGACGTTTGGTAAAAAGCCCTTTTCATAAGGCCAGTATAGTAATAAGTCAAATGCACTACTCTCGACGTTGAAACGTTTGAAATAGTCATTCAGTATGTCATCGCCAGTCTCTCTGGCCCAAGGATATTTACCTGTTGAAAGGCTAGTATCGAGAGTGAGTTGTGGCTTCTTTTTTGAAAGAAGGGGTTTAACGTTGTAATACTTATCGTACCACTCCAGCACCGCATCTTGTATGGCATCTTTTACCATAACCTGTCACCTTCTTTTGCAATCAAGTTATATCGTTGGGTTGTTTTCCATGCGATTTGAGTCACATCATTCATTATAAATCCTATACCTAATACCGGTATCCAGCGCCCAGCGAAGGCTCCTAGATTGTTAACATAGCTGAACCTCATTTTTTTTATACTCTCTGTAGTGAGAGTAGGCCAGCGGTTCACTTTAATCTTTAACAAAATTCGAAGATTAGCACTTAATACCGATGTTCCTTTGGTCGCTCCGGCTGGTTTAGCACGCGTGGTTTGGAGAGGTTGGCCTAGTATAATCAATGCCAAAGCTATAATGTCTTCCGCACCAAGCTTTTTCTGAGCCTCCTCCAAAAAGATATAGAAAAAAAGTTCTCCCGCGTTCAAATTAATCATTCCATTAAAAAAATAGGTTCCCTTTAACTCTTCCACTGTATCCATATATACTCTCCATTTACTATTAGAGTAATTACTATATTGATGGGATATCTATCAGGC
>NZ_JALBCV010000042.1 GCF_022602565.1 Rosenbergiella metrosideri
ATTTTCATGTACGGGGCTATCACCCTGTATCGCCGGACTTTCCAGACCGTTCCATTAACACACTGACTGATGCAGACTCTGGGCTCCTCCCCGTTCGCTCGCCGCTACTAGGGGAATCTCGGTTGATTTCTTTTCCTCGAGGTACTTAGATGTTTCAGTTCCCTCGGTTCGCCTCGTTAACCTATGTATTCAGTTAACGATAGTGTGTCGAAACACACTGGGTTTCCCCATTCGGACATCGTCGGCTATAACGGTTCATATCACCTTACCGACGCTTTTCGCAGATTAGCACGTCCTTCATCGCCTCTGACTGCCAGGGCATCCACCGTGTACGCTTATTCGCTTAACCTCACAACCCACAGACGTCTTAGACGCTGTAGACTGTAAAAGTCTTTGAGAGACTCCGAATAATTATTCATTATTCAGTGTTTTCAATTTATCAGCTTGTTTCCAGATTTTTAAAGAGCAATATCTTAAAGACGACTCGTAAGTCAGCTTTAAGATAATTTTATTTTCAGTGAGATACTGAAGATGGTGGAGCTAAGCGGGATCGAACCGCTGACCTCCTGCGTGCAAGGCAGGCGCTCTCCCAGCTGAGCTATAGCCCCATCGATTTTGCAAACATCAGAGTTACCGAAGCAATTCATTCTCAAATAAGGCGTAACGTTACGAAGCATACATCAGTATGCGAGTGGCGTTACAACACAGTGTGAGGATGAATTTGGTAGGCCTGAGTGGACTTGAACCACCGACCTCACCCTTATCAGGGGTGCGCTCTAACCACCTGAGCTACAAGCCTGCAGATGTTTACTGCTCTCTTTAATTTTCATCAGACAATCTGTGTGAGCACTACGCAGCAATGTATCTTACAGGTAAGGAGGTGATCCAACCGCAGGTTCCCCTACGGTTACCTTGTTACGACTTCACCCCAGTCATGAATCACAAAGTGGTAAACGCCCTCCCGAAGGTTAAGCTATCTACTTCTTTTGCAACCCACTCCCATGGTGTGACGGGCGGTGTGTACAAGGCCCGGGAACGTATTCACCGTAACATTCTGATTTACGATTACTAGCGATTCCGACTTCATGGAGTCGAGTTGCAGACTCCAATCCGGACTACGACGCACTTTATGAGGTCCGCTTGCTCTCGCGAGGTCGCTTCTCTTTGTATGCGCCATTGTAGCACGTGTGTAGCCCTACTCGTAAGGGCCATGATGACTTGACGTCATCCCCACCTTCCTCCGGTTTATCACCGGCAGTCTCCTTTGAGTTCCCACCATTA
>NZ_JALBCV010000043.1 GCF_022602565.1 Rosenbergiella metrosideri
TTAACGAGTGGCACGGTTTATCACTGCTACGACCGCAAGTTAAACGGGAGCCTTGAGACTGTAATCGGTGACGAGCCGATCCATGTCGGCATGGACTTCAACGTCGGTAAGATGTCGGCGATTATTCATGTGCTACGCGATGGTCTACCTCACGCTGTCGATGAAGTAACGAGTGGTTATGATACGCCTGACGTTATTAAAACGCTTACCAACAGATTCCCGAAGAACACCATCCATGTTTATCCCGATGCAAGCGGCAATAGTCGCAAGTCGGTTAACGCATCAGAGACAGATTTAAGCCTCCTGAGAACAGCAGGCTTTACTGTGCACGTTAACGGCACCAATCCATCGGTGAAAGACCGGGTTAACTCGGTTAACGCGATGCTACTCAACGCAGAGGGCCAGCGCCGATACATGATTAACGCTGATAAGTGTCCTGTTTATGCTGAGTCATTGGAACAGCAAGTATGGGCCGATAACGGCGAGCCTGATAAGTCGGCAGGATTTGACCATGCTAACGATGCAGGTGGTTATTTCATTGTGAAACGCTTCCCGATCATCAAACCGATAACTCATATCCCAGTCAATTTCAGAAGATAAAACAATGGCAAATTATTCATACATCAAGCCTGAATATCTCGAGGCGAAACAGTCATGGGATTTGGTTAAGGATTGCGTGACTGGCAGCAGGGCGGTGAAGGCTAGACAGGCGGTTTATCTCCCGATGCCCGACCCGACGAATAGCAGCGAAGAAAACAAAGCGCGTTACCGAGCATTACTCAACCGGGCAATGTTCCTTAACGTCACCGGGCGTACTCGGCAAGGACTAATCGGCGCAGTGTTCCGTAAATCAGCAGAAATCGATTTACCCACCGATATTGATTATGTCCAGACCAACGCAAGCGGAGATGGTGTAAGTCTTGAACAGCTATCAAAGGCTGCTATTGGTGAGTGCCTTGATACGGGTCGTGGCGGCTTCTTCGTTGATTACCCGAACACTGATACTGAGTCAGGTGTAAGGCCAACCAAAGCACAATCAGCGGGCAATAACGCGCATGTTCATCACTACGCATCAGAGCAGATTATCAACTGGCGCGAGGATGTGATTAACGGCGTTAAGAAGTTAACGATGGTCGTCTTTGCTGAGCTTTATCACGTTGATGATGGTGACGAGTTCACATTCGAAACTAAGATGCAATATCGCGCATTGACG
>NZ_JALBCV010000044.1 GCF_022602565.1 Rosenbergiella metrosideri
CTAACCTCACCATCCTTCATGTAAAGATGGCTATTTATTATTTTCAACCGGTCTTCTTTATGTTCGATCGGGGTATTAGATTTATCTGTCACTTCGCTGCCCTCGTCTCAGTCATCAATCGTCCAGCAACAACGATATGATGATGGCAGTCCTTATCGTCCTCTAGTCGCCTGACTGTGTAGCGATGAACGTTTAGCTGCCTAGCGACCTCGGAATAGTTGTGCTTATTCTGATTAAGCATCTTGGGTATTGATGTGATGTTTTCACTCATTCTTCCTGCTTCGTCTGTAATTCTCGGTACTCGCACTCGTGAGGTATTGTTAGCTTCAATCCCCCTTGGTGCGCCCATACGTCTATGTCATTTAGGTATTTGTGCATTTCACCAACGTCTAGCAACTTGGTTGATTTAACCCAAACTGTTTTCCCCATGATGGTTATTGGCTTGGCTGGACAGAACATCTTTTTTAGCCACTCGTGAACATCTTCATCAGAAAATGATTCGCTACTGACAGCCATGAGCTGGCCTGCCATTTCAGCATTCCATTTCCACATGAGGTTATTTTGAGATAGCGACCGCTTTTCACGGTACTCAGAGATTTTTATGCGCCAGCGTTTGCCAGTGGAGATTATTTCTTTGAGGATTTGCCAGAGTTGCGATTTGTTGGTTTCATGCAGGATGAATTCCCGCAATGGTTACTCTCCTTTCTGGTTATCCTGTAGTGCTTCACGGGATGCTTGCCACACTCGCCACATATTCTGCGTCCACGTACTCATATAATCCCCCCTGAAGAGTCTGAATCTATCTTCTCTAAACTTGAAGTTCATATCCATCCACTCTTCAAACTGCTTGCGTGATTCATCCATTTCCTGCCCCTTCTATAGCTCTTATTACTGATACTGCCGACTTTATTCTTGACTTAGCTATCTCATTTTTTCTTCTAGCCCAGTAAATACGGATTGAATTTTTCATTGCGGCAATGGATTTCCCCTCCATGCCGCAATTAAATCGCAAAACATCATTGGTATTAAATGCGACTAACAAAATCATCACTCACCGCCTTTCATCATGAGGAATACAATGCAGATAGCTCGGAGCGGGTTCTGATGGTGGTGTTCGAGAT
>NZ_JALBCV010000045.1 GCF_022602565.1 Rosenbergiella metrosideri
GAAAATAATAATTAATTCAGGCTATGCTATAATAAAATATAGGATTATATGAATAGATAGATAATCTCTTTATTAATATTCAGAGGATATAAGTAGATAGAAGATTGCAATGTTTTTATTTGTGGCAGATTTGAATATTTTTCACGTAACTCTATGTAATTTATATAGCGCTATCTTGTCATCTAATAATAATTAAAATCACACAATTTATAGAACACCTATTATTACTGAAACCTAAAAATCGATTACCTTACACAACCACTAGGCACAACCAAAAACAAATATTAGGGTGAACCAGCAACACTATGCCTTCAACGCCAGTCAGTTTATAAGTTTTTGCTTCAGCCTTAGCCGAACAAACTTTCACATTACTCAGAGCCATGATGAGTATCATTTCAAGAATTCTGTATGAGTATGAAAATTATCGAACCGAGATATACCCGCTGATGTACCCGTATCATTAGGTTGAGGTAAATCGAATGAGGTTGAACATAGGCTGAGTGAAAACGAGGCAAAACGCTTACAACTGCTAAACTGCAGACACAAAAAAAGCCGCTATTAAGCGACTTGAGTGCCCATTTTGTTTGCAAATGTCGCATTGCCGTTCAAGCCAATATTTATCTGATTCGGTTCAGCGGATCTATTACCAATGCAAAAACCTCGATTGCTCCTGCATATTTACCGCTTTGGAAAGTGTAGAGAAAATTATCAGCAAACCAGAACGGTTAATGGAAGAGCAAACAGTTGAAGAAACAAAAATGCAGATGCGTAAAGGTCAATCATTAGGCCGCTACGGTTCGTCATTCACGTTGACCGACCGGCCGCTCAAAACTAATCAATCAGTCTCCAGTCTGACTCTCATCCTCTCATCAAGCCCAATTAAGTTGGCTTTATTACGCCTCTTTTCTCTGGCTAGCGTTCTTTTTCTTGAGTGCATGCCTATGCTGCATGAAAACGCATGAGTCTCATGCACTCAGATTCTCTCTATAGCCCTTGATATATGGGCTTTAGCATAAAACAATAGGTGCATGAAAAACGCATTGTTAAGTGAAGTGCGCAGGCGGGCGGGCGG
>NZ_JALBCV010000046.1 GCF_022602565.1 Rosenbergiella metrosideri
CTGCTGTCACAATACGACTTCCCAGGCGACGACACTCCAATCGTTCGTGGTTCAGCGCTTAAAGCACTGGAAGGCGACGCAGAGTGGGAAGCTAAAGTTGTAGAACTGGCTGGTCACTTAGACGCATACATCCCAGAACCACAACGTGCAATTGACTTGCCGTTCCTTCTGCCAATCGAAGACGTATTCTCAATCTCAGGCCGTGGTACAGTAGTAACCGGTCGTGTAGAGCGCGGTATCATCAAAGTAGGTGAAGAAGTTGAAATCGTTGGTATCAAAGATACTGCGAAATCTACCTGTACTGGTGTTGAAATGTTCCGTAAGCTTCTTGACCAAGGTCAAGCAGGTGAGAACGTTGGTGTTCTTCTGCGTGGTATCAAGCGTGAAGAAATCGAACGTGGTCAAGTTCTTGCAAAACCAGGTTCAATCAAGCCACACACCCAGTTCGAGTCAGAAGTTTATATTCTGTCTAAAGACGAAGGCGGCCGTCATACTCCGTTCTTCAAAGGCTACCGTCCACAGTTCTACTTCCGTACAACTGACGTGACTGGAACCATCGAACTGCCAGAAGGCGTTGAAATGGTAATGCCAGGCGACAACATCAAAATGGTTGTTACCTTAATCCACCCAATCGCAATGGATGACGGTTTACGTTTCGCAATCCGTGAAGGTGGCCGTACTGTAGGTGCGGGTGTTGTTGCTAAAGTTATCGCTTAAT
>NZ_JALBCV010000047.1 GCF_022602565.1 Rosenbergiella metrosideri
GACAAAGAATCAAGTTTAAAAAGGGTTGGTAATTTTTTAAAGTCGAGAGTTTATAGGCAATCCAGAGCCGAAACCATTTTTTTTATAATAATTTCCTACTTGAATAAATTAAATTAAGGTCTGCAATGAAAAAGTATTTCTCTGGTATATTTGAAATTTTTATAAAATCTCTCTATTACTCCTATTACATCTTTCTCTCTGAAAAAGAACGTTGGACAACTAAAAGAGTGAGTAATATTGTATACGAAAAGCCTTTTGTAAGTGGAAAGGTTATGTTAATTGCATTATATGAAAAAACAAATTTAAGATCTGACACAGTTGAATTGTTGATGGAGGCTAAAAGGAAAGGGGTGTTTGTTATAGCCGTCAATACCTTAAAAGTTTCTAATGATAATCATCGCTCTGATTTAATTGATGTTTATATAGAAAAAGATAATTTTGGTCGAGATTTTGGAAGCTATAAAGCAGGTTTTAAATACATAGAAAATAAAGGTATAGCAGATACTTGTGAAAGACTGCTTATAATCAATGATAGTGTTTTCTTTTCAAAAAGAGGCCTTGGGAAATTTCTAAATGATCTATTTGAAACTAACATTGAAGTATTAGGTGCAACTGAAAACAGAGAAATTTCTTATCATTTAGGGTCTTTTTGTATATCTATATCAGGTAATATAGTAAAATACAAAAGG
>NZ_JALBCV010000048.1 GCF_022602565.1 Rosenbergiella metrosideri
ACAGCTCGCTAGTATCCAAGATATTTCTTTTTTAGTTCTTCACTAGATAAGAAATATTTCTTTACTGGCTCAATGTAATCACTAGTGATGACGTATTCATCGACAGCGCCGAGGAATAGCCCCTCACCTGTTGATTCCATTATCCCCTTATCAACAAGCGAGGTTATGGAATTTATATTTCCTTTGTGGGCTTTAGTTTTACGGGTTAATCCAAGCATCGCCAGTGTAGCTAATGTCGTCGTTTCTTCTTCACTTATATCACTCAAAACGAGCAACTTGGATTCAAGTGTCCTTTTATCTTTAGCTTTTAATATTGATTCCTTTGCCATCATTGCTAGCCATTGATAGGAAAGGCTTATGAAAAAGCTAACACCTAAAGATAATCCAAAGAAGTAATCGCCAATAGGTATCAAGTGAGTGCTTCGTTGGTTGATTACATCAACGATAGAAGTAGGTGTGAAGACCAAGAGAAGAACTAAGGATATTAACCAAGACATAAGATTCCTTAAATCTATGTTTCTTTCAAGAAAGGCGAATATCTGCCCTATCCAATTTGGCATGGTTGATTCTCAAGGCTGTTGTGGTGAATCAATTATATCAGAACCCCGGCTGTTGTGGTGACTAAAGGGGGTCGCGCATCCTGAGCGGCATATAAGAGCAGGAACCAATTCTTGATGGCTGA
>NZ_JALBCV010000049.1 GCF_022602565.1 Rosenbergiella metrosideri
CGCTTAAAGCGGTTTTTTTATGTCAGTAGGAGAGGGATATGACACCAAATATTAATTACAAATACTCAGTTTTCCGTGAAGACGCTATGGAGTACCTGCTAAAAAACGTAGAGCAATTCCCGAAAGAAGTGCCGGGGAAAATATCTATCTCGATATTCCAAGGCTGGCGATGGGTCGAGTCACTGGAAGGTGAGATTATCTTTGCAGATTGTATATCGCCTTGCATCACCGCTAAGGATTTGCAGGAACGCCGCGAGCAGACAGTTGAACTATGGGGATGCCTTAAATGATGAATTACCAAGAGATGAGTGACCGGAGTATTGACATTGCAGTATTCCAAGCAATATTCGGTAAGGATGTTTTTACCAAGGACGCTGATTTGCGTCGAGCATGGGAGCGCGGGATAAGCTACTGCAACTCATGGGCTAATGCAGGGAAGATAGCTCAAGAACATAAGATAAGTATTCACGCGCCACGGTTTGGTGAAGGTTGGATGGCCGAACATACTGAGTCAGATGAAGACGTTAATGACGGATTTGAGATTGAATATCTCGAACACCACCATCAGAACCCGCTCCGAGCTATCTGCATTGTATTCCTCATGATGAAAGGCGGTGAGTGATGA
>NZ_JALBCV010000004.1 GCF_022602565.1 Rosenbergiella metrosideri
GTTAATATAAATACCGAATACCTCACCCTATCAACCAAATAAACTATTATTTTAAAATAATAAGCAATCAAATAACCTGAGACAAACTCCAAGATAATAGGATTTGTAGCCAAATTAAACCACGCCATTATCCCTTGACTGATCTGCTCACCAAAGAACATTAAAATAAACTTAACAATAAAGATAACAACTAATGAGGAAATAATTGCTATCTGTCTTTTTTTATCAATTAGAATACTAATGCTTACTATAAGGTAAAAAAAAACTCATAGTTTAGTGTCCAGCCAACATCCAAAATGGGAGCACCATATGAAGGACTTCCCATTTTGGATTGGGGTAAAAAAGCTAGACTCTTGATCAAAGCCCAACGATCTGGATACGTAGAGTTAACTATATATTTTGTAAAAACATAGAGTATTGTGACGATACAATAAGCAGGCCAAATCCGGATAATTCTATTACACAGATACTTTGCAGAATTAGACAGTGATGAAGTACTTCCCGCAGTTGTATGACATGCTAAAAAACCACTGATGATGAAAAAAATATCAACACCTATATAGCCTTTGCGTAAAAATGTAGACTCTAACGGATGAATAAACCAACTATAATGGTAGAGTACTACAGTGATTACAGCAATTCCACGTAAGACTTCGATGGCTATTATATTACTTCTTTTATGAATTGACATATTCACCTCATTTCTAATAGAGGGGAACCCCTCTATTAGAATTCAATCAGAAAGTAAAATTCAAGCCTGCAGAGTAATAAATATCAGATACTTCATTCTTGACTTTAGGAAAGTCAGCAGTAATGAAAGCTTGAGATCTATTATTAATATTGAATGCCGTACCGAGTTTAATATTGAGTTTGGAACTATCTTTATTTTTTTCTAAAGCATTGAAGCTAGTATCTGTATTTTTTAAACTACCGCTGATAGAACTTTCTTGTTTATAAAGAGGGTGTATGTAGTTAATTTCGAAAAAAGGATTTATACGTTTATTCCTCGAAGAAAAATGCCAACCTGTAGAAAGATAAGTATCTGAAAAACGATGGCGGCTAAATTTCATCGAACTGCTCGTTGTAGACTGTTCAACAAAACCATTTACTTTTCCCTTTCTATAAAGTACCGAAATATGGGGGCCATAAATCAGCTGCTCGCCAAAGGTGAAGTCATACCCAGCATTGATTGAACCACTTAGATGGTTCCCTTTCGTAGTCGCCCGTTCTTTCCTTAATGCTTTACCAAGCGGAACAGTACGAGTGATATCATCAAATTTGATATCACCTACACTAACCTGGGTGGTTAACCAAGTTTTGCCGAGTACTAATTGCCCGAAAAGTGACAGCGTTTTATGAGTATAATCAGTTTGTAGAGCTGGGCTTAGTTCAAGGTGCTTAGTACTGCCGAGACTAAAAGCACCACCTATCGCAACCGCGTCATTGGCTTTAATGATGACGCCTAAATTACTGCGTCCTTCAGGTTGCTTTGATGAGGAGTTGTGAGCAACTCGTTGCCCTTGACCCCCCCCAAAAATTTGGTAGGGACGTGCCGTCAGCCTATTTTGACGATAAAATGAGAGTTGTGACATAAGAAAACTGTTTTGCCCAAACATCAAGTTTTGTACAGGTTCAGCAAGTTTAGTGACAACTAAAGGAGCATTAATTAAGGAAGTGATATATTGCGCGATAATCTTATGCGCTTCAGGACTTGGATGAAACCAATCTGAAAAAAGATAGGTTTGGTCATCATGCCATGACGATTCTGACTCATCACAGAACGGTGCGCCTACTCCAATCTGGCATACTGGTACCAAAATATTATCGAAGCCATAATTTAACGGATTATCGATCATTTCTTGGAAAAGACCATAACTATCAACGTAAGCGATATTCCCCTTTAACATTGAAAGGCTTGTTTCAAGATCATGATTGAATTGTTGAGTTAAGCGATTCTCCATAGAAAGTAGAGTACGATAAACGTTTGCGATAAGGTTATGAGGTAACTGCAAGCCATAATTATTAAGAACATTAGATAATGAGGTGATAATGGCTTCTTGGCGTTGCTCCTCGCCGTAGACATTCCCCTGCTGACGTAATGCGGTATCTTGGATCCTATATAATCTAGGAAGGTCCAAGATGTTGCCCCCCAACAGTATTTGTGAAAATCCAAATAATGACGTAGCGGTCCATGGACTGAGTCCAGCATTGGGGAGATTGGGTACGACAACGAGACCAGCGCCTTTTTCCAAAAGTGTTCCAACCTGTCTGGCAACAGCTTGTGGCGCATCAGAAAGCTGATAGTTAACACCATCGTTGAAGAGGTTTTTGAAATTGAATTTGAGTAAACTCATCTCTACATCGGTAGTAATATCATTGGCACCCGCCCAAAAGATATACAAACCCTCTTTATTCGCCTTACCATCATTTTTACTAAGATAGCTTTCAACTTGCTTTTCTGTTTTGTAAATAAGAAGAGGTGTGTTACTTGCTGTAGCACCTGATTGTGAGTAGTTGCTCCCCCCTTCTGTGCTGACGACTAAATTTTTATTAGTGAAATTTAAAGAGAGTATCTCATTGTAGAGAAGTGTATCGTGGCCAGAAATATATCTAGTTTTTGAACCAAAAAAGTCCATTGCCCCACCATCACTTAGACTATCTCCAAAGCTGATAACACTATCAAAAGCGATAGTCGGAGAAGTGAATAGAGATAAAAAAATCAGTGGGAAAAATGATTTTTTCATTTAACATCCTTATTAAATAATAATATTAATTATTGGTTAAATCTTTTTACAGCATCGAAATCGTAAAAATTAAAATACTTGTTATTTTCTATTTTATATGAGGAAACCTTGACTCCTTCTAGAAGTGCTTCGTTAATGCAAGCTGATAAATAAAATACATTATCTTTCGACCTTGATTTTATGATGGCTGATGTTGCTAACCTAAAAAATAGATCCGCTTGTTTAAAATAAAAGAAACTTGCTAAAGCTTCATTACTGACCGTATTTTTCTCGACCACCTCAACAATCGAATCAGAACTATCTCTTTTAACGTAAGACCATTTTGGATGAACTGATGGAAAACTAATTAACCCCACAGACACATCACATTGCCTATATGAATTAAGTATCGCTTGGCAATCTATATCCAAATATTGATCCGCTGAGGATATAATTAATTCGTCATCATCCTGCCAATGTTCGGCAGCCAGCAAACAAGTACAAAGAGCACCGGCAGTCATGTCAGTGACATTGATAAAGCTAGCATTTTCACCCACCACTCTTTTTATGATGTTATCTATTTGGTACTGCTTATTGGCAAAACTTGGTCTAACATAAACATTAATAAACTCATCATCGATTTTTTTTTGGTATTCCTGAGAGTATTCAAAAATAGTCTTACCTTCTATTTCATTTAACACTTTCGGGAAAAAGTTATCGGGCGTATTTCGATAAAGTTCTTTCCCCATCATAGGGGTAATTATCTTCAGCATAGAGTCCCTTCCAAAGAAGATATTTTTGATATGATATTAGTATAATTGACTTCTTCAATGTTTCTTACAGTTAACACATGAGCACCACTGGCTACAGCCGCTTTGATTCCATTGTCATTATCTTCAACGATTAAACATTCTGAAGGTAATAATTCCAACCTAGAGATAGCTTTAACGTAAATATCGGGGGACGGTTTACCCTTCACTACATCCTGGTTTGAAAGATAAAAATCGAAATAATCGAGAATATTCGCTTTGGAGAGCATTACTTCAATAGTCTTCTTAATCGAATTAGAGGCTACTGCTAGTTTGTAACCGTCTTGTGACAAACGTGAGAGCAAGTATTCGTGTTGGAACTGCGGATGACAACTGGTTTCCACTATTTCAAGTGTATACTTCTGCTTTAGTTGATCGATGAATTTGAATAACTTCAATGGAAGATTTTGTTCTTTATGTAAGGTCAATAGTTTTTCTTTAGTGGGTAAACCATCAAACCTTCGGAGGTGTTGTTCATAATCGATAGGCATGCCAAATAATTGCAACGCACGATTTAATGCATGATAATGCCACTCTCGAGCATCTATCAACACACCGTCCATATCAAAAATAACAGCTTTTATTTTATTTTTCATAGAAATAATCAATCACTTTTTCAATTTTATCAGTACAGAGCATTAATTGTTCGGAACTAAAGTATTCTTTTGATAGCGACTTTATTCCTTCCCACATTTCATTCTCATCTCTACGATGCAGTTCAGGAGAAACTATGCAGACTTTTTTACCCAACTCTAAATATTTTATTACCTCTTGATTATCTAAAGAGTTAACGCTAAAACTATCTAACCAAATACCTTTAGCATAAGAATAAAGTTGATTATCAATTTCATATTCGCTACGGCGCATAAATATGTTCATATTCTCATCTAAATATTGGAGCGTATCCGGAATAGACATATCGAAACAAAAATAGTTATCAACCTTATAAAATTTTAAGAATTCTTTTATATGTTTAGCTAAACCATCAGATTTTATATTTAGGGCTAACGGAAGACTATGATCATAACTGACGAATAATTCCAAAAAATCCTCAAATCTCATAGCATTATTAGAGGGTAGATCATGGCTTATCACTAACTCCCCGCAGTAATCCCTTATATCGGTTTCTGTTCCGTAACCCTGAGAGAATGATCTTTTGAAAGCAATCATTGAGTTTTTTTCGGTAGGATTAAGCCAATATCCTCTATGTGATATGGATATCATTTATAAAACTCCATTAATAATTATTCCCTACTTTTCAAATGCATAATGATTCGCCTAATCACCCCCCACCTTAATGGAAGATACAAAAAGAAATAGATAATTTTAAGGCACACGACTTTAGAGAAAAATCTGTAGCCGTATACTTTTTTTTTGTTATTATAAAATTGATTATTAATTTTTACCCAATCAGAGAAATGATAAATAGAATCTCTACCCTTATTATTATATTTATCACTATACTTAGGCCATACAAAACCCAGCTGCTCACTGCTGAAAGGTATAAAATTATTAATGTAATATCGCTCAGACGAAGAAGTTATCGCCATTCCCCTAGCATTATTACTAGGGTAATTGAAATCATGTATCCTACTTCTTATATAGTTAACCCATAAGTATTGCTCAGGAACCAAGCGCATTAAACTAAATATAGTTTTATTAAATATAATTTCAAATAGACTTTCATCTGCATCAGGTGAACTAAAAAAATTCAACACATCTTCTTTTTTACCAAGCATCATGATATCACCCGGGTGGAAGTTAAAAGGGCGGTATGAGCGGCTGTGCCGGGCAAAAAGGTTACAGTTAATAATCCTTTCAGAGAACAAAGAATACTTTTCCTCTCTGTCAAAACGCTTATCTATAATTTTTTTATGCAGAAATATTTTCTTAAGATTTCTATTGATAAAATAGCTATCAGTTCTTAATTTTACAACATATTCTCTTGTCGAGGCTTCCACTCCTTTTTTCGTAGAGTGAATCATCCTATTTATATTTAAAGCCCATTGATAGCCACCCTCTTTATAGAACAGAGGTCCAGGATCCACACTAAATATAATGTTAACATTTAAGTATTTTAGCTTTTCTATGAGGCGACTTTCCCTCTCTGAGCCTAGCAACCATGTAGAAAGTATTATCTCTGATAGTGGATAGAGAACTCTGACACGTTGAATGTTTTTTACTATTTCGCTACATTCATTATCGAAATCTACTTTCCCTTGAAATACAAATGATAACTGGTACATAAGACATTACTTCTTTTTTATCATCAATTGTAAAGTATTAACCAGACTTATTATGAAGTTAGTTATGGTAAAACCTATAAAACGCATAGAAAAACATTTTGTAATCGCCACTAACTCACCGTATCTCTGACTCTTTTCATAATGTGTATTAAGATTGAAAAAATTGTTCAGCTCATTTTTGTAGTCTTGATTTTTATCTGAAACTATATATATACAGGTGGAGTACTCTTTTCTAGTGAGAATCATCATTTTTATTAAAGTGATCAAATGCTCTCTATAAATATCGTACGTCTTGTCATTATGTACCTTCACAAAGATGATATAGTTATCATGCGTTAAATCTAAATTAAAACTCTTTACCTCTTCTAAGTTAAATCCTAACTTGGTGATGATGGAATTATCACTCTGAGTTACATCTATTTTTTTATTATACTCACTACTATTACACCATAAACCATACTCTTCTTCTGTAATACCTTTTATCTCTAGCTTCATCAATTATGTTTTCCAAAGTGTAGTGTCTTTTAAACAACGATATACTTTCTTAAGACTTTGAGGAAAATAGACTCCAGGTATAAAATATTTAAGGTTTATAGCTGAAATAACATTACCTAACCAACTCAAAAATCCTCTTTCGATAAACCAGTCATCGTTTTGCTTATAAAATGGCGAGGATGTGAAAGAATGAAATAGCTGATTATTTAAAATAAAGCTCATTACTAAAGTTTTTTTCTTAACTTTAGGGCTAGCAGAAGAAAACATAATTCTTATGATATCGTCATATTCATTTGGAGCCATCGACTCACATAAAATATAGAAAGAAAAATCTTTTATAAAAGAATCAATATTATCCAGTTTAACTGTAATGTCTCCAATTACTTTCTTGATGATAAGAAATCTGGACAAACCTGTCATACTTGAGCACGATACCAATAATAACGTTTGTTTACTTGCACCATACTTCCTCGAAAAAGTATAGATACGCTGCCGAGCCTCTTCCTTTGATATTCGAAAGAGTGGCTTTCTTTTTATAAATGGAAGGCGTTCCAGCACGCAGCGGGACATCGTGATGCGGCCTTTCAGGTTCTTTGTGGCTACATAACCATAATAGTGAATAACTGATCGAGAGTTCATGCTTTGAGTAATAGCATGTGGATTAATCCGGGAGGGAATGCCATAACTACTCATTCTTATCCCATACTCTATATCTTCATAGTCATTCCAAAATAAATTTTCATTTTGTGGATACTTTAACCAAAGGCTTCTCTTAGTTAAATATAAACTCCCGGTCAGGTAATCATGACCAAAGCTCGATCTCGCGGGATGTTGGTAACAGTAAAATAATTTACTAATTAGTTTTGTGTCTTTTCTATCGACACTATTAATATCAATTTCTTGCGTTAGATCTTGAGCTATAGTGTTGAAGTCTGAGTATTTTCTAGGTAGGAAATTATATCTATCTTGAAAATAAAATGATTGGAAAGCTGTTAACGGATAATAATCTCCGAATTCACTCACTGCACTAAAGAAGTTGAGAGGTAATAACACACGATCGTGTAAAATACATACATTCTCATAATTAGCGCTTTTGACTAATAGATTTTTCTTTTTAGTTAAATGATTCGATTTTCCGTCGCCCTCGTCATCAATAACTGCAACGTGTTGAAAATACTTAAAATCAACATGTGGTTTTCCACACAAAATAATTTCTTTATGTGGGATATCCAAATCCAGAATCCTTTCTACACAACGATTTAGAAAGATAGGATCATCACTTCCAACGGGTAAACAAAAACTCCAATAATCAAGATCCTTATCTTTTTCAATTAACAAGGGAGCTGTTTTTTTATACTTATAAATCTTATTATCGATAACTTCTATTAGTTCAAAGCTATTACGATAATATTCCTTTTGTAAAAATGACTCAACCTTTAGATCTTCTTCGATATAGAGATGACGATCCAAGTTCAATTGATGTGTGATGTCCCAAAAAATTTGGGCAAAAAATGGTGAGTCACATTGTATATTATGAAGGAATATATCTTCTCCAGATATATTACCTAATCGTTTGGTACCGTTTATTACAATACTCTTAGTTTTGTTTGATGAGTTAATTTTCGCAAAGGTGATTAAAGTAGTATTATCTAGCCCTAGATCGTCATAATATTTATTATCTAGTGTCCTGAATGTTTTTTTAAGCGATAAATTCTTATCATTTTTACAATGTATTATATCCATGGCGTTATCAAAAGTTAGTTGCTTTGACTAAAACATCAGAAGACTTAAATTTTTCGAGGTCATTAGGAATACCTAGCCCAAACATACCTTTAAATTCTTCGCCTATATTATAATGCCCGATTACCGCTGCGTTCCGATTAATAAGATAGTTATATACAGGTGCGACATAGAATTCGCCCATAGAATGATTATTCTCCGCTATCATTTTTTCTGCTGCGACACAAAAATCTTGTCCTCGTGCAAAATTATATATCCCTACTGAGGCCTCGGATGAAATGACTTCTTTCTCTCTTATTTCGACTACTCTTTCTTTGTCATTTAATCTTAAATATGACCATTTATCATCATTGGCTGTCATGGTCATGATCATCCCGTCGAGTTGATTACTATCTAATACATTTAAATAATCATTGATATCAATATCGATCCATTGATCGCAATTAGCAATCATCAACTGAGATTGATTATTGATGTATTCTTGTGATTTCAGAACGGTTTCGGCTGCTCCACCTGTAACTTTGTCAACTTCTAAAATAATACAGCTTTGACTTAGGTTTTTGAGTACCGTATACAGCGTAGTCTCTTGCAAGTGCTTCGATTGACAAATGAATATGAATCTATGCTCTCGATCAGGTTTAATGTTATTAACTACCAACTCGATCATTTTTTTATTATTGATAGTGATCATGGGTTTGGGGTCGAGATAACCCGCATTTTTAAAACGACTCCCTTTTCCAGCCATCGGAATTACAATGTTTATCATGATTATTCTTCACTTAGATATTTATCATCTTTAACACTAGGATATTTAACAACCACTGTGGTCACGTTGGTCAGTGCATAGAAATCTGTCTCTTCACCAGGAAATATTGTAACGATATCACCTTTCTTATATTTTTCTTTCTTCATTTCAGCCTCTCCTTCTATTATCACTGTGATTTCGGTAGCTATTTTATGAGTGTGAGGTTTTTCATAATCACCGACATGATAATGCTTTACAGCTATTTCAAAATCTTGTGTTAAACATACTGAAGGAAGAAAGTTTCCAACGAACCAACCTTTATACATAGTATCTAATCTATTTATTATCAATCTAACCACCCATTTATTAATATGACCGACTATTCAGAACTTTTTAATTACTGACAAATAAATATTTTGTCTAATTATATTTAAACAACCATATTTATTTCATAAAAAGGTCTATATATGGCTAGGTATTCGATTTGAGCGACATAGTATATCGATTTTTATACGCTGTAAAACGCATTTCACAATACTTGAACTATCTGTAATTTATTATAGCGATATTTTACTCTATAAAACATTATATTCACTATGCGAATATAGCTGTTAGATGAATTATTCAACATCAAAAGATCGTAGTTATAATAAACTACGACATTAAAAGTTTATTTTTAATATAAAATATAATAGATTACTTTTTACAATAATATTTTATAGGCTTAATTATTAATTTTCATTATCTATTTAATGAAATAACCTTTCAGCTTCTAACATCTAAGAAATATATTATTGAAATATTAACGGAAGGAGGGAGTTATTTAGAAAATATCATCGGGTGTTATACCGACAATGATTTCGAGTGCACTACGTAAGAGAAGTGATTTGTCGATATCATGGGATAATTCGAGTTGTTTTACTAAGCTTATGATAATTGCCTTATTACTGATAGTACCCGTCTCCATCAATAATGTTTTCACAGTTCTTCCAAGAATTTTTTTTTCTTTTTCGAAGCGATTGTCGATGGTTGAGATAAAATCTACCGCCAAGGTTGCGTGCCCCATCAGACGGTAGTCAGCACTGTCTGTGAGCGTGTTGAATGACTTAGGAGGCATATCTCCTAGAAAGAAATCAATGTTTAGTGTCATAGCGGTGAAGTGTATTGCTGCTTTCGAACAAAGAGCTTTGATTACGGAGAAATTGGCTTCGTTCTTGGTAATTTTTAGAGATGCTTTGTTTAATCTCGACGATGCCTTGTAAACACGCCTCAGTTCTTTGCTGATTGACGGATATCTCTGCCATATCGGTCAATTGAGTCAGTAGGGATGAGGTCGTTATTGGACCACCCGACTTTAACAGTGCGATCACGGCTTCTCCTATGATGTCATCCACACATTTTTGAGTAAAGCCGCACTCGTTGACCATTAGTTCAATTCTCTTTCAAGTACCATTAACATCAAATCTTGATAACGTTTGATCTCCTCATCACTCTCTGCAAGCTCAATACAGTTCATGAGTTTGGCACAGATACTTTTGCGATTAAGGCTTTTACCCGATTCGAGTAACTCGACGATGAGTCTCCCCATCAGTTGATCATCAGATAAATTTTCAATCATTGAAAAAGAGTTATTTTGCTTGGCAAGAGAAAATTCATGGTTTTGCTGACGCATTTCTAGCTCCTTGTCTATTCATAGGCCGCTAACTATTCCCTACAAAATAAACAAATTACACGCACTTGTACAGATAAGATTAAATAAATTGCTGTATTAAAGGATTCTTTACATATTAAGAGGGAGGTGAAGGGGGACGAGGGCTTGCTATGGAGGTACAAGCCCTACTAGTTACGGTTAATCCTCATCGCGAGAAACCACGAGTCGTAAATCGGCCGGCGAACGGAGCGATGCGGATTCTAATTTATCCAGCCATCCGGCACGCTCTGGGGTGAGGCAGCCTAAACCTAGGTAACCCAGTAACCAGCGTCTTACTTCATGCATCAGTAGCAAACGGACTTCATCAGTTTCGCTTTCGGCCATTGCTTTAAGTTCGCTAACTAAATTATCCGTGGTGACTTCTTCCCTGTTGAAGATAAGGCGGATGGTAACTTCACCAATCAATTCATTACGCTTTACTTCATCAGAAATATACAAATAAACCTCCTTACATTGGAGTATGACATAACAACTTACTACATCTCTGAGTATAGCCCAACAATGCATTAATTCTAGTTCTAAGGCCTACCTGAGCGTTTAGTGAAGACGCAATACTCGTACCCTTAGGTCGAAATTAAGCTAAGTATAGGAGTTTATAAGTAACAATGTAAAGATATCCACATTAACACCATGATAAATATCGGAATTTATAGGAATTCATATTCAAATTTTTCCATAAAATTTATCAATTTTCTTCGTGTACATGAGTACCTTCGCTTGTAGAGATTAGCGGATAAATAATAACTCTATGATTTATAAGATTTTAAATCCTAATATTTTCGCTTTATTTTCTTCCCTCTTACTTAACTTTAACCTCTTATCCGTAAAGGGTAAGAATTAATTAAGATCTTTCCTATCTTTAAAGCTGCTTGGCGAGCTGGAGAGCACCGTCTAACGCATCACCTTTGGGCTCAACCAACCTCTTACGCAAATTTGTAGAGAGCCAAGGAGTTAAAGGTTTAGCCATGCCCCCAAATAATGCAATGTCATGCTGTGAGTCTTGCATAAGCGCGTTGATCATTATTTCAGCCTCAGCGGCGCAGGTTTTAACGAGATCCAATGCATGAGGATCATGTTGTAATGCGTAATCAAAAATACACTTAGCATACTGCGCCCAATCTTTGGGTTGGGCATGTTGAGTCCATAACAGCATTCTCTCTGCATTATGTTGAAATGTGCTCATGATATGATGCGTACAAGGGCTTTCGGCCAAGATCTTTTCATGTGCCAGCAGTGCCAAACGTAATGCTTTGTGCCCGAGTACGGCCCCTGAGGCAAGATCGGATAACATGACCCCCCATCCCCCGATCAGTTGAAAACGGTGACCGTCCCAAGTAGCACCTTGGCTGCCTGTCCCACAGATAAATATGGTACCGGGTCGACCTTGGTGGGCGCCGATACAGGCAGTTTCTACATCAGAAAGAATTTTGTGTCGTAGACCAGGAATATGCCACTGCGCGAGCCGTTGAAGAACACTTGGTACATTCGCACCTGCCAGCCCAGCGACTAAAGCACTCTCTTCGTATCGGCTTAGCGGTAAGTTTGCGAGGGTAAAAAGTTCAGTGATCACTGCCTCGACCTCCACTAATGCCGACTCAAAATGACTGTAGACGTTTCCTGTCCCACCGCGACACTCGGCAAGCAGGCTACCCTGACTATCGACTAAACGTCCGCGACAATGTGTTCCGCCGCCATCTATACCTATTCTATACGTTGACATCTTCCCTCTCTTTTTCCTCGACGCGAGGAATGTCCATTATTTATGTGCCAAGACTCTTCGTTGAGAATTAGCTGATAACCGTCACCACTGCGAATCCTAATGCGGTCATCAATAAGGAGCCGATTACATGCACCAGTATTGACCCTATGGCCCACAAATAGTTTCCAATCTGTAGCTGAGAAAAAACCTCCACCGAAAATGTTGAGAATGTGGTCATTCCGCCACAGAGTCCGGTTGTAATAAGCACTTTCCAGTAAGGATCAAGTTGTGGTTGACGTAGAAAATAGGCTGTTGCTCCACCGATAATAAAACCACCAAGCAAATTAACCAGTAAGGTTCCTGGCGGTAAATTAGGGAATAGGCTATTTAACCTCAGTGTTAACAACCAACGAATCACACACCCTAATGAGCCTCCAATGATGACGGCTAATAATGATTTGAACATCTTATCCTCCAAAGAGAAAGCATGAGTTGATAGGGAGTTTTTGACTATTGAGCGTTAATCCGTCCTCCAATCGACGTGGGAGACTCGGATAAAGGAAATATTGTACGGAAAAGGTTACTGGCATAGTTTTTTCATCACGAGTCCTGACATATAAGCCATTAGCATGGGTAACGTTATATATCAGGCGTCATCATCCAAGAGAATCTTGGCGGTTGGGAAAGGTGGAGCACCATCACCTTATTAGGGAGCATACTGGATAGGGTCATCCTCTGCAAGCTGTGACGAATCGCTCAGTTGAATAGTATTAATGCGAGATAAATCAGGAGGATTTGGTGCTTAGGTCATTGTAGAAATGACAAAGCCCCGCATTTCTGCGAGGCCTTTGAAAGAGTGGTGCCCGAACTCGGAATCGAACCAAGGACACGGGGATTTTCAATCCCCTGCTCTACCGACTGAGCTATTCGGGCAACGGGGCGAATTAAACCCTATTCACGCTGCCTCGTCAACACTCTTTGTTAAAATTAAATCCGTTTGCTCAACTTTGCGACAACTTGCTGAGTTTACCATCATCTAGGCTGAGCTATAGCAGGTTTCGGCGTCGCGGTAGTCACCGGTTCTGTGGGTGTCGCCAAGATTGCTCCTGGATGGGCACTTTCTACCGGTAGCATCGCGGGGACACCCTGGCCCGGCGTTAAACTGGTATCCGAGTCATGTGGCAGTATGATGTGGTCGAGTATTTTACGCATCACAGGCGCCGCCACTACACCGTCACTCCCTCCATTTTCCAAAATCAGGGTAACGGCAACTTTAGGATCATCGAAGGGTGCGAAGGCCGTATAGAAGATATGATCACGTAAACGTACAGGGATCATTTTGGCATTATAGACTTGGTTTTGACGCAAGCTAAAGACCTGGGAGGTACCACTCTTCGCGGCAATACCATAGGGGGCGGTATGGAAGTATTTATAACCCGTTCCATTTGGGGCATTCGCCATACCGAACATCGCGCGACGCACCAGTCCCCAGTATGGAGAATCCGCCGTTCCCACCTGAGTAAATTCTTCTGGTGCTTTATAAGGCTCGACTTGATTCCCCAACTGCTGCTTCTGTAGCAAGTGAGGGATCATGACTTTACCGTTGTTTAACAACGTAACGAGTGCCTTCTCCATTTGAATTGGCGTAGCAATCCAATACCCTTGTCCAATACCCACGGAGATGGTATCACCTTGGTACCACGCCTTTTTGCGCGCCTTCAATTTCCATTCACGGCTAGGAAGTAGGCCACGGTACTCTTCATTAAGGTCAATACCCGATAACTTGCCGTAACCGAATTGACTCAACATATGATGTATTCGGTCGATACCCATCATGTAAGCGACTTGATAGAAGAAGGTATCGGCTGACTCTTCGATAGCCCGCGTAACATTCAACATACCGTGGCCTGTTTTTTTCCAGTCACGATAGCGTCGGTCGGTTCCAGGGAGCGTCCAGGTTGGCGCACCGAAGAAACTCGTCTGCGGTGTAATCACATTATTTAATAGCGCAGACATCGCCATATAGGGTTTAACCGTCGAGGCGGGAGGATAGAGTCCTTGAGTCACTCGGTTAATCAATGGCAAGTCTTTATCTTGCAGTAACTGTTTGTAAGATTGATAGCTTATCCCTTTAACAAACGGGTTTGGATCGTAACTGGGGCTTGATACCATCGCGAGGACGGAACCATCATGCGGATCTTCGACCAATACTGCAGCACGTTGGCCCACGAGCTGGCTTTCAACATATTGTTGTAAATGTAAATCTAGGGTCAGCCAGATATTCTTTCCAGCTGTCGGTGGCACTTCGTTCAACACACGTATGATACGCCCGTGGTTATCCACCTCGACCTCTTGATAGCCGGTTTTACCGTGTAGTGCTGACTCATAATAGCCTTCGATGCCCTGCTTACCGATATTATGATCGGCAGCGTAGTTTTCGCCAACGCCCTCTGCATTCAGGCGTTGCGCATCGCGGTCATTGATTTTCGAGACATAGCCTACGACATGTGCCAAGGAGGCGCCATAAGGGTAAAAACGATCTTGGAACGAGTTAATACTCACCCCAGGAAAACGGTATTCATTGACTGAGAAGCGGGCAATCTCTTCCTCACTCAACTCTTCTTTAACGATAATCGGCTTATAGCGGCTTGTCGATTTCAGGCGTTTTTTGAAATCTACGATATCTTCTGGCGTAAGACCAATAATCGGCGCCAATTGATCCAACGTATCCTTCATATTAGTGATGTTGTAAGGTGTCAACTGGAGATCGTATTGCGTCACGTTTTGAACCAGCGGGATCCCATTACGGTCATAAATCATCCCACGCGTAGGCGCAATGGGGATCATTTTGATGTCGTTAGCATTGGATCGTGTTTGGTAATAAGCGTGTTGCCGAATCTGTAAGCGCCAGAGGTTAATTACGAGAATGGTAAAGCATAGGCATACAAAGCCTAACGCCACCAGCGCTCGACGGGTAAATAATTTTTTTTCAGTTTCAAAATTACGCAGATTCATCGACAACAACTATTGGAGGGCCACAAAATTCAACGCCTATAATAATGGGATTCACTCTTAGCGCCAGTAACATTCGACGCTGAGACGAGATAAAGTGTGTCATTTAATAACAAAGAAGAGCGCCATAAGCGCTCTTCTGCCTAACGATGATACGGATTAACTCACGAATTAGTCACCTAGCAATACAGATTCCAGAGCAATCTTAATCATATCGTTGAAGGTGGTTTGACGCTCTTCAGCGGTCGTTTGCTCATGAGTACGGATATGGTCTGAAACCGTACAAATAGCTAACGCTTTCGCACCAAATTCTGCTGCAACACCATAGATTCCAGCAGCTTCCATTTCAACCCCTAAAATGCCGTATTTTTCCATTACATCAAACATTTCAGGCTGAGGAGAGTAAAAGAGATCGGCAGAGAAGATATTTCCCACTTTTGCTTCTACGCCCAATGCTTTCGCCGCCGTTACCGCATTGTTGACCATATCGAAATCGGCAATCGCAGCAAAGTCGTGATCCTTAAAGCGCATACGGTTCACTTTCGAATCTGTACTGGCTCCAAGCCCAATCACGACATCACGTAGTTTGATCTGAGGCAGTACTGCGCCGCAAGAGCCAACGCGAATAATTTTCTTTACACCAAACTCAGTAATCAGCTCTTTCGCATAGATCGAACAAGATGGAATACCCATTCCGTGTCCCATCACTGAAATTTTTCGTCCTTTATAGGTGCCGGTAAAACCCAGCATACCGCGAACGTTGTTAACTTCTACCGCGTTTTCAAGAAAGTTTTCTGCGATAAACTTCGCACGTAACGGATCACCCGGCATCAATACGACGTCAGCGAAATCACCCATTTCTGCATTAATATGTGGAGTTGCCATCTTTATCTTTTCCTTTTTACATTGTCGGCAGGGCTAATAAGCCACCCGATCACAATTAAAATAGTGCTTTACCGTATTGCATCGGCTCTAGCTCAAAAAATTTCGCTAAGGTTTGCCCTATGTCGGCAAAGGTCTTGCGCTGCCCCAATGAACCGGGCGTCACACCCGGGCCATAGATCAAGATTGGAATATGTTCACGTGTGTGGTCCGTTCCAGACCACGTTGGATCACAACCGTGATCCGCCGTCAGAAGGAGAATATCACCTTCCTGCACTTGGGCCATTAACTCAGGAAGGCGGCGATCGAATAGCTCCAAGCCGCCTGCATAACCTGGCACATCTCGACGATGGCCCCAACTTGAATCGAAGTCGACAAAGTTAGTAAAGACTATGCTGTTATCTGGCGCCTGCTCCATTTCCTTGATCGTGGCATCGAAGAGAGCATCGAGTCCAGTGGCCTTCACTTTTTTGGTGATACCCTGTTCAGCATAAATATCTGCAATTTTACCTACGGAAATCACCTCTCCCCCAGCCTGTTTAAGCTTGGCAAGGACGGTAGGTGAAGGCGGTTCCACTGCTAAATCGTGTCGATTACCCGTACGCTCAAACTGCCCTGTTTTCTCGCCAATAAACGGACGTGCGATAACCCGGCCAATGTTGTAGCCACCATCGGTTAACAATTTGCGAGCAATTTCGCATAATTGATATAAGCGCTCTAGACCGAAAGTCTCTTCATGGCAAGCAATCTGGAATACAGAGTCTGCAGAGGTATAAAAGATCGGTTTACCTGAGCGCATATGTTCTTCGCCCAACGCATCCAAAATCACGGTGCCGGATGAATGGCAGTTACCCAAGTAGCCTGGTAATTCCGCCTCTTCCACCAACTGCTTTAGTAGCGTTTCTGGAAAGGAGTTCTCTTTCTCAGGAAAGTAGCCCCAATCGAAAAGGACCGGCACACCAGCAATTTCCCAGTGTCCAGAAGGCGTGTCTTTACCTGAGGAGAGCTCTTGCGCGCTGGCATAAGCACCAATAACCTCAACATCGCCGTCCATACCTGCTGCAATCTTTCCGGTTGAGATCTCTGCGGCTTTCACTAAGCCGAGCGAGGTTAAATTCGGCAGCGTCAGCGGCCCTTTTCGGCCCTGATCGGCTAAGCCTTGTGCACAGGCTTCAGCAATATGACCAAAGGTATCTGACCCTTTATCGCCAAATTTTTGCGCATCTTGGCTGGCACCAATTCCGAATGAATCAAGAACCATTACAAAGGCACGTTTCATACTCATCTCCTTAATAAGGCCAGTGAGATAAAAAATTATCGATCAGAACAGTATGCACCGATTATCAGTAAGAGTCTCAATATTTCGCTTGTAGGTCTTGTTCGCCTTCACCGCAGGTTGCTAATAAGCTACTTAATAGACCTGATGCACCAAAACGAAAATGTCGTTTATCAGCCCAATCTGGACCTAATACCTCGGCGGCGAGTGCCAAATAAGCCGCGGCATCTTCGGTAGTGCGCACGCCACCCGCCGCTTTGAAGCCTACGTCCGCTTTGTTTTTATCACGGATCACTTCTAGCATGATACGTGCAGCGTCTAGTGTAGCGTTGACGGGGACCTTACCGGTTGAGGTTTTGATAAAGTCGGCCCCGGCATCGATAGCAATTTCGCTGGCTTGGCGAATGAGTTCGGCTTGTGTTAACTCACCGCTTTCAATGATGACTTTCAGTAATACGCCACTCAATGCGCAGACGCTTTTACACTCTTTAACCAGATTGAAACCGATCTCCGCATCACCGGCTTGCAGCGCGCGCCAAGGGAAAACGACATCCACCTCATCAGCACCACTCGCAATGGCCGCACGGGTTTCAGCTACGGCTACGGTGATATCAGCATTGCCATGAGGAAAGTTGGTGACAGTTGCAATTTTAATTTCAGGCGTTTCTTGCAATTGTAACGTCTGACGTGCCGTCGCAATAAATTGCGGGTAGATGCATACTGCAGCGGTGTTCCCTAGAGTGCTTTTAGCCTGCTGACAAAGAGCTATAACTTTTTGCTCGGTATCATCCTCGTTTAGCGTGGTTAAATCCATCAGCCCTAAAGCAAATTTAGCGGTCTGGGTTAAATCAGTCATTATCCGTTACTCAATCTTAATATTTTGGCAATTATACCAAACTGTTAACAATTTAGTGTGAGCTATTAGCAAGATGTATCACCTCACCTTAAAAATTAGGATAATACCGCCGATAATTTTGGGAAAAGACGTAGACTATTTTGCCAAGCACAGTCTCGGATCTTCTCAACCGATTCGCCTCTCAATTCCGCCAGTATCTGGCAGACCGTGACGACGCGTTCCGGCCGATTGACTTCACCTTGATAACCGTTGAGCGGCATATCCGGAGCGTCGGTCTCTAGCACTAACTGCTCTAGCGGAACTCTCGCCAATGCTTCTCGCGTTTTATTTGCACGTGGATAGCTAATACTGCCCCCCACTCCAAGATAAAACCCCAAGTCGATAAAACGTTTTGCTTGTTGATAGCTTCCTGTAAAGCCGTGGATTACACCCGTCGCCGGCAGTGCAGTATCCTTGAGTACCTTCGATAAGGGATCATGGCTTTTGCGCGAGTGGAGAATAACCGGGAGGTTATACTCTTTAGCTAATCGCAGTTGAAGCGATAGAATTTCCCATTGACGTGACGCTAAAGCTGCTAATTCGTTGGTAAAGAAATCGACGCCAATTTCGCCAATGGCTATCACTTCATCGTGGTTATCCAACCGGTGTCGTAGTTGGAGTAAATCTTGATCATGGTGTTGAGCCGTCCACAAAGGGTGTAGGCCTAGCGCGGGGAAAATTTCGGGAGTAGAACGGGCAAGGCGTAAAATAGAATCAAACTCTGTTACCTGTGTCGCTGGCGTTACGATCGCTTGAAGCTGGGCTTTCCGAATAAGGTTAAGGCTTTGCGTAAAATACTGTGCAAAGATGGGAAAATTAAAATGGCAGTGGGTATCAATATAAGGCATAGGGAGTAAAAGTATATGCTAGCGTCCTTGCTAGCCAGATTCGTCATACCCGTACTATAACTTCTTGCGTCCGGTAAAGAGACTCACTAAGAATAAAATAATACCCACAACGAAGACAATCTTCGCGGCCCAAGCAGCCGTGCCGGCTAAAGAACCAAAGCCGAGTGCGGCAGCAATCAATGCGACAACTAGAAAAATAATACCCCAACGAAACATAAGCCACTCCTTATTGAATTCAATCTGCTTAACAGCACATGATGGATGTAATTACTCAGCTTTAGACAGACTAGCGTTCTACCTTCAGCTCATTTTTGACTTTTTGAACACCTGAAATTTTGTTAACCAGTTTTTCTGCTTGCTGCTTTTCCGAGTCGGTGGGCACCGCGCCAGTTAGAAAAACTTCACCGTGCCGCGTCGCTACATGGAGATGACGGGTCGTGATCTGTTTATCAGCAAAGAGGCGCATGATAGCTTCGCTCGTCGTGGCAACATCGCTGGCATAAACTTTGACCGAACTCTCATTTGAACGTCGAACGCGCAATTGATTGTCCAAGTTGTCGACGCCAGGTATGTTCTGAACTAATAGTCGAACAGCGTTTTTGTCTTTCATCGTCGACACAAAACCACTGACCGTTACCTTTCCTTGTTCAGTATTTACAGATAAAGAAGCGACTTGAATCTTTTTATCGTCCAAGATAGCTGCTTTGACTTTAGCCGTTACCGTGGTATCACTCAGAAAATGGCCAACATGATGGACCGATTGGCTCACTAACGAATCACTCTGTTGGGCGGTAACCTCTAAACTTCCCAGAGCGCTAAGGCCTAACACCATTAGCACAACTGTTTTAATATTTAATTTCACTTTCATAGTATTTTTTTCTCGGAGAGCACTCGTTAACCGCTCCCTGAGAAAGTCGTATTTTTTCCTTCAATCGGCATTGTAATAAGAATAGTAGAGTTTATTTTTTTTGTGCGGTTTTAAGATTTAACTGACTGGCGAGATTAAAAAAAACCCACCGTAAGGGTGGGTTTATCACTACTAGTGTTCGCGGGTTTTTCGGAAAATAACGTCTGGGTAACGTTCTTGGGTAATATTGAGGTTTACCATCGTCGGTGCAATGTAGGTAAGGTTATCACCGCCATCCAATGCGAGATTAACTTCATTTTTTCGCTGAAACTCGTCGAATTTTTTAACGTCATCGCATTCTACCCAACGCGCCGTCGACACGTTAATCGATTCGTAAATGGCTTCAACGTTGTATTCTGATTTCAAGCGTGCAACGACCACATCGAACTGCAGGACACCCACAGCCCCCACGATCAAGTCATTGTTACTGATCGGACGGAAAACCTGTACCGCACCTTCTTCAGATAGCTGGACCAGCCCTTTAAGCAACTGCTTCTGCTTTAACGGATCGCGAAGACGAATACGACGGAATAATTCTGGAGCGAAGTTAGGGATCCCCGTGAACTTCATTTTCTCGCCTTGGGTAAACGAGTCACCAATTTGAATGGTACCGTGGTTATGCAGACCGATGATATCGCCCGGCCAAGCCTCTTCAACATGCGCACGATCACCGGCCATAAAGGTTAGCGCGTCAGAGATGACGACATCTTTCCCGGTACGGACTTGATACATTTTCATGCCTTTCTCATATTTACCAGAGACGATACGCATAAAGGCAACACGGTCACGGTGTTTAGGGTCCATGTTCGCTTGGATTTTGAAGACAAAACCAGAGAACTTATCTTCTCCCGCAATAACTTGTCGTTGGTCTGTCGAACGAGGCATGGGTGACGGTGCCCAGCCAACTAACCCATCCAGCATATGGTCGACACCAAAGTTACCGAGAGCGGTGCCGAAAAATACTGGACTAAGTTTGCCCTGTAGAAACAGTTCGCGATCAAATTCATGGGAAGCCCCCTGAACCAGTTCTAACTCGTCGCGGAGCTGACCTGCCAGTTCGTCACCAATTGCCGCATCGACCTCTGGGTTATTTAGCCCTTTGATTTTACGGACTTCTTGAATGGTATGACCTTTACCTGACTGATATAAAATCACTTCATCATCATAAAGATGGTAAACGCCTTTAAACAGCTTCCCACAGCCAATAGGCCAAGTGATCGGCGCACAGGCAATTTTTAACTCGCTTTCGACTTCATCGAGCAATTCCATTGGATCACGGATATCGCGGTCCAATTTATTCATAAAGGTGAGGATGGGGGTGTCGCGTAAACGGGTAACTTCCATCAATTTACGAGTACGATCCTCTACCCCTTTTGCCGCATCAATAACCATCAAGCAGCAGTCTACCGCCGTTAAGGTGCGATAGGTATCTTCCGAGAAGTCTTCGTGCCCTGGGGTATCGAGAAGGTTGACCAGTTTGTCATGGTAAGGAAACTGCATCACCGAGGTGGTAATCGATATCCCCCGCTGTTTTTCCATTTCCATCCAGTCAGATTTCGCGTGTTGGTTTGAACCGCGTCCTTTAACCGTTCCCGCAGTCTGTATAGCTTGCCCAAATAGCAGGACTTTTTCAGTGATAGTGGTTTTACCTGCATCAGGGTGAGAAATGATAGCGAAAGTGCGCCGAAGGGCGACTTCTTGCAGAAGGCGTTCTGTAGACATGCTTTTAACTTTAATTCCTGATGTTCGCGAGTACTTGAGCACTCTTTAAAGACAATTGCCGTTAGTTTACACGATTTCCCTAGGGTTCGGTATTACCCATTGGCTTAGTCAGAGTAAAAATTGCGCCATGAGTTACGACAACCTAGTGGTGGGTAATGCGGACTAAGAATGATTAACAATTACATTCAATATCTGGAATGATTTTTATTATTAACTAATTGATTTAAATGGATTTATTTTCTATCTCTACTTTATTTATCCCTAGGCTTAGTGCATAATTATTAACCATAGCCAGCCGATTTTACTTTTGGGGATACAACTATGCTGACGCCTGATATGGTTTCTCGCTTAAACGAACAACTTAATCTTGAGTTTTACTCTGCCAACCTTTACCTGCAAATGAGTGCTTGGTGCAGCGACAAAGGCCTTGAAGGCGCCGCGTCATTTTTACGTACTCATTCGCGTGAAGAGATGGACCACATGCAACGCCTTTTCAACTACCTTAGCGATGCAGGCGCATTACCTGTGCTGGGTACGATTGAAGCCCCTCCGGTCACCTTTGATTCGGTCAGCGACCTGTTCAATTTGACCTACCGTCATGAACAACTGATTACTCAAAAAATTAATGAGCTGGCGCATGCAGCGATGACGTCGCAGGATTACTCGACCTTTAACTTCCTGCAATGGTATGTCGCCGAACAACATGAAGAAGAGAAGTTATTCAAAACAGTTCTGGATAAACTAGGAATGCTTGAGAATAGCTCGAATGGATTGTTCTTAATCGATAAAGATTTAGCTGCGATGAATACCGAGTCGCACCCTGGCACCGCTCACAACTAATATCGCTTATTGCGGACCTCAATAAGGTCCGCAACAACTTTACGCCCGCGCTTGGTACTTAGTGGTTGCCACCGTGATTTCAGAGGGGGGCACCGGGCGGCTGAAATAATAGCCTTGATGCACATCACAGCCTAAATTGACCAAGTAGGTCTGCTGCTCTTCACTCTCCACTCCTTCCGCAACAATATTCAAATTCATATTTTTCGCCAGTTCGATAATCATCGAGAGAAGTCGAGGGTCAGTGTCTTTATGACCGATACTGTTGATAAAGGCCCGGTCAATTTTGAGTTCCGTTGCCGGCATATTTTGTAAATAGAGTAAGCTTGAATATCCTGTCCCGAAATCATCGATGGCCACTTGTACGCCAATCGCTTTCAACTCTTCTAGGATCTTAATACTCTCTTGCGGATAACGCATTGCAGTCGTTTCGGTGATCTCTAAAATCAGTTTGTCGGGGGCAAGGCAATACTCTTCAAGCGTCCTGGTCACCAGGTAGATCAAGCTTTTCTGCTCAAATTGTTGAGCAGAAAGATTGACTGAGATGGAGAGGTGATCAGCGCCTTGTTGATGCCAAATTGCGAGCTGACGGCAGGCTTCATTTAATACCCACTCACCCAGTAACAAAATCATTCCCGTTTGCTCAGCGATCGGCAGAAACTTATCCGGTGTTTTCAAACCTCGCTCCGGATGCTGCCAACGGACCAGGGCCTCGTAGCCGATGATCGCTGCAGACGTAACATTGAGTTTAGGTTGATAGAATAACCGTAGCTCGTTATTGTGAATGGCACGCCATAATTCATTTTTAAGTTGCACTTGGCTGCGGCCAATCGGGCTCATCGACGGTTGATATATACTAAAACCATTACGTCCACTGTTCTTGGTGTGATACATAGCCGAATCGGAATTAAACAGCATCTCTCGTGCTTCGATACCGTGCGCAGGGAACATCGCAATGCCAATACTTAGCGAAACTCTTAATTCATAAGTTTCAACGGTAAACTCCGGTTCAATCGCGGCAACTAAGGTTTCTGCTAGCCTAGATACGTCTGCTTCTGAGCCGGCATATGAAAGTAAAACAAACTCGTCCCCGCCAACTCTTGCCAAAATATCGCTCGGATTCACCGCTGCATTAAGACACTTCGCAACTTCTACCAATAACTTATCGCCGATATCATGGCCATAAGCATCGTTTACCATTTTAAATCCATCGAGATCCATATACAGCAGACTAAAGCTTGAGGAATTTTGCTTAGCACGCTGAATATAGTCATTAAGTTTATCTTCAAAAAGGGTACGATTAGCTAGATTGGTTAACGGATCGTGCAAAGCCATTTGACGCAGTTCTTCATTGTTCTGCTTAAGCTTACTGGCCATCCGAGATACCCGAAGTTGGGACTCGATCATCGCACCAAATAGGTTACTGCCGAGAATAACCAAGGTGGACATAAATACCCAGATGGTCAAACGCTGTGAACCGAGTCCCCCCGGTAAAACCTGCATCGTCGAATCAAAGTGGGCAGCATACATGCCGGTATAGTGCATGCCGGCTATCGCCGCGCCCATCACGAGTGCCGTAATAAAACGGTTTAAGACCCCCGCATCATTGTTACGGAGCTGAAAGGCAAACCACAATGCGACGGCCGAGGCGGAGTAAGCGATCACAATCGAGATAATAATCGGTGTTTTGTACCAAATAATCGGCTGATTAATACGCAGGCCAGCCATTCCGGTATAGTGCATCGCGACAGCCGAAGTTCCTAAAATTATCGAGCCCAATAGTAGATTCTTCAACGTAAATTGGTTATGTCGGAACACCACCCATAACGCAATAATAGAACCGAGAACCGCAACAACAATAGAGAAGATCGTTTCAATCGGGTTATAACGCATAGGCATATTAAAATGCATCGCCATCATACCGATAAAATGCATCGACCATATGCCAATACCCATCGCTGCCCCGCCACCTACCAGCCATAACAGGGCTTTTATTCCGCGGCTATCCGTCACTCTGGCGACGGTGTCTAAAGCTGAGAAAGAGGTGAGGAACGCAATAAATACAGAGGCGATAACTAAGCCACTGTCCCACGTTACATGCATCATATTCATTGTGTCCAATTGACTCTCCTACTTAGCTCTGCCTAGGCAGCTTCGGCGACTTGATTACTCGCGTAATGATTAACTTATTTAATATTACGTGATTCAGCCAACAGTAAACAATTTTTTTAGGAATATGATGATTAATTTAAGGAAAATTTTAGGCTATCGACAGAAGAGCCTCAATCTGCTGCTGAAAATCTATCTAACTACGAAGCCGAGCGCTGATAACGCTTAACTAGCCAGCCCAACCATAGCGATCCGACAAACCCGCATATTGCTGCAAGAGTCAACCAAGCCCCAGGCATCGCTTTATCCCCTGAGCTATGGATTAAAAAGCTTGATACCGCCGGAGTAAAACCACCAAACAGCGCGGTGGCTAAACTATAAGCAAGAGAGAATCCCGAGGCTTTCACGTCAGCCGGCATCACTTCTGCCAGCCAAACTACCATCGCACCGTTATAGCTGGCATAAAGAAAGGATAGCCATAATTCGGTTTCAATAAGGTGAGCAAAGGTGGGGGTAGCGACCAGCCAACGTAAGGCTGGCCATGCCGTAAAAATCATTAATAACGTAAATATAATAAGCAATGGACGGCGACCTACTCGATCAGATAGCGCCCCCATAAGCGGTAGCCAAAACAGGTTAGAGATACCGACGAAGAGCGTCACTAAAAAGCTTTGCTGATCACTCATATTCAGCACTGCTTTACCAAATGTTGGGGTGAACGCAGTAATCATGTAAAACATAACAGTGGTGGTGACCACCATAAACATCCCTGCGATCACTAATGCCCAGTTCCGTAACACGGAACGTGCAATCTCACGCATACCCGGACGATGTTTTTTCTCTTTAAAAGCTTCAGTCTCTTCCAGTGAACGGCGAATATAAAATAAGAAAGGTACCACCATGCAGCCAATAAAAAAGGGAATTCGCCATGCCCAATCGGAAACCGCCTGTTTACCTAGGAGGTGGTTCAGCCCTAATCCTAATAATGCGGCAAATATCACTGAAATTTGTTGGCTACCTGACTGCCAGCTAACAAAAAAGCCACGACGTCCCGGAGGGGCTATTTCGGAAAGGTATACGGATACTCCCCCTAACTCCACACCGGCAGAGAAGCCTTGCAGTAGGCGGCCCACCAGTACGAATATTGGCGCGAAAATACCGAGAGTGTGGTAACCCGGAACAACAGCAATAGTTAACGTCCCTAAAGCCATTAACCCTAAGGTAATTAACAATCCTTTACGCCGCCCATGTTGATCAATATAGGTACCAAGGATTACCGCCCCGAGAGGGCGCATCAAAAAACCTGCGCCAAAGGTCATCAGCGTCAGCATCAATGAGGCAAAGGGGTTACTGCCCGGAAAGAAAGTGTTGGCGATGGCACTGGCATAATAGCCAAAGACCATGAAATCGTACATTTCAAGGAAGTTACCACTGGTCACGCCGAAGATAGATTTCGCATTTTGCCAAGCCGAAGGACTGGAGGAAGATTCAGAATAATTCATTTAACATTTCTCACTTTTTTGTTTTTATAACGCTAACCATCCTCCTTTTTAATCCCATTAAAATAACTTTTCATTAAAAAAATTATAACAAATGATAAACAATAAACATTTTGGCAAAAAAAAATCCTCCCGAGGGAGGATTGCTTTATGCTATCAGCTGTTACTTGGGGACGCTCTCTAACCCCATCAGCCCTATCTTTAGATAACCCGCGCTACGTAGGTCATCCATAATACTCATCAGTGTAGCGTAATCGATGCTTTTATCGGCTTGGAAGAAGATCGTGGTCTCTTTATTGCCTTGAGTCTGCGCAATAATTTTTTGTACCAGATCTTCTTTGCTCACTGCATCGTTACCGACGAAAAGTTGGTTACCCTCTTTCACACTCAGGTAAACCGGCTTTTCTGGTCTAGGCTGCGGCGTGCTGGTCGATGCCGGTAGATTTACGCGGACATCAACGGTTGCTAAAGGCGCCGCTACCATAAAGATGATAAGCAAGACCAACATCACGTCGATAAAAGGCGTGACGTTAATCTCATGCATTTCACCGTCGCCGTCTACTTCATCATTGAGTCGCATTGCCATGACAATTACCCTACACGTAGTTTTTGAGTCGCCGTATTTTTTGTCATTGGCGTGTAGCTACTGTTTTGCAGATCCGCGTCACGGCTTTGTAACAGAATGATCTGTGCCGCACTGTCACCAAGAGAGGCTTTATACCCAGCGATCATCCGTGCAAAAACGTTATAAATAACTACTGCTGGAATTGCCGCGACTAACCCAACAGCAGTGGCTAGGAGGGCTTCCGCGATCCCCGGCGCGACAACGGCGAGGTTAGTGGTTTGCGTTTTAGCAATACCAATAAAGCTATTCATTATCCCCCACACCGTACCGAATAGGCCAATAAAGGGTGAGACTGATCCAATAGTGGCTAAGAAACCATTATTACGGCTAGCATGGCGGCCAATTCGAGCAACTTGGCGTTCTAAACGAAAGACGGTACGCTCTTTAATACCCGCTTGGTCATCGCTTTGTGCGGACAATACGCGTTCATCAAGCGCTTCGGTAACCAACATGGCAGCGTGGCTATTTTTAGCAAATTGTTGAGCAATTTTTCCTGCACCATCGAGTGTACGAGCATCCTTTAATGCTTGCTGATCTGCTTTTAAACGACGCTTTGCTGTACTCAGTTCAGTGTATTTAGCAAAGAAAATTGCCCAGGTCGCAACGGAGGCGAGCAGCAAACCTATCATCACAACTTTAACAACGATATCAGCATGTTGGTACATGCCCAATACAGATAAATCTGTCTGCATCAGATTATTGGTCACCACACTCATTTTCTAGCCTCGGGTTGTTGCTTAAAACATTGGGTACTATGATACCAAAAGCAAACTCTATTGATAGTAGTTATCATTACTATTTACATAATGAAAACAGTCTCACGAATAATATTCGCTAAAAACAGCCAGTTATAATCAGAGATCGGGCTAATTTTTTTATGGGGTGGAGAGTGTACTGTTATGACCGTTTAACCTAAAAAAACCTCCCCTTTTCCAGCAACACTGCTTACTCTACTCGTCATTGATTTTTTTGATTTGGGGATTGTAATGTCCGATAAGCAACATCTTGAAACGACGCTCATTAGTGCGGGCCGCAAACCACGTTACACACAAGGTGCGGTAAACACGGTTATTCAACGCGCCTCGTCCTTAGTCTTCCCGACAGTCGCAGATAAGAAAATCGCGACGGCAGGCCGAGCGAAAGGTGAACTTTTTTATGGTCGCCGTGGCACCTTGACGCACTTTGCCTTGCAAGATGCGATGACCGAACTTGAGAACGGTGCTGGCTGCGTACTCTATCCCTGCGGTGCGGCAGCGGTAGCGAATGCTATTTTAGCCTTCGTTGAAGCTGGCGATCATATTCTGGTAAGCGGATCTGTTTATGAACCGACACAGGATTTTTGCTCGACTATCCTGAAAAAGCTTGCCGTTGAAACGACCTATTTTCCCGTACATTCCGCTAAAGAGATCACCAAATGGCTTCGGCCGACAACTCGAGTGGTCTTTTTAGAGTCTCCTTCATCAATCACCATGGAAGTGCAAGATATCCCTACCCTAATCGCCACGGTACGTCGCATTGCTCCGCAAGCGGTGGTCATCGTCGATAATACTTGGGCCGCCGGAGTCCTGTTCAAGGCCTTAGAGGCTGGAGCCGATATTTCTATTCAGGCTGGCACCAAATACTTAGTTGGCCATTCCGATGCCATGATTGGGACTGCAGTGGTGAACGAACGTTGTTTGGAACAACTGCGCGAAAATTCTTATTTAATGGGCCAGATGGTAGATGCCGACACCGCGTACGTAACATCACGCGGATTACGCACTCTAGCGATTCGCTTACGGCAGCACGAGGCGGCAAGCCTTGAGATTGCCCACTGGTTAAGTCAACGTGATGAAGTTTTCCGGGTGAACCATCCAGCCCTTCCCGAGTGTCCGGGACACGCATTCTGGCAACGAGACTTTTCAGGGAGTAGCGGTTTATTCTCTTTTATCCTTAACGAGAAACTCGATCCTGTACGACTCGCCCACTACCTCGACCATTTCGAGCACTTTAGTATGGCCTATTCTTGGGGCGGCTTTGAATCATTGATTTTAGCTAACCAACCCGAAGAGATCGATGCGATTCGTCCCGTTGGACCCGTTGATTTTACGGGAACATTGGTTCGACTTCATGTGGGATTAGAACATCCTCAGGATTTAATCGCTGATTTAGAGAGAGGCTTCGCTCGACTCAAAGAGTCGGTGTAAACACTCCGAAAATTAGGATTTTGGCCCATAGCGGCGCTTTCTTGACTACACTTAGGCTCATTATCCATGATCAATTGATCAAGAGAAGGAGCCTATAATGTCTCAGCAACTAGAAGTCACGCTGCACGATGGTCGTACCATGCCTCAACTCGGCTTGGGGGTTTGGCAAGCTTCGATTGAACAAACTCAGGAAGCCGTCACCCATGCATTGAATACCGGCTATCGTTCTATCGATACCGCAGCGATTTATAAGAACGAAGAGGGTGTAGGGCAGGCATTACAAGCGTCTACGCTGGCCCGCGACGACCTGTTCATTACCACTAAGTTGTGGAATTCTGATCAGACTGACTGGCAACGTGCCTTGGAGAGCAGCCTCGGTAAGCTTCAGCTAGATTATGTTGACCTCTACCTGATGCACTGGCCCTGCCCACAACAGGATAACTTTGTTAAAGCGTGGGAAGGCATGATCGATCTGCAACGCCAAGGACTTGTGAAGAGTATTGGCGTATGTAATTTCCAAGAGGCTCATCTGGAGCGTATTATTCGCGAAACCGGTGTTACGCCCGTCGTCAACCAAATCGAATTACATCCCTTGTTCCAGCAACGCCAGCAACATACTTGGAATGCTCTGCATAAGATCCATACCGAATCGTGGAGCCCTCTGGCTCAAGGCGGTGAAGGCGTCTTCGATCAAGAAATTATCCAAACCCTGGCGAAAAAATACCAGAAAACTCCTGCGCAAATTGTTATTCGCTGGCACTTAGATAGCGGTCTTATTGTTATCCCTAAATCAGTCACGCCTAAACGTATTGATGAGAACTTCGCAGTGTTTGATTTCAAACTTGAAAAAGAAGAGTTAAAAGCGATTGCCGCCTTAGATAGCGGTAAGCGTCTCGGCCCTGAACCAGAGACTTTCGAGAAGCGTTAAATTACACAGCCTCCCTCTTAGGGAGGCTTAATTTAATTAGTAGCTATTCCCTGTGTTAGCTGAAGGTTGAACCAACAGTTGGCCCACTGCACCTTGATCGAATTGCTCTAATGTTTGGCTACCATAGATAAAAGGGAAATGTGCCGAAGAGGTTTGCGGGAAGGTCACCAGCATCTCGACGTTACCATCAACCCAAACCGTATCTTTCCACCCCCGATCTTCGACCATTGGCGGCGCACCATTAACACTCTTAATAAGGAACATCGCCCCTTGGATGGAGAAGGATTGTGGCAGATCCGCTTCCACCGTCCAACGCTCGAAACTCCCCTGCTGTGCAGTGATATCCACACGCTTCACGTCCCATGCCCTATCGTTTATTCCCCCAGGAGAATCATTTAAACGAATATGCCGTGTTTGACTGGTTAAGCCAGTCTCAAGTGCAGAGGCTAAGGAGGTCGGCACGCTGTCCGTGACCAGAGGCAGCAATCCTGTCGGTCTTAGCGTTAACACTAACGTCGACGTCAGTACCGTTGAAGGCTCGAAAATCCCTCGAATCCTTTCCATAATCGTTGCTTCTGTCCCTGCCGTAATGGAAACATTGTGACCGTCAGAGAGATCAATCAACACTTCACGGCGCTCGCCCGGAGCCAGCGATAACTGAGTGGTGGTCACAGGTGCAGACATAAATCCTTGATCACTGGCAATCACCGTAAAAGGTCGGTTGTCGGAAAGTTGTAATAGGTAACGACGAGCATTCGAGGCATTCAATAAACGGAGGCGAACCCAGCCGCGCGAAGCATTAAAATACGGTTTCTGAGTACCGTTAACCAGTAGCGTATCACCCAGAAAAGGCGTTGAGCTCTCTTCATAAACGGGTGTTCCGAAATTATCCAGCCGTTTATCTTGAATAATTAACGGAATGTCGTCAACGCCATAATGTTTGGGCAATAGCAGCTGCTTGCTGACGTCATCTTCGACTAACCATAATCCAGCCAATCCACGGTAAACTTGCGAACCGGCATGCTGCGCAGTGTTGGCATGATACCAAAGGGTCGCGGCAGGTTGACGGATAGGCAGAATAGGCGACCAATCGACTTCCGAGGAGATTAAACGTGGCGCCCCCCCAGATAACGGGCCAGGAACATGCAAGCCGCTCACCATCATCGAGACCGATTCTGTCAGACGGTTACTGTAGATCAACTTGACGTCATCACCGTTCCAGACCTTCACGGTCGGTCCTAAATACATACCATTAAAACCGATACAGTCAGCTTGATTACGGCCATTGAACGCCCAATGAGCGTCTTGCATCATTAAAAATATAGGCTGCCCACGGCGTGATTCAATTAACGGCGGAATATAGAGGGGATTACTTCCCTCATTATCTGCAGCAAAGACCGTTTTAGGAAGCAAGGCGGGGCCAGCTGCCGCCACCGCTGAACACTGGATAAATCTGCGCCGAGTAAAAGACATTAGCGAACAACCTTCAACAAAAGGGGTATAAGTGAGCCTTGGTATAAGCCGTGATTAATTAATACGATCAGTTTCACGACGTGCGACTTCAGCGTTTAACTCATCCAATTTTTGCTGCATCACTTCACGACAATAATTGGTCAACTTCCTTGCTGACTGATCCTGAAAGGGTGCTGTGTCAATTGGCGGAAGCATTTCGACAATAACTAAACCATTTTTTAAACGGTTAAGATTAATTTTGTTATGAGTGTCTGAGACCACGATCGGAATAATCGGTACTCCTGCCGCTAAGGCAGCGTGAAAAGCGCCGGTTTTAAAAGGCAGTAATCCCCGGCCGCGGCTACGTGTCCCTTCTGGGAACATCCAGAAAGATACCTGGCCATTTTTCAGTTGTTCAACAACTTGGTTGATACTACCGTGTGCTTTAGTCTTGTTATCGCGATCAATCAGTAAATTCCCGGTTAACCAATATAACTGACCGAAAAAAGGGATCCACGCTAGGCTTTTTTTGCCAACGGTTACGGTGGGGGCTTGCACCATATTTGCCGCGGTGACCATATCGTAGTTATTTTGGTGGTTAGCGATATAAATCGCGTTACCCGCCTTTTCAATGCCTGCAGGCTTACGAAACTCAAGCGTAATACCAAATACATGGCTCAATTTACCAAACATGTGTGCAAAGGTGGCCACATGTCGTGGATTACGTGGCGAAAATAAACACCAGATACAGCCGACTAAGCAGACCAATATAGAATACACGACGACAATGACAGCTCGTAAAATTAACAGCATATAACCCTCAAATGAGGAGAATGCACGCACTCTCCTCTACTATAGTCTTTATTCTAGGAGGATATCGCACAAGCCTGAGTCGCTTTATACGATACTTCCTACCCGAGTTGTTCTATTTCGCAGAGCAATTACAATTATTCAATATCGACGCGATCGATACGTTGTAAGCCTCGCGGTAATAATGTCCCTTTACGGCCTCTCTCTGCTTTAAATTTCTGTAACTCTTCGCTACGCAGTTTCAGTTTACGTTTACCGACATAGAGTGTAACGCTACTCTGCTCGTTCAATAAAAGCAGCCATAACAGCTTATCTTTCCCCGCCGCGAAATCGGCGCTTGGAATGGAAATAATTTTATTTCCCTTTCCTTTCGATAATTGTGGAAGGTCGTTGACGGAGAACATCAACATCCGCCCCGCTTCGGTAATCACTAGCAGCTGATCCTTGGCAGGATCAATCACTTGTGGCGTCATGACTTTGGCTTGATCGGGTAATGTCAGCAAGGCTTTACCCGACTTAGTGCGCGACTGTAAATCTGCAAAAGTACAGATAAAGCCGTAACCTGCATCAGATGCCATGAGTAACTGCGTTTCGTCCGGTTCCATTAGCACCTGTTGCACAGTTGCCCCAGGTGGTGGTGTAATTTTACCGGTAATCGGTTCGCCCTGTCCGCGTGCTGAAGGGAGCGTACTCGGATCTAAGGTATAACTACGGCCAGTCGAATCAATCACGCTGACCGGTTGATTGCTTTTACCTTTAGCCGAAGCTAAGTAGCTATCGCCAGCCTTATAACTTAGGCTGGTTGGATCGATATCGTGGCCACGCGCAGCGCGTATCCATCCCATCTGTGAGAGAACAATGGTCACTGGCTCAGAAGGCACTAAGTCTGATTCGCTGATCGCTTTAGCTTCACTACGCTCTTGCAGCGGTGAGCGACGATCATCACCATAGAGTTTGGCATCCGCTTGCAACTCTTTCTTCAGCAACGTATTCATTTTACGTTCTGACGCTAATAGTGCTTGTAACTCATCACGCTCTTTTTCAAGCTCTTGCTGCTCACCGCGAATCTTCATCTCTTCCAGACGAGCAAGGTGACGTAATTTCAATTCGAGGATAGCTTCTGCCTGTGTCTCACTCAGTCCAAACCGTGCGATCAAAGCGGGCTTCGGTGTCTCCTCATTACGGATTATTTCGATTACTTCTTCGATATTCAAGAATGCGACAAGCAGGCCTTCTAAGATATGTAATCGATTTAATACTTTTTCCAAGCGATAAGATAAGCGACGACGGACCGTATCGCGTCGATACGTTAGCCACTCACTCAAAATCTCGCGAAGATTTTTGACGGCTGGCCGATTATCCAAGCCAATCATATTCAGGTTTACGCGATAGCTTTTTTCTAAATCGGTGGTGGCAAAGAGGTGATTCATCAAGGCTTCGCTGTCAACACGATTGGAACGCGGCACGATCACAATACGTGTTGGACTTTGATGGTCAGACTCATCACGAAGATCCTCGACCATCGGCAGCTTCTTATTACGCATCTGCGTCGCAATTTGCTCCAATACCTTGGAGCCAGAGGCTTGGTGAGGTAACGCAGTAACTACGATCTCCCCCTCCTCCAATTGCCAGACGGCGCGCTGGCGGATACTGCCACGTCCGGTTTCGTAAATTTTACGAATCTCTTTGCGCGGTGTAATGATTTCAGCTTCGGTCGGAAAATCCGGACCTTGAACAATATCAAGGAGCGCTTCGAGAGATGTCTCGGGTTTATCAATCAGCGCAATGGTCGCTTGAGCCACTTCGCGCAAGTTATGCGGCGGAATATCGGTGGCCATGCCCACTGCGATACCGGTAGTACCATTTAGCAAGATATTCGGTAAACGCGCAGGCAGCATTTTTGGCTGTTCAAGCGTGCCATCAAAGTTTGGAATAAAATCGACTGTGCCCTGCCCTAATTCAGCTAGCAAGGTTTGAGCATACTTGGAGAGTCGCGACTCGGTGTAACGCATCGCAGCAAAGGACTTCGGATCATCCGGGGCGCCCCAGTTACCTTGGCCATCAATCAGTGGATAGCGATAGGAAAAAGGTTGCGCCATCAGTACCATGGCTTCGTAGCAGGCACTATCACCGTGGGGGTGATACTTACCGAGTACATCACCGACAGTCCGCGCCGATTTTTTAAATTTTGCGCTGGCATTGAGACCCAATTCTGACATCGCATAAATGATACGACGCTGTACCGGTTTAAGACCGTCTCCAATATAAGGCAATGCGCGATCCATAATGACATACATCGAATAATTGAGATAAGAATTCTCAGTAAATTCGTGTAGTGCGCGGCGCTCAACACCGTCCTGCGTGATTACACTCATGAATTATTCCTCACTTCACTCCCGGGATACCTATTTCTGGCGGGATTATTTGCCCGCGATAGTACCTTATTAGACATCGTTAGTCACAATAACTCTGATTTTTGCTCTGTGCAGCTACCGCATAGAGCGTTAATTATCTGCCTGTAAATCGTGGATAATTCTTGAGGACATATTCCCAAATTTGACATGGAGAAGACCAATGAGCCATATCCACATTATTGATGGCGGGACGACCTTCGCCCATTCGCAAGGTGAACTCAACCATACCTTGGCTAACACCGCGCAAGAGACACTGGAAGCCTTGGGTCACAAGGTGACAAAAGTATGTGTAACCGATGACTACGATATTGAACAAGAGATTGAACAGTTCGTCGCGGCCAATAGCCTTATCCTGCAGATGCCAGGCTGGTGGATGGGTGAGCCTTGGACCGTGAAAAAATATATCGACGAAGTCTTTACTTTCGGACATGGCCGCCTTTATACCAATGATGGGCGCAGCCGTGCCGATAGCGAAAAGCATTATGGTTCAGGTGGTCTGCTGCAGGGTAAGAAATACCTGCTTTCATTGACCTGGAACGCACCGCTGCAAGCATTTACCGATAAAGAACAGTTCTTCGAAGGTGTCGGCGTCGATGGAGTTTACCTGCATACGCACAAAGCCTTTCAATTTTTGGGCATGACCGCGCACCCTACCTTTATCTGTAACGATGTGATTAAACGCCCTGACGTCCCAACCTATCTTCGCGACTATAAAAAACACCTAGCCGATACTTTCGGCCAGGTGTAATCCAGCAGGAGATTAGAGCTCAATCTCGACCTGATCTCCTTGCTCCTGTAACCAATTCCGGCGATCTTCCGAACGCTTCTTCGCCAGCAGCATATCCATAACGCGCAGGGTTTCCGCCTCATCTTCCTCACTGATTGTCAGCTGTACCAAGCGACGCGTATTCGGATCAAGCGTGGTTTCACGAAGTTGTGAAGGGTTCATCTCACCTAACCCTTTAAAACGCTGTACGCTAATTTTTCCGCGCTTACGACTGAGCTTATCAATGATCATTTCTTTTTCGTCATCATCCAGCGCATAGTGTACTTCTTTACCTAAATCGATACGGTATAGCGGCGGCATGGCAACATAGACGTGGCCGTTACGCACTAAATTGCGGAAATGCTTAACGAACAGTGCGCATAACAATGTGGCGATATGTAATCCATCGGAGTCAGCATCTGCCAAAATACAGATTTTACCGTAACGTAGCTGGCTTAAATCCTCGCTATCGGGGTCAATACCGATTGCGACCGAGATATCATGCACTTCTTGAGATCCTAACACTTCATCGGAGGAGACCTCCCAAGTATTAAGGATTTTCCCTTTGAGCGGCATGATGGCTTGGAATTCACGTTCGCGAGCTTGTTTTGCGGATCCCCCTGCGGAATCGCCCTCAACCAGAAACAGTTCGGTCCGGGATAAATCCTGCGCCGTACAGTCGGCTAACTTCCCAGGCAGCGCTGGGCCACTTGTGAGCTTTTTACGCACCACTTTTTTTGCTGCACGCAGGCGTCGCTGGGCGCTAGCAATCGCTAATTCTGCCAGTTGCTCGGCAATCTGTACGTTCTGGTTTAACCATAAACTGAATGCATCTTTCACAACGTTAGCAACAAAACCTGCAGATTGGCGCGAAGACAAACGCTCTTTAGTTTGCCCAGCAAATTGAGGATCCTGCATTTTAACTGACAGCACGTAGGCGCAGCGATCCCAGATATCCTCTGCGGAAAGTTTCACTCCGCGCGGCAGAATATTCCGGTACTCACAGAAGTTACGCATCGCATCCAACAGCCCTTGGCGCAACCCATTAACGTGAGTTCCCCCTTGCATAGTCGGGATCAAATTGACATAACTTTCAGTGAGTAGCTCCCCCCCTTCAGGTAGCCAGAGTAGCGCCCAGTCAACCGCTTCCGTCTCACCAGAAAACGAACCAACAAAAGGTTCTTCAGGTAACACTGGCAAGCCATTAACCGCTTCGCGTAAATAGTCGGTAAGACCGTCCTGATAGCACCAGCGTTGTTCGCTGTCGTTGACCTTATCTTTAAAAACAATCTCAACACCGGGACAGAGTACGGCTTTCGCTTTTAACAGATGGCTCAAACGGCTGACGGAAAATTTTGGCGTATCGAAAAAATGACTATCAGGCCAGAAATGCACGCGTGTCCCTGTGTTACGACGGCCAACGGTACCGGTGACAGTCAGGTCTTGTACCTTATCGCCATTTTCGAAGGCCATATCGTACACTTCGCCACCACGCTTAACCGTGACTTCTACACGCGTAGAAAGGGCGTTAACGACTGAAATTCCTACACCGTGTAACCCACCGGAGAACTGATAGTTTTTATTGGAGAATTTTCCCCCGGCATGCAGACGGCAAAGAATCAGTTCTACTGCTGGCACGCCCTCTTCGGGGTGGATATCAACAGGCATTCCTCGCCCATCATCGATCACTTCCAGTGATTGATCGGCATGAAGAATGACCTCAACACGCTTAGCATGTCCCGCTAACGCTTCATCGATACTGTTATCGATCACTTCTTGCGCTAAGTGATTCGGACGAACGGTATCGGTATACATACCGGGCCGACGTCGTACTGGCTCAAGTCCGGTGAGAACTTCGATATCGGCAGCATTATAACTTGATTGAGTCATTATCTTCTTTCGTTTATACAATGTGAGTGGTTAACAAGGCGTTAAACCAAGAAATTCGATTATTGATGGAAAGTGACGCTCGACAGAGATAAAAGCATGGTTTCCCCCCTGTTCAATCGTTTGACGGCATGCTGAGTAGTAAGCAACGGCTTGAGTATAATCTAACACCTCATCGCCGGTTTGTTGCAGCAACCAGAGCAATTTAGGCTCAACTAACGGGGTCACTTCAAGCGTCTTTAAATCGTTTATGTGGCGTGACTCTAACACATATTTTTGCCCAGTGTATGGATTCTGGTTATCGCCTAAAAAATTCAATAATAACTCAAAGGGCCTGACTGCTGGGTTGATCACCACCGCAGGAACACCATAACGTTGTGATAACCATGTCGCATAATACCCGCCCAAGGAAGACCCTACGATTCCGATCGGACGCTGTTCACACTGCGCAAATAGCGCGTCTAAAAACGTTGCGATACCCTCAGGCGTTGCCGGAAGATCTGGAACCTTCAATGCGATGGTTGGCGCATTTTCTGCCAACCACTTGGCTAATAATGCTGCTTTTTCAGAGCGAGGCGAGCTATTAAAGCCATGGAGATAAAGCAAGGTTGGCATATTAATACCCTTCAGAATGAAAATCGGGCTGAAACTGTGCATCGATAAGACGTTGAACTTCTGTCACTATCTCCCCGTTCGGGCGTAACTCTAGCCAGCGCCAGCCTGGAGACTGATTATCAATAGTAAAACCGGTACATTGCGGGCGAAACTGCACGCAGGTTGAGGGCGTAGATAATACTCGTCGCCCCTGCCAGAGGTCATCCATCTCTTGGTGGATGTGGCCGCATACCACCGTCTTGGCGAGGGGATAATCTTGTAAAACCTCGGCTAATTCATGCGAATTGCGCAGGCTATGAGTATCCAACCATGTACAACCTGAAGGAATAGGATGATGATGCAGCAAAATAACGCTATGGCGCTGTGGATGCCGAGCCAATGCTTCGCTTAGCCATTGCAGCTGATAGTCACTGAGTAAGCCATGGGGAACACCATGCACCTGGCTATCGAGTAAGAGAAGCTGCCACTGATCGCCCAGCAGCACCGATTTTTGCTCACAGATGCCTTCACTTGCCAAGGTTTTGACCATCGCTGGCTGAAAATCGTGATTACCCGGTAGCCATACACAGGGCTTCTGTAATCGACGAATACCTTTCGCAAAAGCATGATAAGCCTCTGGGCTATGATCCTGAGCGAGGTCACCCGTGGCAATAACCAAATCGAACGGACGCTGTTCAGCGATGACCGCGTCTATGACCGCTTGATAGCTTTGCCAAGTATTTACCCCCAATAGACTCTCTTGTGCAGTTTTAAAGAGATGCATATCAGTGAGTTGTAGGAGCCGAATACTCCGGTTATCAGCGATCTCTGGCACTAAAGAATTCACTAAAACTCACCTTATGTCCATGTTGAAATCACTATTGTCTCACATCTCAGGCAATGGCGTCGCCATCACACCTTGCACCAAACAATAACGTAGCCATTCAGAAAGAAACTGATTAATTTGATGTTTTTCATCACGTTGATGCAGTTTCCGATTAGGGTAATCATAGCGTGCTTTGAAGCGATAGATCTGTTGTGTCGAACACACTTCTGCAACCATCGCATCATGGTATAACCGCACCGACATTGAGGGTAATTGCCAATAACTCACAACCGGTGCGACTTGTTTAATCAGTACTCGCGTGGTGTAACGAGTAGACTCCTCGATCACCACTTGATAATGGATGCCATTTACTTGGTAGGTCAAGGCGGCTCCCTCCACCTCTTCTCTTGGGATCAATCTCCGTAACTGCGCATAGTTAGTTTCATTTAAGCGCATCATTTCTGGAAAATTGGGGGTGTATTGCTGTTTCATGGAGATAACCACTCATTACGTATTTGCTCATGATGCAGGGCAAGCCATTGGAGGGCGATAATAGAGGCTGCATTATCGATAATTCCCGACTCGACCCACTGATAAGCGAGTTCACGACTCACTACTCTGACCAGAATGTCCTCGTCCTCACTCGCTAACCCATGATTTCCTTCTGCCTTGGTCGCGTCGACTTCACCGATAAATATCGCTAGCCTCTCACTGCTACCACCCGGGCTGGATAAATAACTGAGCACAGGTTGAGTTCGTCCGACCTCGATACCCGCCTCTTCTTGTGCTTCACGGCGCGCCACCTCCTCATCCGACTCTCCCTCCTCGCAAATCCCTGCGACTAATTCAATTAGCCAAGGAGTTTTCTTAGCATCTAATGCAGGGATACGAATTTGTTCAATTAATACAACTTCATCACGAACGGGGTCATAGGGGAGTAAAACGACGGCTTTTCCACGCTGAAATACTTCACGCACGACAGGCTCACTCATGCCTCCAGCGTAAAGACGATGGCGAAAGCGATATTTAGTGATTGAAAAGAATCCCTTATACATGGGTTCTTGGTGCAAAATTTCAACATCTTCGCGTGTAAATTGGGTGGGAGATTTTGGCTTTTTGCACATATAATAGACCTCGGATGTAGAGTTATTCCCAAGTCCTAGGACGATTTTTACTAGAAAACTGGGCTATTAAGTCAATATTTTACGCTAACGCGCCAAGTAAGGCACGTTCAGCCAACTTATTTCATTCTGTCTGTCTGGTACAATTCGACATATTTTTTTACCTGACAACTTTATTTTTGCAATTTCGCTGCAACACAAAGGAACGCAAATGAAAAAATTGCTCCCCGTACTCGTTGGTCTGAGCTTAGCTGGCTTCAGTCAATTAGGCCACGCTGAAAACTTATTACAAGTTTATCAACAAGCACGTGATACTAATCCTGATTTACGTAGTGCAGCGGCAGATCGTGATGCTGCGTTTGAAAAAATCAATGAATCTCGTAGTCCATTACTTCCACAGCTGGGATTGGGCGGCGACTATAGTTTTAATAGTGGTTCTAGGGATTATAGTGGTATACGGTCCAATACGTGGTCTGGTTCACTTCAATTAACGCAAATTATCTTCGATATGTCTAAATGGCGTGCGTTGACTCTGCAAGAGAAAACTGCAGGGATCCAAGATGTCACTTACCAAGTTGCGCAACAAGATCTTATCTTAAACACCGCGACCGCCTACTTTAATGTCCTCAATGCGATTGATACGCTCTCTTATGTTGAAGCACAGAAACAATCGATCTACCGCGAACTTGATCAAACCACTCAACGTTTCAACGTTGGACTAGTAGCCATTACCGATGTACAAAATGCGCGGGCGCAATACGATAGCGTATTAGCGAGTGAAGTGACGGCACGGAATGATATTGATAATAAGATGGAAGCGTTACGTCAGGTAACGGGAAATAGCTACTTCTCGCTCTCTTCACTTGATATTGGCCGTTTCAAAACGGAGAAACCTCAGCCTATCGATACCTTATTAAACAAAGCTGAAAACCATAATTTATCGTTGCTGTCAGCTCGCCTATCGAAAGATTTAGCACGTGAGCAAATTCGCCTTTATGAAACAGGGCATATGCCAACGTTAAGCTTGAATGCCTCAACAGGGCTCAATAATACCAAGTACCACGGCTATCGTGCTCATACCTCTACGACTACAGATGATTATATTCAAGGTAGCAACCAAGTAGGTGTCAGCTTATCTATTCCTCTCTATTCAGGTGGTTCAGTAACCTCGCAGGTGAAGCAAGCTGAGTATAGCTTCGTAAGCTCTAGCGAGAAATTAGAAAGCGCCCACCGTTCTGCCGTACAAACGGTTCGTTCGTCATTTAACAACGTTAATGCATCCATCAGTAGTATCGATGCTTACCGCCAAGCCGTTGTCTCCGCACAAAGCTCATTGGATGCGATGGAAGCCGGTTATCAAGTTGGTACCCGTACGATTGTTGATGTGTTAGATGCGACCACGACGCTGTACAACGCTAAGCAACAACTTTCCGATGCCCGCTATGGTTATCTGATTAATCAAATCAATATCAAATATGCGTTAGGTACGCTTAACGAGCAAGATATTATCGCGTTAAACAGTAGCTTAGGAAAAGAAGTCCCAACCTCTCCTCAAGCCGTTGCACCGGATAATCCAGCACAAGATAACCGCGCCGATGGTGTAGCGCCGGTACAGACGCAACAAGCATCATTACACTCAACAGCTCCGGTTACTCATTCATCTACTTCTGTAACCAGTACGCCTCGTACAGGTAATCCATTTCGCGGATAATTAGATGATAACGTTGGCAAAGTCTTCAGGATTTGCCAACGTTAGTGTGGACTTTTACTGCACTAAAACACTTGTCATACTAATACTGCCCATATCCATTCCACTTACCGGTACCGTTATTTGCTCATCCGCACGGGCTGCGCCCAAGATATACAGCAAAGGGAGAAAGTGTTCAGGAGTCGGATTCGCCTGAAGTGCATCCGGTAACTGCATAAAGTCGATTAACGGATGATGGCAGTCATCTGTTTGTGAAGTTAACGCCTCTTGCACCCGTTGATCAAAATTTTCCGCCCAAGGATAGATATCTCCCTCTCTTCCCCAACGCGCCATCGCTAAATTATGTACAATATTCCCACTCGCCAGCAATAATACGCCTTCTTCGCGTAGCGGTGATAACTGTTGACCCAGCTGGTAGTGCTGCCCTGGGATTAACGCTGCATTTAAACTTAATTGCACCACAGGGATATCGGCATCAGGGTACATTTTGACTAATACCCCCCAACTGCCATGATCTAACCCCCATTGATGGTCCAATTTTACATTCACTCCTGCAAGCTGTTGCTTAACCTTTTCCGCTAATTGTGGATCACCCGCCGCCGGGTACTGCACATCGAATAATGCTTGAGGAAACTGGCCAAAATCGTGGATCGTTCTGGGGTGACTCATCGCTGTCACTGCTGTTCCTCTAGTCATCCAATGCGCAGAAATTACCAAGATGGCTTTAGGCCGGGGCAATTGTTCCCCAAGTTGACGCCACACTTCTGTATAGCGGTTTTCTTGAATGGCATGCATGGGATTGCCATGGCCAAGGAAGAGTGCTGGCATGCGTTGCATCATGATAAACCCCATATATTGTCGAATTGGCGTTAAGGATACGCTGCTCAACAGAAAACACACTTAGCGCAAGGCGATGATCATTTTCAAAAAAATTGAATATCAACTCTTACGTGGCGATGCAGTAACTCTTTTACTCACTCAAGATTGGTTTAGAATAGTTTTAACGCCATATTTGAGTCCTTTATTGCAAAAGACCCCGTGTAAAAGAGTAAAAAGGGAGTATAAACAGATTAAATTTTAAGAGATTGAAAAATATGAAAGATTAGATAAACGCTTTTATAGAAATTCCCCCTGAGTTCTCAGAAAAAATTTTTCAGTCACATGACGTTTAAAATTTACCTTTTAATTTTTCATTTTTTTATAATCGTAATGGTTTTAGCCGATGGCGGGCTCGACTACTTACTCGAACCGATAACCTATCACACTTCGTGACAAGCTATTTTACTGCGTTAACGCATTTCTAAACTGATAGCGGATATTCGCGTAATGGTGTTATCGCGGATTGTGAAGAAGCCTACTGCCACCAACTTACGTTTTATGGTTCAAGCAATAGGCTTACCCTGTATTCTATGTGCTTAGACCGCTTTTTGTTGGTCGTGCTGTTGGCGCCATGCCACTAAATCATCAATAGTCACGACTGGCATATTATGCTGCTTAGCAAACACAATTGCTTCTGGTGCACGCGCCATGGTGCCATCATCATTGGTGAGCTCGCACAGTACGCCTACTGGCGCATATCCCGCAAGCCTAACCAAATCAATAGTCGCTTCAGTGTGGCCACCACGAGTGAGTACGCCGCCTTCACGCGCACGCAAAGGGAAGACGTGACCTGGTCGGTTAAGATCGCCTGGTACAGCGTTATCGGCAATAGCGGCACGCACGGTGGTTAAGCGGTCAGCCGCAGAAACGCCTGTGGTTACCCCTTGAGCCGCTTCGATGGTGACGGTAAATCCGGTACCGTAGGCACTCGAATTATTTTCTACCATCATCGGTAGCGCCAATTGCTCACGACGTTGCTCAGTGATGCACAGGCAGACGATGCCGCTACCGTGGCGGATAGTCAGCGCCATCTGCTCCACGGTCATACTTTGTGCGGCGAAGATCATATCGGCTTCATTTTCGCGATCTTCATGATCCAAAACCATAACACCTCGGTTTTCACGAAGTGCCTGCAAGGCCGACTCTACACGCTGTTCTGGCGTGCCGAATTCAGATAAAAGTGTGTTCTGATTCATGGTAAAAAATCCTATATATATTAATAAAATTACCAGAATCAGGGCATAGGAGTGACGTCGATAGACGTAGTAATACAGCAGAGATCGCAGTGATCGGAACAGTATCTTTTACCCTCTCCCGTCCGGACTATAACCGTCGGCCCCGGATTTACACCGGATCTGCTGACCTTTAGCAAACTCGCTAAAGCGCTCGCGGGCTTTCAGAAAACTGATTTACCGCCGGTGGGGAATTGCGCCCCGCCCTGAGAATAAGCTTCTTCACTATATCGGCAAAATAATCAATACGCAATCGAGCACTCAGCCCCAAATTGGCTTTTCGTGTGCTGAAAATTAGGTTTCGCCTTAGCGCATTAGCGATTACACTTAAGTGACCTAAAGCCTGCACGCCAGAATTCTCAGAGTAACTCCGGCGTTAACCTCGGGAAATAATTATGATTGACGCAAAAAAAATTGAACAAATCGCACGCCAAGTTCAAGACTCCTTACCTCAGGGAATTCGTAATCTTGGTGATGATGTCGAAAAGAAAATTCGCCAAGTGCTTCAAGCTCAGCTCAGCCGTATGGAGTTGGTCAATCGCGATGAGTTTGATGTACAAACTCAAGTTTTAGTGCGGACAAGAGAGAAGTTGGCTTTGTTAGAAAAGCGCCTTGATGCACTTGAGGGCAAACACGCTGCGGGTAGCGAACCGCAAGAAGTCAGCCCAGCTGATGTGTCCAGCGAAACCCCCATCGTACCGGATGTAAAGCACGACTAATTACCTTGACGTCGCCAATTTAAGGCGACGTCGTATTATCGGCTAATGACGATTTATCTTGTTGATAATATTGGTAGTCGATAAGCCTTCTTCGAAATTTAGAATCCGGACTTCACCGCCATTGGCAATAACCTCTTCGCCACCAGCCACCTCTTCTGGGCGATAATCTCCACCTTTCACCAGTAAGTCAGGTAACAATTCAGCAATCAAGCGTTGCGGTGTCTCTTCCTCAAATGGAATCACCCAATCGACCGCCCCTAATGCTCCCAACACCATCATACGGTTTTCAAGTTTATTTATAGGACGAGTGGGTCCTTTCAGTCGAGCCGTCGAAGCATCACTATTCACCGCGACAATCAATCGGTCACCCAACTTACGGGCATGGGTTAAGTAGGAGACATGGCCGGCATGCAGAATGTCGAAACAACCATTAGTCATCACAATTTTCTCACCACGCTTGCGTGCGGCATCCAAGGCTTTTTGAAGGGCTGATTGATCCATAATTCCGAAACCGTCTTCGGGGCGAGCATGTAAGGCATTTTCCAGTTCGATCGGCGTAACCGTCGAGGTCCCCAGTTTTCCAACCACAATCCCTGCTGCCGTATTCGCGAGGAAACTCGCCTCTTCTACTGTACAGCCATTGGCTAATGAGGCCGCTAACACGCCGATAACGGTATCGCCCGCTCCGGTGACATCAAACACTTCCTGTGCTTGGGTAGGAAGATGAAGTGGCGCCTTATTCGGTTGTAATAGCGTCATACCTTGCTCAGAGCGTGTGACCAACAGAGCACTTAGCTGACAACTCTCTAACAGTGCCATGCCTTTTTCGACTAGCTGTTGCTCGCTATGGCATTTTCCAACCACCGCTTCAAATTCTGACAGGTTTGGGGTTAATAACGTTGCTCCGCGGTAACGGGTAAAATCGTTACCCTTAGGATCGATCAGGACAGGGATCCCCGCCTCTCTCGCTTGCGTAATCAGCGGCTGAATATCCGCTAACGCCCCTTTAGCGTAGTCAGATAAGACCACCGCGCCAACATTATCGAGGGCAAGCGGCATGCGCTCGGCAATTTTCTTACTTTGTTGCAGGTCGAATGGCTCTTCAAAATCCAAGCGAATAAGTTGCTGGTTACGGGAGAGTACCCGCAATTTAGTAATGGTTGGATGGGTCGAGAGTGCCACAAATTGGCAATCGACGCCCACTTGCGTCAATGCCGTATTAAGCTGTTCAGCCGCCTCGTCTTCACCGGTTAAACCGATGATCCGTGACGCTGCGCCTAGTGAAGCAACATTCATTGCAACGTTGGCTGCGCCACCAGGACGCTGTTCCACTTCATCAACTTTGACGACAGGGACTGGGGCTTCCGGGGAAATCCGTTGTGTTGGTCCGTACCAATAGCGATCAAGCATTACATCGCCAATCACCAATACTCCTGCACGATTAAATTCAGGCAGTGAAACCTTCATGCCAGCAACTCCAAGCTCGATTTGTTTAACATTTTCCGCCTATCATACCACAGCCCAATCAGAATGGCGGTGCTCACTGTCACGCCCTACGCTTCCGGCTCTAACCACTGCTGCCAAGCCGATCGCGTCACCGCACGCTGTGGCATAAATGCCTGCGCATCCACCACGCCATCATCGCCCTGCAGCGCTAGATGATGTAGCGTGTCGCGCAGGGTGATGTAAGCTTGAGTGAGGGCCTCAGCACTCTGTTCAGTTAATATCCCCTGCTGAGCTAACATTTCGATGATCCGCACATTATCCGACCAGCGCGTTAGGTCTGGGAACTCCGCGGCAAACCTCAGAACCCAATACTGTGCGAGAAATTCAATATCGATAATTCCGCCTTGGTCGGCTTTGATATCCCATTTTGGCAGATGTTTATTGCCTAAATGCTTAAGCATTTTTTCACGCATCTCCGCCACTTCAGTCGTAAGCTGGCCAACCTCTCTGGGACGACAGAGGATGCTTTGTCTGATTTGCGCAAATTTCTGTTGTAATCCTTGATCGCCAAAAACCGTACGAGCCCGAACTAAGGCTTGGTGTTCCCAGGTCCAGGCTTCCTGGCGTTGATAGTCGGCAAACGCGTCAAAGGTGGTGACCAGCATACCGGCAGCGCCAGAGGGCCGTAATCGCGCATCAACGTCGTAAAGAATACCGGAGGCGGTTCGCGTACTAAAAAGATGGATAATTCTTTGTGCCATCTTCAAATAGAATTGCCGTCCTTCAATACTTCGTTCGCCAGTGGTAACCGTCTCTGCAGGACAATCGTGTAAAAAGACCAAGTCTAAATCAGAGCGGTAGCCTAACTCCCAGCCGCCTAGCTTACCGTAGCCGACAACGGCAAAACCTGGCCCTTGATCAGCAGTAAGATGATTGGGGCGACCATAGCGCTGAACCATTAATTGCCAAGCCTGCCAGACCACAACGTCCAATAACGCTTCGGCCAGCCAAGTTAAGTGGTCACTCACCTTCATTACCGGTAAAGTGCCGGCAATATCTGCCGCGGCAATGCGTAGTTGTTGAGTGAGCTTGAATTGCCGTAAGGCTTCGACCTGCTGCTCCTCATCCTCTTGCGGGATTCGCAAGAGGTATTCACGCAGCTCCTCTCGATAACTGTTATTAGGTGCCGGTTGATAGAGCGTTTGCGGATCTAACAGCTCATCGAGCAGTAAGGGGTGACGGGCAAGTTCGGTCGCGACCATCGGCGATGCCGCGCACAGTCTGACAAGATGTTTTAAGGCACCGGGATATTGAATAAATAACTCAAGATAGGTGCTGCGACTGGCAACGCTGAGTAGCACTTCGGTTAATCGAGAGAAGGTCGCGGCGGCGTCCGCACGAGGCGCAACCTCGGCGAGAATCACCGGCATTAACTGGTCTAGCGCTTGACGCCCTCTTGGCCCCACTGTCTTGCGACCAATATCGTGTTGGAAATGTTGGAGCGAAGTTAATAATTGCTGTTGCTGCTCAGCCGTCAGCTGAGGCGTCACTTCTTGTAGTTCTTCAAGATCTGGAGCGTCTAACCACCAATGGTGGGAGCAATGCTCTGGGGGATGTTCGGTACCAGTCTCTTCTTCACCGATCAGTTCCACGAAAATGGCGTGAATACCCTGCATCACTTGGTCGAGGGTCGAGACCAATAATGACCATTGTTCCATCCCCATCGCCCAAGCAAGGCGCTGACGATTAAGCTCGTCTTCAGGCAATGTCTGTGTTTGTTGATCACCAATACTTTGCAGGAGGTTTTCGAGACGTCGTAAGAAAAGGTAACCAGAATGCAGTACTTGGGCTTGTTGTTTAGGCAGTAACTCTAGACTTTCAATTGATTGCAACGCGGTTAAAAACGATCGCGTTTGTAAAGACCGCTCTCTGCCCCCTCTAATCAGCTGGAAGACTTGTACAATAAATTCACACTCACGGATGCCTCCAGCGCCGAGTTTGATATTATTTTTTAGCCCACGGCGCCTGACCTCCCGATGAATCTTACCTTTCATCGTCCGCAGTGATTGAATTGCGCTGAAATCGATATAGCGGCGGTAGATAAATGGCCGAAGCAGTCGCTGAAGTTCCTCACTGTAAGGAGGCTGTTCTGTCCCCATTAGGCGTGCCTTCAGCATCGCATAGCGTTCCCATTCACGTCCTTGCTCTTGATAATAATCTTCGAGGGCAGCAAAACTTAGCACTAAAGGGCCGCTGTCGCCAAAGGGCCGCAAGCGCATATCGACGCGGTACACGAATCCATCAATCGTCGGTTGGTCGAGCAACTTAATTAGCCGTTGCCCCATACGCATAAAAAATTGGGCATTATCCAGCTGGCGCCGTCCGCCTACCGTGTGGCCGTTTTCAGGCCAAGCGAAGATAAGGTCAATATCCGAAGAGAAATTGAGTTCGCCTCCTCCCAATTTTCCCATTCCTAAAATCAATAAAGGTTGCGTCTCTCCCTGCGCGTTGGTCGGTGTCCCCATCTCCTGACAACATTGCTGCCAGCACCAATCCCGTGCGGATGCAATCAGTAACTCGGCTAAATGGCTCAATTGCTGCAAGGTTTGCACGGTGGTAGCCAGGTTGAGCGTCTGCATCCATGCAATACGTACCAACATTTCACGACGAAATAATCTTAATCGGCGCATGACCTGTGCTTCAGTTTCAGCCGGTACTAACTGCTGCGCTAGCCACTGCTGGTACTGTTGCCACTCATCGGCGCATGGAGGCTGGTCGACCAAACGCTGTTGCCACTCAGGATGTTGCTGCAGGTTATCCGCCACAAAATCGCTAAAGGCGAGTACAGCCAATAACGGATCGTCTGGGAAAGTCTCATCCTGTACACGATGTTCCGCTTGCTGAAGTAAGGCTAACGGGAGTGGCAACATAATTTTCTCTCTTAGTGATTAAGTGAGTCTTTCGCGGTATTACTCGTCAACCAAAATGGCGATAATGGCCGCGATGGAAGGGGTAAGCGGAGCACCTCTTGACCGCCAGAGATCAGATGTTGTCTGGCGAGTAGCCACGGCGCTAACCAATCATCGACTTGCGCTAATGGATAGGCACTGCTTAATAAGCCTATCGCAATCGTTAATTTATCGAGCCTTAATAAGGTGGTACTGGCTTGATTGGGGATAAGTGTTTCTGCTGCAAGATCATGTAATTCTGCGGCACAACGGCTTAACATCACATCACAAAATCGTTTAAATGAGCTTTCTAACCGTTTGAGTTGTCGGGCATTAATGGATTGACGCCATTGCTGTTCAACAATCAGCTCAGTCAGCTTAAGCTGGGCAATGACCCAATCTGTGGAAAAGCAAAGCGCTGAAGCTTCCGGTTTTTTCTGCTGTAACGCCTGATCCAGTGTGAGTAATTGTTGACGGATTTCACTGCTTACTGAGCGTGGGATAAGCCCACCGAAGAGCGAGAAGGTTTCACGAATCGCCAGTAGCGTTTGTAAGAGTAACGTTGGCATCTGTTTATCGCCTGCAATCCAGTGCGATTCCAGTAGCTGCCAGCGACCGACCAAGCCACTGAGCAAGGCTGTGAGCCCCTGTTCGCAGCTTGCTTTAGGTTTAACGCTCAGCTGTGTCAGAGGTTCTACCGTGGGTAAACCACTTCCCTGTGCTAATCCATAACCTCGTGCGGCTTTACTTTGCCATCCTAGACGCACTCCACCGTTGTTCACCAATTCGTTGGCTAAGGCAAAAATATCGGCACGCTTACCCTGTAGCAGCTCAAGCTCCAGTTCTAATAAAGGTGCACTCTGATCTCCTGCGCTGACAGATCCTTGGTCCATGGCGACTTCGATCTCACTCTCGCCATAGGTGATGACCCACTTTTCTCGGGTAAAATCAGTACTAAAAAGGGGGGTGAGACGCTGTTGGAGTGCCGCAAGATCGGTGCCCTCTGGCCAGACATCCTCGGGTAATAGGCGAATATCGAGTTGGCTGTCCTTCAGCGTAACATTATATTCCGGTCGTTGATGTAACCCACCGATCTCTTGACCCGCAGTTTTTAACGTCATCTCAAAATGACCATCCTTCCCTCTGACGCGTAATCCCATGTCCCAACGACGTAATTGGTTATCTGCCGTCTCATAATAATGGTTAGCGAGTAGTGTCGGCGACACGTGACGATGCGGATAGCGCGTCAGCTGCTGGGTGACGACATCAATTTGATTAGGGTCGAGAAGAAACTTTAGTTCGATTTCAATGGTCATAGTTATCCTGTTACTGCTCTTTTGGTGCGAGATCATTCACTGTTATTGCCATGCAGGGTAATCCACTAAAGACGTGCTGTCTCTGATTTGTTAGGATCCTGCCGTGGGGAGAACAGGAAATTTCTCATTTATAACACAACTTGACGCCTACAGACTGTGGCGACACTTACTATTAGAACTGTCATCCAATGAAAAAAATAATTTTTGCAGGTTGCTTACTGCTTACACTCGGCCAATCGGTCACACTCGCTCACGCAGAAACTACCCGATATATCTCGGATGACCTTTCTACGTGGGTTCGCAGCGGTCCAGGGAATCAATACCGCTTAGTCGGACAAGTAAATGCAGGGGAAGCGGTCACCCTACTTAGCACCAACCCGGAGACGCATTATGCGCAGATCCGCGATCAACAAGGCCGCACAACATGGATCCCCGAAGCTCAACTGAGTGATAACCCAAGCTTTAAAGTTCGCGTTCCCCAATTAGAACAACAGGTTAAAACACTTAGCGATAAACTAGCGAATATCGATAATAGCTGGAATCAGCGCACAGCAGAAATGCAACAAAAAGTGGCCGGCAGCGACGGTGCTATTAACCAATTGAAAGATGAAAACCAGCGCTTAAAAAATGCATTAATTGTCGCACAGAAAAAAGTCGATGCCGCGAACGTACAGCTTGACGATAAGCAACGCGCAATTATCATGCAGTGGTTCTTGTACGGTGGCGGTGTATTGGGAGTCGGCTTAATCTTCGGTCTCTTTTTACCCCACATGATCCCTCGTCGTAAAAATAAAAATCTTTGGATGTAATTAGTGCAAAAATATCTTGTGGGCGGCGCGGTCAGAGACCGATTACTTGGATTACCGGTGACTGACCGTGATTGGGTGGTGGTTGGCGCGACCCCCGATGCACTATTAGCGCAGGGCTATCAGCAAGCGGGCCGTGATTTCCCGGTATTTCTCCATCCGACCACTCACGAAGAATATGCCCTTGCCCGTACCGAGCGCAAAACCGGTAGTGGTTATACCGGTTTTGATACGCGTTTTACACCGGAAGTCACGCTTGAGGAAGATCTACAGCGCCGCGATCTGACCATTAATGCGATGGCGCAAGACGCTGAAGGGATGATTATCGACCCTTGGCACGGCCAGCAAGATTTAGCACGACGTCTACTGCGACATGTTTCGGCTGCCTTTGTCGAAGATCCGTTACGCGTATTGAGAGTCGCTCGGTTTGCCGCACGTTTCGCTCCACTCGGGTTCTCCATTGCTGACGAAACCTTGATGCTTATGCAGCAGATTACTCAGAGCGGTGAGCTGGCCTATTTGACTCATGAGAGAGTCTGGAAAGAGACGGAAAAGGCGCTATCAAGCGCCTCCCCATCAACTTACTTTTCGGTATTACGCCAATGTGGTGCGCTAGCGGTACTATTTCCTGAGCTCGATGCGCTATTTGGTGTCCCGGCCCCCGCTAAGTGGCATCCAGAAATCGATACGGGGGTCCATAGCCTGATGTCACTGGATATGGCGACGCAATTAACCGATGATCCCGCCCTGCGGTTTTCGGCTTTATTTCATGATGTCGGTAAGGGATTAACCCTTGCTGAATTATGGCCCTCACATCCCGGGCATGGCGCTGCAGGGGTTCCACTTATCGAGGCCTTATGCCAACGATTAAAGGTCCCCAACCATTACCGCGATATTGCCCGGCTGATCACTGAGTTCCACGATATTGTCCACAGCGTCGAGAAATATTCCGCAGAGCGTTTAGTGTCGCTATTCGACCAGCTCGATGCATGGCGTAAACCTGAACGTGTCGCACAATTAGCGTTAGTCAGCGAAGCCGATGTCCGGGGTCGCCTCGGCTGGCAAGAGAGAGCCTATCCTCAGGCTGAGCAGTTACAACAACTTTTTGCTGTAGCCCAAGCGGTCAATGTCGGGCCAATTGTGGCCGCAGGTTTCACGGGTAAAGCGGTGCGAGAGGAATTAACCCGACAACGTATTACGGCGGTAGAGGGGTTTATGGCGAATGATGAAAAATGACGAAGATATTCTATTTGAAATAGTTAATCACTGATTACTTAATCGCTAGGAGAACATTTGAAAATATACCGTTTCCCTAGAAGCCGATCATTAAAAGTTCTCTGGACTCTTGAAGAGCTGGGTATCGACTATAGCTCAATTAACGTCGACCTGTTGGTAGAGAATCCTCTGACGCGCTCCCCCCACCCATTTGGTAAAGTCCCTTACTTAGTTGATGGCGATATTTCGATCAGCGAAACGCTGGCTATATGTATTTATCTGTGTGAAAAGACCGGAGGTCACTCACTCTATCCAACGAATATCGAAACTAAAGCAAGTGTTAATACTTGGCTGAGCTTCGCAGCCACTGAGCTCGAATCGAGTATATGGGGCCTATTAAAACAGTTGGTCTTTGTTCCTGAAGAAAAACATAATGCTGATCTCGTGTTCTACTTTACAAGTGAAGCCAATAAGGCGATCTCTCAACTCCGTATCGATGAAAATTTGCAGTGGATAGCCTGTAATGAATTTACATTGGCTGATATTTTTATCTCTCAAATGCTTCAGTGGGCGAAAGCTTGCGGTATTGCGCTACCTTCACCCGCTGACGCTTATTTGGATAAAACGTTAAAGAGAGCGTCTTATTATAGAGCAGTGGAAAAAAATGATGCACCGTGATCAGTATTCATACGCTGACGTTGTATCAATGGTAACAGTGTGAATTATTAAGACAGTAAATTTAAAATATATCCTTCGCTCACAGAACTATAAGGTCAGCGATACTCACGGACATATCGCTGACCTTTTATCCTGCGAGGTCGCCCTATTAGATACCTATAAGCACCCACTAACGCGATTACATAAACACATACCACACAAGTAATGCCACAAAGAATCGATAGAACGCAAAGGCAACAAAAGAGATACGCTTAATAACGGACAAGAAAGCTTTTATCGCTAATAAAGCGACCAAGAAGGCTGCAATAAAACCGGTGGCAAACATCGATAAATCGCTAACGGTTAAAAAGCCGATACTCTTCACTAAATCAAGTCCAGTCGCACCAATCATCATAGGGACTGCGAGTAAAAAGGAGAACTCAGAGGCTGCAAAACGACTAACGCCTACTAACAATCCCCCACTGATCGTGGAGCCTGAACGAGAAAAACCCGGCCATAACGCTAAGCATTGAAAACAGCCGATAAGAAAGGCTTGTCGATAGGAAATATCATCAATACCTACTGCTTTCGGTTTCGCTGGCTTTAGCCATTCCGCAACGATTAATAGAATACCGCCAGCAATCAACGAATAGAAGACATTCTGGGGAGTAAATAAGGCTTTGATTTTATCGTGAAGCACTAATCCCAAGACGACAGCAGGAACCATCCCACAAAGTATATGGATCAGCGATAACCGACCTGTTCCAGTCCCCTCATGCGGGACTTTTCCAAAGTGGATACCGAGTAAACCAAATAGACGACGCCAGAACATGACCACGACCGCGAGAATCGATCCTAGCTGAATAACGATTTCAAAGGTTTCAGCTTTGTCGCCCTGAAATCCTAAAAGATGCCCTACGATAATTAAATGCCCAGTCGATGAGACCGGAAGGAATTCAGTTAACCCCTCGACGATACCAAGCAGCGTCGCCACACCCAATGGGTGAACATCTATCATTACCAATTCCTCTTTTCATGACCAAAGATAAAAAATAAATTTTATAAGTAATTTTAATAACTTGTAGCGATTAAAAAAATACGACCTTCGGTATGAAATAAAGTTTCTCCCCGATTTATATTTAATTATTGAGAGAAAACACCGCGCGCAATTTTTACGCCTACGCTACGCGCTTGGGCGACGGCTCCCGGTTTATTAACGGTAATTCGAACACCCGGTGTAGCGAACTCGCGCATCAAAAGCTCTGCAACTTCTTCAGCCACACGTTCCACTAATGCAAAACGCTGGTTTTCAATGTGAGCAAGAACGCGTTGGGCAACCTCTGCATAACTTAGGCAATCGTTGACATCATCACTTTTCGCCGCGCGGCGATTATCCCAAGCAAGTTCAATGTCGAGTACCAGCTTTTGCGTAATCTGTTGTTCCCACTCGAACGCACCAATCGTAGTAAATACAGTTAACTGCTCAATAAAAACACTATCCATCTCTCAACTCTCTTTGTTTAATGATGCCTCGGTGATACCACTTACCGATAATTATGCGTATTATCATAGCTATCGCTAACGACTGTACACCTGTTAGGTGGGATTATTATGACAGCTATCGCCGTAGGAATGATTATATTTGCCTACCTTTGTGGATCGATATCGAGCGCTATCGTGATCTGTAAAATCGCACGCTTACCTGATCCTCGTCTTAGCGGCTCTGGTAATCCTGGGGCGACTAACGTATTACGGATAGGGGGCCGCGTTGCCGCACTTAGCGTGCTTCTGTTTGATATCATCAAAGGCATGCTTCCCGTCTGGATAGCCTACCACTTACACCTTTCCTCAATGAATCTAGGCTTAGTTGCGATTGCGGCCTGTCTAGGCCATATCTATCCTGTTTTTTTTAACTTTCAAGGAGGAAAAGGTGTCGCGACAGCGCTAGGTGCCATCGCCCCTATTGGCTTAGATCTTAGTCTTCTGTTAATCGGTACTTGGCTATTAACCGTTTTCTTGAGCGGTTATGCTTCTCTGGCTGCAATCCTGAGTGCGTTAATTGCGCCGTTTTATGTTTGGTGGTTTAAGCCGCAGTTCACCTTTCCGGTTGCCATGCTTTCCTGTCTTATCTTATTGCGTCACCATGAAAATATTCAGCGACTCTGGCGTGGCGATGAAAAGAAATTACTGAAGCGTCGCTGGTTCCGCCTGAACAAAAAATAACCCGGCAAGCCGGGTTATCACTCTGTTAAATTGGCGTCAGCTCTGACAATGGCCATCTAGGACGTACGGTAATTCGAGTATCTGCCGTACAACCTGCCTTTAACCGTACCGTACCTGCATAGGCGATCATTGCACCATTATCGGTACAAAAAGCGGGACGGGCATAAAAGACCTCTCCCCCACGTCCTGTCATCATCGTAGATAATTTTTCGCGCAGATTTTGGTTCGCGCTGACGCCCCCAGCAATGACCAAGTTTTTAAAGCCAGTCTGCTGCAGTGCGCGCTTACATTTAATCAGTAAGGTATCGACGACTGCGTCTTCGAAAGCCCGAGCAATATCAGCATGCGTCTGCGCATCGCTAGGATTAGCCCGTATCGTGTTGGCGGCAAAGGTTTTTAGGCCAGAAAAACTAAAATCGAGGCCAGGGCGATCGGTCATCGGTCGTGGAAAGGTAAACCGCCCCACCGTACCGGTTGCCGCCATCTTGGCTAGGCGCGGGCCACCGGGGTAATCCAAGCCCAATAGTTTTGCCGTTTTATCAAAGGCTTCGCCCGCCGCGTCGTCGATGGATTCGCCGAGTAACTGGTAATCACCGATCGCCGTAACGCTAATGAGCTGGGTATGCCCCCCCGACACCAGGAGTGCAACAAAAGGAAATGAGGGAGGCGTTTCTTCAAGCATCGGTGCCAGTAAATGGCCTTCCATATGATGGACCGCTACCGCAGGAACATTCCAAGCGAACGCCAGTGAGCGCCCAACGGTTGCGCCTACCATTAAGGCGCCCACTAATCCCGGCCCCGCTGTATAAGCGACCGCATCGATATCGTTGTGGGTCAGCTGCGCCTCTTGTAACGCCGCATCGATCAGTGGCAGTAATTTGCGAACGTGGTCGCGGGAAGCCAGTTCGGGGACCACGCCGCCATAATCGGCATGCAACTCCACTTGGCTATAAAGTTGATTGGCGAGCAGTCCCGCTGTTTCATCATAGATGGCAACGCCGGTCTCATCGCAAGATGTTTCTATACCTAATACACGCATGATTTTCCCCTCACTCATTGGCCGCAGTGTAACACAGCCAACCTTTATGCGAAGAATGCAAAGCAGCGCAATTAAATAATTATCGACCTTACCCGCGAATTTAGGCTATAATTTGCGCCTTCCTAAAACCGGCATCCACTGCACAGGCATTGTTCCGTTGGTTTGAAATTGTTCATGGTGCTTTACTTTACAGGTCATGCTGAAGTAAAATGCTGCACCATTTTGAAATATGCTGGCGAGACAGCCAGTCGAAATCGAATTTATCGAGGTGAGAGTTACATGCCGGTAATTAAAGTACGTGAAAACGAGCCATTTGACGTAGCACTACGTCGCTTCAAGCGTTCCTGTGAAAAAGCAGGCGTTCTGGCTGAAGTTCGTCGTCGTGAGTTTTATGAAAAACCTACGACTGAGCGTAAGCGCGCTAAAGCGTCTGCAGTTAAGCGTCACGCCAAAAAATTGGCTCGCGAAAACGCACGCCGCACTCGTCTGTACTAAGTAGTATCGGAGAAGGTTTCTTCTCCATTGCGTAATTTACGCAGACCGAGTCAAGTATCAGGCCGTGCTTTCCGAAAGGAAGCGCGGCTTATTGTCGTTTGTAAGCATAAAAAACAGGTGTCATGGCTGGTAGAATACCAAGTAGTTTTATCAATGACTTGTTAGCGCGAACCGACATTGTCGACATCGTCGATGCGCGAGTACGCCTCAAGAAACAAGGTAAAAACTTTCACGCTTGCTGCCCCTTCCATAATGAAAAAACACCCTCTTTTACTGTCAACGGCGACAAGCAGTTTTACCATTGCTTCGGCTGTGGTGCACACGGAAATGCTATCGATTTCTTGATGAACTTTGACCGACTCGACTTTGTCGAAACGATCGAAGAATTAGCCACCTTACATGGCTTAGAGGTTCCTCACGAAACCGGGCAATCCGCGACGCCGATGGAGCGTCATAAACGGCAGAGCCTGTATCAATTACTGGATGGATTAAGCCAGTTTTATCAACAGGCACTCGCCCAATCGACCTCCTCATCGGCTGCAGAGTATCTCGAAAAACGAGGTCTTAGCGCAGCAGTCACCTCGCAATTTGCGATTGGTTATGCCCCCGCTGGATGGGATAATGCGCTTAAACGATTTGGTAAAAATAATGACGATCGGCAATCTTTAGTCGAAGCCGGTATGTTGGTCACCAAAGAGAATGGTCAGCATTATGACCGCTTTCGTGATCGCATTATGTTTCCAATCCGTGATAAACGTGGCCGAGTTATTGGCTTTGGTGGGCGCGTCCTTAACGATGAAGTCCCTAAGTATTTAAACTCGCCCGAGACCTCGATTTTCCATAAAAGTCGCCAGCTCTATGGCCTGTATGAAGTAAGCCAAGCTCATAACGCTCCAGCCCATATCCTGGTGGTAGAAGGGTATATGGATGTTGTCGCCTTAGCGCAATATGGTGTCGATTACGCTGTTGCCTCGCTCGGGACCTCAACCACCAGTGAACACATTCAATTACTCTACCGGAATACGGAGAATATTGTCTGCTGCTACGATGGTGACCGTGCGGGACGTGAAGCAGCTTGGCGGGCACTCGAAACAGCCCTGCCCTATCTTAACGATGGGCGGCAATTGAAATTTATGTTTCTGCCGGATGGAGAGGACCCCGATACGCTGATTCGTAAAGAGGGTAAGGCGGCATTTGAACAACGGATTAACCACGCGACCAGCCTGTCTGATTTCCTGTTTGATACCTTATTGCCGCAGGTTGACCTCAGTAGTCGTGAAGGAAGAGCAAGGTTGAGCCATCTTGCTATACCTTTGATTAACCAAGTTCCCGGCGGAACATTACGGATTTACCTGCGGCAAGTACTGGGACAAAAGCTCGGTATTTTGGACGATCAGCAGTTAGAGAAGTTGCTGCCACAACAGGGAGCGACTCAAGGCTCAACGCCTGCTCCCACGTTGAAGCGTACCACTATGCGAGTGCTGATTGCATTATTACTCCAGCGCCCGAGCTTAGTCAGTGCCGTTCCGGTTTTGGATGCACTAAAAGACGTTAATTTACCTGGGTTGCCACTGTTTATAGAGCTTGTGACCTTCTGTACGGCACACCCAGGGATCACTACCGGACAAATAGTGGAGCATTATCGTGATAACGAATTGCGCCCAACCCTTGAAACACTGGCTACTTGGCACCATATGATAGTAGATGAAGAAGTTGAGGCTGTATTTATCGACTCTCTTGCCAGTATTTACAATATTGCCCTTGAACAGCGTTTAGAATCGCTGATCGCTCGCGAACGTACCGCGGGATTAAACAGAACAGAACGACAAGAGTTACAAGCGCTTGTCACCGCATTAGCGAAAAAATAGCCAGAATCTTGGCAAAGATTGCGTCATCACTCTGACATAATCAGCAGAGTGGCACTATAATGACAGTTACAGAATTGCAAAAGTACTTATTATCCTGCGGCTTAAGTGCCGATTATTGAGGGCTGATGCCCGTTGCTGCGCAAAGGCTGCAGCCCCTTAAACGCCTTTATAGTTTAATTGGTTCTGCCAATTACCTCTTTATACTAACAGAAGTGTGGATACCGTCTTATGGAGCAAAACCCGCAGTCACAGCTCAAGCTACTTGTCACCCGTGGTAAGGAGCAAGGCTATCTGACCTATGCTGAGGTCAATGACCATCTGCCGGAAGATATTGTCGACTCCGATCAGATTGAAGACATCATTCAGATGATCAACGACATGGGTATTCAGGTTGTGGAAGAAGCGCCTGATGCCGATGACTTGATGCTAAATGAAAACAGCACAGATACTGACGAAGATGCTGCAGAAGCGGCTGCTCAGGTGCTGTCCAGTGTTGAATCGGAAATTGGCCGTACCACTGACCCAGTACGCATGTATATGCGTGAAATGGGTACCGTTGAACTGTTAACCCGTGAAGGTGAAATCGATATCGCTAAGCGTATCGAAGATGGGATTAACCAAGTGCAATGTTCGGTTGCTGAATATCCAGAAGCGATTACTTACTTGCTGGAACAGTACGACCGAGTGGAAGCTGAAGAAGCAAGACTCTCCGATATTATTACTGGATTCGTTGATCCTAACGCTGAAGAAGACATCGCTCCTACTGCGACCCATGTCGGCTCTGAGCTGTCTGAAGAAGACCGTGATGATGACGAAGATGAAGACGAAGATGGCGACGACGATAATAGCGAAGACGATAACTCCATCGATCCAGAGTTGGCACGTGAGAAATTCACAGAACTCCGTACCCAATACGAGAAAACTCGTGATGTGATCAAAGCTAAAGGGCGTAGCCACAAAGACGCTGCCGCAGAAATTAATAATCTTTCTGAGGTCTTTAAGCAGTTCCGTTTAGTGCCAAAACAATTCGATTATCTCGTCAACAACATGCGTCAAATGATGGATCGCGTTCGCCTGCAAGAACGTACTATCATGAAGATCTGTGTTGAATTCAGCAAAATGCCGAAAAAGAACTTCATTACCCTGTTTACGGGTAACGAAACCAGTCCAACCTGGTTCGAAGCCGCACTGGCAATGAAAAAACCTTGGGGCGAAGCGCTGAAGAAAAATGAAGAAGAGATCCAACGTTTTGTACAGAAGCTGGTTCAGATTGAAGCTGAGACAGGCCTAACTATCGAGCAAGTGAAAGATATCAACCGTCGTATGTCAATCGGTGAAGCAAAAGCCCGCCGTGCGAAGAAAGAGATGGTCGAAGCAAACTTACGTCTTGTTATCTCTATTGCGAAAAAATATACCAACCGTGGCTTACAATTCTTGGATCTAATTCAGGAAGGTAACATCGGCTTGATGAAGGCTGTGGATAAATTCGAATACCGTCGCGGCTATAAGTTCTCAACTTACGCAACCTGGTGGATTCGACAAGCGATTACGCGTTCGATTGCTGACCAAGCGCGTACCATTCGTATCCCGGTACATATGATTGAGACCATCAACAAGCTAAACCGTATTTCACGGCAAATGCTGCAAGAGATGGGACGTGAACCTTCTCCAGAAGAGTTAGCTGAACGCATGCTAATGCCTGAAGATAAGATTCGTAAGGTGTTAAAAATTGCTAAAGAGCCAATCTCCATGGAAACACCAATTGGTGATGATGAAGATTCGCACTTAGGCGATTTCATTGAAGATACCACACTTGAGCTGCCACTCGATTCGGCAACCTCAGAGAGCTTGCGCTCAGCCACTCACGATGTGTTGGCCGGTCTGACTGCCCGTGAAGCGAAAGTCCTGCGTATGCGTTTTGGTATTGATATGAACACTGACCATACTCTTGAAGAAGTCGGTAAACAGTTTGATGTCACGCGTGAGCGTATCCGTCAGATCGAAGCCAAAGCGTTACGTAAGCTGCGTCATCCAAGCCGCTCAGAAGTTCTGCGCAGTTTCCTAGATGAATAAGCTAGTCTAGCGTAATATAAAGCCCTTCCTGGTGAAGGGTTTTTTTTCGCCTAGCCTAAGGCTGGCGTCATAACAGTCACTTCGATGGCGGTTGGCGTAAAAGCGGGAACCTGCCCGGCCCTGACCATGATTTGAGGGATATCGACCCGTTGCAGGCCCCACTGCGTTAACACTGCTTCGTCTAGCAGCCGCTCATCAATGTCCAGCCGCACAAACTCACCCGTTAGCTGGCTCAAAACGGCTTGTAAAAGCACTGTTAGCCTACTGCTATCGTTGATATAGCAAGGCCCGAGCGAGAATCCTCGGCCGAAGCGGTGACATCCCATAAGGCCCACAATCTCTCCCTGCAAGTCACTCAACACAAAGATACGTTGCTTATGAAGCAAATAGTCGTAGAGCTGCGGCCTAGGCATGCCAGTTGCACGATAAGCCAACTGCTCGACCTGCGAGCAATCTTCAGTCGTGGCTAACCTGACCTCTACGCCTTGGGGATAAACCGGTGGCGAGATCAACGCAAGTTGAGGAGTTTGGAACTGTGATAGGGCGCCGCGGGCGGTGAAGCCCAATTTCTCATACAGTATGGCTCCCTGTTGGGTAGCATGCAGTCGCAGTTGCTGGTCGGGAAAGTCAGCCATTAGGGTCTGCATTAATTGCTTTCCAATCCCCTTCCCTTGCCAAGCATTATCCACCACCACGACCCCCACCGAGGCATAATGTTCTCCCCAGCGCCAAGCCATAGCCGTCCCGATGACTTGGCCATCATGTTCCATAGCATAGCCTTCGCCCAGTGTTAACAACAACTGCCAATCTATCAAGCGATGGGGCCATCGACATTGTTGCGTGAGACGGAACCCTTTTTCAGCATCAGTATAAGTTAACCTGCGTATCAGCATCGAGAGGCGACCTCAATGGTTAATGAAGACAGCACTGCTTAAATTTTTTCCCACTGCCACAAGGACAGGGCTCGTTACGGCCAACTTTAGTCTCAACGATCTTCGGTTGTGGCGCATTTTGCTGTGCCTGAAATGACCAATACTGATATAGGTCGAGTACGGCTGCCGGAAGGGCTTCAATATGCTGTTCAAACTGCTCCGCCGTCAGGGCATTGACTTGCTCAGCCTGCGCTTCAGCACCATGTAAGGCGATTAATTGGTATGCAGACGCTAATTGCTCTGAGACAGGCGGCAGCTGTGCCAGACCGATACCGCGCATATAGCCGTAGCACCAATCGCCGATAACCGTAAAGCTTTGGCCTTCCAACTCTTGCTCACCAAAAAGCGGTTCGAATTGTTCAGGAAAATCCACCAGACGCTCTTCGATATCCGCCATATGTTGGAACGTAAGATCCATGAAGCGATCGCGCTCGCGCGTCGTTTTCCATTGTGGGATATGCTTTTCGCCACCCCATAACGCAACCATCCAAAATTCAGGCTCAATCGCGACCGGAGCAGAAAGAATGGCGGTGAGGTAGCCATCCAGTTCGGAGACATCAATCACTGAATGTTCACTTGCATACTGCTCTAGCGTGTCATCAAGCCATTGCAATTCGTTTTCTGTGAGGGGGCCTTGTTTCATTTTCTCTTCTCCGCAAAAAAAACAGGCGCAAGGAGCGCCTGAAAGTTCTATCATAACAGCGAAGCGATAAGCGCGCTAAACTTAGCTGACTTATTCCACGTGGGTGACGGGCATCACTTTAGCCTTAAAAGGGGCCAAACCGGCTTTAGGCAGCACGATATTCAACAGTATCGCTACTAGCCCGCCACTGGTCACTGCACCATGCAGTAAGCTTTGTAAGAAGACGGGTAAACCACGAATAATCTCTGGTTGCGCCTCAATACCCAGCCCAACCCCAAACGCGATAGCGATAATCAGCATACTGCGATTGTCCAAAGCTTCACGTGTCATGATACGAATTCCAGCGGCAATTACGTTACCGAACATCACCAAGGTCGCCCCCCCCAGTACCGGTTTAGGGAGTTGTTGTAATAAATGGCTAAACATGGGGAAAAAACTGAGCAGCAGTAAAAGCCCACCGATCCAATACCCAGCGTAGCGGCTGGCCACTTGGGTCATTTGAATCACCCCGTTATTCTGCGCAAAGGTCGTATTAGGGAACGAGTTGAACGTTGCCGCAATTAAGCAACTGACACCGTCGCCAATAATCCCGCCCTTGATACGACGAGTGTATTCAGGGCCCTCAAGAGGCTGCTGAGAGATCATGCAGTTAGCGGTTAAATCGCCGACAGCTTCAATAATTGCAATCAAGGCGACTAATGCGATGGGGATAAACATGCTCCAACTAAAGGCAAATCCAAAACGAAAAGGAATAGGTAATGTTATCGCCGGGCCATTGAGTGCCAGTTGTGGGTGGAAACTTCCCTGCCAAGCAGCTATTGCGGTACCTAGCACAATACCACTCACAATAGAGGAGAGACGTAACCAAGGCGACTTACAGCAATTAAGGGCAATAATCACCGCTAAGGTAATTCCCCCAAGAACTAAGTGTGAGGGCGCGCCGAAGTCTGTGGCTGTCGCCCCGCCGCCCCAGTCGGTGATACTCACTTTTACTAGGCTAATCCCTATTAATACAATAACAATACCGGTCACTAGCGGCGTCAGGACCTTAGCAAAAAGATGGATAAAACGGCTGACAATAATCGGGATCAAGGCGGCGACTAAGCTCGATCCAAAGATCATCGCCAAAATATCTTCGGGTAAAGCCCCTTGCTGTTTCATCGCCAACCCGCCGGAGATGATGACGCCTAAAAACGCAAAGCTGGTGCCTTGTAAACAGATCATGCCGGCACCAACCTTCATAAAGCGGCCGGCTTGCACCATGGTGCCTAAGCCTGAAGCAAACAACGACATACTAATTAAATAAGGTAAGTAGCTATTGAGTCCTAGAGTGGAGCCGATAATTAAAGGAGGCGTAATGACCCCAACAATGCTCGCCAAAATATGTTGGATCGCGGTAAACAGACCCGCCGTAAACGGCATTTTCTCGTTTAATCCGTAGAGAAGTTGATGTTGGCGAGTTGGCTGTTCCATGATCTTGGCTCCAATAGTTGCAATGAAATTATTTTTGCAATTTCTAGGCCAAATTCTCGACAATATCTTATTTAAAAAATAATTTATTGAAACATAAGCGTTAATTATGAAACTAAAATATCAGACCGAGCGATTCTGCCCCCCTAAGTGGAGCGATTGCACAATGATTATGCATCGCTCACTCCCTATGCACCAAAGCGCGGCAATTCACTGAGACAGCGCAGCAGCATTAATCTCCAAAAATAACGACTTATACCACTGCATGAGTCGCTTACGCTGCGCCGGAGTTTGTTCATACAGTCGACGAAAAGCGACACCCTCAATGATAATGGCAATCAGTTCAGAACTATCGGCTAAAGCCTCTTCACTCACCTGCGGCAGATGTCGACGGATCATCGTGATCGCCTCGTTTTTCATCTTCTGATCGGCTCGTTGTAAAATCGCCAATAAGCGAGGATTACGAAGGGATTCCGCGTTGATTTCCATCAAGAGCGCATCATCCAGCCGTTGACTGTCGGTAGGCGGTATTGCGCGAGCCAATAGTACCGCTTTTTGTTCCAAGTCGTGATTCTGCGCTAAAAATAGTGCAACCCTTTCACTGACAATTTGGTTGACCACCGCTTCGACTATCTCTTCTTTATTTACGAAGATCCGGTAGATCTGTCCCACACTTAGCGTTGAGTCTTTGGCTATCACCGCTAATGTGGTGCCATGTAATCCATTTCGCTGAAAGCTCTTGCGGGCAATATCAATCAACGCATCCTTGCGCTGTTGTTGGCGAACCGATAATGCTTTGGGTTCTATCATAGTTGAGCATTTCCTCAGCAGCTAGGCTACTTAGCGCCATCCGCCTCCTAACACTTTATATAACGTCACTTGTTGTGTGAGGGAGGAAGAAAGCACTGTCAAATAAGTCTGTTGCGCCGAGTATAAAGAACGCTGGGCCGTCAGTACATCAAGATATCCGTCCATTCCTTCCTGATAACGCCGCTGCGCGAGGGTGTAATAGCGTTGATTAGTGGCGACATCCGCCGCTCGTAATCCCACTTCTTTCTGATAGGTTTCTTTACCTACCAAGGCATCAGATACCTCTTGGAAGGCAACTTGTATAGCTTTTTCGTAAGCTGCAACATCGCTACGCGCCGTCACTTTCGCGAGATCGAGCGTGGCCTGATTTTTTCCACCGTCAAAAAGAGGCAGCGAAAGCGTCGGGACAAAGGTCCAGCCACCGGTTCCCGCTCCTAATAATGAGGAGAGGTTGCTCGATAAGCTACCGCCGGTCGCCGTAAGGGAGATTGATGGGAAGAATGCCGCGCGTGCCACGCCAATATTGGCATTGGCCGCTTTCAAGGTATGTTCAGCAGCCAAAATATCTGGGCGGCGTGTCAATACGCTAGAAGGCAGCTCGCTACTCAGTGCGGGGAAAACATGGATCGACGTTAAGCTTGCATTCTTGGCAATCTGAGGGGGTAAGGTCGTTCCAAGTAACAGCTGTAGTGCGTAAGCCGCTTGTCGGCGATCGCGATCGTACTGCACAATATCCGCTTGGGCACTCTCCAGCGCAGTACGTGACTGTAAAAGATCTTGCTCATTAGCCACTCCCGCTGTAAGTCTTTTCTGCACCAGATTATAGGAGTATTGCTGGCTGGCTACCGTCTCGGCGGCTACTTGGTGTAAATCGTTATCTGCCGCAAGAGTAATGTAAGCGCTAACCACTTCAGCTACCAGCGACAGCTGGGTCGCTTGTTGCGTAGCCTGATAACTCAAATATTCTTCCAGTGACTGTTCACGCAGATTACGTAATTTGCCAAAAAAATCGAGCTCCCAGCTCGCCGAAGCGGTGGCTTCATACTGCTGATAAGTCACCGGCCCACTGCTTTGCGTGGAATAGAGATTGGCCGGTAAATGTTCAGCCGTTTTAGTCGCCGTCCCAGAGACTGACGGCAAAAGATCCGCTTGTGTAATCCCTAACTGTGCTCGCGCTCCCTCGACGTTTAATGCAGCAACCCGTAAATCACGGTTATTGTCCAAGGCTAAGCGGATTAACTGTTGTAGCCGAGGGTCGGTAAAAAATTGAGACCATGCCAACGATGAGGCTTTCGCCCCTTGGGTCGACGGCTCTTGCCATTGTGGCGTAATGGGGGCGGCAGGCCGCTGGTAATGGGGAGCTAGATTACAGCCACTTACCAGTAGTAGACCGACGAGGCTAAGACGGCTTAACGCGATACGCTTATTCATGAGAGTGATCCTTCGCTGAGCTGAGGGCACGAGTGACTTTCTGTGTCAGAGAGACAACCAGCACATAAAATAGTGGCACCATAAAAATGGCTAAAAAGGTAGCCGAAAGCATTCCACCAATCACCGCCGTCCCAATAGAGTGTTGGCTTCCCGCACCGGCTCCGTTAGATATCGTTAAGGGGAATACTCCCAAGATAAAGGCCATCGAGGTCATGATGATCGGACGAATACGCAAACGAGCGGCCTCCACGGCTGCCTCAATAACGCCCCGCCCCTGTTCGGTAAGCTCTTTTGCAAACTCAATAATCAGGATGGCATTCTTCGCCGCTAAACCGACCGTCGTTAATAGTCCCACTTGGAAGAACACATCGTTCGCAATGTCTCGCAACATCACGGCCGTTACGGTACCGATGATACCGAGCGGTACCACCAGCAACACGGCAAATGGCACGGACCAGCTCTCATACAACGCGGCGAGACAGAGAAAGACGATTAATACTGATAAGCCATAGAGCAGCGGCGTCTGACTACCCGATGCCTGTTCCTCATAGGAGAGACCATGCCAAGCAATGGGGTAGCCCTGAGGGAGCTTCGCGGCAATCTCCTCCACCGCCTTCACCGCATCGCTACTGCTGTAGCCATCAGCAGGAGAGCCTTGGATATTAACCGCAGAAACGCCATTAAATCGCTCGTAACGCGGTGATCCCATCGTCCAGTAGCCCCCCCCGAAAGCCGAAAAGGGAACCATCTCACCACTGCTATTCCGGACATACCATTTATTGAGATCTTCAGGAGTAATACGCGCGGTGGCTCTCCCCTGTAGATAGACATTTTTAACCCGCCCGTTATACAAGAATTGGTTTACATAGCTGCCTCCCCAAGCCGCCGAGAGCGTACTATTAATATCACTTTCCGAGAGACCATCCGCTTTCGCTTTCTCTTCATCGATAGAAAGCTGATATTGTGCCTCGTCATCCATTCCGTTATGTCTTACCATCGATAAACGTGGATCTTGATTGGTCATCTTCAGGAACTTCTGCATGGTCTGCATCAATGCGGCATGTCCTTGATTGCCTTGGTCCTCAAGATACATATCGAATCCACTGCTGTTACCCAACTCCATCACCGCAGGCGGGACCATCACGATAATCTTTGCTTGACCATTTTGTGCGAAGTGCGCCATTGCTCGCGCGGCAATCGCTGACACGTTTTGCTGGGCCTTAGGCCGGTCTTGCCATAGTTTTAATTTAACAAACGCAATTGCCCCATTCTGTCCGCGTCCAGCAAAGCTAAAGCCGTTAGCGGCAAAGACAGAATCAACATTGTCTTTTTCTTGCGTTAAAAAGTAGTCATCGATTTGCTTGATCACCGCTTGCGTCCGCTCGGCAGAGGCATTCTGTGGCAGGGTGGCTTGTACCATTAACACGGCCTGATCTTCTTCAGGCAAGAAAGTGGAAGGTAAGGAGATGAAGAGGTACACCGTGCCTGCAACAAGGCCGATATAAAGGCAAACAAAGAGCCAGCGGCGCTTAATCACCCCTCCGACACTACGGGTATAAGCCTCGGTACCTCGCGCAAAGGAACGGTTAAATATCCCCGCAATACCGCGCTGTTTTCTCTGCGGATCAACCGGTTTTAATAAGGTTGCACACAATGCAGGGGTGAAAATAAGCGCTGTTAACACCGACAGCGCCATCGCTGAAACGATGGTGACCGAAAATTGACGGTAGATTATCCCAGTGGACCCCCCAAAAAAGGCCATCGGTAACAGTACGGCACTGAGTACCAGTGCGATACCAAATAGCGCCCCTTGAACTTCTTGCATCGATTTAAGCGTGGCCGCTTGTGGCGAAAGTCCTTCTTCCTCCATCACCCTTTCGACGTTTTCAACCACAACAATGGCATCGTCAACGAGTAGCCCGATGGCCAGTACCATTCCGAACATCGATAAGGTATTAATCGAGTAGCCAAATAGGTAAAGCACGCAAAAAGTGCCCATTAATACCACCGGTACGACTAAGGTAGTAATGACGGTGGCACGGAGATTCTGCAGAAAAATCAGCATCACAAAGAAAACAAGGACGATTGCTTCGATCAGGGTTTTAACGACTTCATGAATCGAGGCACTGACCACTGGAGAGGTATCATAAGGAAGCACTATCTCCACGCCTGGAGGAAGTGACCCTTTTAACTGGTCAACCGTGGCTCTAACGCGGGTCACGGTATCCAGTAAGTTGGCACCGGTAGCGAGGCGTAATGCCATCCCGACTGAGGGCTTCCCATTATAGGTCGAGGATATACTATAATCCTCCGGTCCCAGATCGACATTTGCGACATCTTTAAGGCGGATCTGCGAGCCATCGCTATTCACTTTCAATAAGATATTGCGAAATTGCTCCGCCGAATTGAGGCGGGTTTTGCCGACCACGGTGGCACTGTATTGCGTGCCTGGAGCCGTGGGTAACCCACCCACTTTACCGGAAGAAACTTGGGTATTTTGGTTCTCAATTGCGGTAGAAAGATCACTTGGCATCAAGCCATATTTAAACAGTTTACTGGGATCCATCCACACGCGCATCGCGTATTCAGATCCCATTACCATAAAGTCACCAACCCCTTTGGTCCGCGCAATCGGATCTTCTAATTTTGAGACTAAGAGATCGCCTAAGTCAGCGTCAGATAATTTTCCCTCTTTCGATACTAAGCCAATCACCATCATAAAGTTGGATTGGTATTTTGCGACGGTGACGCCTTGCTCAGTGACCTCCTCGGGTAAAGAGGTTTCAGCGACAGAGACCTTATTTTGTACTTGGACCTGAGCAATATCTGGGTCCGTACCTTGTTCAAAGGTCGCGATAATCGTCGCGCTGCCATCACTATTACTGTTCGACTCAAGATAGCGGAGATTATCGATACCTGTCAGTTGCTGCTCGATAACCTGTACGGCAGTATTTTGTACCGTTTCCGCACTTGCTCCAGGATAAGTGATACTGATGGAAATGGCAGGGGGTGCGATTGACGGATATTGATTCACCGACAGCCCACGAATAGCGAGTATACCGGCCACAACCATCAGGATGGCGATAACCCATGCGAAGACGGGTCTATGAATAAAAAAACGAGACATAAGCTAAAGTGTCCTTCACTGAGCGGCTTTATCAGTCGTGGAAAGGGAAAGCGAGGAGGTCGTCGCCGCGGACTGAGTGGATTGCGGGCTAACGGTATCTCCCTGCGTTAAATCTTGCACATGATTCGTTGCAATCCTCTCACCGGCTTGCAGCCCTGCAGTGACCTGCCATTGACCTTGTTGCATTTGCCCTAAGGTGATTTCTCGCTGCACCACCTTGTTCTCCTGAGTCACCAAATAGACATAAGGTAAGTTACGACTATCACGTAACACTGCGCGCTGCGGGATCAGTATTCCTCGCTGTACGACACCTTGGGTTAATCTGGCGCGCACAAACATACCAGGCAGCAGGATGGCATCAGGATTAGGAAAAGTCGCTCTAAGGGTGATACTGCCCGTCCCCTCCTCGACTTGAACCTCTGAAAAGTCTAAACGCCCTGTCAGCGGGTATTGGCTACCATCTTCTAAGGTAAGCTTAACCCCAGCGGCATTATCGCCCACTTTTTCGAGCTGCCCACTGGCGAAGGCTCGACGCAGCGCCAGCATATCGCTAGCAGATTCCGTGATATCCACATACATCGGATTTAGCTGGGTGATAGTCGCCAAGGCAGTAGTTTGGTCTGCGGTGACAAGGGCCCCCTGAGTGATCGACGAACGCCCGATACGGCCGGAAATACTGGCCCGGACTTGGGTATAGCCCAAGTTAACCTTCGCGGTATCTCTATCCGCTTTGGCCTGTAAATAGGTAGATTGCGCCGTTTGAAGGTCTTGCTGACTCACCGCTTGGTCGGCCGCTAAGCGTCGGTAACGTTGGTATATGCGTTGACTATCAATAAATTCGGCATTCGCTTTTTCATACGCAGCTTGATAGGTGGCCGGATCAATAAGGTATAGCGGCTCGCCTGCTTTGACCTCCGTCCCCTCTTTAAATAGACGCTTAATAACAACCCCGCCGACTTGTGGACGGACCTCTGCCTGTTGTACTGAGGCAAGGCGTCCGGGGAGATCAGCATTAACCGTTATCGGTTGGGGAGTAAGCGTAAGAACTTCAACGCTAAGGGGGGAAGCAGTCTGTGTAGTCTGCGAAGAATTATCACAGGCGGTAAGAAAAAGCGTGATGCAAAGAAGTGAATACCTGAGTGTCATGATGGCCAGCCCTAAGAATGAGAATATTCATTCTCATTTCAAGTAGGCGATTTCTCAAGTCAACCTAGGGTGATTTTCGAAAACATTACGCTTTGATAATAATACATAAAAAAAACCCGGCTTTCGCCGGGTTCTGTCACTCACTGGAGCATTACTTCTTCAGATTTTCTTCGTTGTGTAGACGCTCAACTTCAGCATGCTGTTGACGAACAGTGTCTTTGATCTCTTCGTCGTGGTTAGTATTAACTTTCTTCACTACCACTTCTTCAACGACATGGGCGGTTTTATTAACGACTGGCTTCTCCGCCAATTCGTCGACCACGACACTTTTATCACTCCAGTCGATGTTCTGGCCTGTTACAGGACGATTGACTGAATTACGTACCACTTCGGCGTGTTGCTCACGAAGGTTGACCTTCTGTGAAACATCTTCAGTCGTTACATAGCGGCGGATACGCGTGGTACCCTCTTTCACCAAACGCTTGCCCACTTCCAGCTCTTCTTTCGCCAGTTGCAGAATTTCATCTTTCGTTTCATTACCAGTCAGGTGAGGACGGGTATCACGTGGCGTCGGTGCAACAGGTGCTGCGGCGGTTTCTGTACCGCGTGCTTTCGCGGGGACATCGACCAGCTGATGACGGTTAAGGATAGCTAATGCTTTAGCATGCTCATCTTCACCGTGTGCAACGACTGTTAACACCGCACCATTTTTGTGAAGAGCTTCGCTGTACAGCTCAGCATGCTCTTCTTCAACATCGTTTCCAAACAGGCGCTTCCAGATACTCGTATCTTTGAAAACGGTGCTGTCACTATCAAGGTCACGACCATGGATCACACTGATATCGCTTTCTTTAAAGTCAGCTTTAATGAGATTACGTTCAGCCGCTTGTGCGTGTTCAACTGTATCAAATAATGTGACGATTTTTTCGCTAGACATATTTTTACCTCATTTATCGGTGGATATTTTTTTTTGAGAAACGGTCTGATACTTAAGCGTTTCTTCGGATTTGAATTCGTTTACACTCTCATGACTCTCTATTCTAATCTCCTCCTTAAGATATATTTTCTTCACTATCTCTATGTGCTCCTCAAAGATGGGAATAATTTTAACCCCATTCTCTTCACGTATTTTAGGAATATCAGAAATATACTGACCAATGGGGACATGTTTTATTTCTGCCTGCCGACTCATTAACTTTTCGTTGATATCGACTTTCTTGGTTTCCGTTTTTCTTTCAACTTGAAATTGACTTTTGACATACTGTTTCTTTTCAATTTCAACTCTTTCTTCCACCAGAGGAATAATCAAATCCTCTGGCTGTTCATTGGGAGTGTTCTTTATTTCTGGTTGTTTATCAGAATTCATCACACTTATTCCCCGATTACTTATTGAGCCGCTTTCACTTGAATCGCTACTCGACGGTTTTGGTCACGACCTTGGGCGGTATCATTGTTTGCTTTTGCATGCTCTGCACCTTGACCATCAATGGTGATCTTGGAGCCGTCAACGCCATGTTGGGTTAACCAATCTTTAATCGCGTTAGCACGTTGGCCCGAAAGAGGTTGGTTAATAGCTTCAGTGCCCGTGCTATCCGTAAAACCACGTACCACGATATTATGGTCTGGATGTTGACTAATTAGGGTCGCCACTTGATTTAAAGACTGCTCATCGGTAATTGACGGTGTCGCATTGCCGGTAGCGAAGCTCACTTGGTCTAAATCGATCCATTGGCTATCGTCGTTTCCTTCGCCTGCAAAGTAATGTTGCAGGGCAGTTAACGCATTGTCACTGTCGGCAGCAGGTGCTGCAGGTGGCGTAGACTGATCCGTAGCCGCTGGTTGTTCTGCAGGTTGAGACATTGCCGACGGAGAGGATGAAGGTGCCGGGGTAGCAGCATTATTATTGCGCTGGGTACTAAACCAAATAGCAAGAATAATGATGATGATGGCTAAAAGTAACCACCAAATTCCTTTGCCTTTCTTCTGCTTAATAATTTGCTGATCAACGACTGGGTCCACAAATTTCTTGTCAGTTTTTTTGTCCATAAATCACCTCAATTAATTCAACTCATCATGTAAAGTTAAAAAATAAATAGTTTTCGTATTCCGTAAACTTAATATTAATCCTAGAACAAGCTTGCATTAGATCAAGAAACAAAAAATTCACTTTGAGGTCTTAGAAATCATAACTCTATGAAATCAATAATAGCTTTCAGTAAAAGATATTTAAAAAAAAATTAAGTTAAGAATTATCTGCATGGTTAAAATATTAGAAAAATTAATCAAAAAATGAAGAAAATGAGGGAGTTATTCTCTGTTAGTGCTCAGCCAGCAGAACTGATATAGTCTGCGCCTTTTAGCGTTCTCATTGAGGAGTACAGATGGCCCCTTTCAACAACGTCTCATCACCATCCAGTGCTTGGGGAGCAATGATAATCTGTGGCACCGTTGCCGGTGCAGGCATGTTTACACTGCCAGTGGTGATGGCAGGTGCTTGGTATAGCTGGTCAGTCTTAATGTTGGTGGTCAGTTGGTTCTGTATGCTGTTATCCGGGTTGCTGTTTATGGAAGTGAGCCTCAACTTTCCACTCGGTGCCGGTTACGATACACTGACCCAAGCACTTACCCCTAAATGGTGGGGAAGGATCAATGGCCTGAGTATTGTCTTTGTGTTGGGTATCCTGACCTACGCTTATATTTCAGCGAGCGGTCCCGTATACCAACAATCCTTAAATACGCTCGGCCTTGGTTTAAATGGCGCTGAAGCCAAGGGATTGCTCACTGCAGTGGTCGGGCTTGTTGTCTGGCTAGGGACTAAAGGGGTAAGTCGGCTTATCACCCTATGCCTGGTGGCTAAGCTTTTGCTGTTCTTTATGCTATTCGGTGGACTCATCCGTCATGTTGACCTCTCACAGCTGCTGACGCCACGAGACCCTCTCCCACATCCTAAAGCCTATTGGCCATTTTTGTTAGCGGTGGTGCCCTTCTGTCTGGCCTCTTTCGGCTTTCACGGCAATATCACCGGCCTAATCAGCTACTACCAAGGTAATGAGCGCAAAGTTAAACGCGCACTGATTGGCGGAACCTTATTTGCGCTCGTAATTTACCTATTCTGGTTAACCTGTACCATGGGCAATATCCCGCGCCAAAACTTTCCGGAAATTAGCCGCCAAGGTGGCGATATACACGCGCTGATCCAAGCAATGCATGACCGAATTCCACAAAAATCCCTTGGGCTGCTACTGGATATCTTTTCGCACTTCGCGGTGATTTGTTCTTTCTTAGGAGTGACTGTCGGACTCTTCGATTTTGTCGCCGATAAGCTTGGTTTTGCTGACAGTAAAACGGGACGCGCAAAAACCGCGCTGATCACCTTTTGTCCACCGTTAATCGCCTCGATCCTATTCCCTCAGGGCTTTTTACTGGCCATCGGTTACGCGGGGCTTCTGGCAACGTTGTGGGCACTCTTTACGCCGGCGCTGCTGGCATGGAACGCCCACTCACGCTTCGCACAGGGCAAACCTCGTCGTCTGCGCCATCAGGTCGCGATAACGCTGGTTGTCGTGTTCGGTTTACTCAATATCGTCGCCTGGGTAGGTAGCCAACTGCAACTTTTTCCTCTATTTTAGGGATATGTGCTCACCGCTGAGCAGAGTGATTGACCCGCACTATACTTATTTGAAATCTGCATTGGGGGTCTATCATGTCTGAACGTTCAGTCGCTTCACTCATCATTGAACAACTTGAAAGAGCTGGTGTGCAACACTGTTATGGCGTTGTCGGCGACACGCTAAATTACATTACCGATGAAATGAGTCGCAGTAGCATAAAGTGGTTACACGTTCGTCACGAAGAGGTTGCAGGCTTTGCTGCTGGAGCTGAAGCCTTAATGGCAGATAGATTAACCGCTTGTGCGGGATCCTGCGGCCCCGGTGGCTTACATTTTATTAACGGTCTGTTTGAAAGCCATCGTAATCGCGCACCGGTTATCCTCCTTGCCAGCCAGATCAGTAGTGAACTGCTTGGTAATGACTTCCCGCAAGAGGTCGACTTCCTTTCCATATACCAAAGTTGCTCGGTATTTTGCGAACAGATCCTCACCGCTGACCAAGCTCCTGCGGTGATCCGGCGTGCTTGCCAAGCAGCGCTCAATCAGCGTGGGGTCGCCGTTGTTGTCGTACCGGTGGATATCAGTAAAGCGAAAACACGCGCCGTCAGCCAAACGATCTGGCAGCCCCAACCTCAATTAATTCCAAATTCTCATGAACTGCAAACGATTGCCGCACTACTGAATAAAGGGAAGCGTGTCGCAATTTATGCTGGCGCGGGTTGTGAGGGAGCACATGATGATTTAGTCGCTTTAGCTGGCAAGATCAAGGCGCCGATCGTCAATACCTCTCGAGGCAAAGATTTTATCGAATACGACAACCCCTATTCTGTTGGAATGACGGGGATCTTTGGCTGCGAGGCAGGATTCGAGGCAATCAAACAATGTGACGTCTTATTACTGCTCGGCGCAGACTTCGCGTGGTCGCAGTTCTACCCAGATAACGCAACCATCATCCAGATAGACCAACAGGCGACGCACTTAGGCCGACGCCATCCCATCGCCTTCGGTGCCGTAGGCCGAGTCAGCGATACCCTCAGCGAACTGCTTCCGCTGATCGACAGCAAGAGTAACGATACGTTTTTTCAGCAGATTGCTAAAGTGCGCGATGAATCCGTTAAGCGTCGCCATAAAGAAGAACAGCGCGCGACCGGCCACCCTATTCATCCACAATATCTGGTAAGCCTACTTAACCAGCATGCAGCCAAAGATGCGCTCTTTACCGCCGATGGCGGGTCAGCAATGGTCTGGCTTTTACGTCATATCGATAGCTTAGGTACCCGCCGGACTCTCGCCAGTCTGCTACATGGCACGATGGCCAACGCAATGCCGCAAGCCATTGGCCTACAAGTCGCTTTTCCTGGACGACAAGTCATTGCCCTCTGTGGAGATGGGGGATTAAGTATGCTTCTGGGCGACCTCTTTACGCTGGTCCAGGAAGAATTACCGGTAAAACTGGTGGTGATCAATAATGGGTCATTAAACTTCGTCGAGCTTGAACAGAAAGTCGAAGGATTACTCGATCATTACACCAAACTGAAAAATGATAACTTTGCCAAAGTTGCCGGTGCCATCGGCCTCTACAGCCAGAAAGTGATAGAAGCCGAAACCTTGGAAGATGCCATAGCACGTTTTCTGGCTCACCCTGGCCCCGCACTGTTAGACGTCCATACCCATCCTAATGAGCTGGTAATGCCGCCTGAAATCTCGTTAACACAAGTGGCCGACACGGCACTGTACGCAACCAAGGCACTGTTCCATGGCCGGTTAGCCGATGTCGCCAGCTTTGTAGGGAGTGAGATAAGTCAGAAGTTCGGTAAATAACACGTCAATTAATTATTTACTTCCCAAAGCGACGCGTTGGGAAGTGTAGTGTATGCTTATAACTTTGATTTATTCGGGGTCTTAATTGCTTAAGGGAAGCCTATGCTGAAAATTAAACGAAAAAAAGTAAAACCTATTGGTCTGAGTGATGTCACCATTATTGACGACAGTCGGCTCAAAAAAGCAATCACTGCCGCCGCCTTAGGCAACGCTATGGAATGGTTTGATTTTGGTGTCTATGGGTATGTCGCCACTGTCTTGGGTAAAGTTTTCTTCCCTCATGCTTCACCGGGGATTCAGATCATCGCCGCTCTCGCCACTTTCTCCGTACCTTTTATCGTTCGCCCGATTGGCGGAATGTTTTTCGGCAGACTGGGCGATAAATATGGTCGACAACAAATTCTTGCCATGACCATTATATTGATGACGCTCAGTACCTTCTGCATTGGCCTGATCCCTTCGTACAACACCATCGGTATCTGGGCACCCGTCTTGCTTTTGATTGCCAAGATGGTACAAGGATTCTCGGTTGGCGGAGAGTATACCGGCGCTTCCATCTTTGTCGCTGAATACTCTCCCGATCGAAAACGCGGATTTATGGGAAGTTGGCTCGACTTCGGTTCGCTAGTCGGCTTTATCTGTGGTGCGGGTGTCGTCGTGCTATTAAACGCAATCTTAGGTCAAGAGACGTTCAATGACTGGGGATGGCGTATTCCGTTCTTCTTGGCGCTGCCTCTCGGCCTTATCGGTCTGTACCTTCGCCACGCCTTAGAAGAGACCCCAGCATTCCAAAAACATGTCGAATCACTGGAAGAGGGATCTAAGCAGGGATTGAGCGAGGGACCTTCCGTTCCATTCAAAGAAGTTGCCCGTAAACACTGGCGTAATCTTGTTTCCTGCATCGGTATCGTCATTACCACCAACGTAGCGTACTACATGCTATTAACCTATGTCCCTAGCTACCTCAGCCACGACTTACACTACTCGGAAAACAGCGGCGTATTTATTATCGTCGTGATCATGATCGCCATGCTCTTTGTGCAACCGATCATGGGGCTGCTGAGTGATAAGTTTGGGCGCCGTCCCTTTATCATTATTGGTAGTGTAGCGATGGTATTATTCTCGATTCCTTCCTTTATGCTGATCACCCAGCATAGTTTAGTGGCGCTATTTTTTGGTCTCCTGATCCAAGCCATTATTCTTAACTGTTTAATTGGTGTAATGGCGTCGACGCTACCCGCTATGTTCCCGACCGAGGTTCGCTATAGCGCACTCGCCAGTACTTACAATATCTCGATTCTGATCGCAGGTATCACCCCAACCCTCACTGCTTGGTTAGTGGAAACGACCGGTAATCTTTATATGCCCGGTTGGTATTTAGTGGTGGTCGGTATTATCGGTGCCATTACCGGAGTTACCATGCGTGAGACGGCTAATAAGCCTTTATACGGTGGAACGCCTGCAGCCTCTTCTTTGGAAGAAGCAAAAGAGCTGCTGCAAGAACACCACGATGGTATTGAGCAGCGAATTGAAGATATTGACCAAGAAATAGAAGAGTTAAAACAAAAACGTCGTAACTTAGTCGATCAACATCCAAAGATTAATCACTAACCCCCCCCCAAACGGCTACGCTACAGTAGCCGTTTTTTCACTTATCATCTCTCCTCAACTCCCACACTCATCCTATTCTATCGATAATAACGATATAACGTTTTAGCGTCTTTAATGACTCGATAGTGGTCATAAAGGCATCTATTGGTAACCGGAGGAGTTATCGTAGAGCGGCATGCAGGGGCTAAAACCATATAATTAAAAGGTGAAAGCTGATTTAGAACACGTTTTGTGACCTTAAGTGTTAATAAAAAATTTGCTCGTTTATTTAGATCAAGTGGTTTCCACACCAGTAAATAAAGAGATTAATAGAATTTTTTTCTTTTATTGGTTGTATATTCGACAAAAAAAGATAATTAGCGACCTATTATTTATTCAGTTAACTATTTTATTATTAATAATGGAATTTTTGATGAGTTAATGACCACTAATGTCGACTTTAATTAGCTCGCTTATTAATTAATTTTATCGTGAATTTGAAGGAAAAATAAAAAAATAATAAATTACGTAGCAATGTCTTATAGATTATAATATTACTTAAAAATCAATAGATTGCTGAAGTTTATATAGTAAAACTCATATTTTTATCGCCGCAAAATAGGCTAAAAAACAACCTAAATACTATCAATAATCGTTTTTACCTATCAATTAAAACACTTCAATAGTCACTCCATTAAGACTAATCTTAGCTCTCTTTTTATAGTAACTCCATATTCGTTGTACAACTTCCCTCTTATTAAATTAACACTGGACTCATAAAATGAAAAAAAATACATTAGCAATGTTAATGCTCACTAGTCTCGGGTTATTTACCGCTAATAGTTTTGCAGCGGGCTATGCATCAGGTTCCTTACAAGTCAAAGTTAATGTGCAAAGTTCATGTGTCGTCAATACGGCCACAGTTGGCGGAACAACCGCAACTGATGCACTGCTTAATTTTGGTAGTGTTAAGAATCTGGTATCAGATGTTACAGCTAATACCAGTACGAGTGGTCAGGGTTTAACCGTTCTTTGTAGTCCCGGAACTGCATGGAGCTTGAATTTCGATGGTGGTTCCCACTTAAGTGGTAGCCAACGCCGTATGCAAAATAGCGATGGGTCTCAAAATTATATTGCTTATAATCTCTATGCAGACTCAGGGTATGCGACCCCCATCCCTGTCAATACAAGTACTACAGATGCGACCGACTCGGCCTACAAAAATAAGACTGGAACGGGTGCAGCACAATCGGTCATTGTCTATGGCAAAATTCCAGCGACGGGTCAGATTCCGGTACCTGGTGATTACGCTGATACCGTAACAGTTAATGTTGTTTTCTAATCTTAGTTAACACACTCATGAGGATTGTATGAAGAAGTACCTTGTTAAATTAAGTTTTCTTGCCCTATTGCTCAGTCAAGGTGCTTTTGCCGGTGCGTTACGTTTATCACCTATTAATATCGCCATAGATGATGATCAACAAGCGACGACATTAACCATTTTTAATCAATCCTCTGAGGCCGAAAATATTCAAATTAGGGCCTTTGCTTGGACGCAAGATAACCAAGGTAACGATCAGCTTTCGGCCACAAATGATGTGGTGGTCAGCCCTTCCGTTATCGCCATCGCCCCAAATGGATCGTTCAATGTAAGGATTGTTCGTCAAACCTCCGGGAAAGTCAGTAATGAACAGGCTTACCGTATCGTGGTTGATGAACTACCGAAACCTAATGATAGCCGCAAAAATAGTGGTAACATCAATATCTTACTGCGTACTTTATTACCGCTTTTTGTGGGGAATGATGAACTATTAAAAACTCAAGATCTAAAAATTGTTAATCATTCAGGGGAATGCCTGTTACAAGTGAATAATAGGGGGCAGCGCCATCTACTGCTTAGCCAAGTCACTGTAACCGATAGCTCGACAGAGCGTCACTATCCGGTAACCACCAATCCTGTAAACGGTTATCTACTGCCTACCGTAACGAAATATTATGAGATTACAGGCTTAACACACTGTAACGATAATAATAAATTACAGATTAACGCCACGATAAATGGTAAGAATTTTAATTATTAACGCTTGTGAAAATCTACCGCTATTTTACTTTACTTGCGTTATTGGAGAGTAGTCAGGTTTATGCTGACTCTCTTTTTGATCTCCCTACAGCATCCGGTCAAGCGCAGAGTAATAATCAACTTTTTTTAATGACTTCAGTTAATCAAGGTGGCTTAAACGACCTGATTGCCTGCAGACTGAATGCGGCGGGTGACATTGAAGTTAAGAATAAAGATCTTAAAAAATTACGAATTACCTTACCTAATTATCAAAATGAGCAGTGGGTCGACTTACGGGGAATTAAAAATCTAACCTATCGTTATGATGCCCCGAATCAAAACCTATTTATCGTCACCGACAGTCAAAACTTATCAACCTACAATTTATCCGCAAATTCGCAAGGTGGTGAGACTGCAGGCGAACTCAGCCCCGCAATTAATGCAATGGTGGTTAATTATACCGCTTTCAATTCAACCACTAACACTAACGGAATGGTTAGCGGTGGAGTAAACCTACTGTATACCACTGGTATGGGCAGTCTTTACTCTAATTCACTGTATAATTTTAGCTATAAGGGAAGTAACGATAATAAGCATATCGTTCGCCTAGACTCGGGATGGCAGTATATCGATAATGAAAAAGTTCGAAATTACCTGATTGGTGATTACGTCTCTAATACGACTGAGTGGTCAAACAGTTTACGTCTCACAGGTATACAAATTTCAAGTGCCTACAGCAAGCGTTCAGATATCATTACGGCCGCCTTACCACAATTTTCCGGAAGCGCCGCCCTTCCCTCATCGCTGGACCTTTATGTTGATCAACAAAAAGTCTATTCAACCAATGTTCCCTCAGGCCCCTTTGATATCAAATCACTACCCTATGTGAATGGCTCCGATGTGAGTTTGGTGACGACTGACACTAATGGTCGACAGGTGAGGACCGAGGCAAAATACTATTTCTCACCGAATATACTGCAACAAGGGTTGAGCGAATATTCATTAGATATCGGTATCCCGCGTTACGATTTTGGCCAATCTTCAAATCACTACGATAATGACGTTATTTTTTCAGCTGGCAGCCTGCGCTATGGCTTAACTGATCGGTTAACTGCAAGCACACATATTGAAAATAGTAGCGATGGACTTAATAACGCTGGGCTAGGGTTAGCAAAAAGTTTTTGGGGTATGGGTGTTATCAATGCGGATATTGCGGGGAGCCAATACAAAAACAGTAAAGGTGGGTTAACCCTAGTTGGGATCGAAAGTCGTTTATCACCGAAGCTTACCGTCAACGCAAGTTACCAAAGAACTTATCAAGACTATTACGACCTTGCACGTGTCTCACAAAAACGTTATCAAGCCTCGACGACAAAGGAGTCGAACATCAATACTGTCAGCCCTTATGCGTCGACTATTGCGCGAGGAGGCTTTAATTACCGTCTATTTTCTGCACTAAATATTTCAACCAATTACAACAGCATTGCTTATCGAAATGATACTTACCGAACGGTATCGTTAAATCTTAGCGGTAATATAACGAGCACAAATAGCTTCTATTTAACCTTAAATAAAAATTTGCGTGACAATCATGATGTGAGTGCCTTTTTGACTTATCAATACCAACCCCGTAATGATATTAACTTAACGTCTAACTATAGCAATAATGCTGGGACGAGTAGTTTACGTCAGCAATTTGATAAGCTATCGACCTCCAGCCAAAATACACTCAATTATGGCGGCTATTACCAGACGGCCAAACACGAGGATAACTTTGGCGGCTATGCGAGTGTCAATACTCGATATAATAACCTCACCTTTGACTTCGCACGCGCTGCACAGAATTATCAAGCAAATGGTTCAGCCACTGGCTCAATCGTTCTGGCAGAGAATTCGCTGTTCTTTGCACAACGTATCGATAATGCATTTACCATTATAAAAAATGCCGGTCCGGGGAGCCATATCATTAATGGCGGTGTGGATTTAGGTGCCACTAATAATCAAGGGGCTTTACTCGTCTCGGGTGTCACTCCTTACGTTAAAAATAATTTCTATATTGACCCCACTCATCTGCCTCTCGATTGGCAACCTGTGAGCACCTCGCAAAGTGTCACCACTAGCTACAATCAAGGAACGTTGGTGGATTTCAAGGTAAGAAAAGTGATGTCTGCCTTAGTTAAGATTGTTGATAGTCAACATCAACCTATCGCACCGGGTTATCAAGTCCAACTGAATCAGGAGTCACCAACTGTCGTGGGTTACGATAGCGAAGTGTACTTAACCGGAATTCAGTCGCACAACAAAGTCTCTATTGATTTATTAGACAAAGGACATTGCGAGTTCACTTTTGCTTACTCAGATAACACTTCGCCTACGCATCCTTTAGGACCTTATCTATGCCATTAATGATAATCCAGAGCGTTTTGAAACGCTTCCTCCGCAACTCTATTTTACTAAGATTGATAATATTGGGTGGGCTCTTTTTATTTTTTATCCCAACGTCGCAGGCCAGTTGTACCGCGACCACCACCAGCTCCTCTCAAGTCTTCAGCTTTACTGCAGCAAATAATACCGCGAATGCCGATATCACTTTTAGTGGAACTATTACTTGTATACAGCCCCAACGAGTCTGCGGATTATTAGGCATTATTTGTATCACTATTAATAACGCAAACGTTAGCCCCTATATTTGCGCAAAAGCTGTATTTAGTGGAATTACCTCAAGTGTCAGTAATCAAGCCCTCGCCTATCAATTGGTTAATCTCAGTGTGGGTGGGGTGACGCGTTCGAGCGCGATGAGCACCGATAATTGGTATGGTCCAGCCAGAACAGTTTATTCGGGCAATTACCAAGTCCCTTATTCCATCACCTTCAGAGTCCCTGCCAATACTAATATACTTAAAGCTTATCCTACGGGGAGTTACCAAGGTTCTTTTCATCTTATGATTGATATGCAAGGTGGGAGCGGAGCTTGCGAGGGGTCTGGCGGTGGAGGCTGGGATTATGCTGATCTGACGATGAATTATACCTTGACCATGCCCAGTTATTGCCAATTAAATACCAGTCCGACATTGGATTTTGGAACAATCAGTGACATTAATACAGCCTCCCAAAATTACGATACGACAAGCGCTGTTTTTTCAGTGTGTAACCTCAACACCCCCTATACTCTCTACCTTGGTAGCGGGAATAATGCGGTATCTGATACGCGAAGGATGACTAATGGCAGTGCGTATATTCCTTATCAACTCTATAAAACTGCCCCCGGGGCCTCGGCAGCGGTGTGGAATGAAGCAGGTGGAACATCAACTGTAGGAGGGAGCGGCGGTGTATCCTTAACCGGCACGGGAAGTGTTCAAGCAACGACTATTTATGGCCGTATCGCAAAAGGAACTGCCATACCCGGAAACCCAGGCACCTATACCGATACCGTTGTGATAACCTTGACGTACTGATAAGTAAATTAACCACCGTTACGCTGCGTAAGGGTGGTCACTCCCTTAAACCACTCTATAGCGCTAATCGGAGATATTATTACTTTCTCTATTAGCCAGCCTTAACGGTTATTACTCTTTTGGTAACATGAGCGTCTAACAAGCGATAAGGTTTCCCCCCTCCATAACACCATGCAATAAAGTAGAAACTCACCGCCTTTAGTGTTATGTTATAACAAAACATAAATAAGGGTTTTACCATGGCATTCACACCTCTGAAAAAAGGGCTAGTGTTAGCTCTACTTTGCACTACCTCCATCTCAGTCTGGGCACATGGCAGTCACAGCCATGTGATGAGCGCAGAAGAGAAAAAGATTTCGCAGGGTGAGTTTAGCGATCTACAAGTGGCTGAACGTCCTCTCTCTGATTGGGATGGCGTCTGGCAATCAGTTTATCCTCTATTACAAAAAGGGGCGCTAGCACCGGTGTTTGCAGCGAAAGCCGCCGCTCAGCATAAATCTGAAAACGAGATTGCTCAGTACTACCAGACCGGTTATCAGACAGATATCGACAGTATTGAAATTGAGAATGGTCAGGTCGACTTTATCCAAGGCCAAAATAAAACCACCTGTCACTACCACAGTGCTGGCTATAAGATCCTAACCTATCCCTCCGGGAAGCGTGGGGTAAGGTATCTGTTCGAATGTCGTGACCCGGCTTCGAAAGCACCGCGCTATCTACAATTTAGCGATCATCGTATCGCGCCACACCATTCTGATCACTTCCACATTTTCCTCGGCAATGACTCACAACAGGCATTGTTCAGCGAACTCCATCATTGGCCGACTTACTTTCCTTACCAGATGATGGAGAAAGAGATCATTGAGGATATGATCCACCATTAAGCTTCTAACCACTTGTCTTGGATTAATTGGCGTTGCTGTGCGGTAACGCCATATTCCTGCTCCAGCCACTGCTCAATCGAAGCGTATCGTTGCTTTATCGCTGTCAAGGCTGCGACAAGCCACGCTTTATCGACCGAGAGCAGTTGTCGAAAGTTAGCCTGTGCTTTTTCGCTTACTCCTGCTGGCCATAGCGCTAACGCCTGCTGGCCAATCTCCTCCAATCGACCATTGGTCGCTAGATAGTCGTCAATAATGACTGATTCTTCACATCCCAAGAGTAAGAGTGTGATCGCACATCCTAGTCCAGTGCGATCTTTACCGACAGCGCAGTGCTGAATAACAGTCTGGGTTTCGGGATGACTGAGGGTGGCGATCAACTGGCGCCACGCCGGATTATTAAAAGGCAATTGTTGATAGAGTTGCGTCATAAAACGATCGACGTCTAATGCTTCAATGGCCTGCGGCGAGAACTCGACCACCTTCGCATCGACGGCTAGGTCCGGCGGATTCGCCGGAATATTCAGGTAAACGGCCGCAGCAACTATCTGGTCGGGTTTTGCCTGTGCTTCATGAATATCACGATAATCCAAAATAGTCACGCCTGCCAACTGAGCTAACTGCTTAGAATCTTGTGCAGTGAGCCGATCCAAGGCGCTGCAGCGGAATAGACAATTTGAGCGAATTTTTCGCCCCTCTTTCGTCATTAAACCGCCTAATTGACGAAAATTAGCGATACTTTGTAACCTGATAGGTTGAGATATCATGGCGTTTTTTTCCTCTAGACCGCAGCCCATGTTAAATAAGAGTATTGAGCGAGTGAGACATCATACTGCTTTATATCTAAGAAAAGATGATCGATATCATGGCGTTACGCAGCGGGTAAAAAAACCATCCTAAAGATAATTTATTCGATGAAACAACCATTAATGAAGGTTATCTCAGGTTTGAATATCAATTACTTGTTGAATTCACGCACAAATTTTTTTTCCATGATCTTCAAATTTATTCAATTTCATCACGTAACTATTCCGCTATATGATTGGTTTTTCAACAGGAGATACAGTGATGACACGACTCACTAAATTTAATCATGCTGTGGATCACCCTAATGCAGGGCGTTTACTCCTTAGGGTATTACTGGGTGGTTTGATGCTATTTCACGGATACTTTAAGCTCATGCATGGTGTATCTTGGATCGCCCCAATCCTTGTGGCCCATCACCTTTCGAGCCTGCTCGCCTATGGGGCTTATATTGGAGAAGTGGTCGCACCACTGTGTATTATTTTCGGCTTCTTCACCCGTGTGGCGGCTCTGGTTTATGCCATCAATATGGTGTTTGCCCTGTTACTGATTGCTGGCGCAAACTTCTGGCACACAACCGATGTAGGGGCTTGGGCGCTGGAAACAGAAGTGCTCTATTTAGTCGGCGGCCTAGTCCTGATGTTGCTTGGCGCAGGGAAATACAGTATCTCTAAAGAGTAATTCGCTAAAGGGGAGGAAACTCACTCCCCCTCACTTCTCGACACACTTCTCTCCCTTGCTTGACATCATTAGACGCCTATAATTAAACCAATCCCCTAGCCTATTGGAGTTAATCATGTCGACCAAGCGTCAAGTACCTGGTATTCATCCCTATAGTGGACCCGCTGGCGGCTGGGGGGCCTTAAAAGCCACGGCGATTGCCGTTAAGACGCAGATGGATACCCTAGTCGCGCCCAAGGCGCTGCTGAATACCAATCAGCCAGATGGTTTCGACTGCCCGGGATGTGCGTGGCCAGATAAGAATCACCACTCGACTTTCCAGTTTTGTGAGAACGGCGCCAAAGCGGTAACATGGGAAGCGACCTCACGTCGTGTCACCGCTGAGTTTCTAAGTAAAACGCCGGTCAGTACCTTGCTGCAACGCAGTGATTACGAATTGGAGGGGTATGGTCGCTTAACCCAACCGCTACGTTATAACGCTGACACAGATACGCTGCAACCCGTCAGTTGGGATCAGGCATTCAGTCTTATAGGTAAGACCTTACAGGGTCTATCGCCTAAACAAGTCGAATTCTATACCTCAGGACGAACCTCTAACGAGGCTGCTTACCTCTACCAGTTAATGATCCGCGAATATGGCTGTAACAACTTCCCTGACTGTTCGAATATGTGTCACGAGGCCACCAGCGTTGGATTACCGCACTCTATTGGTATCGGTAAAGGGACAGTGTCCTTAGAGGATTTCGAAAAAACAGAACTTATCATCTCGATCGGCCATAATCCCGGCACAAACCACCCACGAATGATGGGGACACTGCATGAAGCTGCTCGTCGTAACGTGCCCATTATTGTGTTTAATCCGATGAAAGAGCGTGCCTTAGAGCGCTTCGCTGACCCGCAAAATGTATTAGAGATGGCAACCTATCAATCGACCGATATTGCCTCGTCCTATTACCAAGTTAAAGCGGGGGGCGATGCCGCGGCACTCAAAGGGATCGCTAAAGCCTTACTGGATGCCGAGGCGATCAATCAAGATATCTTGGATCATGCGTTTATCGATGAACATACACTAGGCTTTGAAGAATTTGCGCAGGATTTGCGCGCAACCTCTTGGCAAGCGATAAAACAGGCAAGTGGCCTAAGCGTCGAACAGCTTAGCCGGGTGGCTGAACATTACGCCAATTCCAAGGCCACTATCATCACCTACGGTATGGGAATTACTCAGCATGCGCACGGTACCGAAAACGTACAGTTGATTGCGAGTCTGTTATTGATGCGCGGAAATTTTGGTAAGGCTGGCGCGGGGATCTGCCCATTACGCGGCCACTCAAATGTTCAAGGAAACCGGACGGTGGGGATCTCTGAGAAACCTAACGAGCGTTTTTTGCAGGATCTGGATCATTTCTTCGGCATACGCTCACCGCGCGAACACGGTCACGATGCCACGGCGGCGATGGAAGCGATTATTCGTGGTGAGTCCAAAGCCCTTATCTGTTTGGGCGGAAACTTTGCCGTTGCCCTTCCCGATCCGGAGCACTGTTTCCCAGCACTCAAAGCATTGGAACTGAGTGTCCATATCGCCACCAAACTTAATCGCAGTCATCTGCTGGTGGCGAAAGAAACCCTGATCCTACCTTGTTTAGGGCGCACCGAAATTGACAAGCAAGCCACAGGCCGACAATCGATTACGGTCGAAGACAGTATGTCGATGGTTCATGCCTCCGCCGGTAAGTTAAAACCTGCCTCACCCGCGTTATTATCAGAAATCGCGATAGTGGCCGGAATGGCACAATCCATCTTACCTCACTCTCGGGTCAACTACGCCTATTACGTGGAGGATTATGCCCGTATCCGCGATGCCATAGAGGCCACCATTCCTGGATTTACACAATATAATCAACGTATTGAACAACCGGGAGGATTCCGCATGCCGCTACCGCCCACCCAGCGCCAATGGCCTACGCCCTCTGGCCGAGCGCATTTTATGGTCTATCCCGGACTAAATGAAGACCATGCTCTGACCGAGCAGCGAGTCTTCCGCTTAATCACCTTACGCAGTCATGACCAATATAACACCACGCTTTATGGCTTAGACGATCGCTATCGTGGCGTATTTGGGCGTCGAGACGTGCTATTTATGAATCCAGAGGATATGAGTGAACAAGGACTAGAACACGGTGACATCGTGGATATCGAGACCGCCTTACCCGATTGCCAAGCGAAGATGACGCAGATCACCGTGATCGAATATGCTATCGCCAAAGGTTCTGTAGGAGCCTATTATCCTGAAGCTAACATTCTCATTCCGTTAAGTTACCGTGATCAGCAGAGTGGAACCCCTGCGTATAAATCTTTACCGGTTAAATTAGTCGCTCAGACCACCGAACCCACCTAAACGACTCGCGAGGTGCTCGCCAGCTTCGCTATCGGTAGCGTACTGACCGGGCAAGCCATTGCCGCGACACCAGAGAAAGCAGCCGTTACTCCTCCTGATCCCCATACTCTCAACCAATTCCTGAAAGTTTCTCGCTTATTAACCCGGGCATCACTCGCTTGATACCACCTTAGGTCAGCGTCTATGGGAAGCGCTTAATCAGCATTCGGCGCAATTCTCAGACCAGTATGCGGCCTTAAGCCAGTGGATCGACGAGCATAAACCTGCCGATGTAGAAGCGCTGGATCAGCAACTGCAAGGGCAGCCGCAACATGAGGTGATGATGACTATCATCCGTGGCTGGTATCTTGGTATTGTGGATAACAGCCACCATGCAGAAGTACTCTCTTACCAGAATGCGCTGATGTATCAGGTTCCCCGTGACGGCATGGTCATTCCGACCTATGCGTATAACGGTCCTGACTATTGGACGGCGGATCCCCCCCGGTTGATCGTTTATTAACATTCTAATTTTCTGAGCCGATTTTCTCGTTTCAAAAAAATGTTACCGATAACTAATTCCACCTTTTGGAGTTACTGTGAGAAATTTTTTATCAACTCGCCGTGAAAATTTCAGCAATCTGCCTTGGATTTGGCAGCCTCGCGGGTTTCGCGCAAGCCGCTGAACAATTTCCTGTTCACGCGCCCTCCCCTGAGCAGACACAGCAGAATTTAATTGCTAAAGGTCAATATTTGGCTATCGCCGCCGACTACGCAGCGTGCCATACCGATTCTACTACCAAGCAACCTTTTGCCGGCGGTTACGCGATCCACTCGCCGATGGGCGTCATCTACTCCACCAACATCACGCCGTCGAAGCAGTTTGGCATTGGTTCCTATACCGAGCAACAGTTTGAACAAGCGGTGCGGCACGGTATCCGTGGCGACGGTGCGCATCTCTATCCGGCCATGCCTTATGCTTCTTACTCTGGGTTAACGGATGAGGATATTCATGCGCTTTACTCTTACTTTATGCGGAGTGTTGCGCCGGTCGATACCGAGAATAAAACCACGGCACTGAGCTTCCCGTTTAATATCCGCCAGATGATGATGGGTTGGAACTTACTGTTCCTTAAGTCTGGTGCTTATCAGAATGATGCCTCGCAAAGCGCAGAGTGGAACCGTGGGAAATACCTCGTCGATAATCTTGAGCACTGCGGTGAGTGTCACTCCCCTCGTAACGCGATGATGGCACAGAAACAAGGTGCTGATGCGCTGAGCGGTGCGGCTTTAGGTAGCTGGTATGCCCCTAATCTTACCGCCGATAAACTCAGTGGTCTTGGTAACTGGTCACGGAATCAATTAAAACAGTACCTGCAAACGGGTGATGTTCCAGGTAAAGCACAGGCAGCCGGTCCAATGGCTGAGGCGGTCACCAACAGCCTACAACATCTGCATGATGCCGATATCGAAGCCATCATCACTTATCTGCAAAGCCTACCGGCCCACGCTCAGCCCCATCAGGCCAAGGCGACAGGTGATTTTGGACAAGCCTCCAATGTCGATACCGAAGTACGAGGTACCGCTGGACTCGGAATCGGATTACCGCAAGAGATGAGTGGAAAAGCGCTCTACGACAGTGCGTGTGCAAGCTGCCACCAGCCAGATGGACAAGGTACTCCTGACCATTTCTATCCTTCGCTATCACACAATACCGCTACCGGTGGTAATACGCTGAATAACTTGGTCTCTGCCATCCTGTTTGGTGTTCAGCGTGAAGTGAAAGGCAAAGAAGTGTTAATGCCAAGCTTTGGTCCTGATTCACCGGTGCAAGCCCTGAGCGATAAGCAAATTGCCAGCCTGAGTAATTATATTTTCCAACAATACGGTAATCCCGATTTACAGGTGACTCCTGAACAGGTAACGGCGTTACGTCAAGGAGGGGCACAACCTCTACTCGCACGCGTTGCTGGACCCGCTACCCTCGGTGGAGCGGTCTTGGTGGTATTAATTATTGTATTACTGGTTATCCGCCGTTCGCGTAAAAAGTCTCGTGGATAAACCATTCGAATTCGCAGTGAGAGGGTGTTATGTCAGAACAATATAGTGCAGATGTCGTGGTAGTGGGCGCAGGGATCTGCGCCGGTACCGTGGCCAAAGAGTTAGCGGAAGCCGGTCTATCCGTATTAGTCCTCGAAGCCGGTCCGCGTTGGGAACGTGGGGAAGTGGTCGAAAACTGGCGTAATATGCCACCGGTGAACAAGTCAGAGTCTGACTATGCGACACCGTACCCCGCCCAGCCTTGGGCGGTGCATCCACAATTGAACCCGTACAACGAGTATCCTGAAGTCTCAGAGCCTGATGCGAGCGCCTTTCGTCAAGGGATGATCAAAGGCATCGGCGGAACGACCTGGCACTGGGCAGCTTCTTGCTGGCGCTTCCTGCCTGCCGATCTACAATTACACAGTACTTACGGCGTAGGCCGCGATTGGGCGGTTACCTATGATGAGCTAGAAGAGTATTTCCTAATTGGGGTGAATGGCCCCAACGATACCTCGTTAAAGTACGTTGCCCCCCTTAAGAAGCCTTTCCCGATGGAGCCGATGCCATACGGTCCTGCTGATCGCCGCTTCACCGAAGTGGTTGCGCAAGCGGGTTATATCAATACTCCGGTGCCTCAGGGACGTAACAGCCGTCCTTACGATGGCCGCCCGCAGTGCTGCGGTAACAACAACTGCATGCCCATCTGCCCAATCGGCGCCATGTATAATGGTATCCATAGTGTGGTGAAGGCCGAGAACGCTGGCGCGAAGTTTATTCCTAATGCCGTGGTCTATCGTATCGATACCGATAAAGATAATAACATCACTGCCATGCACTATTACGATCCGGATACAGTGTCGCATACCGTCACCGCGAAGACGTTTGTACTCGCCGGTAACGGTATTGAAACACCGAAACTTCTGCTACTGGCGGCCAACGATCGTAACCCGAACGGTATCGCTAACAGCTCCGACCAAGTCGGCCGTAACATGATGGATCACCCAGGGATCTTGATGAGCTTCCAAGCGTCAGAACCGATCTGGACCGGTGGCGGATCCGTCCAAATGAGCTCGATCACCAACTTCCGTGATGGCGATTTCCGACGTGATCACTCCGCGATCCAAATTGGAATGAACAATACCTCGCAAAACCACAAAGCCGGGGTTAAAGCGCTACAAATGGGATTAGTCGGTAAGAAGTTGGATGAAGAGATCCGTCGTGCCGCCTGTGGAATGGATATTTACGTGAACCATGATGTCTTGGCTCACCCCGATAACCGCCTGACCCTGAGTACAGAGCGCAAAGATAAGTTAGGTATCCCTTTCCCACATGTAACCTATGATGTCGGGGATTATGTGCGTCGTTCCGCTGTGCACTCTCGTCAACACCTGATGAACATTGCGAAATTGTTTGGCGCAACCGAGATTGAGATGACCCCTTGGTTTAACCCTAATAACCATATTATGGGCGGCACCATCATGGGGCATGATCCAAAAGATTCGGTCGTCGATAAATGGATGCGTACCCACGACCATAAAAATCTCTATATCGCGTCAGGTGGCGCAATGGCCGCAGCAGGAACCGTCAACTCAACCCTGAGTATGGTGGCCCTCTCGTTACGTGCTTGCGACAGCATCAAGAAAGAGATGCTGCACGCGTAAGCCACACTACCGCCCCGACTAGGGCGGTAGTGTGTTATCCGAGGTGTTCGCCGGTTGTCATCTTCTGTGGCAAACAGGTCAACAGTACACAGGCAGTAATAAAGGCCGAAAAAATAGCGATCACTGCCACCGAATATTCAGGCGCATAGACCGACGCTAATGTGCTGCAAAAGATTGAGAATCCCCAGCTGATTAAGAGTGCGTTTGGCGCAAAACGCCCCCGCCCCACCACACTCCAAGCAATCATCGCTCCGCCAATCCCTGGTACGACAATACCCAGTAAGCTTAACCAACTGACAAGAAACCCGGTGATCCCCGCCAAGGCTAACCCGGTCCCTACCGCGCCAAGAATAACGGCCAAACGTTGGAAAGGCAGATTAAATAAGCTTCCCCAGCCCGCTGCGGCATTATAGAGGCCGTGAGTCGCCACCGAGGCACAGTTGATCACAAAGAACAGCGCCGCAAACAGCGTATAGCCTGGGCCGAGTTGATTGAGTAGCTGCGCAAAATTACCGTCTTTAGCGGTCAGGCTGGCTGCCACAATCCCTCCCAATAGCATGGGGATCGTATTAGCGATAGGAAACGCCGATAATGAGGCAATCACTGCTTGGGTCGGACTTTTCGACCAGCGAGTGAAATCGGCGGTCAAAGTTCCTGAATCGATAAAAACCGAAATGGCGAGCGTCACCCCTACCCCTAGAGCCAAGGATGTCGAATGACTGGGTTGATAGGCGACGATTTCAGCGAGCGTATGGTGCTGAAAGTTAAGTCCCAAACTGACCGCTCCCATGAAGACAAATAATACTATTGAGAGGATACTGAGGGGTTTCAGCATTCGTAATCCCGCCGTAGCGAGCAAGGTGAAGAGTCCACCCATTAGTAATATGGCGACTGGCTGCGAGAGGCCGAGTACCTTAAAAACCGATTCTCCCGCCAGTCCCGTCTGGACGGCAAACCAGCCAACAACGAGTCCTGATAAGAAGAACGTAATGAGCTTACCACCCCACTCACCAAAAAGTTGTCGACAACTGAGGCCAAAACTTTTCCCCTCTTTCGCGGCAAAGGCGCTGAGTAACGCCACATAACCGGCAAGAAGCAGATTGCCGATAAGAATAGCTAACATGCCCCGTCGAAAGCCGAGTCCGTTAATGATTTGTGCCCCGACAAATGCCCCAACCATCACCATTGTAAAACCGGACCAGATGATGGAAATCGACAAAAGGCTTCTACGGGCGACAATGGGGACGGCTTGGTGCTCATATTCCTGAAACGTTTTAGTCATCTTCTCTTCTCCACACTTCAACGATAGAAAGAAGAAAAGCAATAATCATGCCGCGATCCCTTGGTTGATCTACCGCTGACCACGTTAGCGCGGCCACCAGCATCGCTTCCAATCCCACCTGCAACGTGCCAATCGTCAGGACCGCACTATCAAGAGGAGAGGTTTCTCTCAAGATGATGGTCTGTAAGCGTACGGCAGAATGAGCCGCCATTATCACTGGATCAATTGCACTCTGTGGCATCAAACCGTGCGCCTCGCGGCCATGGAAGGTAACGCTATCGCCTGCGTTAACATAGCCCCTGCACGATATCCAATAGACCCGGCCTTACCTACCATCACATGCTGTCACAGAATAATATCTGGCTTAGGCAAATGTTCCATCGCCTCAATCATTGTCAAGGCCCCTTTGCCGATCGCTTCGCCTGGCTGGAACACGAGTATTCATTAACGCTCGATACTTAGCGAAGGTTTCCGCGGCACCAGTTAACCAGACAACGTGCATAGCATGATCACACATATGGGAGACGGGGTTGGCGTTTCATCCTCAAGTTTCCCCACCGCTTGACTCGCATAGGGTAGGCCCGTCTTTTTTGCCACCGGCAAGGCATCCATATCGGTACGTATCATGACGACCGGTCCCTTACCGTTCTCTAATAGCGCCACAATACCGGTTACCCCCACCTTTTCGTCACTTGATATCCGCAGTGTTATGGTTTTATGGTTTTTTGGCGACAAGCGTGACGGTTCTCACTTCTTGCATCGATAGCTCGGGATGCTGGTGAAGATGTTTATCTAGCGCGTCAGTTTAGGAAGGAGTGCTTGAATATCAGGTCTTAATGCTAATAAGGTCGGATTCATCGTTACCTTGTCGATGAGAAGCCTAAGGTTTTACGCTCACTGGTCGACAAGGATGTGGCATTTTTGCGTAAAGGTATTGTTGAAGATTAATAAACGGTAATTTAGCACCAAACTTTAGGGGTTACGAGGGTCGCCATCCTCAAGCGCACGACGACCCGCAGAGATTAGAAAATTGACAATGGGTATTGAGCAATGACGCGAATTTCATTCCCGCCAGCATTGTAGTCAGAGGCGTCAGACGAAACACGTAATACTGAGTAACGGATCCCTATCTGTAGATTTTTGGCGAAACCAGAAGGGATCTTATATTGGATCTGGTTGAAGAACTCATGCTCATGACCGTTACTGGAGGCCGAGGTTTTAATGTTATCGCCGCGCACATAAGCCACGTCATAGCGTAGTCCTTCAATACCTAATCCCGCGAGATCCACGGAATAAGCGGCTTGCCAAGAGCGCTCGTCCTCACCGTTAAAGTCAGACCAGTAGGAGTTCGCTAACCAAATCGTGTTACCGCCATCACCGATTCCACCTTTATTACGGTAACCGCCATACATATAACCGCTACTACCGGTATTCTGTTGGTAAGCGACTTTAAAAGTATGGATATCGTAGGTATAGCTAGCCGCTAGGCTCCAAATAGTATTGCTGCGGCCGCTACTGATACTGTCGGCATAGGCTTTATCGAGGCGGGAATTATAGCCATTGAAGTCCCAGACCATCTTCTGCTTTTCGTCGAATGGTTGGGTATAGGTAAAGCCTAAATACTGTTTGTTATCGACATCTTGCACATGAGACGCATAGACCGAAGCAGTGAACTGGTCATTAAAGACGTATTTCACGCCACCAAAGGCGATATTATCTAAGCCAGAGTCTTGGCTTTCGGCGCTTTTGCGCTGCTCGGCAGTAAAGTAACCGCCGGTAATATCCAGACCGTCGATCTCTTGAGAATCCAGCATAAAACCGGTGTAGGTTTCAGCTAACAGACGAGAACTGTCCGACGTCAGAATAGGTAGGGTTGGCTGTTGTGTACCGTAACTGAAAACGGTATTGGAAAAACGCATTTTCGCTGTCGCGCCAAATTTCGCCAAATCTTTCTTCGCGCGGCCATCACTGTCTTGCGAAAAGTAGTCTATTCCCCCCGCACCACTGCGTCCACGACCACCATCCAGACGGACGGCGTATTGACCGATGGCATCAACACCGAAGCCTACCGCACCTTGAGTAAAGCCGGATTTATAGGTACCGATAAAGGCCTGACCCCATTCGCGACGTGTGCGTACCCCTTCATCTTTATAATTACGATTGATCATCGCATTTTTAATCATAAGATTAAGGTGGCTATCTTCGATAAATCCGTTACTTTCCTGTTGAGACGCTGCAAAAGCGGGTTGGGCGACCAACATCGCTAAAAAACAAAAAGAAAAAACCTTGTTCACTGTGTCTGCCTATTATGTAAATTTATATGAATTTTTATAGGTAAGTTTTACTTACTTTGACAATCTAGCATTGTTAATCCAGTTTTAAAAAGCATTAAAACTTTTTTTTTATTCTTTTTTTCGATAGCTACCACCCTGGAATAGCACCACCTTTAAACAGTCGCTCTGCGGCTTTTGCCACCTCAGGTGACTGATAAGCTTTCACAAACTCCTGCACGTTTTTCGCTTGGCGGTTATCCTCGCGGCTAACAATAATATTGACATAGGGGGAGTGCTTATCTTCGATAAACAAGTTGTCGTGCAACGGGGATAACCCTGTTTGTTGGATATAGGTGGTACTGATAATAGCAATCGCTACCTTAGGATCATCCAATACGTGCGGTAACTGCGCCCCTTCCAACTGCAGAATGGTCAGATGCCGAGGGTTTTGGGTAATATCCAATGTGGTGGGTAAAAGTCCTTTACCCGGCGCCAAGCTGAGTAGCCCCTGCTTTTCTAACAGCAGTAGCGCCCGCCCTAAGTTAGTCGGATCATTGGGTACTGCAACGGTCGCATAATCCTTGAGCTGCGACACAGAATGAATATGACGAGAATAGGCCGCAATCGGGAAAACGAAAGTATTACCTACCGCAACTAAATGATAACCATGGGCAGCATTATCTTGCGCCAAGAAAGGTCGGTGCTGAAAGACATTGGCATCCAACTCTCCATGATTCGTTGCATCATTGGGCAGTATCGACCCGCTAAAACTGACTAGATCTACTGTTAAACCGTATTTCTGTTTCGCGACCTGTTTCGCGACTTCAGCTACCTGCTCTTCCGCCCCGGTGATCACACCCACTTTAATCTGAGACATATCTTCTGGCGCTTGATCACATGCCGCCAGCAAGCAGCCCGCAAAGAGTAATGACATTAGTTTTAGGTGGCGCATCAGGGTTCCTTAAGATAGTGGTCACGACACAAGTGGAAGTTTAGGCATCTAGACATCCAAATAAATCTAATCAATCTTTGAGGCTGATGCAAGTGAAAGAGCTGAAGGTCTTTTCATGATCAGGCCAAGGATGCCGGAAACCCTTGATGTCTTGCGCTTATATCCATTACGACTAAGCTTTTCGCTTATCGTTTTTTAACAAACCAAACGGTTACTGTTAGGCTCAAACGCTACCCTTTCGATTCGCACTGACGCTAAGGCTGCTAAGATGTCGTTGAACACTGAGGAATTTTCGACCTACCTAACCGATTTTCGCCACGAACTTCATCATTTTCCGGAGCTTTCGTCACAAGAAGTGGAAACCACTCGCCATATCCGCCAACAACTTGATGAGCATCAAATACGGGTGCTTGATTTACCGCTTAACACCGGATTAGCGGCAGAAATGGGACCGGTAGACAGGCCACTTTTCGTGATTCGCTCAGACATTGATGCGTTGCCGATTGAAGAGCAAGCTGATGTCAGTTATCGCTCTGAACCCCCTGGCATCATGCATGCCTGTGGTCATGATTTTCACAGTACCGCCGCCTGAGGCGCAGCGATCATCTTGAAGCGACAAGAGGCTCAGCTGTTGGGCCGGGTCCGTATTTTATTTCAAGCCGCCGAAGAGATTGGCGTGGGCGCGCAAGAGATTATTGCTAGCGGTGCATTGGATGAGGCTTTTGCGGGAGTCAGTCTCCATAACGATCCCTCCCTCCCAGCGGGCACTATTGGCTGTTAAGGCGGTTCCTTAACCGCGGCCGTCGACTGTTTTGCTCTAAGTGTTCAAGGAGTTGGGAGCCATGCGGCAAAGCCTGAGCAGAGTATCGATCCTATCGTTATCGCTAGCCAGCTGGTCGCCAGTCTGCAATCCATTATTAGTCGTGATATTCCGTCGGCGGATAATGCCGTCGTCTCTATTACCCAGTTTCATAGCGGTAGCGCGTGGAATATTATTCCCGATAAGGCATGGTTAGAAGGCACGGTCAGAAGTTTTTCTGTTCAAGCGCGGGAGAGGATTCAACAACGTTTCCAACAGATTATCACCGGCTTTTCTGCCGCGTTTGACGTCAAGATTGATCTCGACTGGCAGGCTGGTCCTCCTTCAATGGTTAACGATCCGCACTGAGCGGCATTTGCCTTAGCACAGGCAACAAAAAGTGGTTTGATCGCTAAAGAGGTCGATGCCAGTCCAATTGGCGAAGACTTCGCCTATTATTTACAGCGTACCCCCGGTACGTTTGTGATGGTCGGCACCGGAGAGCAACACCCGCTGCACCACCCCGCTTTCAAGATAAACGACCACGTTCTCCTGCCCACCGCCCACTATCTGGCCGATTTTGCCATCGCTGGATTAACCGCATACCGCGCAGGGTAATGCCCCCAGAAGGGGGCATTAGGGAGATTAGTGCGAAACATCTGCCCCGAAGTATTTCTGGGAGATTTTCTGATAGGTACCGTCTTTTTTCAGCTCTGCTAAGGCAGTATTAATGGCGGTTTGTAACGACGTATCGTCTTTACGCATTAACACACCCGATGCACTGGCATTCTCTTCCGAGGCGACGACTTTCACGGGCGCATTCGCACGGTGTTTTTTGAAGTCGAGATAAGAGAGGTTATCGTTGACCGTTGCATCAGCGCGGCCTTGTACAACTAAATCTACCGCTTGATTAAAGCCGTCGGTATTCACCAATTGCGCACCATATTGACGAGCAATTTGTGCATAATTACTGGTCAGGGACTGCGCAGAGTTTTTACCTTTAAGATCACTAAACTGATGGATGCTGTCGTTATCACTTTTAACGATCAGTACCGCTTTAGATGCAATATAAGGCGCAGAGAATGCATATTTCTTCTGGCGCTCTGGGCTGATACCGACTTCATTGATGACCACATCATAACGTTTTGCATCCAATCCCGCGATCAGACCATCCCATTTACTTTCGACAAAGACGGGTTTCACTTTAAGCTGTTTAGCAATCGCTTCACCAATCTCCACATCAAAACCAGTAAGGTCTCCCGAGATAGTATGAAAGGTAAAGGGCGCATAGGTGCCTTCTGTACCGATCTTCAATTGGCCTGACGATTTTAAGTTGGCGAGAGTGTCTGCCATCGCTGAGCTTGCGAAGGCAAAAGGGACTAACATAGCGGCTAGTGCAAGAGAACTCTTTTTCATAACGACTCCTGGTAAATTAAGTCGGGCTGCCAGCAGGCAAGCCTTCCGTTAACGTGGCAATATACTCTGCCGTGCGTGCTTTTTGCGGGGAATGGAAAAGCGTAGCCGAATCTGCCGTTTCGACAATCTCTCCTGCTTCAAGGAAAATAGTCTGGTTAGCGACCGAGGCGGCTAACCGCAGGTCGTGCGTCGCCATCAGCATGGTCGTCCCTTCATTGGCGAGCTGACGGAGTACCGCCACCACTTCCGCGGCTAATTCTGGATCCAAGGCTGACGTTGGCTCATCACATAGCAAGACTTGTGGTGAGGGAGCCAGTGCTCGAGCAATGGCGACGCGTTGTTGCTGCCCACCGGATAAGGTCGCTGGCTGTACATCACGTTTGTGCGAGAGGCCGACTTTTTCAAGCAGAGCATCCGCACGGGCTATTGCTTCCGCTTTCGGCATCCGATGTACGATAATTAACCCTTCCGTAATATTTTCCAGCACAGTTTTATGGGGAAACAGGGCAAAGTTTTGAAATACCATCCCCGTCTGGCGGCTAATTTTCTGAATGTCTCTTGAGCGTGGCGGTCTACGCGTAAATACCAATGTCTCCTCACCCAGTTGCATTTGACCGGACTGAGGAATCTCAAGCAGATTAGCACATCGTAATAATGTACTTTTGCCACTCCCTGACGGGCCAATGAGTGCAGTCACCGAGCCTTTCGGTAGCGTCAGGCTAATATCCTTCAGGACATGGTTGTCCTGAAAATATTTATTAATTCCCTGTAATGAAATCATTGCGCTAATCTCCTGTCACGGTTTCACGTGAGAAATGCTTTTCAAGCTTATTTTGTAATACAGAAAGAATTGTGCTGAAAAATAGATAGATAAGCGCCGCTTCAATATACAAAATCAATGGCTGATACGTTACCGCAGCAATACGCTGTGCGGCCAAAAACATCTCTGGTACGGTGATCACCGAGGCTAAGGAAGTATCTTTTACCAACGAAATAAAGGTGTTCGATAGAGGTGGTACCGCAATCCGCGCCGCCTGAGGCAAGATAATGCGTACCAATGCTTGACGCCAACTCATACCAATCGAGTGCGCCGCTTCCCACTGACTGACCGGCACCGATTTAATGGTCGCACGAATAATCTCAGAGGAATAAGCCCCGATATTTAGCGTAAAGCCGATCACCGCTGCCGGAAAAGCAGAAATGGTAATCCCGGCGCTCGGTAAGGCATAAAAAATTAAGAAAAGCTGTACTAACAGCGGCGTACCGCGGAATAACCAGACGTAAAAACGGACAAAATATTGTAGAGGCTTAGGCCCGTACAAGCGGGCAAGTGCCACTAGGAAACCGAGCGATAGACCCAGTACAAAGGCTATCAGCGTTAAGGGTATCGTAAAAGTCAATCCGGCATGTAGCATCGGCCAGAATGATTCCGCGGCGAGATTCAGCCAATCTGGCACAGTCCACCTTCCATAGGAATTAGTTAAAAAATTAACACTATCGTTATCGATAGCCACTCTCTCTATTTTAGGCAGTAAATGAAAGGAGGGAAATATCATTTCGGTATTGATTTAGAACAAGCCTTAACCCTCTATGCTTTTTGAATCGAAAGTGATGAAGAAATCGCCACATCGGCGTAGAAAGTTGGAGATCTGATTGGCATACAGTGAACTGTACAAGTTACCTAGAGAAGGGATAAGGGTGGCTTTTGAGGACTATAGTGGGGGATAAGAGCGGATGATTTTGTTACCTAACTATCAACAGGTCTAATAATAGACTGCTACGAGGGTATTCCATAATTTGAGCTTAAGCCTGCTTTGCCTACTCAGTCATCACCCACACCGTGACATTCTCTTTCCTAAGGTGTAAGGGGTAATATTCGTGTGCCACAAATTAGTTCAATCATAACCCCTCCTCTATTTGTATAAAAAATGGCTAATTGTCCAACCTTTCTCTCTGACGATTACGCCAAGAGTGTATTTCTTATAGGTATAGGTCTTATTAACCTTATCTTCAGTCAGCCTATACATTTCACATTCGTAACGAAAATACCCAGCTTTTCTCTGCGGATCAGGCATCCTACGACCCTAACGAATCGCTCTTTCCTGAAGTTGTAAAGGCACATATGTTCCGGATTATGCATATGCTTGGCGCCAGTTTCTGTCATTTTTAGATTACGACCGGATAATCCCAGCTTTAACCGACCACGCAGTAAGCTGACTATGCTCTGGCTAAGTCTTACGCGCTTTGTAAAAACGATCTGCCCGCCAACAATACGCGAAAAACACCGATGGCAAGGAGCGTGATATCGAGTGGATCAATGAAAGGTGATACTAACGGTGCTTCTTCGAGTGTCACTAAGACGCCTTCGGCATCATAAATACGTCCAAAACCAGGAGCCTATGAAACGGAATAGCCGATACTCATTCCGTTCTCATCATCCGTAATAGGGTTTACATTATTAGGTTATTCTATCGGCTAATGAAACGCTAACATTAACGCTTAATTTTTAGCGCATGAGTAATTAATTATTGTAGATATTATCCACCTATTTTATGAAATATTCTTATAATATTATTCAACCTTGCCGATAAAATCTCTGCAATATATGGTTCACAGGTCACTCTTTATAACTTGGATTAACTCAGTCCCGTTTGGGTAGCTGCCGGTTATTCGAACGCTTAAGCTCTTAACTCAGTTGTTCAAAGCGACTGACCAGGCTATCAATAAAAATACGGGTTCTTGAAGGCATCAAGCGTGTCGCAGGGAATACTACCCATACCGGACGTTTTTTACTCTGCCACTCGGGCAACACTCGGACTAATTCCCCTGATTCAACATAATGCTGTACCGAATGGGCGGCAATCCGAGTGACTCCCGCACCGCGTAGTGCAAGATTAACCAGGATATTGGGGGAGTTTGCCACCGTTTTAATCGATAATTCACCCTGCCAGTGGCGTTGACCGCTTATTAAGCTCAATGGCGAAGTGTCACTGTGCAGACGCAGCAAAGGATGAGCGAGCAGATCGTCCGGCTGACGAATCTTTGCCGCGTGATATAAATAACTCGGTGCCGCGTAAAGTCCTAATTCGAAATGCCCTAATAATCGCGCGGCGAGCGAGGCATCATCAGCTAAGGCCCCAATCCTCAAGGCAAGATCAAAGCCTTCTGCGATTAAATCGACTCGCCGCTGCGAAACATCAATATCTAGGGTAATCTGCGGATACTCTGCAATAAAGTCCGCCAAAAACTCGCTAATTAACGCTTGAGTAAAATCACCGGGTAGGGAAACCCGTAATTTGCCACTGGGCACGATATTTCGATGTTCGATTAGTGCATCGATTGCAGTAATCTCTGCAGCAATCTGTTGAGTATGCCTGAGTATCGCTTGCCCAAAGGGGGTTATTGTCATTTTACGGGTGGTGCGAATAAATAAGCGCTCACCCAGCTGCTGCTCGACGGCGGCGATACGCCGAGACAGCGTGGAGGCTGGGATATCGAGCCTATCAGCCGCTTTGGTAAAACTGCCTTCCTCCGCAATCCGCGTAAAGATCAGCAAATCGTTAGCATCGATACGCATTTATTATCCCAAATTTGAAATTATCTTACTCATTCTAGCCATTTATTCCAGCCTCTGCGAGCGCTAAAGTCTGTCGCTGACAATGACCTCCAGCCAAATAATAAGGACCTTTATGCAATATTTCTCCTTTACTCGACAACAACCGAGTGTGCTACTCATCGCCCGAATCTCACTGATGTTACTCTTTGTTATTTTCGGCTATCAAAAACTGATTCACTTCGGCGGCACCGTCGACTATATGAAGGCATTAGGGACCCCCTTGCCGACAGTTGGCGCATTGATTGCGGTAGTCCTCGAATTCTTTGCAGGCTTGGCAATTATGCTGGGCTTTTTTACTCGACCCATCGCAATCATTATGGCGATCTACACCTTGGCTACCGCGATTATCGGTCACCCTTTCTGGTCGATAAGTGGCGCAGCACAGATGGCAGCAGAGATTAATTTCTACAAAAATATCAGTATTATTGGCGGGCTGTTACTGCTATCTGTCACCGGAGCAGGACCTTACTCTCTCGATAAAAAGTAGTTTATTAACACGCCCTTCTTCTGGCGGAGGGCGTGTCGACTTACTCTCCCTGCGTTTGATAAAAGGCGCAGAGCTTATTCCCTGTTGGATCACGCAAGTATGCCACGCATTTACCGTCTTCACGGATATGGGGTGCCGATTCAGCGCTACTCCCGCCATGGCTGATCCCCGCCTGATGCCAAGCATAGACCGCTTCGCTACTTGCTAACTCAAAACCAATAGTCCCGCCATTCGCCGCTGTAGCAGGCTGGCCATTAATCGGAAGAGTAATAATGAAACGCTGCTTTCCCTGCCGATAAAAAGGACGCTCGAATTTGTCTATCCCCTGCTCGTCGAGTGGCATATGCGAAAAAATCGCATCATAAAACCGCTGAGCAACGGCAATCTCCTTAGCACCGACCACAACATGGCTATACATAACAACTTCTTAATAATGAGTGAGCCGACTTGGCAACCCGATAAGATAATAATTGATATTAGTTCGCACTGCTCGCTACGGGGCAGTTTATTGACTATGCTATTTTCTGACCGCTGACGTCTGGGTAACCCTTTGCACTATAATGCTAGGGAGTCAATTGGCCCAATCATAATCTGTTAACAAGGATTAACTGAATGCCGTGGTTTATTAATCTATTAATCGTTGTCGTCATGGTTCTGGTGATGGAGGTCGTCGCCACCGCAATGCATAAATATGTGATGCATCGCTGGGGCTGGGGATGGCATCAATCTCATCATGAAACACGCCACGGGATCTTCGAAGTTAACGATCTTTATGCGCTGGTATTCGCTGGGATCGCCATCGCACTGATCTTTGCCGGAAGCCATGGGATCTGGCCACTGCAGTGGATCGGCGCGGGAATGACTTTATATGGCGTGATCTACTTTATTCTGCATGATGGCTTGGTCCATCAGCGCTGGCCTTTTCGTTATGTTCCCCATAAAGGTTATCTACGCCGTCTTTATCTGGCTCACCATTTCCACCATGCAGTTAGAGGCAAAGAAGACTGTGTCTCATTTGGCTTTATCTACGCCCCTCCGGTGGAAAAAATTCAGGCTCAGCTTAAAGACAATAAAAAACGCCAACGTGCTAGGGTCGCTGCCACAAAGCGGCAGAACGCGGAGTCTTCGCCTGTAAACGACTAAACACCACATCCCCCGCGGCAGCGATTAACATCAGTAATTTTTCCCACTTAGCTGTCGACAGTCGCTGCTGCCATGCCCCTGCTCCCGCCTTTTTCACTCTCCGTCCAATTTCTCGGTAAACACGCCGTGCCGTCGCCACCGCCCAGGCTGAACGTAACGGTAAAGCTGGCAAGCCTTGATAGGCAGAGTGGTAATAGGGATCAGCATAGTCCACTAGCCGTGCCGCGACACGGCTCAAGGCTTGACGGTGCTCAGGTGCCGCGAAATTGTCGAGGCTTAATCCTTCCTCCCTTAACCACTGTTCGGGAAGGTAGCAGCGCCCCGCTTCGGCGTCCTCCACAATATCTCGGGCGATATTCGTGAGCTGGAATGCTAAACCCAGATCGCAGGCGCTATCGAGTGTGGTCGATGATTTTGCCCCCATAATCTGCGCCATCATCAACCCGACCACCCCCGCGACATGGTAACAATAGGTTAAAGTCTGGTTGAGGGTAACGTAGTGTGTTTGTTCAACATCCATCGCATAACCTTGCAGATGGTCGAATGCAAATTGTTGGCTTAAACCATGTTCATTAATGACCTGCTGTAACGCGGCAAACGCCGAAATCGCTTGAGACTCCCCTGCGAAAGCACTGGCGGTTTGGCTACGTAGATCGGCTAACCGTTCTGCAACCGTGTCGGCAGCGGGCTGCTCAGTACGAAAGCCCAGGACTTGGTCGTCGATTGTATCGTCGCAATAACGACACCAGGCATAGAGCATTAATACACTGCGTCGCGTCGCCGGATCGAAAAGTGTGGAAGCCGCAGCGAAACTTTTCGATCCAACTTCCATTGTCTGTTTAACATGTTCATCTAGATCGCGATTATCCATGATTATCCTCAATCATTAAGCCAGCCGTCGCCTTTGCCGAACCGAGCACGCCGGGCACCCCTGCACCGGGATGGGTACCTGCACCGACGAGATAAAGATTTTCTAGCGTTTTATCGCGATTATGCGGACGGAACCAAGCACTTTGCGTCAAGATAGGTTCGATCGAGAAAGCCGATCCTTGAAATGCCTGTAACTGATCCCGAAAATCGAATGGCGTAAACATTCTATGCACCACTAATTGACTACGCAGGCCAGGCATATAATGCGTTTCGAGGTAAGCGAAGATCTTATCCCGTAACTTAGGGCCCTCCACCTCCCAATCCAACGCCGCGGTACCGAGATGAGGCACGGGAGCTAAGACGTAATAACTGCCACAGCCTTCTGGGGCAAGGGACGGGTCGGTCACACAGGGGGCATGCAAATAGAGGGAAAAGTCCTCTGCCAACCCATCGTGGTGAAAAATTTCATCGATCAATTCTCGGTAGCGAGGACCAAAACAGACAGTATGGTGGGCAAGCTGATCATGATGATGGTTAAGCCCAAAATAGAGCACAAATAACGAGTTACTCATGCGTTTTTTAACCAGTTGCTCAGCATATTCCGCCGAAGGCTGATGTTCTCGTAATAGATGACGGTAGGTATTCACCACATCGGCATTGGAGGCTATCGCGGCGACGCTAAATTCACGACCATCTTCAAGGGTTACCTGAGTAATACGTTGCTGGGCGCAGGCGATTTGATCCACTTTGGCATTAAGTAGCAACTCTCCCCCCAAATCCTGAAATAATTTCACCAATCCTTGCACTAAGGCACCCGTTCCGCCACGCGGAAACCAAACGCCCCACTCACGCTCTAAGGCGTGAATTAGAGTATAGATTGATGAGGTAGCAAAGGGGTTGCCCCCGACGAGTAGAGAGTGGAAGGAAAAGGCCTGCCGCAGGTGTTCGTCTTGAATATAGCTCGCGACTTTACTGTATACGCTTCGCCAAGCTTGTAGCCTTCCCAATTGTGGGGCCGCACGCAGCATATCTTTGAAAGAGAGAAAGGGGACTGTCCCGAGTTTTAAATAGCCCTCTTTAAAAACCGCTTGCGAGTAGGCAAGAAAACGCTGATAACCTTGTACATCTGCGGGGTTGAACGCCAAAATCTGACGGTCAAGTTCAGCTTGATCGTTGTCATAATCGAAAACTTTACCGTTCTCCCAGCAAAGACGATAAAAAGGCTTTACCGGCAGCAGTTCGACATAGTCCTCAATATGTTTCCCGGCCAAATCAAACAGTTCAAATAGTGCCGTGGGGTCGGTGATAACCGTCGGTCCCGCATCAAAGGTAAATCCCTGTTCTTGGTAGACGTAAGCACGACCGCCCGGTTTATCGCGCTGTTCCAATAATAGCGTAGGGATGCCCGCAGCCTGTAAACGAATGGCTAACGCTAATCCACCAAATCCGGCACCGATAACGATTGTTTTTTTCATTCTCTCACTCATTTTATAAGCGGTGTAATAATGGCTTTTATCGCCGCGATCACCGGTACGGGAGGTTTGCCACTGACCAGACGGAGTTTATCCCACAGTGTTAACTGCCCCGCATAAAAACGAGTGATCAGCGGAGCCTTAAGACGATAGAATCGTTGCATCACTTCCCAACGCTGCGTCGCAGGGCCGGCAAGAAAAAGCATACGGTTTAATAGGCGAAAGAAATACTGCTTTCGCCATGATTGGCGTGAAAATTGGTAAGTCAACGAGCGTAAGCAAGGGCTGGTCATACAAGACATCTTCGCTATTTCATCGGCTAACGCTACGGCATGTGGCAGTGAATAGCCGGTGGTGGCATGATAGAGATTTGCCCGTAAGCCACTGGCGGCGAGAGGCTGCCCCGCCCAAAAATGGCTGAGTTTCCCTGCTAAAGCGATCGGTAAATTTCCGTACTCTTCGCGTAATAGGGTCATCAATTGCCAGCCCTGATCCTTAGCATACTCGCTGATATTTATTCGTCCGCGGTCCAAAGAGAGATCGGCATGATCGATATAGTGCGTATCTTCGATCAACAACTGATCTTCTGTCAGCGGTAAGGTGTAGACAAAGCGATACCCTTGTTGCTGATCAACCGTGGCATCCATTAAAATTGGCCGTGTCAGTCCATGGGGGGCGGCGAGCTGCCAGACTTGCCCGACAAATGCTTGCACACCAATCGCCATCGACTTGTCGGGGCGGAACCCTCGACCATCAATCACAGCATGCGAAAAAATTTCCCGTCCATCCTCCAGCTTAACCGAGTGCTCGCTCAGCGTTCTCACCGCGGTTCCGGTCATAATCTGTCCGCCTAAGCGGTCGGTCAATTCGGTGGCGAGCTGCTCGGAAGTCAGAGTGTAATAGCCTCCGGCCAGAGTACGGCGTAACGTTGGAAAGCGGACATCATAGCCGGACCAGCGATAGCGAATATAAGGCGCTAACCATGCAAATTGACTCTCCGTTAAATCATCACCATGGAATGACCAAGTATGATTTCCTAACGGCTGGGCTTCGGCTTCAATAAGCAGTAACGAAAGCTGGGGCTGTTGGGCCTTAAGTCTGAGCGCGATCAGCGTATTGGCTAATCCTGCGCCGACCAAAATCAGATCGTAATCAGCCATGTTCACCTCTGGCAACGACCGGTTGCCCACCGCGTAACGCTTTACTGGCTAATAAGGCGGCCTGAACGCTGCCTCCCGCCTGATCAATCGATTGTTGCAGGCGCAAAAGATTAGCGGCTATCTCTGGCTGCTCACGTAAGTGGCTAAGTTGCGATCCCCACGATTTACTGCTCGCAAAACGGGATAACTTCTGCCCTACCCCGTGATGCACGACACGCGCGGCAACTCCGGGTTGGTCAAATGCCAGCGGCATGACCAATAACGGGGTTAAGTGCTGAATACTGTCCAAAACGGTGTTCATTCCCCCATGAGTAATCGTGATATCTGCGGCGGCAATCGCTTGTGGCTGATCGATAAAATCCACCACCTCGACACCCGCCGTTTTTGCTAAGGCCGCGCTTTGTCCTGCCGTTAACCCACCACAATGGGCGATCAGTAAATCAGCCTGAGCGTGCTGACAAGCGGCAATAAGCTTCTTAAACACCGAATAACGATGCCCTTGCAAGGTGCCTAATGAGGCATATACCTGACAACGCTGAGGACTTGCAGCAGAAAGCGGTGTGGGGAGCGTCGTCTTCGCCCGTAAAGGGCCGACGCAGTGGAAATGCTTAGGTAATTGATGACGTGGAAAATCAAGTTCGGGGATTAACTGGCTTAATTGCGCTAACGGCGAAAAACAGTGATGAAGCTGGGTTATCCCACTCAGGCCAAAGGCTTGGGCATAGGACGCCACAACGTCATCGTGTTTACGCATCATCCAGTCGTAGATACGCTCACTGGTTTCATAGCGCTTATAGGCCTGTGCAGTTTGTTGATAAGCGAACGGCATAACCGCCAAAGGTAATCCCGCTTCGCGATTCAACGGAAGCGCACAAGCGACCGAGATATAGGGTAGATCCAGTTTCTTTGCTACTAGCGCACCGCCTGGCTCCATCTGATCGACAATAAGACCATCAATCGATAACGCTCGGCAGGCTGCAGGCAATTCGCGACAAAATAGTTCGGTGCTTTTCGCCATATCGCCAATCAGACCAAACAGTGAGGCACCAAAAGGCTTCGCTGCTAAGGATAACGTATGGCGTAATGTTCCCGGCGGGTGGGTCTGCGCCCCCAACGGGTAAAAGTTAATGGCTGACGAGCGAATCAGGCTACGGACATCGGCTTGCTGAAAAAACGTAATACGGTGACCTTGTTCAATCAGTGCCAACGATAGCTGTTCAAGCGCATGAATATGGCTAAAGAAAGGTGGAGCAATGACCGCGTAATGACTCATCGACGTTACCTAGCCCACCGTAGCAAGTTTTTGCGCAAACCACTGTTCGACAAATTGCTGAGTTTGTCGGCTGTGCTGGCAGGCTTGCGAAAAGTGTAGGCTGACATTTCCAAGATGATCGCGCAGCTGCTTTTCGCTTTTTCTCGCACCAAATAGATTAACCCACGTCGATTTTCCAATATCTTGATGAGGGTCTTTACCTGTAAACAGCGAGCCATCCGATAAATCGTCGAGCAGTTGAAAGGCTTGGCCTAGATTAAAGGAGCAGTGGCGGAGCTGTTCACGTGTCGCCTCGTTAGCCCCTACGGCGATAGCGGCCATCTGCAATGCAGCACAAAATAGCGTACTGGTCTTATAGTGATTCGTCAGCGCGATCGCTTCTGGAGTCCGAGCGTTCTCCCCTTCGCTTAAATCTTGATACTGGCCTTCTACTAGCCCCTGTACCCCAATCGCATGGGAAAGCTCAGCAACCGCAAGATTCTTGGCCGAATCGCTGATTCCTTCCGCTTGGCTAATAATCTGAAACGCCTTACTTATCAAGGCCACCACGGCCAATAGCGCCACCGCCTCACCGAATTTTCGGTGCACGGTCGGTTGGTTACGACGCAGCTGGGCATTATCCATGCAAGGCAAATCATCCATGATCAGTGAGGCGGCATGGACAATTTCGATCGCACAAGCAAAATCGAGTAACCCCTGTTGCGACGATCGGTATCCTAAATCTTGTGCTGTCAACAGCAGCAACAGCGGCCGTATGCGTTTACCGGGCGTTAAGGCCCCCTCGCGCATCGCCAAACTGACTTTTTCACGCTCAGACGGGTTAGGAAGTAGGTGATCTAATCGTTGTTCTATCGCGCTAAGGGTGAGCGTAATCGGATCGGTCGCCCTTCCTTCGCTCTTTTCAGTACCGATCGACATAGCCGCCCCTTCTTACAAACAGGTTAAAAAGTAGAATATTTTTCATCACTTTAAGCGTAGCTGACTCAGACTAAAATGTTAGTGAAAAGATGAATTTAAATCACTTTTTACCGTCAGCTGAAGGCGGTCAAGAAGCTGATCAATATTTGCCGCAGAAAAGGGGGCTTGTTGGAAAAAAATAATCTGCCCCTTAGCTGTGGTCGCGATGACTGCGGCACTCTCAGGCTGAAGATGCCACTGGTGAGCCACCACCCCACTGCTATCTAAAACAAAATGGCTTGATGGTGCGTTTTTTTTACTATTCAGGATGCTGTGTTCAACAAAGGGCTGGCTCCCCCAGATACTGTCGTCGGTATTAACGATGGTCGTCAAGCCAACCTGTTGATTCACCCACGGCGTGCGGGCAAGTCGTGTGACGACAGGATCAAGCTGCTGTTTAGCCGCCAAACGCCCGGCAACATGAATAATCAATTGAGGGCGTGATTGGGGCCACTGTACCTGCCAGGGTTGACGGATATCGCCTCCTTTACCGAGCATAATTTCGCCCCCCCGTTGTACGCTAACGGCGGGCACTAAGCTCCCCACGCGTGGCAGCTCGGCACCTGCCATCTGCCCGACAAACAACAGCCCAATGAGCAAGGTGATCTTAAGGCCCACTCTTTTCATTACTCAGTCCACTTTAGCTAGGATCCTAGCGTTAAGCATAGCTTATCCTTATCACTGCGGTGAAGTAACGGATTGAGCAACCGCTGGCTGTCGGCTAATTACCCTTTTTTCAGGCTGTAGGAGTGCCATGGCGCAGAGACTGAATACTGCCAAGCTTCCCGTTGCCCAGAACATGGCATCGTAACCGTAATATTCCGCCAACGCGCCACACAGCATGGGCGAAATAATGGCAGAACTATTGGCTATCGCTAAGGTCATCCCGCTGTAAGCACCCACCGACGATTTTGGTGTCACATCAATAACCACTGACCAATAAATATTATTAATTAATGCATTAAAGGCATTACCCAACGTCATTAAGGCAATAACCGCCGCCGCTGAGCCAACGGAAGGGATCGCAAGGAAGCAAGCTGCCGCCCCGGCCAGACTGACTACCGCGAACAGATTGCGTGCCAGGCGTAAATTTCTATAGCGTTTCAAAAGATAATCACTAATCTTCCCCCCACAGAGTACGGTGATTGCCGCCCCGCTCCACGGAATCATGGCGATATACCACAACGCGTGTAAATCGTAATGGAAGGTATCTTGTAAATACTTGGGCATCCACGTAACTAAGGTGAAGGTAATATAAAGAAAGCTAAAATATCCGAGTGCATTACAGACTAAGGTCCGGGAGGTAAAAAACTGCCACCACGCGAGCTTTTCGTCGACAAACTCTGCACTCTTCTGGTTTGTAAGGATATAGCGCTGTTCGGTGGTACTGATCCTAGGATGGTCGGCAGGACGATTATAAAAGCCTTTGCCAAAGCTAATCATGACGAGCAGCGAGCAACATCCCAGTACGATAAACATTGATTGCCAATGTCCGGTTAATAACATCAAGCCTACCGCGATTGGCGCAGTAAGCATTGCACCAATTTGTGTACTGAGTAGGCCAATGGAGAGTGCAGCCCCGCGTTCATGATCCGGCGCCCAACAAGCAATCGTTTTATTCATCAGCGCATACGCAGGCCCTTCACTGACCCCGAACAGTACGCGACATAACGCAAAACCCATTAAGGCAGAGCCACCAAATAGCGAGATACCGAGTTCCCCCGCCCAAGCGGTCATGATTTCTAAACAGGACCAACAGATGCCGGCAATAAGCCATATTTTGCGGGTCCCGTAACGGTCAGCAAGAAATCCGCCACAGAGTGACCCAAGCAGATAGCCAATCCCGAAGTAGCCCAGTAATGCACCGAGGGCGACCTTACTGAGGTCATAGTGCTGAGCAATCGCCGAGGCGGCAAAAGAGAGTGCTCCCCGGTCGATATAGTTAACTAAAGCCACTAAAAAAAGCAGTCCATAAATACGATATCGGTACTGTGACATTAGGCCGACCTCTCGCTTTGCGTAAAAGAGAAAGCTAGCAAGTGGCGTGCCAACCCGACTATTCGGACGGCTAGCACTATATAAAGTCATCGTCATGCGCTTAGCTCACATCAACTTTTACTGCGAGAGATATCACAAACTACGGGGAAGTTTATCGCCGGTCCTGCCACTTAAGGTTACTGATACAGAGAGTTTCCTCCTATTGATTGTCGATGCGTAGCTTTATGCCACAAATCAATAACGCGAGGCTAAAAACTCCGTATAGTTTTTCAGCGGTTAATCTTTACTCGCCTTCTTCAAGGAATTGAAAATGATGACGGATATACTCACCTTTCTCTTGGCAGTTACCCCCCTTGCCCTATTGATTATTCTTATTTTGATGTGTCGCGTCGCGGTGCACTATGCCGTATTGATGACACTCATCGTCACTTGGTGTGTTGCTGGATGGCACTTTGAATTCCCGTTACAAGCCTTGAGCGTAGCGTCGCTTTACGGAGTCACTAAAGGGTTATGGCCGATTGTGATCGTTATTTTTGCCGCGATTTATGGCTATAACCTTATGCTCGAAAACGGCAGTATGGCTGTAATTAAGCAAGCTTTAGCGGCCATCAGTGATGATAAACGAATACAAGTGTTGATTATCGCTTGGGGATTCGGTGGATTTCTTGAAGCGGTGGCGGGTTATGGAACCGCTGTCGCCATCCCGGTAGGAATCCTGATCGCATTAGGCATTTCGCCCCTTAAAGCGGCTGTCGTATCGTTAATCGCTAACTCTGTTCCAACAGCCTTTGGTGCGGTCGGTATCCCTGTGATTATGCTGGCCGAACAAACCGGCTTGGCCGTACAAACGCTAAGTACGCATATTATCCTGCAGTTAGCTGCCTTTAATATTCTTCTCCCTTTTGTATTGGTGGCAATCATTGGGGGCGGCGTTAAGGCTATTCGTGGTGTATTCTGGATTACGCTCTGTTGTGGCGTTGCGTCACTACTTCCTCAATACGTGGTGGCGCGCTACTTGGGTGCAGAATTACCTGCTTTCGCTGGCAGTTTAGGCGGCTTGATTATTACCATTATTCTTGCTCGCCATCAAAAATCTGATCGCGCCACAGAGGGAGTCGCCTTCCCCACACTGTTTAAGGCCAGCGTCATTTATCTCTTCACCTTTATCTTTATTGTACTCTGCTCGCCTCTCTTTCCAGCGATTAAGCAGAGCTTAGGCGCGGTCTCGAGTCAGGTAGCTTTCCCTTTAACAGCAACAGAAACGCTAAGGTTAAAAATCGAGTGGCTTATCACCCCCAGCGTACTAATATTGCTCGCATCATTGATTGGCGGCGCGATTCAGGGAAGCCGACCGCAAAAGATGCTTAGCCTACTCTTTACCACCTTCGGCCAACTAAAAAAGTCTATCGTTGCAATTGTAGCGATCGTTGCCATGGCAACCGTAATGGATAAAAGTGGCATGATCACTGTAATCGCCACAACTTTAGTTGCGACGACAGGCGTTTGCTATGTCTTTATCTCACCCGTGATCGGGGCATTGGGGACCTTTGTCACCGGCAGTGATACCAATGCGAATGTCCTATTCGGTAAGCTACAGGCAACGGCGGCACAACAGTTAGGTGTTGATCCCCACGCTCTCGCCGCGGCGAATACAGCTGGAGCAACTGGGGGTAAGATGATCTCTCCTCAAAGTATCGCGATTGCAGTGTCGGCCAGTAAACTCGAGCATCTCAGCGGTGATATAATGTCCACCACCTTGAAATATTGTTTACTTTATATTTTCCTATTAGGAATATGTATCGGCTTGTTTTACACAATCTAAGGGAAATTGAAAATATAGGTTAATAATCCCATCTCAATTAATAATAAAGCCAGATCACATCGGCTTTATTATTATTGAAAACACTCTTTTTATTTTTTAACAAATGAAATAAAAACTTCCTGTGTCGATGAGTTAATTTTATCCTGTTAGTAAATATTGCATGTTTATCCATTATTTATTATGTTAATAATTCTAATCTTGGTAGAGAAACACTACTCTCGCTCCCAGAGCAAGAAAGTTAATCTCTATCATAATGATCAATTCCATAGGTTATTCCAATCAATAAAAGATCACCCTGTAAGAGAAATAAAATACTCAACAAGATATATAATTATATTTATCAATGAGTTAATTTACTATTCAATCTTATTGAGTATTTTTATATTTTAACTTCTCGACAAAAAAACTCTCACTGTCCAACCATCACTAAAAGTGAGGTGGCTCTTCTCTATTTATTGATGTAAAAGCACTGAGTACTGCGTATGATCGTTGGGTATTCTCTGAAAAGGTGACTTAATGCCGAAAATTATCTCAATCGTACCAGAAGTTGAAATTATATTTAGTCTTCCACGCGGAAAAATAATTCAAAATAAAAGTATCATCTATCTTCTCGCCCAGTATATTGGCGCGACAGTAAGCATAGAAAAGATAAATAATGCTCAAGAATTTTCTGTAGCAGCGGAAATGGAAAATTTAGTGATAATTATCAATCACGATGACGTTATTTTTTTTGCTGAACAAGATTATGAAAAAATTTATCGCCTTAATTAGTCGGCTACCCTATTGATAACAAACGTTGATCGCGAGTAGCGTTATAATAGCTAATCTTATTTTTGATGCCCTTTCAAGGAAGGGTTAACTTGTCACATAAACCACGAAGTATTGTGTTGCCAATCCACCACTGTCTCCGTTTTCACTCGCAAAAATAATGGTTTAAACCAAAGATCCTCGCGGAGAAAAAGCGATAGGGCGTGTGCCATTATCGCTTCTCCCTGTTAACCACATTATTTTGAGAAATTCGCGCTAATGCGTTGCTGCAGATACGCTTCAGCAGTGATCGGTGGATATTTACCGGCCGGCCCGACGATTTCAATCTCTTTATTGGCTTGGCAGAAGAAGGCCATACTATAACGTGCGCCTTGGTACTCATCGGCAAGCGGGCTTCTTACGCGGTGAAAATTAGACGGTAGCTGATCGTCGCTCCAGCGCATCAGCATATCGCCAATATTACAGGTAATCACGTCTTCACGCGGTTCGATACTGGTCCATTGTTGACTCAGGTGCTCTTTACCCGGACAGACTTGTAGTCCACCCTGTCCAGGGCGTTGGAACAATAACGTCAAACAATCAAAATCAGTGTGAGCCCCCGCTCGCCATAGCCCTGCTTGAGACTGTTCCGTGGCGTAATAATGGAGGAGTCGTAATGTGCTTTGGTAACTCGTTTGGGAAGGGTCGTGCGCCTGAGTAAAGAACGCCTCGGGAAAGCCTAACTTTAGCGCAAAACAAGAAAGAATGTTCATCCCTAATGCCCAACACTGAGACTCAAATTGCAGCATGTCTGCTTTAAACCCGGCAAACTCCTGTTCAGTGGGCCAAAGTCCCTCCATCCTAGGGCGAGTTATTTGGTATGACTCTTTTTGATCGGCGGTCTGGGTCGAGGGCCGCACTTGTGATTTATTCTCCCAACCGGCATTTTTACTTAATGGATATTGGGCTTTGATCTGCTCAGGTAAAGAAAAAAAGGTTTCCGTGAGTGAAAAGGCGTGGTGAATATCGTTTAACGGGATGCCATGATGACTTACCTGAAAAAAACCGATATCCGTTGCCGCCGCCCAGAGTTGATCAGCAATTTCTTCTTTTCTCTGGGCGAAATTGGAGAAATCGATACAGCGTACCTCGCGAGTAAAGGTTTCCTCGCCAATACCGCCCATTTGTGCCTCTTTAACCAGTTCATTCATTACCGCTTTTTGACTGTTAGTGGATACGTTCATGGTACTTTCCTTAACATTAAGCGCTATGCCAGTGCATGGTGCTGGAGTTTTTTGACCGCTAGCCGGGCATCGGCCTGCATTTGATGAAGATCGACGTTGGCCAGATTGTCGTCTTGCACGACACAGCGACCATTAATCAGTAACGCTTTAAGGTGCGCCCGACCTGCACAGGCGACCGGTGCGATGGCACTGTCATGCAGACCAAAATATCGGGGATCATCAAGTTGATAAATTGCAATATCTGCCGCTTTGCCGACTTCAAGTGTGCCGCAGGCGGTTAAGCCCAAAATATTCGCCCCCCCTGCCGTGCCCCACCTCACAACATCTTCAATGGTGGCGGCATCCGCCCCCCCTTCGAAGCGCCCTCCCTGCAACCGGGGAATAGCCATCATCCCTTTACGCGCGCGCTGTAATAGCCATGCGGCATGTGCCTCGCTCTGCATATCTGCCGCTTCATTTGATGCGGCCCCATCCACCCCCATCGATACGGTCACTCCTGCAGCTTCTAACGCTATGATGTCTGCGATACCACTTCCCAATCGGCCGTTACTTTGCGGGCAGTGCGCGATGCCCGTACCACTTTCCCCTAACAGCTGAATCTCTTCCTGCGAGAGTTTAACCAGATGAGCAAACCACACGTCCGAGCCTATCCAGCCCTGTTCTGCACAAAATTCGACGGGTGAGCTCGAAAATTTACCGTATGCCGCATCGGTATACTCCACAGTTTCAGAAAGGTGACTGTGCAGTTTAATCCCCAAGTGTCGAGCATGAGCCGCCATCTCTTTCAATTGACTCGGTGTGGTCGAATGGAGCGGGGTAGTCGGTGCCATAACAATTCGTTGGAAACTGTTTTCACTCGCGTCGTGATAACGCCCGACCAGACGTTCAATATCGCGCAAATAGTCATCATAATTTTCAGGCTGCAGAGCCGCTGGGAGAGATTGTTCAATGACACGACTTTGAGTCGCGCCCCCACGACATAGCACCATTCGCATACCTAAGGCTTGTGCCTCCTCAAACAGGATTGCCGAACTGTCAAAAGGCATCCTCGGCCAATAAAGGTAGTTATGATCTGCGACAGTGGCACATCCTGAACGCAGTAACTCGACTAACCCAATCCGTACCGCCAGTCTAAACGTTTCTTCATCAAATGCGGCACGAAAACGGTAAGGGGTGACGCTTAACCATGAGGTAAGGCTGTGGTTAAGACCTTGTGGTTCGCCCTTAAGGAGTGATTGAAAGAGATGATGATGGGTATTAACCCACGCAGGATAGACAACACAATGTCGAGCCTCTATGACTTTTTCATCAGGGAGCGCATCAAGATGCCCGATGGCCGTAATGATTCCTTGTTCGATACGAATATCAGTCCCAGGGTGGCGAGCCTCTGCTCCCTTAAGCCCAGTGAGAATAGCTTCTGCCTGTTTGATTAAAAGGGACATCATTTTCTCCTCTCTACTGAGCCTTAATCTGTAAACCACTGACTAGCTCTGTGGTATAAGCCTTTTTCCAATCTGTGGCTGGATCGAGTAAATGACTACTCACCATAAAATCGCGTGTTTTCTGCCACCGTTGGTCTGTCATGATGCCTAATCCTTGAGTGGCTGCATCGCCCCCATCAATGAGATGATGTTGCTTAATTTGCGTGACTCCCCACTGCAGTAACCCATCGCTCATTTGCGGATTTTCTTTTTTAATTAATGCGTTACCGGCAGTGGGATCCTTAAGGTAACTGACCCACCCCTCCATTGAGGCCTTGATAAATTGTTGTAAGGCGGCACGTCGTTTCGCGATTTCATCTGGACGAGTAATTAAGATCCCACCGTAAGGGGGATAGCCTTGCTCCGCGAAAAGAAAGAAGTGGTAAGGTACGCCTGCTTTTTTGGCTTCATAAACCTCAGAACTGACATAAGCCTGCTGGGCGAGATTTTTATCCGCGATAAAAGGCTGAATATTGAAGGTATAAGGGCGTACTTGATTATCGCTAAGTTGATACTTATTTTTCAGCCAAGGCCACCAAGTGGTCTGTCCGGAACTTGAGACAAGCAGCGTTTTATTTTTGAGCTGATCTAACCCTGTCACATCGTCATGGGTGAGTAACCCCTGTGGGTCTAATTGGAAAGGGGCGGCAATCGCCTGTACAGGAAGTCCCCGTTGTACAGCCGACAATAACTGTAAATCGTAGCCAATGATGACATCCGCACGCTGCGCTAATAGTAATTGCATCCCATTAATTTGTGGGCCGCCCGATTGAATATGTACATCTAAACCATAGCGTTTATAAATACCTGTCGCGAGGGCTTGGTAATAGCCCCCCTGCTCGGCTTGGGGATTCCACGACGTTAATAAATTGAGGGTCTGTAACGGTTGAGAAAATGCGTGGCCACTGATCATAGCCAGCGATAGTGCGAGGGCAGATAAAGGGTATCGTAATGCCATAATGAACTCTCCTGATCATGCGCGAAGAGGACGCGGTATAAGCTGTTCAGCGCCCCATTAACGCAATAAACAATGCGAAAATAATTGCTGAGCAATGTCCTGCGCTATTCTTACGCTGACCGCTTATACTCTGAGTGGTTATCATACAAAAATGATGCCAACTACGTTTTACAAGAATAGTAGGGAATGTGGGAGGAAGGAGAGAAACTAATGATTCAGAATTGATCAGTGTGCACCAAAACAATGCTTAGAGAGTGAGATCTTCAAATCCATAACCCGCGGATAGCATACTCTATTCAACTCCCCTATCTGAATGAATAGAATAAATACTATTCAATAACAAAGCGTTAAGTGAAAACCGCTCCCTCCTTACTTTTTCTTTTTCTACCGTAATATCTACAACCCTCTACGATAGGAAAAAAGAATATTATCAGCATTAGAAATTAAATCATTACATTTCAATGAGTTAAATTATCTCTCAGTCACCAAATTTTACGAAGCGATTCTCAGATAATTCCTTAATGTAATAATGGCATCGTTTTCGCAGGCAGCAGAAACAATAGTTTCAATCCATGAAGAGAGAATAAGTGAGGATAGCTTATGATCCAAACTAATCTGTTGCCCCAAAGATTTCCCTTCCTTCGTCGAGGCGACTAGGATGATGCGGCCACTACAGGGATTAACACAGGTACGTCTGCCACAATGGCTATTACCGGCTGATTGGCCGCTGGAGGCAAGTGATCTCGCGCTGGCTAATATTCATTTTAAACACGGCAAAATCCAGTCACTGGTCCCTTGTAAAAAGAGGGTCGTCGACTATTACGATGTCGACGGCGCACTCGCCCTCCCCGGGTTAGTGGAACCCCATGCCCATTTGGATAAAACCTTTACCGTACGGCGCAGTCCGGCGACCGGACCAGGACTCCTTAATGCAATTGGTGCTTTAGCAAAGGATCGTGATTTCTGGTCTGCTGAAGATCTGGCATCACGAGCAGAACGTGCCTTGTTAACGGCCGCACGCCACGGTGTGATGACCTTACGTACCCATATTGATTGGGATCAGATATCGCCGCCCTTAAGTTGGTCGGTTATTGGCGCACTCTCTCTTCCCACGCTCACCTTAGAACGGGTCGCCTTGATCCCCCTGACACTATTGAGTGATAACCGCCATGCACAACAGATAGCTCACGCCGTCTCCTTGAGTGGCCCGGGTTGTCGATTAGGCGCTTTTATCCATAGCAGTAACTGGAATGCATGTGCGATGGAACACTTATTCCAGTGGGCGCAGGCTTATCACTTGGATCTTGATTTACATATTGATGAAGAGCTGTCTCGCTCTGCTCAAGGCCTATCGTGGGTCATCGACTATCTTGAACGGGAAACCTTCTCTGGACATATCTGTTGCAGCCACAGTTGTGCATTAGCCAGTCTCGATGAAGATGAGGCATTGCAGCAATTAAGCCGTTTGGCGGCACACAACGTGACGATCATTGCACTGCCTTTTACCAATTTACTGTTACAGGATGCACAGCCTAAACGTACCCCAAGACTTCGTGGGATCACCTTGGTCAAAGAAGCGATGACAAAAGGGATCCCCGTGTTATTTGGCGCAGATAATGTCCAAGATGCATTTTGCCCTACCGGGAATTACGACCCCATTGAGACCTTGGCCACCGCCCTATTCACCGCCCAACTGAGTAGCCCCTTTGACCGCTATTCAAGCTGCATCGGTGACCTGAGAAAATTAGGCGGCGTTTCACAACATCCACCGTTACAGCCTGGTAGCTCAGCCAATCTGGTTATTTTTCCTGGTAGCTCAGTGAATACTTGGCCACTGAACAGCGCATCAAGGCAAGTGATTTACCAAGGAAACCTTATTTATCAACGAACATTGCAAGAGGAACTGGCTTATGAGTATTGATTCCGGTACAGGAAAACCCTTAGCCCGTTACGCGGCGTGGCGACGTGTGGGTGACTATCTCTATTTTTCTGGTGTTATTCCGGTCAACCCGCACACCGCTACAATCGTTAAAGGCTTTGCCGATATCCCAGCTGATGCCCGACAACTGCTGGGTGAAACGGGTGAGTTCTCTACCGACTTTAAACAGGGTCCCATTCTTGCTCAAAGCTGGTCTGTTTTGGCCTCTATACGGCAAAGTATTGAGGAAGCCGGCGGCAAAATGGAAGACGTTTTCAAGCTGGTCCAGTACTTTCGTGACCTCGATCACTTCCCGTATTACAGCAAAGTCAGAAACCTTTTCTTTCCACATCTTTCGCCTGTTTCTACCGTGGTGCAGGTCAGCGAATTATTACCCAGCGGGGATGTACTCATTGAAGTCGAAGCAACTGCTTGGCTACCTCTCAAGTGCGATGAGTCCTCTATAAGGAGCGAAAAATGATTCATGGGTATTGTCCGGCAGCTCGCTTTCTGCCGTATTTGAGTTGGACCGCCATCGCCGACTTACCGGATAGAGCGAATACCGTTATCGTGCTTCCCACCGGCACCATCGAACAGCATGGTCCCCACCTCCCCTGTTCCGTAGACACGGTAATCGCCTCAGGGGTAGCAGGACATGCGTTGGCTAAACTGCCTTCAACTATTGCTGCTTATGGCATCCCGCCCATTAATTATGGTAAATCCGAAGAACACCTTAATTTCCCCGGTACCTTAACACTCAGTGGGGAGACGCTGCGCCATACACTACTTGAGGTGATTGAGTCGGTCTACCGTGCGGGATTTAGAAAAATCCTGATGATCAATGGTCACGGAGGGCAACCACAAGTCCTGCAAATGGCGGCTCGAGAGATGCGCCTTCGGCACGGTGACATTATCGTTATCGCCCACGATGTCTTTAACGTTCCTAATAACCAAATGACATTTTTAACAGAAAAAGAGCACACGCTGGGTATGCATGCAGGGCAAAGCGAAACCGCCTTAATGCTCGCACTGTCGCCCGAGCATGTGCGAATGGACTATGCGGTGGCAAATTATCCGCCCCCTTCACCCTGCCCCACGTTATCGAAAGAACGCCCTGTCGCGGCTTGGGTTTCTTATGATTTTGGGCCGACCGGCGTTATCGGTGATCCCTGCCCGGCGACTCGAGAACAGGGGGAAAGCCTGCTTGCATCATTAGCCACCAGTTGGGCTCAAGCCATCACTGAAATTCACGCTATGCAATGGATCACACGTGAGGTTCCGACGTGGGGTAATCACCATTGGCACGGCTATATTACTCACCCTTCAATCGTCTCTGATACTGCCTCAGAATAAGGACTCATAGCATGAAAAAAATAGTTAGTGTTCTCAGTCTTCTCTGCACCAACTTAGCGATCTCCACTGTCCAAGCTAATGAATCCTTTACCTTTCTGACAAATTGGTATGCCCAAGCAGAACATGGCGGCTTTTACCAAGCTCAAGCCGATGGGGAGTATAAAAAACAGGGTCTCGATGTCACCCTCCATATGGGCGGGCCCCAAGTCAATGTCATGCAATTAATGGCGGCAGGTCAGGCGGATTGTACGTTAGGCGATAATGGTCAAGCTCTCGAAAGTTGGCAAGCGGGTGTGCATGGGGTCACGGTCGCAACCGTATTCCAACACTCCCCTACGGTCTTTATTAGTCACGAGAAAATCTCCACACCACAGCAATTAGCGAATAAAACATTTCTCCTCGCAACAGAAGCTTATACTTCTTTTTGGCCTTGGGCTAAAAATGAACTGGGCTTCACCCAGACGAAAATTCGCCCTTATACATTTAGTGTCCAACCCTTTATTGCTGATGATCAGTTAGTTCAACAAGGCTATGTCACCTCCGAACCTTATGCGATAGCGAAAGGCGGTAAGCCTTTCTATGTTTATCCGCTCAGTGATTGGGGCTACCCTCCCTACGGTAACTCCATCATTTGTATGGCAGACACCGTAAAAAAACGTCCTCAAGCGGTGGCGGCATTTGTTAAAGCATCAATGCAAGGCTGGAAGGATTATCTGAACGATCCAACCTTGGGTAACCAAGCGATACGCCAAGCCAATCCACAAATGAGTGCTGAGCAGATCGCCTTTGGTATCGCCCAAATAAAAAAATATCAGCTTGTCACGGGCGGAGATGCTCAGCAGGGCGGAATTGGTATTATCACGCGGACACGCCTTAAACAAACTTGGGATATGCTGGTTAAAAACCACTTGATTGAACCGAGTAAGGTGCCTTTCGCCCAGACCTACAGCTTACAATTTATCGCCCCGGCAAAGGTGATGCCATGAATAAGCCAGCGAAGGTCCCTATCCCTTTTAGTCAATCAGAGAATAATCTCGCGCCCGCCATTGAAGCGCTCTCTGCCGAAAAGGTCTATAGCAATGGCACCCAAGCATTGTTACCGGTGAATTTAACTATCCAGCAAGGCCAGTTCGTCACCCTTCTTGGTCCCTCGGGATGTGGTAAAAGTACATTACTCAAGATGATCGCCGGGCTGATTGAACCCAGTGACGGGAAAATTTTACTGTGGCGTAAAGATAGCCGGCTGAAAGCGGCTGAAAACCTCTCTTTTGTCTTTCAAGAAGCGACCTTGATGCCATGGTGTAACGTACAAAAAAATGTCCGATTACCCCTCGATCTGGCTGGCGTCCCCAAAGAAGAGGCAAATCTGCGTGTCGCGGAGGTATTAACCTTAGTAGGGTTAGAAAAATTCGCCAAGGTATTACCTCGCGAGCTCTCTGGTGGTATGCAAATGCGGGTATCGATTGCCCGCGGATTGGTGACTCGCCCTAAATTATTATTGATGGATGAACCCTTTGGTGCATTGGATGAAATTACCCGTAATAAATTAGACAGTGATCTCTTACGGTTATGGCAAGAACAAGGGCTGACAGTTGTCTTTGTTACTCACTCGATCCATGAAGCCGTTTTTCTCTCTCAACGGGTCATTATGATGGCGGCCCGCCCTGGTAGGGTGGTCGAGGATATTGCGATCGATGCCCCTTTCCCACGCGATGAGCAATTTAGAGTGAGCGCCGATTTTGCCCACTACGCTCAACAATTACAAACCAGCCTATTACGGGCGAGCCAATCTGGGGAGACCACTCAGCATGCCTAAACATCGCCATACTCCTTGGACTCAACATCCACGCTTTAGTCAATTCTTTTATCCATTGATCGTTGCGATTGCGGTACTGTTGCTCTGGCAAGGTTGGGTAACCTATTTCCACATCCCGGTCTTTTTAGTCCCCTCTCCGGAGGTAATGGTCGAGAGCTTGGTGCATAATTTTTCAAGATTACTGCATGCGCTATTGTTCACTTTGAAAATTACCCTCATCTCCTTTTTGTTATCCATTATCATTGGCTCATTAGTCGCCTTTGTGTTGGTACAGAATCGTTTTATCGAGACGGCGCTCTTTCCTTATATTGTTTTTCTACAAGTCACCCCTATCGTAGCCATCGCCCCATTGATCATTATATGGGTAAAGGATGCAACGCTATCACTGGTCATCTGTTCCACGCTCATGTCGGTATTCCCCATTATCTCTAATACCACACAAGGATTACGCAGCGTATCACCCGGCCTATTGAGTTATTTCACACTTAACCATGCTAGCCGCTTGCAGATACTGTTACGACTACGCATCCCTTCTGCACTACCTTATTTCTTTGGCGCCTTACGCATCTCAAGCGGATTATCGCTGATTGGCGCAGTGGTCGCTGAATTCGTCGCGGGAACAGGGGGCAATAATACAGGCCTCGCTTATCAAATTTTACAAGCCGGCTATCAATTAGATATTCCGTTGATGTTTGCCGCCTTACTGCTAATTTCCCTCACCGGCATCATGTTATTTGCAGTGATGTCTTGGATCTCTCGACGTGCACTCAGTGCTTGGCACGAGAGTGAATCGACAACAGCCCGCTAACTAAGCAGCGACGGAGGAAACATGTCAATATCCCCACCTATCACGGCCTTGATCGCGCAATTCTCTGACTTTACTTGGACTGTTCAACCTGGTTCAGTCAAACGTTTATCCAAGGATTTTCATTGGTTTAGTCCAGTATTGAAAAAAGAATTAGCCGATAAAAGTGCAGAAGCTATCTTTCATCCGACCACGCCACAACAGTTACAACAAGTAGTTGGCGCCTGTGCCCAGCAGGCAATACCCCTTACTCTTAGAGGAGCGGGAACGGGTAACTATGGTCAATTAGTCCCTTTGGCGGGTGGGATCGTGATTGATATGACGGGCCTCAATAAAATTTGTGATTTTGGGCAAGGCCGAGCGCGAGCACAAGCGGGGATTCGTTTAGCCGAGTTAGAAAATTACACTCGACCTGCGGGTTGGGAGCTACGTTGTATGCCTTCCACCTATCGTTTAGCGACTCTCGGAGGTTTGTACGCAGGAGGATTCGGCGGTATTGGCTCAATCACTTACGGGCCTCTCGCCGCCAGTGGTAATGTGTTAAGCCTTACTCTAATGACGGTGGAGGCCTCTCCTCAGATTATTCGGCTTCCTGCCCCGCAAGCCCTCTTACTGCATCACAGTTATGGAACGAATGGCATCCTACTCGAAATTGAGATCGCATTAGCACCTTGTCATTCATGGATAGAACGGCTTGATGTATTTGACCATTTTCAGGACGCGTTAAACTATTCGGTGGAACTGGCCAATTCGCCGGGGATTGTCAAACGTGAGGTCGCCCTCTTCTCCGCGCCTATTCCGCAATTTTTTACCGCAGTCGCTGAAAAATACCGTGCCGATCAACATGCGGTCATCACGGTGATTGCACAAGAAAATCATGATTGGGTCGCGCAGTGTACCGAGCGTAATAACGGGAAGAGTGCGGTGTGTCAAACGGCAGAAGAGGCGAGAGTCTCCCATCAATCACTTATGGAGTATTGTTGGAACCACACGACGCTGCACGCAATGAAAGTCGACAATTGTTTTACTTATCTTCAAACGGCCTTCGATCCCGACACCTTTCCCGAACAAATTGCCACAATGAAGGACTTTTTCGGTGATGAAGTCCTGACACATATTGAGTTTTTACGCGATAATCATGGGCGCGTCACAGCAAGCGGCTTGCAACTGGTGCGCTTTACGAACGAGGCGCGACTCAACGATATCATGCAGCAATTCCGCGAGCAGGGGATAGGTATTAATAATCCTCACGTCTACGAAGTCGAAGCCGGTAAACAAGGCATTATCAGACCGGAAGTCGTCGAGATGAAACAGTGCTATGATCCAGCGGGATTGCTCAATCCCGGCAAATTAAGGGGATGGACGGTGCGTGCCTCGCCATATTCTCGATCTGCCCAGCCCTAGAGAGAAGAGCAGACCACCGCCTACTTTAACTTATTACTCACTCTTGGCGGGTCGCTCTCCCGCCACTCTCTCTGTGCAGGGAATGTATAGGCCTATTTGGCATGACTCAGTGCCGTCGAGCGGCTATGCGCTGTGCGCCTATCGCCCCCCCAGCACCCTCTAAGGCCCTTTGATAATTTCTCCGCTGCGTCTGCAGGCTAGCGTGACCACATCCGCGTAGTCGGCGACTTTTTTCTTAACCGTTTACCGATGCCGCTACCCTTGCGGGCACAACGATTGTCGCCAGTGTAGGAATCTTTACGCTATGGTCTGAGCAGCGTCGTCGTCGGTGGATTAAGGGGGTAAAATTAGGCCCACTCCAGTGTTACCCCTACAAGGAGGAAGGATGTTTCGCCGCCAACTCATCCCGCTCTTCTCTAAGATGAAAAGAATAAAACCTCAGCACCACTTAAACTTGGCAATAAGTAGTTAACTCTCCCAAGAGTTATCTGTTCATCGTAGGCACGTTGAGCGATAAGAAGATTTTAAGGTGAGTCAATTATCTGCGTCAAACCTGGGGCAGTAATGCCGCGATAGTCAATTAACTAAAATGGTGATTACTGAAAAAATAATTTTTAAACCATTACTCGAGGGTATCATCCAACATTAAGGTCAATACCTAATATTAACTTGAATGTGAAAACATCCATAAAGTGTAAGTATCATTATCCTCACCTCATATTAACCTATCGATAAAATTAATCTTACAGCGACCTGAAGCGTCAAATAGACTATTTATATAAAAAACGTAGAAAATGCAAAACACGATTAATATCACAACATTCCACACCGATATAGATAGTTCTTGAAATAATAACTCATATATTCAATACTATATCATAGCAAGCGGAATTCTGATGTTTTTAATAAAGACAGGGATGATTATGATTAATAGTATAGCAAGCCATATTTTATCAGGGCATCAAAGGGCATTAGGCAATGAAATCCGCATCGACTAATCACATCCGAGATTTTGTCAATTTTTCAAGTTCTAATAAAGAATATTCACCCTATAAAAATGGAAAAAAAGAGAGTTAAGTATTTGGAACGCCATACTATATTAAGGAGTCAACTTTGAAAGCTATTTTTTATAGTGTCGTATTATTATATTCAAATAGTGCGTTATGTTATGAAATGACCGACTATGATTCTATCGAAAAACTAAAATCGCTATCCCCTCATTCATGTCAAGATATCCATAATGATGATGGTTATTTGGGTTACCTTGCGTGTACTGAAAAAGTGTACAATGACTCAGATAGATTGTTAAAGGACAAATTGAAAAAACTCAGCATTAAAATAGATAAATTAGAGGATATCGACCTATCTACTCGCTTCAAAAAACACCAAGAACAGTGGCTAAAATATCGAATAGCGAAATGTAATTTCATTGCTTCATCAGCTAATACAGGTAGTGCTGCCCACAATCATCTCTACCAACTTTGCTCCTTAATCGAAAACTATAATCGAATAACACTCTTCGATCAGCCACTGCCTGTATCCTAAACATTTTTATGAAAGTAAATTTGCTGAATAGAATAATTAACATTACAGAATATATAGTGATTGTGGACAAATACAGATAACATTTGAGACTGTGCGATTAGTTCGGATCACCCTACAGCCAATACCCGGCCTCAGCCGAAGCAATCAACATATCAACAGTCAACGTTTGCGGTGCATGGTAGTCAGTTTCAAGGTAATCAGGAAGCCATGCATTGAGTAAAAACGAATACCCTCATTAGGGAAGTATTTTCGGAAATCGAACCCGGCAGGATCGACGTCAAGTATGTTGAAATACTCTTCAAAAAAGTCTGCCGCATCTTCCGGTAAAACAGGCTGATTCCCGGTATTTAATAACGTTCCTTCCGCCATATCCCAAAATGATTTTTGATGAGTTGTCTTACAACCTCATCCTGATTCATCATCGACGACCCCCTATCCCTGTAATCATTCTATATCGATATATCACATTTTTGTAATTACACTGCTATCCCATACTGTTAGTATTGCCCCTAAGCACGAAACCCAACGGCCAATATAAGCCTCAACACTAGTGGTGTAAGCCCATCTTCCTTCTAATTCGTCGCCCACGCTAAATCGGCGTGACTCGCTTCTTCGCTGCGACTTCCTTCGTAAGTAGGGCGATTGCCGCTGGCCGTGGTGGTTTTGCGGATCGACATAAAGGATTGCGCAATATCAAGGTGGCTCACATCAAACTCTAAACGGCCACTGCTAATGGTGTCATAAGCCTTGAGCACTAAGGCGTTTTTAACCGTGGGGTTGTAGACGAACTCTTTGACCATCGGGAAGAACATTTTGACGTTCTCATAAACCCCTGGGCCAACGCCGGTCGAGTCGATACCGATACCTTGTCGGCACTGACGATAACGTATTGGTGCTCATTCGCACCTACGCTAGCCGGGATAATGCCGCTAGAGCCGCTAAGGCACAGTGGGAAAAGTTGCAGCGCGGTGTCGCAACGTTCTCGCTACAATTAGATGAGGGACGTGCTGATCTCTACACCGAAATGCCCGTCAAAGTGACAGGGTTTAAGCAACAAATTGATGAGGCCGAATGGGTGATCACTACGCTCACGCATACCGTAAGCAGTGATGGGGGATTTATGACAAGTATTGAAATGGAAGTAATGATTAATCAACAACCTATCATCGATTGGGTAATTCATGTGTCATTATGACATCATCCTAGCAAAGGAAATCGCAATTATGATGAATTGCCGACTATGCCAGCAAGCAACACATACTCGTAGCAGTATGTAAATAACCAATAATACAAAAGAGCGCTATAACCAGTGCCAAAATATCAACTGTGGTTGCACTTTCAAATCTCTTGAGATGGTAACAGCTATAATCACACGGCCTCAGCTAGTAACACCAGTTCCCCCTCACCCATCAAGCAACGGCTAGCAATTTTTATTCGTGTAAAAAAACTCGCAATAGCGGTTTTTTTTACGTCTTGTAAAAATAAGGAAAAATTAAGCACCGCCATTCTATCGCCACTCGATAATCAAACAACAAAAAAGCCACTCAATCGAGTGGCTTAATATCCTGATTTAACAGGGAAAATTTGGTGGCCCCTCCCAGACTTGAACTGGGGACCAAACGATTATGAGTCGTCTGCTCTAACCGACTGAGCTAAGGGGCCTTAATGTGGCAGGGAGTATAAAGCATCCGAGTAGCCTAATCCAGTGCTGTCGAGTTAGTTGCTGTTTTTTAAGGCAGATTCTTAGCATTGATTAGGGTTATTACAATATCAATAATCTACGCTGGAAAAGGTGGCTGAACTTGATAGACCCAGGCCTGAAAGCGTTGCCCATCCGCCGTGGTCGCGGTGGTGATAATACGGTCGTAGCCCGCCTCGAACTCGTCTAATGCTGGCCAGTGGTCAGCGAGTTGTGGACTGATAAAAAGGTACCCCGGAACGTCGTCGGCCTGCTCATCGAGGATAACACCCGGAAAGTCAGCGGCCAGCCCCCAGGCCTTAGGGTAATAAGTGCCTCGAATAGTCGCGGCTATCCACTCGCCACCGATACGACTAAGTAGATGCTCATTTTCATGGCCCTTTTGTAAGGTGCCATACACAAAAAGTGGTGTCATGCTGACGCTCCTCATTATCCGTTTTTAGGCATCATGCCTTGAGCCGCTCACAGATTGCAATAATTCCTTGGGGATGCAACCAAAAGACTCTACAGTGGTGATCGGTGTCCCCTTACTCGATGACTAGGAGCAATAATGAATATCGCATTGGGTCAATGGTCAGTAAGTCGAGAATGGCAAGAAAATGCCAATACCATCATCCAGCTTATGCAAGATGCCGACCGGCAAGGTGCAAGGTTGTTGGTGCTGCCAGAAGCAGTATTGGCGCGAGATAATCAAGATAGCCAATGGGTGATCGAGGCGGCACAACCGCTAGATGGCCCCTTTATCCACCAGCTATTAGCGGCCAGTCAAACACTCGGCCTAACGACCCTCTTCACGCTACATGTCCCGGCTGAGAGGAATAAAGCGCGTAACGTCTTAGTGGCGATACGTGGTGGGGAAATCTTACTGACTTACGATAAAATCCATCTCTATGATGCTTTTACGGTGCGTGAATCAGAGAAGGTAATAGCTGGGCATACCCTGCCCCCCTTATTCCAAATTGATGAGTTTAGGGTTGGCGTGATGACGTGCTACGATCTGCGTTTCCCTGAGATGGCGCGTGCCTTAGCCTTGCAAGGCGCAGAGCTGTTGGTGCTGCCTGCCGCATGGTTAAAAGGTGCCAATAAGGAGCTACATTGGGAGTTGCTGACACGCGCCCGTGCGTTAGAAAATACCTGTTATTTTGCGGCAAGCGGCGAATGTGGCGTGAAAAATATCGGTCATAGCCTTGTCGTCGACCCTCTGGGCTTAGTGATCGCACAGGCAGGGGAACGGCCACAGCTTATCTTCGCGCAGCTGGATAAAGCGCATCTCACTGCGGTACGTGAGCAATTGCCGGTATTACAGAATTGTCGGTTATCGTCGGCCTCGCCCCAAGTTTTATCGCCGAGTGATTAGATTTTTTTGGCGAGGAACATAACAAAACGTTATTACTTCGTTAAGGTTATTGATTTACAAGCGAACTAAGACTTTTTATAGTCCAAATGGCATAACCTGAGAAACATCATATACTTTTGCTAAGGCGTGAATCGATTTGCGCAGGGTGTGTTGTGCAGTAACCACGCCAACATTGCTGTTTTTAGCGCAGTCATAAAAGGGAGAGTTAAGGTGTCGCAAACGGATCAACAAGCTCATCAGTCTCAGCCCATCTTACACGTAGAAAATCTGACTATTCGTTTCCCGCAGCAGGGAAGGCTTCACTCCGTGGTTGATAACCTTAGCCTCGAGGTCTACCGAGGCAAAACTCTCGCGTTAGTCGGTGAATCGGGATCGGGAAAATCGGTCAGTTCACTGGCATTGATGGGGCTTTTGCCTAAAGAGGCGAACGTCGAGGGACAGCGGCTGTTACACACTCGATCTGGGGAACAGATTGAGTTAGGCCAGCTGACGGAATCGCAGTGGCAAGGGGTGCGGGGCGCCGAGGTGGCGATGATCTTCCAAGAGCCGATGACATCCCTCAACCCGGTGTTCACCGTGGGTCAGCAGTTAGCGGAATCAGTCCGCCAACATCAGCCGCTTTCTCATGCCGAAGCGCTGCAACACAGTCTACAACTATTAGAGCGCGTGCGGATCCCTGCGGCGAAGCAAATTCTTAGCCGTTATCCCCATCAGCTTTCCGGCGGCATGCGCCAGCGCGTGATGATTGCGATGGCTCTCAGCTGTCGGCCCTCACTACTGATTGCCGATGAGCCGACGACCGCGCTCGACGTAACCTTACAGGCACAAATCTTAACGCTAATCCGAGAGTTGCAACGAGATCTGGATACCGGTGTGCTGTTTATCACCCATGATATGGGCGTGGTGGCAGAGATGGCTGACGAGGTGACGGTATTACGCCAAGGTCAGATGCTGGAAACGGCGGCGGTCGACACCCTGTTCTACGCCCCTCAGCATCCTTACACGAGACAATTACTCGCGGCGGTACCCCGTTTGGGGGATATGCAGCCCTATGATACCCCTCAGAAGTTTGCCCTACCCGGCGATGAGAAACCGTTAGCCGAGACCCAAGATACGGTCGATAAGCACTCCACGCCGCTATTGCAAGTGAAGGATCTTGTCACCCGCTTTCCACTACGAGGCGGCTTCCTGAATCGGGTGGTCAGCGAAGTGCACGCGGTAGAACATCTGAGCTTTGACTTGCGAGCGGGCGAAACCTTGGCGCTAGTCGGCGAGTCCGGCTGCGGTAAATCGACCACCGGACGTGCGCTACTGCAGTTGGTCAATAGCCAGCACGGGGAGATTACTTTTACTGGACAACGGATCGATCAACTCACCGGTTCTGCGCTGAACACTTTGCGCCAGCAAATTCAGTTTATTTTCCAAGATCCTTACGCTTCGCTCGACCCCCGAAAAACCGTGGGGTACTCGATTATGGAGCCCCTATTAGTGCATAAGCTGGCCACCCCGGCTCAAGCGCAACAGCGCGCACATCAGCTACTGGAGAAAGTCGGGCTCTCGGCGGAACATGCGTTACGTTATCCGCATCAATTTTCCGGTGGGCAGCGCCAACGTATCTGTATTGCTCGCGCTTTGGCCTCTAATCCGAAACTGATTGTCGCTGACGAATCTGTCTCCGCCTTAGATGTCTCGGTGCAGGCGCAAATCATTAATCTGCTCCTTGACTTACAGCGTGAGCAAGGACTTGCTTTCCTCTTTATTTCTCATGATATGGCAGTGGTCGAGCGCATCAGCCACCGTGTCGCGGTGATGTATCAAGGACAGATTGTCGAGATGGGGCCGCGTGCCGCGATCTTCGCCGCACCGCAGCATCCCTATACGAAAAAGTTACTTAATGCCGTACCGGTTGCCGACCCAAGAAGTCAGCGCCCTTCACTCTCTTCTGCAGTTGAAGAGATCCCTAGCGCCATTTATCCCTTAGGAAAAGGCCCCGAACGCGTAACCCTCAATGAAGTCGCCCCAGGGCATTATGTTGCGATAAACGCGTCGACCTCCCCCTTATCGCCGACCCATGCGGCAACCCCTTCATTGCAGACAGGAGAGACTTTATGATCACTAAACGCCAGCGCCCTTGGCTAATAGTCTTAGGCATGACTGCGAGCCTTGCCAGTGTATCGAGCTTTGCCGCAAAAAATATCGTCGTTGCCGTGGGCTCAAATTTTACCACGCTGGACCCTTACGATGCGAATGACACCCTTTCGCAAAGTGTTGCCAAATCGTTTTATCAAGGGCTTTACGGCTTTGATGAAAATATGAAGATTAAACCGGTGCTGGCGGAAAGCTATAAAGTCAGCAACAATGGGCTGACCTATACGCTGACTCTTCGGCCCAATGTAACGTTCCAAGATGGCACGCCGTTCGATGCTCAAGCCGTTAAGGTCAATCTTGACCGCGCCAGCAATCCTGATAGCCATTTAAAGCGCTACAACTTATTTAACGATATCGCCAAGACCGAAGCGGTCGATGCGCACACGGTGAAAATTACACTGAAAAAACCGTTTTCAGCCTTTATCAACACCCTCGCGCACCCTTCTGCTGTGATGATTTCGCCTAGCGCATTGCAAAAATACGGTAAGCAGATTGGCTTCCACCCAGTCGGTACCGGCCCTTATCAATTTGTGAGCTGGAACCAGACCGATGCCATGACAGTAAAAAAATGGCCGAATTATTGGCAAAAAGGATTACCTAAGTTAGACAGCATTGTCTGGCGCCCTGTCGCCGATAACAATACCCGTGCGGCGATGTTACAAACCGGAGAGGCGGATTTCGCTTACCCAATCCCTTACGAGCAAGCTCCGCGCTTAAAGGCGAACAGTAAGCTAGAGGTCGTAAGCTGGCCTTCAATTATGCAGCGCTACATTAGTCTTAACGTGACGCAAAAACCTTTCGATAATCCGAAGGTCCGTGAAGCCTTGAACTATGCGATTAATCGTGAAGCTTTAGCCAAGGTGGCATTTGCAGGCTATGCCACCCCGGCTACGGGAATTGTGCCGCCAGCCATTGCCGACGCCCAACACTACCCGGCCATACCTTACGACCCCGCGAAAGCGCGTCAGCTCTTGAAAGAAGCCGGTTACCCTCAGGGGTTCCAAACCACGTTATGGTCATCCCATAACCACTCTACCGCACAGAAAGTATTACAGTTTACTCAGCAACAACTCGCCATGGTGGGGATTAAAGCCCAGGTGACGGCAATGGATGCGGGACAACGTGCTGCACAGGTCGAAGATAAGGGACAAAAAGAGAGTGGCGTGCGGATGTTCTATACCGGTTGGACCGCCTCGACGGGCGAGGCAAACTGGGCCTTAACACCGCTGTTTGCGACCAGCTCTTGGCCACCGGCCATCTTTAACACCGCTTTTTATAGCAACCCACAGGTGGATAAAGATTTAGCCGATGCCTTAAATGCGACCGACGTCGCCAAGAAAAATGCTTTCTATAAAGATGCGCAAGATAAGATCTGGCATGACCAACCGTGGATCCCGCTGGTGGTTGAGAAACTTGTTTCGGCCAATAATAAGGCCCTCACCCATTTCAATGTCATGCCAGATACTGGTTTTGATTTTGATAATGCCGATCTGAAGTAATTGTCTCGGGCAGGCATCGCCTGCCCATAACTCGAGGCTATGCATGCTCAATTATTTTCTAAAACGCTTGCTAGGGATGCTGCCGACGTTATTGATTGTCGCCATTCTCGTCTTTCTGTTTGTTCACCTTCTACCAGGCGACCCGGCTCGTCTGTTGGCGGGACCAAATGCTGACGCTACAGTTGTCGCCATGGTACGCCATCAATTAGGGCTAGATTTACCTCTGCCGCAACAGTTTTGGCATTATATCGTTCGGTTACTGCAGGGTGACTTGGGTCAATCGATGTCGTCGCAACGCCCAGTGAGTGAAGAGATCGCTAGCCGCTTTATGCCAACGCTGTTACTCACTCTTTGTAGCATGGCCTGGTCGTGCCTGTTTGGCCTATTTATCGGTGTTGCCTCGGCAGTATGGCGCAACCGCTGGCCCGATAAGCTAGGCATGTTGATTGCCGTATCCGGTATCTCTTTTCCTGCTTTTGCATTAGGGATACTGCTAATGCAAATTTTCTCCGTCCAGCTCGGCTGGTTACCGACTGTCGGTGCCGACAGCTGGCGCCACTATATCCTACCTTCTCTCACCCTCGGGGCGTCGGTAGCCTCGGTGATGGCACGATTTACCCGCGCCTCCTTTATTGAAGTATTGGGCGAGGACTATATGCGCACGGCACGCGCGAAAGGCTTAAGCCCGCGTCGCGTTATCTTTAAACACGGCTTACGTAACGCCTTGATTCCGGTCATTACCATGATGGGGCTGCAGTTCGGCTTGCTGTTAGGGGGCGCAATCGTCGTTGAAGTGGTGTTTAACTGGCCAGGCCTTGGGCGTCTACTGATCGATTCTGTCGAAAACCGTGATTACCCCGTTATTCAGGCGTTGGTCCTACTCTTTTCCTGTGAGTTTATCGTGATCAATTTAGTCGTTGATATCCTTTATGCTGTGGTTAACCCCACTATTCGCTACCGCTGAGGAGGGGTGATGAAAAATTGGCGCCGCGAAGCGGCTTTGAAATCCCTACCAACCCTGGATCCGGCGACGCCGCAGCCACCGCTCCGAGAGTTCTGGCTGCGTTTTCGCCAACAGCCGGTGGCGGTGGCCGCCGGGCTATTTGTGGTGATCCTTTTTCTTGTCGCCATTTTTGCGCCGTGGCTGACACCGTTCGATGCCGAGAACTATTTTGATTATGACCGGATCGATCAAGGCCCTAGCCTTATACACTGGTTCGGCGTGGATGCGTTAGGACGCGATATCTTTAGCCGAGTCATCTTGGGGACACGAATCTCTCTGTTAGCAGGTGTCTTCTCTGTGGCACTGGGATCTGTTATCGGTACGGTATTGGGCTTAGTTGCTGGCTATTTCGAGGGCTGGACAGATAGAATTATCATGCGTATTTGCGATGTCCTTTTCGCCTTTCCGGGGATCCTCTTAGCCATCGCAGTGGTTGCCCTAATGGGACCGGGGATGTCTAACGTGGTGATTGCCGTCGCTATTTTCAGTATTCCCGCTTTTGCTCGCCTCGTTCGTGGCAATACCTTGGTGTTGAAACAACTGACGTGGGTGGAGTCGGCACGCAGCATTGGTGCCTCCAATACGCATATTCTACTCAAACATATCCTGCCGGGGACCTTCTCCTCGATTGTCGTCTTTTTTACCCTGCGTATTGGCGTCTCGATTATCTCTGCAGCCAGCCTGTCATTTATTGGCTTGGGCGCTCAACCGCCGACGCCGGAATGGGGAGCGATGCTGAACGAAGCGCGTTCAGATATGGTTATGGCACCGCATGTCGCCCTGTTCCCTATCCTCGCCATCTTTCTTACCGTGCTAGCGTTTAACTTATTAGGCGATGGCTTACGCGATGCGCTCGACCCCAAGCTGCGTAAATGAGTCAGTAGAGCCGAGTGACTTTTTATACAGGGCCGATTACGGCCCTTTTTTATATACCGCTTGCCTGGGCGCAGTGTTAAAGCAAATATCGTTATTTAAGTCCAGAAAAGGGAAAGTGACTGACAAGTTCAATAAAGACTTCCATAGTACGGATAATTAGCCACACACTGGTTTCAGGTCTTCTCTATAGGGCTGTGATTAATTTAATAAAAATTAAGCTTTTTTCTCGATAGCTTATCCTGAAAGAAAGAATCGGCTTCACAAGGGTTACCTCAACTTTCATACTATTGTTCCACTTAACGCAAGGAGCGATTATGAATAACTGGAATACGTCTCGTCTTAATAGATTCATCCCCTTCTTTTTAGCTTTCATCACTCTACTCTTGTTAACCTTATTTTCTCGGACAAGTTATGCTGAAGCACGGCCAGCCGTTGCTGACCGAGTGATCGCTTACAGTGGCGATCTCGGGGTTAAAGTGTGGACATTACGAATTGGCGACCGTAAAGCGCAGGAAGCCTTAGTGCAAATTGAGGATGCTGATCACGATTGGAATCTCGTTATTCAGAAGATGAAGATTACTCGGGTTAACGACGCGCTGCACTACTCGGTCAGCCAAGGAAATAAACGTCACGTCGTATTAATCCTGAAACAGAATCGTGGCCAGCTCTTCTTACCTAATGAGCCTGACCCGATTACCCTGCACTACAGCGAAACGCTGTCGCAAAGTGGCGATGCGCAAATGTTCCTTAACCACTATCTGGCCAATAAAAAATAGTGAATGCCTGTTAGGTCCTTACCTAACAGGCTATGCCTGATCAGGTTGATTCGCCAACTGGGCCAAAAAGTGCTGATCAAGCCGATGATAATTCACCTCTTCTACCACCTTTGCGCCAAGCGAAGCATAAAATCCCTGTGCAGCCTCGTCTTCGCGTACTGATAACCAATCCAGTTGGCTACAGGATTTCTCTTGGGCGCGCTGTGCAATAAACGCCATCATTTGATGACCTAAGCCTTTGCGGCGATATTGCTCAGACACAAACAACTCTTTGATGAACATCTGTCCGCTGTAGCGTGGCACTGGGTAGAGGATAGTGACGCAGGCAAAGGCGACGATACGCCCATCGCGCATCCCTTTATAAATTTCTGTCCCAGAATGCGCAGGAAAAACTCTATCTTTTAGATACTTTGCCATTTGCTCCGCGGCAATAATGGCTTGCGGGTGATGATAGCATTCCATTTCGGAAAAGATATCGACCAAATCTGCCCACTCGTCCGGTCCGCACTGCGTAATGTTCATGGTATTTCCAACGTCATTCAAGATGAAGTAACTATAGACGAGCCCTGCAGATTAGGGATAAAAAAAAAGCGCCATCAAGGCGCTCTTTCTCATTAACTGTAAAGTGATACTTCGCCCGGTGGACGGGTTTTGAATCGGCGGTGTAACCAGAGGTATTGCTCCGGTGCCCGAAGTATTTCGGTTTCAATCACCTTATTCATATAGCTGGCTGCCGCTTGCGAGTCCTCATAAGGATAATTTTGCAGTGGCGGTTGAATAATCAGCTGATAACCACTTTTATTACTATTACGAATCAACACTATGGTCAGCATAGAGGGCTTCGCCAGCCTTGATAAAACGAAAGTTCCGTTAGTGGTCGCCACCTTATCAACCGCGAAGAGAGGCGCAAATACACTTCCCTTAGGGCCGTAATCTTGATCGGGCGCGAACCACACGGCTTCACCTTGTTTCAATGCATGCACCATCCCGCGTAAATCACGACGGTCAATCATTGCTTTATTCGAACGCATACGCCCTTTGGTCTGCGCCCATTCCATCGCTTGGTTGTTGTGCGGACGATACATTGCCATCATCGGCTGGCAGAGGCCGGTAATACGCCCACCCAGCTCAAGCGACATAAAGTGTACGCCAATCACCATTACACCACGCTGCTCTTGCTGCGCTTGTTGTAAATTATTGAGCCCCGATACGGAGTAGAGTTTGCGTACCCGCTTGTCCGACCAAAACCATGCAATACCGGTCTCGACCAAGGCCATCCCTAAAGATTCAAAGTTCTTAGCGATCAACGCTTCTAACTCTTGCTCTTGGATATTCGGAAAACAGAGTTGCACGTTGCGCCGGGTGATCGACTCGCGTCGCTTCAAGACACGACGTGAAATTTTACCGGCCTTTGCTCCCAATCGAATCAAGATAGGATAAGGGAGTTGCACTAACAGCCACAATACGCCGAGTCCAAACCAGGTGAACCAGTATCGAGGATGTAAAATTTTTAGCTGAAATTGCCCAGTTTTTTTCATAAAGCCTTCAATAAAAGAAGCCTCTACGCCAGAAATTCCACATTTCTTGGCAACGTATGGCCTCAATAGACAGTTTGACCGCAGAAAGCAGAGAATGTCACCGAAAGATTGGGTGAAATAATGAAAGCAAATGTATCTAACATTACGGTGTAGTTGCCACGAGGACAATATCGACTTGAATAGGGTCCGCAACCAATGCGGGATATTGTCCCATACCAAAGGCTTGGCGCGATAGGGTAATAGTGCCAGAAAGTCGTAAGTATCCGCCACTGGCCTGTAATCGTGAATCGTCACTGCGTTTACCGTAAAGCATAACAGGACGAGTCATCTCTTTAATTTTCAATGAACCTAATACCCGATAACGGCCCTCTCCCATATCGATAATACGGCTACTGGTGAAGGTGACATTAGGGTATTGGGCTTGATCAAAAAATTGGTGGCTCTTCAATGCCCAAGTTAGCACACGGTGATGAGCATCGAGGTTTGCGATCGGCATATCGATACGTAATCGGTCTGCCACGTCGTGCTGTGGGTCGACAACAATATCTCCGCGCAGGCCAGTAATGCGCGCATGGTAATCGGACTTACCAATCATATTCCACCGCAGCAAAACATAGCTGCTATCGGCCAACTGAAATGGAATCGGGGCGGCAAAGGACGGAAATACTCCCGCTAACAAACCAAGTAATAACACAGCTACTCGTAACATAAAGCCCCCTAAGCAAAACGTTGACACTATAGCTTAGCGTTAACTCTGCCGCCCAGAGAAATTATTTATCGATAGGTGATGCAAGGTGGATTAATTTGCGAGGGGCTAACGCCCTCTTGCGCTTCCCCCCTGCGTGATAGAATTTTTTGATAGAGCCCGGAGGCTATCGCGTCATTTAATACCTGATTAAGCGCCTTCACCAAACCATTGCTTTGTAGTGTGGTGGTAGCAACTTAAGCCTTATAAGGGCTATGACCGACTACTTGGCTACGGTCGTTCAGTGCTGCCGCCGCCTGCGGGCCAAAAGTAATATCCGCGCGCCCCGATTGCAGGAATAAGGTTGTGGAGGCATCGTCAGTCAGATAAATCGGGGGCGCAGGTGGGTGATACTGTTGCCGCAGCTGCGCATTCCAGTCGAGTAAAATACATTCTTGATTCGTGCCTGAGCCAACGCTTACCCGCTGACCGGCAATATCTTCCGCGGTGGCAATATGCTTGATGGGGCTGTCGAGCTTGATGCTAAATGCCTGCGAATCTGTTCGGTACGTCGCGAAATCATATTTCTGTTTACGCGCTTCGGTGACGGCGATATTGACGAGCGCAACGTCATAACAGCCACTTTTCTCAGGATACCGATACGACGGTCAGGGTAAGCCCCAAACTCTGCGCCAGCAGATGAGCGATATAATATCACTGCCGATGCACGTACGGTTATCACTCGCGACGAGCTATAAGGACTATAATGCTGTGACATCACGCCCCCCGCCCCTAGACGTAATGTCTTGATATGGGCTGCTAACCATGCCAAGACAAGTTCTGGCGAAGGGCTAGCCAGCGTAGGGCTATTATGCTGTTCGGCAGCCCAGTCGCGATAATAACCCGCTTGTTCGGCTAAACGTGCGAGGGCTACGCTATTTTGTAACGCTTGCTGGCTGATTTCTTCTAGTTGACGCGGGCATTTATCCAAGATACTCAAAGGAAAAGACATAGGGCTTCTCTAAAATTAATCTCCATGTCCGAGCTTTAGGAGAAAAAAGAAGTGAACGGAAATAAAAAAGTTTTATAACGCACAATTTTGGCTAACTCATAGTGATATCCACTCGATACTTTGGGAATGTGCTAGCATACCCCTCTGAACTAACGAGGGGTGAGCGATGGCGAATCAAAACAACGTACTGAAAACCGTTGAAAGGACGATGTTAACACTTGAAGTGTTAAGTGAATCTCAAGAAAAGTTGAGCCTCTCTGATATCGCAGAAAAACTCTCGGTTAATAAAACCACTTTACATGGTCTTCTCAATACCTTAGTTATTCTTGGGTATGTATTAAATGAGAAAGGAATGTATAGCTTAAATAGTCGAATACAATTACTTTCTGAAACGCATCAGAATAACAATTTAATTATTGATAGATATCATCATTATATTGAAAAAATAGCATACAAGACCTCAACCACTTGTATGTTATCCATTCGTTCAGGCAGCCATCATTATATGATTGTTGACTTCATTGAGCAGGATTATAAATTATCAATTAATGAAAAAAGACATGATTTCTTCTCAACTATCTCGTCTGCCACTGGAAATATTTTTCTCGCTTATGATAAGCCTTTACTTCATTCGCTCCGTAAAGGCGGTTTTATTACACCAGAATTGGAGCGTAAGATAAAAAAAATCCAGCAACAAGGCTATGCCGTAGATGTTGGACAAGTGGAGCAACAAACCTTCTGTCTCGCCTTTCCTCTCATTTTTGAAGGAAAGCTTGATGCCTCTTTAAGCTTAGTCAGCCATTCAAAAGAACATCTAAACAGCGTATTAGAACGTGTTATACTTTTTTTAACACCTTGATTTAGGTTTGGCATAGTCAAACCTCACCCCCTTACATTTACTCTTATTAGCCATAACATTATATTTTCCCCCAACAAGACGGCGCGGGGAATATTTTTACCTCACCTCTTTTTCGCCACACCAGAGAAATTAAATAAATTTTATATAAAAAAATTAAATTCTAATGAGGTTAATTATGACTAAAGAGATTATTAGTAAAAATCCACAGGATAATGATCAAATAGCACATGACTTATTATTACTTGCTTATAAAAGTATGAAAACCATTCGGGTGTTTGAGGACCGCTTACATCAGGATTATGCGACAGGCACTATTCCTGGATTTGCTCACCTCTATGCCGGTCAGGAAGCGACCGCTGTGGGTATTATGTCCCATTTATCCGATAGCGATCAGATCGCCAGTACCCACCGTGGGCATGGTCACTGTATTGCGAAAGGTGTCGATGTTATCGACATGATGAAAGAGATCTACGGCAAAGCTGGTGGTGTTTGTAATGGTAAAGGCGGTTCGATGCATATCGCCGACTTAAGCAAAGGGATGATGGGTGCAAACGGCATTTTGGGCGCCGGTGCCCCCTTAGTATGCGGTGCTGCCTTAGCAGCGAAGATTCGTGCGCAGGGAGACGTGGCAATCTGTTTTGGGGGTGATGGCGGAGTTAACCAAGGTGCGGTACTGGAAAGTATGAACCTCGCTACCGTGTGGAATCTTCCCCTCATGTTTGTAGTAGAAAATAATGATTACGCTCAGTCAACGCCACAAAAAAGATCTACATCAGTCACCAGTTATGAAGATCGTGCCAAAGGCTTCGGTATGCCAAGCGTCACTGTTGATGGACTGGACTTCTTCTCCGTTTATCGCGTGGCCGGTGAATTAATTGAACGTATGCGTAACGGCGGCGGCCCGGTGCTACTGGAGTGTAAAAATGTCCGTTTCTATGGCCACTTTGAAGGTGACCAACAAGCGTACCGCCCCGCCGGTGAAGTCGAGCAAGCTCGTCGCGATAGAGATTGTTTAAAAATCTTTATCGAAAAAGCGCAGCAGCAAGGCGTTTCGCTCTCGGCATTAAACGAAATAGATCAGCAGGTTGCCGCGTTAATTGATGAAGCAGTTAATGCCGCTAAAGCCGCACCTGAGCCTGAGGCTGAAGCCCTATATCGCGACGTCTATGTGAATTACTGATAGAAAATTTTAAGAATAGGATTTGACCATGACCAGAATGATTTCAATGAAACTTGCCATCAACGAAGCGATGGACCAGGAAATGACGCAAGACCCGAATATTATCATGTTCGGTCAAGATACGGCAGGCGGTGTAGGAACTGGCGGTGAAGAGGATTGTTGGGGAGGCGTTTTAGGCGTTACCAAGGGACTCTATACCAAGCATGGTGATCGCGTTATTGATGCCCCCCCGACAGAGATGGCATATGTCGGTGCGGCGGTGGGCGCTGCAGCCTGTGGTGTACGGATTATCGCCGAAGTTCCTTTCATCGATTTTATGGGCGTCTGCCTCGATCAGTTGATGAACCAAGCCGCGAAAATGCGCTATATGTTCGGGGGGAAAGCCGAATCCCCACTGGTCGTCAGAACGATGGTCGGTGCGGGAATTAATGGCGCCGCACAACATTCTCAAATGCTGACCTCGCTTTTTACCCATATTCCAGGGTTGAAAGTCGTTTGTCCGAGCAATGCCTACGACGCAAAGGGACTGATGATTCAAGCGATTCGTGATAACGATCCAGTCGTATTTTGTGAACACAAAAATCTTTACGAAACAGAGTGTGAGGTTCCAGAAGATAGCTATACCTTACCTTTAGGCAAAGCCCGTATCGTGCGGGAAGGCAACGATGTATCGATCATCACCTATGGGCAGATGGTTAATCGCAGTCTTGAGGCTGCTGAACAGTTAGCAGCAAAAGGAATAAGTGTTGAAGTGGTCGATCTTCGTACACTATCCCCGCTCGACCTCGACACTGTGCTGGCCTCTGTAGCGAAAACGCAGCGTTTTGTGGCTGTGGATGAAGCTTATCCACGCTGTAATATTGCTACCGATATTGTCGCTCAAGTCGTCCCTAAACTCTTTGGACAACTGAAGGGTGCGCCGCAAGTCGTGAGTGCTCCACATACTCCGGTACCTTTTTCGCCTAATTTGGAAGCGCTGTATATTCCAAGTGTCGAACAGATTTGCCAAGCGCTTGAGCGCACTTTCTAAACTCTGAGGCCCTGATCTTTAGCAGGTTAGGGCCATAGGAACTCGCTATGTCCCCTAGAAAAAAAATCGTCAATTCACGGCACTATATTACGGCTGAAGCCGCAGAATCGGCAGGTAAAATAGCATTACAATTGGCGGAAGAGATCGGCCTTATGATATCGGTTGCCGTCGTCGATAATAGCGGTCATCTACTCCATTTTACTCGCCATGACACAGCACAATTTCTCACCATTGATATCGCCATCAATAAAGCTTGGACTGCGAGCAGTTTTTCGCTCTCTTCACAGACTTGGAATGATGCCGTACAGCAACCCTCCTTAACGCCACTGACACAAACCCCGCGTTTCACCCCGGTTGCGGGGGGGTACCCTTTATTTCATCACGGTGAACTCATTGGGGCTATCGGTATTTCTGGTGGGAGTACGCTACAGGATCACTCAGTAGCCGAGAGTACCGCTCAAAGGTTAGGTTTCCATCAATCGCCCTAACTGAGATGCGGCTTAACTATCGTTTCTATCTCCCCGCGTGCTGGGATGGGAAATAACTAAAAACTCCACTGCCTGTTGTGATGTATTGCGGGCTTGATGTGGGACGTTAGGCGGGATTTCCAGGCCCTGTTGAGCCCATAAACACTGTGTCTGTCCCGCCAGTTCCATATCCAACTGTCCCGATAAAACATAGAAAAACTGTCGGGACTGTTGGTGATAATGCCTGCGCTCAGCAGTATTAGCTGGCATCTTTTCATGAATAATTAATAGGTCTTGGCGGTTAAGTAAATACCAGCCGTCGCACTGATCGCCCCATGAGTAATGCTCGGCCGTTGCCTTATCAATCATGATCTCGCTTTCCTTTGTGGTTAATAACACAATTTATGCTAACTATTTCGGTTAATTAGCTAAAGGGTTATTGATTATAAACAGGGGTTTATACTGTTTTTTTGTTTATTGGCTAGGGTTAATTAATAAAAGGGGGATGTTTTCCGATAATTATCGTCGTTATATCTTTGTGATATAACGTTTGCGTTTTAATTATTTATTTAATTGAAAGCAATTTACTACTGTGGGAGTCATTCGATGCCGAAAGAGCAAGCCTTATGAATTTCCAGCAACTTAAAATTATTCGCGAAGCTGCCCGCTGCCAGTGCAACTTAACTGAGGTAGCAAAAATCCTTTATACCTCTCAATCTGGTATCAGCCGCCATATCCGTGAGTTAGAAGACGAACTGGGCGTCGAATTATTTATTCGTCACGGTAAACGTATGCTGGGACTGACAGGACCGGGGAAGGAGATGTTAGTGATTGCCCAACGGATCTTAGACGAGTCAGCCAAGGCTAAACGGTTGGGCCAGTTATTCACCGCCCAAGAGGCAGGAGTGTTAACCATTGCCACCACGCATACCCAAGCCCGTTACTCTTTACCGGCTATCCTAAAGCAGTTTCGTAGCCGCTATCCGTATATTCAGGTTGTGCTCAATCAAGCCACACCCGAAGAGATCCGCGATCAGGTTATTTCTGGTGAAGCGGATATTGGCATTGCCTCAGAGGGGTTAGCTCACAGTGGACAGTTAACCACTTTTCCGTGGTTTAAATGGAATCATCGTATATTAGTGCCGCACGATCATCCGCTCACGCAAGAAGATAAACTCAGTCTTGAACAGCTGGCAGACTGGCCGCTTGTCACCTATCGCGCTGGAATGACCGGTCGCTCAGTGATTGATGAGGCGTTTCAGGCCGTCTCATTACTGCCTAATGTGGTACTGAGCGCACAAGATTCCGATGTGGTGAAAACCTATGTGCGTTTGGGAATGGGGATCGGGATTATTGCCGAGACCGCAGCGGATCAGGATGATTCGGAACTGACCTCATTAGATGCCCGCCACCTCTTTAATAGTAATACCGTCTGGTTAGGGGTGAAACAAGGTCAGCTACAGCGCGACTATCTCTGGCAGTTTATGACGCTCTGCAACCCTAACCTTTCCGAAGACGAATTAAAGCAGATAGCGCGCGGAGTCAGCGAAAATACAGAACTCGGTTACGATTTCCAGATTTAAGCGCACGGATCCCTCCTTCCTCCTCCTATAGGCGACTAAGCTAAGACTATACCCCTTACGCTTAGGAGCTTATGTGATGTCTTTCCCCTGGCAAAAACCTGGCTTAACAGCCGACCAACAAGCCGCTGCCGTTGTCGCCGAGATGACGATGGATGAAAAATTTGCGTGGCTCTCTGGACCGATGGCTATCCCATTAAAAAAAGGGGATACGCTGCCCGCCGAAGCGATCGGTTCAGCCGCATATTATCCGGCAATTCCTCGTTTAGGGATCCCGGCATTACAACAGAGTGATGCCAGTTTAGGGGTCAGTGCATTAGGCGGTGTCCGCCCAGGGGATCACGCCACCGCACTCGCCAGTAGCCTCGCGTTGGGCGCCTCTTTCGACCCAGACTTGGCGCAAACCACCGGCGAGATGTTAGGACGCGAAGCCTTTAGTAAAGGGTTCAATGTGCAACTCGCCGGCGGGGCAAACCTGATTCGCGAACCGCGCGGTGGCCGTAACTTTGAATATATCTCTGAAGACCCATTGCTGACTGGCGTGATGGCCGGTCACAGTGTACGAGGGATCCAATCTCAACATGTGGTCTCAACCGTTAAGCACTTCGCGGTTAACGCCCAAGAAACCGGTAGAGTGCTGGCGGACTCCCGCCTCAGTGAGTCGGCATTACGCGAGTCCGATTTACTCGCTTTTGAACTGGCTATCGATATCGGCAAGCCCGGCGCGGTAATGCCCGGCTATAACTTGGTCAATGGCGACTGGGCCTCAGAAAACCCTTTTCTGTTGTCGCAGGTATTAAAAGGCGACTGGCGCTATGCTGGTTGGGTCATGTCGGACTGGGGTGCGACGCATTCCGCAACCAAAGCAGTGCGAGCGGGGTTAGATGTGCAATCGGGTGCCAATCTTGATACCTGTGTCTGGTTCGACCAGCCGCTACGCGATGCCATGGCACAAGGCGAGATCACTGAAGAGCAGATTGATGGCATGATCGAGCGGATCTTACGAAGTCTCTTCGCCTGCGGCGCTATTCAACATCCTGCTCAACGTGGTAATCGTCTCGACTATAGCTGGCACCAATTGATCGCTCAGCGTGAAGCCGAGCAAGGTATTGTCTTACTGAAAAATAGCCAGCAAACTTTGCCGCTCGCGCCCGAGTTAAACCGAATCGTGGTGATAGGGGCTCATGCCGATAAAGGTGTTTTGGCCGGTGGGGGCTCCTCCGCGGTGACACCACAAGGTAGCTTACAGAAAGAAGGCGTCGATTTTATGGGGATCCAAACGCCAAGAGTTTACCATCCTAGCTCGCCGCTGGCCGCTATTCGCCGAAATTCGCTCGCCAAACAGGTCGATTTTGTATCCGGAGACTCGATCGAGGAGGCACTCGACGCTAGCCAAGGCAGTGATGCCGTGATTATTTTCGCCGAGGAGTGGCGCTCAGAAGCACTGGACGCGCAAGGATTGGATCTCGATGATCATCAAAATCAATTAATTGATCAGTTATCTGCCGTGCATCCAACGATCATCGTCGTGCTGGAAACAGGTGGCGCGGTGACCTTACCTTGGCTCGATAAGGTCCCGGCGGTACTCGAAGCTTGGTATCCTGGTTCAGGCGGGGGCGAGGCGATTGCCGGTGTGATCTTTGGTCGCGTTAATCCCGCGGGACGGTTGCCTATTACCTTCCCTGCTGCGGTGCAACAACTCCCCCGTCCCGAGCAAGTCGATCCTAGCACCACCACCTCACTGCCTGGTGTGGAGGTGAAAGGTGAGATCTTCGAGATTGATTACAACGTTGAAGGGGCCGATGTCGGCTATCGTTGGTTTGAACGCCAACAATTAACCCCCTTATTCCCGTTCGGTTTTGGCCTTTCATATACACAATTTCGCTATGAAGATTTACAGCTTTGCCAGACCTCTGACGACATTACGGCCAGCTTAACCATGACCAACTGTGGCGAACGAGTAGGCAGCGATGTGGTTCAGATCTATCTGCGACCCACCTCAGGGCGTTACCCCTCGCGATTAGTGGCTTTTCAGAAAGTCACCCTCGCGCCGGGGGAAACACAACGCATCAGCCTGTGTCTGGAACCGCGAGTGGTGGCGCAATGGGACAGTGCTCAGCAACAGTGGTCGATTGCCGGTGAAGAGTACGAGATCTATCAAGCCACCGATGCTGCAACCCCCGTGCTTAAGGGCAAACTCATGCTGACTGCGCAAACTTTCAGCTATCGCTAAGCGACTTGGTCTGCCCCTGCAAGGGTGGCAGACCGAACTCACGCTGAGAATGTCATTAATCTGTCATCTTGATGCGGCAAGCTAGCGACAGTCATCGGCACATTGAAGAGGTTTACCTATGAGCGATTATGATAACGATCTTTATGAAACGCTGTTTGCTACCCGCCAACGCCCTTTTCCAGAAGAATCAAGCGCGCCACCGCGACGCCGCCGCACGCCTGATGAAGGGGAGTACCATGAATTACAGTTCAACGATTAAGCGCTCACTTATTCAATAACACGATGGGGTGAGAGGATGAAGCAGGCTGAATCACGCTTAATTCAGCCTGATACCAGGCCGTCAGCTGCGATTCTGTCAGCACCTGCTGTACCGACCCATCGGCCACTAAGGCCCCCTGCTGTATCACCACTATCCTATCCGACCAGGTTGCGGCCAGATTGACATCGTGCAATACCGCGCAGACCATCAGCTTTCCGTTGCGGGTTAATCGATGAAGCAAACGTAGCAAATGTTGTTGATGAAAAAGATCGAGCGCCGATGTCGGCTCATCAAGAAATAACCATCCCTCTGGTTCGTCCTCTTTCCATAGCTGTGCTAGCACCCTGGCCAATTGAATTTGCTGCTGCTCGCCCCCCGACAGGGTGGCATAATTGCGATCGCATAACGCTTGGCAACCGATCAGTGCAACCACCTGGTCTACGATCGTGCGTTGTCGCTGCATTGTGTACTGGCTGATCCCTAATACGATCACCTCTTCCGCCGACATGGCAAAGGCCAGTTGATTATGTTGACGCATAACGGCCCGTTGGCTTGCGAGTTGTTTTCTCTTCCACTGAGAGTAAGGCTTACCGGCCAAGCAACACCCCCCTGTTGTTGGGCTAAGAAAGCCGGTCAATAATCGTAAGAGTGTCGACTTTCCTGCCCCATTCGGTCCCATAATGGTAACAAACTCACCCAGTTTAAGCGTCAGATCTAAGGGGTTGATTAAGGTGCGCGATCCCATCTGCAGTCCAAGCTGGCTCGCGGTAAGGGTATTATGCATAACTGGCCTTTAAGCGTTTAAGGATCAACATAAAAAACCACGGTGCCCCCAGTAGACTGGTCAATAAGCCGACGGGCATTTCAGCGGGTTGAACCAAAGTGCGTGCCAAGGTGTCCGACAGCAACAGGAGTAATCCGCCGACAATAATCGATCCAGGTAATAACCAACGATGATCGCTACCAAACACCATTCTTACCAGATGGGGAATGACCAAACCGATGAAACCAATAATACCGGTGAAAGAAACCGCGGTACCGACCAACAAGGCGTTGCCGATTAATAAACACTGCTGAGCCCGTAACACATCCAGGCCGCTATAAAAGGCATCCTCTTCGCCGAGCTGTAAGAGGTTTAAGGCGCGGGCCGATCGCAGCAGTAACAGCGAGGTCGGGACAATGATCAGCGCGCAGATCCCCACCACCGACCATTGGGCTTGGGCTAAGGATCCCATTCCCCAGAGTGAAAGCTGCCGCAGCTGTTGATCGTTACTCAACCACGACAGCACGCCGATCAGCGATCCCGATAAGGCATTGATCGCTATCCCTAGCAGCAGTAAGCGGGAGAGTTGACCTTGGCTAACCTTGTTCAATTGAAAAATCAGCGCCGTGACCAATAAACTGCCGATAAAGGCAGCGACAACCGGTAACCATAAACTGGCGAATAAGGGTAATTGAAGAGGCAAGAGCAAGGCCAACGCCACCATAAGCCCTGCTCCGCTGCTAATTCCTAATAGCCCAGGATCCGCAAGCGGATTACGAAAAAGCCCCTGCATAAGGGTGCCCGATACGGCGAGTGCGGCACCGATAAGGAGGGCCAGGAGTACACGGGGAACACGAATGGTTAACCAGACTTGCCAGGCAATACTGTCGAAGGGTTGCTGCCAAATCTCGGTTAACGACAGCCTCATCGCCCCAAGCTGGGTCGCCGCCACGGCGCTGATCAGCAGTAAGACAATAAAGATCAACAACGTCGTTTGGCGGTTAAGGCTGACGCGCATAGCTTTCCGCCACATCTTGACGAAGTTTGAGAATAGCCTGCGGTGTGTCGATCCCGAACCCTAGGAGTGCCATTTGATCGATCACCACCACCCGACGCGCTTTCCCGGCGGGCGTTAGGGCTAATCCAGGTAGTTTCCAGAGCTGGCTCGTACCGCCCATCTGTAGTAAAGAGCGCTGGTCAATAATAACCACTTCGGGTGCGGCAGCTATTACGCCTTCTTGCGACATCTGCTGATAATGTGGCACCTGCCCCATGACGTTAGTCAATCCTGCACTGCGTAGCGCAACGTCTGCGGCGGTCTCTTTACCCGCAATCAAGCTTTGCATACCGTGGTTCGCCATAATATAGAGGGCTTTATGACTGGCACCCGCAGGGACCTGTTTCAGCGCACTTAACTGCTGATCCAACCGCTGCAAGATCGGCTGTGCTTGTGTCGTCTTCCCCAGAGCTTGAGCCAGCGTATTGATCTTGACCGCAATCTCCGACAACTGTGGCGTCGCCGGGACGGTGACAACTTTCACACCGACTTTTTCGATTTGCTGGAAGACTTGAGAGGGCTGGGCCTGCGCACTGGTCAGCACTAAAGTCGGCTTAAGCGCCAGTATCCCTTCACTGTTTAATTGACGCATATAGCCGATATCGGGCAGCTTAAGACTTGCTTCCGGGCGCTGACTAGTCGTGTCGCGGCCGACCAGTTGATCGCCACTGCCGAGCGCATAAATAATCTCGGTCACATCACCGCCAATCGAGACGAGCCGCTGTGCAGCCTTCACGGGGATCATGACGAAACAGAGGAGTACTACGATATATTTCATTAGCAGAATTCTCCCGCTAATTCCTCAAGTTGTTGACGCCAGAGTTGTTGTTCTGGCTTCCCTTCAGACCGTTGTCCATAAAGCTGGGCGATTTGTGTGCCATCTTCTGCAAACAGCTCCAGGCTAGTAACGTGCCCATCTACCGTAGGCTTACGCGTAATCCAAGTTTCAGCGATTTTTTTATCCTGAAGATGTAAGGTAAACTGATCGTTGAAGATATTTAACCAACCTTTCATTTCTACCACTTTGGCGAGACGACCGGTGAAGATCTGCGTACAGCCGCGGTTACCGACAAAAATCATGATCTCGTTTTGCTGCTGCTGAACACGCTCAAGTAACAGTGCAATGCTGTCGTTACTGACTTGGCGAGCCAACTCATCGCTGACCATCTTAAAGGCTTGTTGACGACTGAGTTGATGACGACGCAGCAATTGAAAAAATTGATGGACATCGGTCATTGCGCGCCATTCCTGTTCCACCCTCTGTGGGTCGATCTCTGACGGTGCCGTGACCTCAGGGAAAGGCTGGATCGCGATCGTAGAGGGGGTGACATGCTGAAACTGAGCAATCAACGCTTGCCATGCAACGGTATTGGTTTGCGGGGTCGCATAGATTTTCACCACTGCGTTCCCTTGAGCATCAAAAATTTGTAGGCTATGCCGCTCGCCCGATCCCCCTAATTCGGTTAAGGCAAAAACGCTGTGCCAGTGTTGAGGGAAAAAGCGTTGATCCAGCGCGCGTGGGTTTAATACCAATCCGGCATGAGGACCAAAATGCAGATTCTCATAACGTCCAATTTGCTCATGGACGGCGTAATCATTGCGGACCAAGCTTTTTATCTCGCCCACCGCCGCCAATCCTTTAAGCAGCGCTTCAAATTCCGGTTGCAGCGATTGAGCGTCATGACCGCAGCGAATTAAGGTCAATTCCGCCTCGCTGATCGCCATCATCGTTGCCAGGTCACGGGCATACAGGTGTGGGTGTTCCATTTTTAACGCTAAATAATCAAGATATTGTTTATTCATCGGTTACATCCTCTATAACGCCCCGGCAAACCGGGGCTAAACATTTAGAAATCAACATTCAAACCAAGTTGGAAAGTCCGTCCTGGCATAGTCGACAGCGCAATATCAGCTTGATGCTGGGCAGTGTCGGTCGTTAAATCACGGCTACTTAAGTAATCCCAATATTTACGGTTAGTCAGGTTATACACGCCACCACTGAGTTTTACCGTTGGGGTCACTTGCCAGTATGCCGTCATATCCACCATCCCGTAGCCGGGGATACGCCAATATTTGCTACTATCGACCTCTGTCGCGCTACTGGTGGTCGTGGTATCGCGCGTGGTTTGTTTGGCCTGTTTTCCTTTTACGAAGGTAGCAGTCACTGCAGCCCCATAACGTTGAGCAGGATCATCCCACGCGACGCCAATAATCGCTTTCATCGGGGCCACACTGTCTAAATCGACATATTTGTCGCCTTGCAGGGAGGACTTTGACATCCCTTTGGTATAACCCAAGGCGAAGCTTGTGCTTAGCCCATTTACCGCGGGGAACCACTCGCCATAATGAATTTTAGTGGTGAGTTCTCCACCGTAGATAAAGGCTTTATCACGATTTTCTGCTTGATAAATGGTATAGATATTCGACGGAACATTGGTAAATTTGCTCGGAGAGCCGCTACGCGTATAACGGTTATACGCAATAAAGTTATCGTAATCGTTATAGAACAGTGAACCATGGATATCGATTCCCGGTACGGCTTGTCCCTTTATTCCCCACTCGAGATCATTACTGGTCTCGGTCTTCAGGGAATTATTACCAATCAAGGCATATTGCTGCTTGCCGGCATAACTGGATCCGAGATTCCAAGAGCCATACAGCTGGCTCGCTTCAGGGAATTGCGCGCCACGCTGGTAACGGATATAGGTTAACAGCTGCGGCGTCAGGGAGTATTCGAGACTCAGTGACGGTAAGAACTGTGTATCACTTTGGCTACTATAGAGTGTCGAGACACTCTCTTCGGTTAATACGCTACTTCCCGCCGCTAAGCTACCAAGATTCCGCGGCTTATTTTTCAAGTAAGCAACACGAATCCCTGGGGTGAGTGCCACATGGTGTCCCTGCCAGTCACCATTAATTTTATCTTCGACAAAGCCACCCAGCGTGGTGGTTTGGCTATCCGCCTGTGGTTGCATCACACGGTAGTACACGAGAGGAGTTGGCGATTGTGAAAAGGGTCGTTCTGTACGACCGATATCGCCATTTAGCCCAGCACGAATATCGTGACGCCCAATACTTTTTGCCAATTCTGACGAGAAGCCTAATTTATTGGTATTAAAATCAGATAGCGTACGGGTCGGCACCAAGGTGTCGCTCGGGCCGTATGTATTATCGTGCGCCTGCGTCTTCTGCCAATACACTTGGCTAGTCAGCTGATCGACCCACTGATTCAGCGGAGTGTAGTCATCTTGTAAGGCAACGCCAAAGCGGCGGGTTTGACTCGACTGTTGGCTAGTGCCAATAACGGCTGAGCCCCCAGAATTCCACGTATCGAAATGGGTATGGCTGGTTTTTTGATAGTAATTCCCACTAGCCGTCAGTTTGTGTTCATCATTTAGCTGCCAAATCGTGCTGGCTGCAAAGGCATCGGAGTGCCAATTTTCTGGCCATGCTTGGTTATTGCCTTGGGTCCGCGTCTCTTGTCCATCACGTCGGCTATAGACAAAGATTCCACGCAACTGATCATCGCCAGCGGCCGCGGTGATACCGTTATGCCATGCACGATTTGCCGAGTCGTAATCGGTTTGATAACCGAAATAGTGTTGGCGTGTCGGCGATAAGTAATCGTCCGCAGATTTTGAATGGAAAGCGACCAGTCCACCAATCGAGGTATTGGGTTGAGATACCGAGGTCGCTCCCGCTTCGATATCCATCTGGCCAAAGAGATACGGATCGATATAGTCGCGGCCAATACCGAAACTATTCACTCCTGTTCGCCCTGCATAAGGACGACCTGTCGCTTGCGGCATCGAAACGCCATCGACATTGATCCCAACACGATTACTTTCTAACCCACGAATGTTATAGCCGGTATAGCCGCCTCTATCGAAACCACTTTTTCCACTGCCTGATCCGCCACTCGATCCCGTCGCACTCACTAAGGGTTGATAGCGCATCAAGGTACCAAAATCGTTCGAGCCATTTTTTTGCATCTGCTTGGCACTGACAACGACTTTATTGTTGGCCTCAATTTTAGGCGTTACCCCAGTCACGACTAGGGTCTCCTCCTGCTGATCCTGTCCAGTAAGAGGGATATTTCCGGCGGTCGCCGAAGCACAATATAGACCGCTGAGGCTAAGAGCGATAAGCGATAAGCGGGGTCGAGGGGGAACTGTCAAGGCAGTCTTGGAGTATTTACGCATAGAGGCTGTGTATTCCTAAAGGTGCGGCAATTCGCAAAAAGTGACAAATGGCTCATATTGGAGCCTTTATTCTAGTGAATGAGAATCTATATTATTATGATAATGATTATCAATAGTGATCGGTGTAAAAGTTCACTTTTTTTTTTATTCTTTATCCTTTGCTTACATCGCCTTGGTGCAATGCTACAGTGGGTGAATCGATACCATTTTTCTTGGAGGCTATGTGTTTGCTTGGATAACACTTTTACCTGCCCTATATATTGGTGCGCGCTTTATCTTGCCGCTCCCTCTCCCTTTTATACTTCGGCTGCTCTGTTTTATTGCCGTCGTCCTCGTGGCAGAGTGTCATCTTGTTTATAAAGCTGTCTTTGGTAACCGCTTCGCGCCGGAATTCCCTCATACTGTGATGGTCGCCATTAACTTCCTCTTTGGGACGATCATTGCTTTTACCCTGTTACTGCTCCTAAGCGATATTGTCAGCGCCTGTCAGTTTGCATTACGTGGGTCATGGCCACTCCACCGTACCACTCACTTTATTTTGTTAGGTATTTCGTTAGTGACAGCCGCCTACGCTACCTACCAAGCCATCAAGGTGCCTCGCGTTAAAACCGTCACGTTAACGCTAGAGAATTTACCTAAAGCGTTTGATGGCTATCGTGTCGTTCAATTAACCGACTTACATGCCAGTACCCTCTTTACCGGACGCTGGATGAAGAAAGTGGTAGAACGTACCAATCAACTGCAGGCGGATGTCATCCTATTTACCGGCGATGTCGCAGACGGCAGTATCGAGAAACGTTATGATGATGTCGCGCCGCTCGGTGAGTTAATTGCTAAGCAGGGGCGTTTTGCGATTCCCGGTAACCACGAGTATTACTCTGGCTATTCGCCATGGATGCACCGGATGGAGCAATTAGGCTTTCATGAATTACTCAATAGCTCAGTCACCATCGAGAAAGAGGGAAGTCAGCTCTATATTGCAGGGGTGACTGATGAAGCAGCGTTACGATACAACCAGGCTGGCCCTGATTTAGATAAGGCCCTAACAGGCGTAGACCGTGAAGCGCCGATTATTTTGCTGGATCACCGTCCGGAAAATGCCCGAAAAAATCTCGCCAACGGCGTTGACCTACAGCTCTCAGGCCACACTCACGGTGGCATGGTCTACGGCCTTGCCACCATCGTAAAGCGAGCCAATCAGGGATTTTCGTCTGGGCTTTACCCAATCGGAAAGCGCTATCTTTACGTTAGTAACGGTACCGGGCTATGGAATGGATTTGCCCTACGCTTGGGCTACCCTTCTGAGATCACGCTGTTTATCTTAAAAAGCGATAACGCTGGTACTGACTAACTTTTTTTAGTGTCGAGGCAGTACTACCCTTTACCTCGATACTGATTGATCCGCAGAGAAAGTTCGCACATCAATATGTCTCAAATCGGGTAATACTATGTCCAATACTCAACGCATTACCATTGCTGCAGCATTACTTATTGATAATCATCAGAATATCCTACTCGTAAGAAAACGTGATTCTGCTTTTTTTATGCAGCCTGGCGGTAAAATCGACCAAGATGAGGCGCCTGAAGAAGCATTAATAAGAGAACTGAAAGAGGAATTACAGCTGGTTGTCACTAAAGAGGAACTGATTCCGATGGGATGTTTCCAAGACATGGCAGCGAATGAAGCACACCATCAGCTCACCGCTTATATGTACCGTATTCATAGGAAGTCGTTTGCGCCCATCCCTGCAGCCGAAATTGAGGAAGCGGTCTGGCTATCGCAAGAAGAATGCCGACATGTCACGTTAGCACCGCTAACTGAATATCAGCTATTACCCCTTGCTTGGCCAAGTGAATGAAGGGGTAGCCTATTATGCCTTTTCGCAAAATAAACAGTTAAAAATTTATATTATTCTCGTTTGTTAACCTTAAAGAAGGTAGTGTTATATTCTCTATTTTTATTGGATTGATAAATCAGCCTTGATTAGTGTTACTGCTTGTCCGAGATATTGTTCTAGAGCAAATATCTTAACCTATTAAGTCAGTCTGACTAAAAGAACCTCTGGCGTCTTCAACACTCCCCTGTGGTCGGCCTGAGCTTCTGTGGTGGCGTAAATATCAACGTAAGTCCTGAGAAGACACAAACGGCTGAGGTGGGAACAAAACGATCGCTATTTAATGAGAAACGGCTACTCAGTGCAGCTATTTTTAGAACTAATAGTGAAAATGATGCAGAGCTTGATACCACCTCCAATGAATATGTGCAATATATCGCGGCGCTTAACCAAAGTGGTTATCGTTATACACCTAGAGCACCTCGAACCTGGATGCTTACCGCTAACGTGCATTGCTAAGCGAATGATGGCGCAGGATACGGCAAGCCGTATCCTCGTTGCTTAACCCCTTCCTAGCGTCGTTTCTGTCGGTTCGTCGTAAAGCGCCGGCAGTGAAGGACGTTTTTTGTGAGTGCAATGCTGTGCTGCATTAGGCTTTCGCCTCCGATAGCGGTATCAGTGTTACCAATTTGGTCGTCAGATCTGGGGCTAACTGCCAAGTCGTTTGCTGATAATGAAGGAGTCCCTGCTGAGGGTGCTGAAAGCTTCGTTTCCCCCCTTCTCGATGAATAACATGATGTTTTTGCCACCATTGAGCAAACTCTGCGCTCTGTAGTAATAGGTGATCAATAGTGGCTCTTAACGGTGTTGTTTTCTCTAGATGAATCGACTCTGCACGCAACTCAGCAACGATTCGCTGCGCCCGTTCAGGCCAATCCGACACCAATTGACGAGCCAAGGGATTGAGAAAGATAAACTCCAGCATATTGGGTGTCTGGCCATCGAGGAGCCAACCGTCAAATAACACTGCCGCTGGAGGGTTCCACGCCACCACTTGCCAAGCGCCATTCATGATATAGCATGGGGTGGTTATCATCGTCACTATCGCCTTAACATCGGGTTCACAGGACAACGCGACAGGATTCAGCGGATCGGCCAATTCCGCTAGACTGAATAAGTAATCGCGCTCGGCCTGAGAAAGTTGTAAAGCGCTCGCAATATGGCTAAGGCTCCGCGGTGAAACCGCGATTCCCCTTCCTTGCTCTAACCAGGTATACCATGTGGTGCTGACATAACTGAGTTGCGCCACTTCTTCCCGCCGTAATCCGGGTGTACGCCGACGAGGACCTCGACGCAATCCAGCGCGCTCTGGGCTAAGTTGTTCTCGTCTAAGACGTAAGAATTCACCCAACTGTTTTGCAGGATCCTGATGTTTCTCCGCCATAACCTATTACCTCTTATACTAGGATAATTACAGGTATTGTCCCAGTATAATAGATTGTATAGCCTACTCCCAACAACCAGATAAACATTAGGGATACTCTATGGCTCATCGCGCACATGCTCAGCGAATTTCAGAGCAATTCAGCCCGCAGGCTAACGCTTATTTAACCAGTACTGTCCATGCGGCAGGTGAAGATTTACAACGCTTACAACAGTGGCTAGCCCCCTTTAGCGATGGGTATATTTTAGATATTGGCTGCGGTGCGGGGCATGCCAGCTTTACTGCTTCACCTCTGGTCAAGCAGGTTACGGCCTACGATCTCTCGACCGAGATGCTAAGCGTAGTGAAAGAGACCGCCGAGAGTCGGCAGATGACCAATATCGATTGCCAACAAGGGATAGCAGAATCATTACCCTTCGACGATCAACAGTTCGATTGCGTGATCAGTCGTTATTCTGCCCATCACTGGCAAGATGTTCCCCAAGCATTGCGGGAAGTCTTTCGGGTCATCAAACCGGGCGGAAAGTTGATCATGATGGATATCGCCTCACCGGGCGCACCGCTATACGATATCTGGTTACAGAGTATCGAAGTGCTACGCGATCCCTCTCATGTCCGTAACTATTCACCGGGGGAATGGCTACAAATGGCAACAGAAAGTGGCTTACGTATTGAACAGTTAGTGACTGGATACTTAGCGTTAGATTTCCAGCAATGGGTCGGTAGGATGAAGACGCCAGCCCCTACTGTGGCAGCGGTTCGTGCCCTACAACAGGCGGTCTCTGGAGAGGTACAAGCCTATTTTCAGCTTGAGGACGATGGTTCTTTCTCCAGCGATACCTTGATGTTTTGCGCACAACGCCGAGGCTAAGACTCAGGTAGCCGTCTTATGACGGCTACCTTAAAGCTGATGCAGCTGCTGAGTGATGGTTTCGATGATCGCCTGGATATTATTGTCATTTCGACGATAATAGGTCCATTTCCCGACTTTTTGCGCCTCGACCACTCCGAGTTCATGCAGCGATTTTAAACAGAGAGAGATAGCCGGTTGCGAAAGCCCCGCTTTATCCTGAATCAAGCTCGCGCAAACACCATACTGTTCATAAGGATATAGCTGGCTATAGGCGGCGAACGCGACATCCGGTTGTTTTAACCACGTTAGAATCGCCACTCGCAACGGGTTGGCTAACAGTTTCATCGCATTTTCAGCAAGCATTGGCTCTCGTCATTTAGTCGTCGATGGTCGGATAGTCAGTATACCCTTTTGCCGTGCCCCCATACAAAGAACTTAACTCCACACTGTTCAAGGCCACTGCACGCTGTAGACGCTCGGGAAGATCGGGGTTAGCGATAAAGGTTCGCCCAAATCCCACTAAATCAGCCCAACCTTGGGCTAAAACGTACTGAGCTTTAGCCTGATCGTAACGTCCCGCCACCATAATCACCGAAGTAAATGTTTTACGCAGGGCAATCCGGAAACTTTCCGGTAATTCTGGGCTGTTATCCCAATCGGCTTCGGCAATGGAAAGATAGCCGATGTTCATTTCATCTAACATTTTCGCCGCAGTGAGGTAGGTTTCGGCTGGATCGGGTTCGACTAAGCCCAGATAAACACGATCTTCTTCAGTGGTAGAAAATAGTGGCGAGAATCGCACGCCTATTCGACCACTATCGAACACCGTTGACACTGCCGCCACCACCTCTTTAAGAAATCGCAGACGGTTCGTCAGGCTTCCGCCGTACTGATCAGTGCGATCATTCGTATGTACCGAAATGAATTGGTTAATAAGATAACCATTGGCGGCGTGAAGTTCAATTCCGTCAAATCCAGCTTGCTTGGCATTCACCGCTGCTTGCCGGTACAGTTCCACCAACTGTGGAATTTCTTCGGTTTCCAAGGCCCGCGGCTCACTTGGCACGACCAGTTCGCCTTCACCCGGGCCAGTTTCAATAAAGACGCGTACATTGGTTGCGGGTAAGACTGAAGGGGCGATAGGCAGCTGCTGCTGAGGTTGTAACGCGCGATGCGAGACTCGCCCGACATGCCATAACTGACAAAATAGCGTCCCCCCCTGTGCACGAACGGCTTGAGTGATATTTTGCCAACCCGCAATCTGTTCGGCGCTGTGGATCCCCGGCGTCCACGCATAGCCTTGCCCGCGAGGCTCAATCTGTGTCCCTTCCGTTACCATAAACCCAGCGCTGGCACGCTGAACATAGTAATTGCGCATCATATCATTAGGAATGTTACCAGGCTGGGCGCTACGACAGCGTGTTAAGGGCGGTAGTGCAATACGATTGCGTAAAGGGATCCCACCTAACTCGAGTGGTGTAAAAAGTGAAGAGTGCATAATGATCTCAGTAGTCGATAAATTTCCACTTATTATATTTATACATTTAAATATGTAAATAAATAGAAAGACCGATTTACCAGATGGGCAAATTTTTTACGCTATAGGTAAACCGATTCCAAAGTGGATCAATTTGGTGCAAAAACCCTAATCATTTCAGGGGTATTTTTACATAATAGTGACGGTTGTTAATTAAAATGATTGATTATATGAATAGGATTCTTAATGTATTGCCAAGTGTAAATCTGACTTGTTTAACCGAACAAGATTGCTATGCTGAAGGGGTAGTGACTTTTGGGTACTGGGGGGAAATCATGACTAAACGCCATTTTACGCTCGCATTTGAAATCGGTTCCATTGCAATTTTTGCCATTGTCTTAGCTTTTCTTGGTTATTGCGCAGTCCATGCTTACTTAGGTCTTGGGGATCAATTTCCTCATTTAGACGTCTAATAAAATGGCATAGCGGTCTGTTTCCGCTATGCCATTTGCTTACTATCTCGCCTTTTAAAGATTAATAATTTTTATGCTTAATCTTTTAACTGCTCAAAAACCTTGCTAACTGCATAAGCACCAGGATCCATATGTCCTTTCAAACTCTCTGCATTTAAGTACGACGAACGTCCAGCTTTCGCTTTTTCCATCTTCTTCGTCGACTCGGCACCAGACACCGCAGCGTTATGCACCGCTGACCATCCCTTACCTGCTTTGATTGCTTCAAAAGCTGGCTGCAAAGCGTCGATCATCGTGCGATCGCCTTGATCGGCGCCGCCGTAGTCTTTCATTTTCTGTAGTCCAGCCAATAAACTCTCACCCAAGTTTTTCGCGTCAGGAAAGGCCGCAGCAGACGCACTGAAAAGGAGTGAGAGGAGCACACCTCCAGAGCCGCCCATCGGGGTGGTAATCTTCTCTCCCAGCCAATGTAATAGCGCTTGGGGATCGTTTAAGGGCAGTTTTTTCTGCTTTAAGGCCTTTAATACAAAGTTTGCACCGGTAGCTAAGGTTGATCCGGTATCCCCATCCCCCACTTGTGAATCGAGTTTATTCAACTCATCCTCACTGTCGATCAGGGCTTGGCAAATCTGTTTCACCACTTGTGCGGTGTGGGTATTCTGCGAAGGCTTGGCGAATTCCACCTCGGGTAAGGCATCAGTCTCTTGCCACTGCATGGTTTGACATGGCGTGATGGGTAACCATCCTGTTACCACCACGGGAGCTTTAAGCGCTGTCAGTAATTTGTTATCGAGAGGCAAAACGGTAAGAGAAAGTCCTTTCATATCCAGAGCACTGACAAGGGTATCCGGGCCTTGAATATGGCTCACGCGATCGGCGAGAGGCGTTTGTAATATCTCCTGCGTCGCTAAGGTCATCTCAAGCACTGAAAGGCCGCCAAGGTTATTAATGAGTAATAGCAGATTATCCTCATCACCAATATGGTTAAGTAAATTTTTGGCGAGTTGTTTCACTATCTTAGTGCTGTTTTGGGTATCGAGTGTCGCGACACCGTGTTCGCCATGGATCCCCATGCCGAGTTCACTTTTTCCTTGTGGGATCCCTTCTGACTCGTCACTGCCGGGAAGGTGGCAGGAAGAGAGTGCTACCCCTATAGTCGCGACCTTATCGAGCATCTGTTGAGTTTGTTGAACAATATGCTTGAGTGATTTACCTTTCTCGGCATAATAGCCCGCCACTTTATGCGCCAGTATCGTTCCCGCTAAACCTCGCGGTTGAGGGTTCTTCGGCAGCGAAATGTCGTCTTTGACTAGAATCATTTCGACCTTATAGCCTAGCGCCCGCGCTTTTTCGGCCGCTAATCCAAAATTCAGGCGGTCTCCCGTATAATTTTTTACGACTAACAAGCACCCGGATTTCCCCGTTACCGTGACGATGGCATGCAAAATCGCGTCGACCCCAGGTGAGGCAAAGATATCGCCGCAAACAGCCGCCGTTAACATCCCTTTCCCCACAAAGCCCACGTGCATCGGCTCGTGCCCGGAGCCTCCACCAGAAATAATGGCCACTTTTGACTTATTCCAATCTTGGCGCACAACGATGCGTAGCCCCTCGTCGGTGTTGAGACGCGCTAAGTTTTGATGGGGAGAAGTACGGATAAGCCCTTCTATGGCTTGATCGACAATTGTTGCTCTTTTATTGAATAAAAAGTGGCTCACCGGTGGCTCCTTTAAAGTGATTGTCAGCTGAATAAGTGTGGCTAATAATCACAGGTTTTGTGATTTTCTCCCCATCATCAGTGATCGAGTTCACAAAATAAATTTTGATAATGCGGCAGCAAACTGCGTAATTGTGTCTACCCTTAACGGAGGTTCTTTTTTTTCACATTTATGGGAGTCAATGATGTCAACAGAGAAAACACGTTTTCCACAGCCGCCTTTTGACAAACAGCCTCAGCAATTTCCAGGTTTAGTATCCGAGATGCACCCATTACCCGATCATGGTGAGAAAAGTTATCAGGGCCATAATCGTTTAGCGGGAAAAAAAGCCCTTATCACTGGGGGAGATTCAGGAATTGGCCGTGCAGTGGCTATCGCCTATGCCCGCGAGGGTGCCGACGTAGCGATCAATTATCTGCCTGCGGAAGAGAGCGATGCACAACAAGTGATCGATCTGATTAAGGCAGAAGGCCGCAAAGCGGTCTCGATTCCCGGCGATATTACTGATGAAGCCTTCTGTAAAACTTTAGTGGAAAAGGCTGTGCAGGAGCTAGGTGGGTTAGATATTCTCGTTAATAACGCTGGTCGGCAGCAGTTCTGTGAGAGCATCAGCGAACTCACCACCGAATCGTTCGATGCCACTTTCAAAACTAACGTTTACGCACCGTTCTGGATCACCCGTGCAGCGGTCGCACACCTCGGTGAAGGTGCAGCGATCATTAATACTTCTTCTGTTCAGGCCTTTAAACCTAGTGATATTCTTCTCGACTATGCACAGACTAAAGCCTGTAACGTTGCATTCACTAAAGCGTTAGCGAAACAGCTAGGACCGAAAGGTATCCGCGTTAACGCGGTAGCCCCCGGCCCTTATTGGACAGCGTTACAAGTCTGTGGCGGACAACCTCAAGAGAAAGTGGCCCACTTTGGTGAAGAAGCACCACTAGGCCGCCCAGGACAGCCTGTTGAAATTGCGCCGCTCTACGTCACCTTGGCGTCGGATGAGAACTCGTACGCCTCTGGCCAGGTATGGTGTTCTGATGGCGGAACCGGCACCGCATAATCTCCCTTAGCGGATAAAAAAAGGGTGAATCCATCTATTGTGGATTCACCCTTTTGCTTTACATCATGCGCGTTTACGTGTTTTAAACCATCCGATGATAAAGATTAGCAGTGCACACACGCCGCCGGCACAATGCTCATAAAAAGCGAGATCTTTACCTGCCACATAGGGTTGCAGCAGTGGATCAGTCAGTAACATACTGCCCGCTATCCAGCCGATTAACGCACCGGCCGCCAGAATAATCACCGGCCAACGATCGAGCAGATGCAGGACTAAGCGACTGCCCGCCACGATAATTGGAATACTCAACAGTACGCCCACCGCAACGATCACTAAGTGACCCCGCCCTGCCGCGGCTACCGCTAACACGTTATCGAGTGACATGATGATATCGGCGATAGTGATGGTCAGGGCAGTTTTCCATAGGCTGGATGACGTTTTCCCCTGCTCGTCGCCCTCTTCTTCACCAGAGACCAATTTGTAGCCAATCCACAACAACAATAATCCGCCGACTAATTTCAGTCCTGGTAACATTAACAGGTATACAGCGATGACCAATAACACAATCCGTGCCACGATCGCCCCTACTGTACCAATGACGATGGCTTTACGGCGTAAGTTGTCCGGTAAGCCACGACACGCCATGGCGATAACGACGGCGTTATCGCCACCTAACAGTAAATCTATTAATAGGATTTGCGCTAAGATAGCGACCCAATCCCAGTGCTGGAAAATTTCACCCATATTACCCTCGAAGCCGGCTAAATCTGTCTATAATTAAGTTAGGCTACTGTCTATCAAACTTTGTTACAAAGTAAAGCCTTAGTTACCTATCATTCCGTAATTCATTACTTATTTCGGCCTAAAACTTTGCATTTTGACTAATTGTGCTATGGTTACCAGTAACATTCTAACGTAACAATTGTCGATTGCGACTAAGGATGCCCTTTGCAAACTACACAAAACAGTACACCTTCTGCTCACTCCACATGGCTACATCTAGGCGCGGGAGCTTTCCATCGAGCTCACCAAAGTTGGTATCTCAACGAACTCCATAAACTTGGTGACACCCGCTGGTCACTAGCCCTTGGCAACATTCGTAACAGCGCGAGCCAAGCCACTCTTGATCAACTAGGTCGCCAGCAAGGCGTCTACACCCTTGAAGTGATTAGCCCAGAGGGTGATATCGATTACCAAACAATCACCGCAATAAAGAAAGTCATCCCCTGGGATGCCCACTTATCGCAGCTGATTCAAGTCGGCGCCGATCCTGAAACAAAGCTAATCTCTTTCACCGTGACTGAAGGCGGTTATTTCCTGAAAGATGATGGACACCTCGATCTTAACCATCCCGTCATCGTTCAAGAGTTGGCCGACCCCAACCCTATTGCCACGGTATACGGTGTTCTGGTTGCCATTTTACGCCAGCGCCTCGCAACGCAAGCGGGTCCCATTACCTTACTTAATTGCGATAACCTCCGTCATAACGGTGACTGCTTACGTACCGGACTTAACGAATATATCGCGGCATTAGGGGATAAAGCGTTAGCCGCTTGGTGTGATCAGTCGATCAGTACACCAAACAGTATGGTTGACCGTATTACTCCTCAAACTGACGAAGCCCTACTCGATCGCTTGCCAGAGCAAGGTATCTACAACGATCAGGTCCCCGTTGCCTGCGAAGCTTTCTCACAATGGGTCATTGAAGATGACTTTATCGCGGGTCGTCCTGAGCTAGAGCGAGTGGGTGTCGAATTCGTCGAAGATGTGCTTCCCTTTGAAGAAGCTAAGATCCGTGTGCTTAATGCAAGTCATAGCGGTATCGCTTGGGCGGGCGCGTTATTGGGCGTGCAGTCCATTGATGAGAGCCTAACACCGCAAGTTCAAGAATGGATCCGTAACTATATCGGCCAAGACGTCACCGCAGCACTATCGAAAGGACCGATTAACCTTGATGAGTATTGTAAGACTACGTTACACCGTTTCAGTAATGCCAAGGTCCGTGATACGAATCAGCGTGTGTCGTCAGACAGTATCGCTAAGCTACAACAATTTATTTTACCAACGCTAAAAACGCGCTACCAACAAGGCGAAGTCCCCAAGGCAACGCTGGTATTAGTGGCATTATGGTATCTCTTTATGCAACGCCGCGCGGCAGGTACCCTTCCTTTCGAGTACCAAGATCGGGCAATCGATAGCGTGCCTTTCGAGGCAATTTTTGCTGAAGAAGACAGCCTCAAGGCCTTCGCACAATCCCCTGCCCTGATGGGCAGTTTGGCTGAACATCCGACCTTCACCGAGGATCTCCGCGAGATCGTGAAGCAGGTTGAAAACACTTTAGCGGAATCTCTCTAACATCATGAAAAATATTCTTATTGTTGTTATTACCATCGCCTTGGCGCTGCTATCGATAGCTGTTCTGACTCCCTGGCCTTTCTGGCTGGGGACGTTAGCGGCTTGGGTTACCACGGGATCGTTTTGCCTTCAGGTACTGCATATCGTCAAAAATAAAGAAACCAAAGCCCTCTCGTTAGGTATGTGGTCGGCACTATTCTTCGGCGTTGCCTGCTGGACTGGCTACGGTTTCCGCGTCCACGATATTCCTGTAATGATGGCAAACGGTATTACCGCGTTGCTAGCCATTACCGTGATTGGCTTGAAATTATGGTTAGAACGCCCGCGCTTAATTAAGCGAGGTCGACGGATCCGTCGAATGCATCGTGTTGTATTAAAGCCACGAATACATAGTCTTCGTCCTCTACAACGAACGCTTAACGCTCGCGCGGCTAAGAAAAGTAAGAAAAGTAAGTCTTCTACTGAACTTACTGAACAATAAGGTGCCTTCCTTATTAGAAATTTGCTTTTGGTCACGCTCCCACTTTAACAGGGAAGGTAAATTATGCTTATTGATAAAAAGTCTGGCCGTACCGGTAACGAAGACCGCCAGCTTGCTGTTGCGTTAGCGGGGTGTGCTGGGATGCTCAATGTATTGGCATTGGGCGCTTTCGGTCTGTTCCCTTCCAATATGACCGGTAACGCGACGCAACTTTCTCAGGAATTATTGCAGTGGGACAAGCTGGAGATGATCCCGCTGATCCTGTTACTGACATGTTTTCTCTCTGGCGCATTTATCTCACGCGTTGCCGTGTCATTTGCGAAGAAAGTGAATCTACGCACCATCTATGCACATATCCTGTTAGTTGAAGGGATACTGTTGATTGCTCCGGTGGTCGTGGGCTTCTGGTATCCTCAAGACCTACAGCATGGCTACTATCTCTTTGGACTCAGCTTCCTACTCGGTGTGCATAACGCGACGTCTACCCAGCTGTCGCAAGGTAAAGTGCGTACCACCCACGTGACAGGAACCTTAACCGATGCTGGCATCGTATTAGCGAATCTATTATTTCAACCGATCATGCGCCACCCTCCGGCACAAATGAAGCAATTCCGCTATCTGCTCAGCGTCTATGTGACCTCATTTATTTCTTTCTTTATTGGGGGATTGATCGGTATTTTAGGTTACGAGTGGTTTGGGATGAACGCCTTTATCCTGGCTGGTTCAATCTTAGTTGCCGTCTCTTTGCTCACCTTGATCCGTGTACTGTGCCGCAAACGCACCAAAGCATTTCAAGGATGCTCTGTAGAACGTTAAGCCGAAATTCCCCTTTCTCTGCTGCCCGCTATATATTAATATGTGTTCATATGTTCACTTATAAACCATAGCGAGGCAGCAATGTCATCCCACTCTCACCACCCTGGTCACGATCATCAACATGATCACGATCACTCTCATGTTCCCAAAGTGAATCAAGCCAACCAAAAGAAAGTGCTACTCTCTTTTGTGCTGATTTTTACCTTTATGATTGTCGAGTTTGTGGGGGGAGTCTACGCCGGGTCCCTCGCCCTGATGGCTGATGCGGGCCATATGTTGACCGATGCCTTCGCGCTTGCACTCGCCCGGGCGGCTTTTTATTTCGGACAGCGCCAACCTAATAATCGCCTCACCTTCGGCTATATCCGCTTCGAAGTCTTGGCGAGTTTATTTAACGCCATGACACTGTTTCTCATAGCCATCTTTATTATTTATGAAGCGTGGCAACGCCTCACTGCACCAGCCACTGTGATGCCTTGGCCAATGTTTATCGTCGCCTGCGCCGGACTGATTATCAATCTGGTGGTGCTATGGATCATGACGCGCGGCGAAACCGAAAACGTCAATATTAAAGGTGTTATCTTGCACGTGATGGGCGATCTGCTGGGGTCGTTTGCGGCAATCGTTGCGGCAATCGTAATTGGCCTGACGGGTTGGGCGCCGATTGACCCGATACTATCAGTACTGGTGGCGGTATTGATTCTGCGTGGGGCATGGAAACTGATACGAAAAACATCACATATCCTGCTAGAGGGTGCCCCTGATGACGCCGCGCCAAGCTTAATTAGCGCCCATTTATTGGAGCATGTCCCCGGACTCAGTGAGGTCTCACATATCCACGTCTGGCAAATAAGTACCGGTTATACACTGGCCACCTTGCATATTCGGGCGGCGGAGGATGCTCAGGCGAAACAGGTTGTGCGTGCGGTGGAAACCGCCTTACAGGAAAAATTCGCTATTGGGCACAGTACTATTGCGATTGATTGGGCGGACGAGCCTTCGTCACCGCAATGTTTATTGAGTGAGGCAAGCCATCATCACGACTGCGGCGAAACGCCTCATTCCCCTACTCACTCACATTAATCTTGCACAGGCTCTTCCGTTAGGTGGATGGCCATATCGCGCAGTACATGGCTTACATGATTGTCAGCGACCCGGTAGTAGATATGGCGAGCACTTCGCTCGCCAATCACCAGCCGAGCAGCTTTTAATAGTCGCAGATGATGGCTCACCAAAGATTGGGAAAGCTGCAACGCCTCGGCAATATCGTTTACCGCAGCTGGTTGCGTCAGGCACTGAAGCAAAATACGTAAACGCGAAGGATCACCTAATAGTTTAAAGGTGTCTGCCAGCCGCGCAATATCTTGGCTACTGAGTACGGGTAACGGTGGGTGCTCTGTAGTGTGCGGTTCACTACATGGATCAGTACGCATAGTCTGTTCCCTAACAGGGGCTCTCTTCATACCCAATATTACAGCGTAGATACTAAAGTGCGTCCAGCTTTTCCTCACTTGACCTTTCCCTTGCAGGAAGCTGTAGGCTAGGCTTAATTGAACAGGAGGAGTTCATTATGTCTAGCCAATCATCCACGTCTCGCCACACCAAACCTCCCCTACAACTGACGGTTGAGGGAATGTCTTGTGCAAGTTGCGTCGGACGCGTAGAGCGTGTGTTAGCCGCTCAACCCGGCGTTGAGCAAGCCAGCGTTAACTTAGCGACCGAACGCGCGACCATTATCGGAGGGGTTGATGGGGAAAGCTTAGTACAAGCCATTACCGCCGCCGGCTATCCCGCAAAAATCTTTGTCGATGCCGCCGAGACCCGAGCCTTACAACAACAAAAAAAGCAGCACCATATCAAGGCATTACAACGTAACGTATTCATTGCTATCGTGCTTACGCTGCCTATCTTTGCCGTAGAGATGGCGATGCACCTGAGCTACACGCTCCAAATCTGGGTGGATCATTACCTCCCTGTACCCGCACGTTGGGTTGCAGAGGCAATACTCTCCACCTTAGTACTGCTTGGCCCTGGCCGACAGTTCTACCGTCTAGGCTTGCCAGCCTTATGGCATCGTTCGCCTGATATGAATGTCTTAGTGGCGATAGGAACGCTTGCGGCATGGGGCTATTCGCTCTTTGCGACGTTTGCCCCGCAATGGCTCCCGGCACAAAGCGTTCACGTTTATTATGAAGCGGCCGCGATGATCGTCTGCTTAGTGCTTATTGGCCGCTTGCTTGAGGCTCGTGCAAAAGGCAAAACGTCACAAGCGATGCAGCGATTACTGCAACTGCAACCTAATGTTGCCCATCGCTGGTACAATGAACAAAGCGAAGAGGTGGCTACCGAGAGTCTGGTGCTGGGGGATATCGTTGAAGTCAGACCGGGAGAGAAGATCCCCATTGATGGCGAAGTCGTCACCGGGGAGAGCCACGTAGAGGAATCAATGGTGACTGGTGAACCGCTCGCCGTGCGTAAAGGTCTCGGTGACACCTTGACGGGTGGCACCCTAAATCAACAAGGCTATTTACGCTTCAAGGTTACCGCGACGGGAGAGCAAACCGTCTTGGCACAGATCGTTCAGGCCGTCGAGCAAGCTCAAGCCGCGAAACTGCCCATCCAAGGCGTCGTTGATAAAGTTACTCTTTGGTTTGTACCGGTCGTCTTCGTGGCTGCACTGTTAACGCTGATTGGCTGGCTCTATTTTGCGCCACAAGGGGGGATTAGTCTTGCCATTGTGAACGCCGTCGCCGTACTGATTATTGCCTGCCCCTGTGCCATGGGCTTAGCGACCCCAACCTCCATCATGGTTGCCACCGGCCGCGCCGCAGAAAAAGGGATCTTATTCCGCCAAGGCAGGGCCTTGCAGCAGCTTCGTGAAACGACGCTGATCGCTTTCGATAAGACAGGGACCTTAACCGAAGGACAGCCAGCTCTCACCGATATCCAACCGGCTGATGGTTACCGCACAGAACAGCTACTGGCCTATGCCGCCGCGGTTGAGCGTTACTCTGAACACCCACTGGCCAGTGCAGTGGTGAAGGCCGCAGAGGCCCAGCAGCTTGAACGACTGTCGGCAACAGATTTCACCAGCCATAGCGGAATGGGGGTGAGTGCTTGGGTACAGGGTAAGCGGGTCGATATTGGTGCTCAACGTTATCTACAAAGCCTGTCTATCGTCTCCAGCGATCTCGACGCACTGGCGACCGATTACGCAGAGCAAGGGAAGAGTCCGTTTTATATTGCCATTGGCCAGCAACTAGCAGGAATAATTGCCGTGGCCGACCCGATTAAAGCGGTTAGCCGGACGGTAGTCAGTCAGCTGCAGGCTCAAGGGATCACCGTGGCGATGGTCACCGGCGATAACCGTCTTACTGCGCAAGCAGTGGCGAAACAGCTCGGTATCAGCGAAGTGGTTGCCGAGGTCAAACCCCAAGGGAAGGTCGAGGCGATTCAAAATTGGCAGCAACGCTTTACCGGTGTCAGTTTTGTGGGTGACGGGATTAACGATGCGCCAGCGTTAGCGGCAGCTGAAGTGGGTATTGCGTTGGGAAGCGGGACGGATATCGCGATGGAGTCCGCCGATGTAGTGTTGATGTCCGACTCACTGACCAATGTGCTGAACGCACGACATGTTTCGCAAGTCACGATGACCAATATTCATCAGAATCTATTTTGGGCCTTTATTTATAACTTAATCTTGATACCAGTCGCTGCCGGTGCGCTCTATCCCGCTTTTGGGATCCAGCTTTCCCCCATTCTCGCCGCGGGAGCCATGGCGCTATCCAGCGTCTTTGTCTTGGGGAATGCCTTACGCTTAAAACGGACTGCGTTTATTCATTAACGAAAAAAGCCCTGAAACCTAAAACGGTTCAGGGCTTGAGGCTTAGCGTAGATGATGCCCCTGTTTGATGGATAATCCAATCATGGGGGTTAGGGGGAGGCGAGAGATTTGAGTGAGTTGCCAAGCATGATATAGGTCAGGTTTACCTGACCATATTTCAGTGGAGCGATGCTGCTGCTGATCCAACTCCTGCCACCAGCTGCCATAATGTGTATCGACCATATAGCAGCCGATATAGTCCCATAAGCGCCGATACCACTCTTCGTAAACCTGTTCTCCCGTACGCTTAAGCAGACTTGCCGCAGTGCCACAGCTTTCTGCTAACGTCCAGTGAACACGACTATGGGCGACCGGTTTCCCCTCCCAGTCATGGGTATAGACGATACCGGGTGTTCCATCAACATGCCAGCCATGGCTAGTGCCAGCGTGAAACAAACCCTTAGCATCAGTAAGCAACCACGTTGGAACCGGTTCCCCTGCGGCTTGCAATGCGGCCTCTAGATGCAACAGAAGTCTCGCCCATTCACATGCATGGCCTGGCGTTATACCATAAGGATGGAAGCTGTCTGTGGGTTTATCCTTATTATAGTCGTGCCACTCTTGCCAATTTTCGTGGAAGTGTTCAGCTAAGAAATAATGATTGGCCGGAGCATGTTGGTGAATCACCTTATCGACAATCGCTAGCGCACGCTCACGCCAGAGGGAGTTTCCGGTAAAGTCTGCCAACTGCAGGAACAGTTCAGTACAGTGCATATTGCTGTTACCACCACGGTAGGCTTCGCGATCTTGCCAATCTCGGGTGTAACTTTCACATAGAGCCCCTTCGTCTGCCATCCAGAAATGGGTTTCTAATGTTTTGACCGCTTGCTGATAGAGCTCATCGGCCCGCGGAATACCCGCGAGACTGGCGCTACATCCGGCCAACGTCACGAAGACATGTATATAAGAGGCTTTACGTTCATCTGCAACCCTTTCAGGTAGGGTACTTAGCCAGCCACCGTACTGAGTATCTTTCAACACACCGAGTAACGAGTCCACCCCCCATTGCGCCAATTCAGCCGCCCCTGGCTCACCTTGCAGTGATGCCAAGGCGAAGCAGTGGGTCATGCGGGCGGTTTGCATGGTGTCCGGTTGACTCTCTTTCGCCTGATAGCCTTTATCGTCGAGGGCAGTGAAACCGCCGCGTTCGCATCTGGCGCGCTTATAAAATGCCAGTAATTGTCGACCTTGATCTTCTAACCAGTGGTGATGATATTCCTGGCTTAGCCAACTTTGACTAAATTGCGCAAATAACATTACAACACCTCATAAAGAACTTAAAAATCAGCCACCTACCATGGTACCACCATTAGGATGAATCACTTGGCCGCTGATATAAGAAGAGTCTAAGCTTGCAAGGAAGACATAAATTGGACCGAGTTCAGACGGCTGCCCTGCGCGTCCCATTGGCGTTTCATGGCCAAAGTTCTCCAACAGTTCTGGGTTGTAATCACCTAATGTCGCAGGTTGTAGCGGTGTCCAAACCGGACCTGGGGCCACAGCATTCACACGAATCCCTTTGCCAGCAATTTGGTTAGACAGTGCGCGAGTAAAGCTGACAATCGCCCCTTTCGTCGCGGTGTAGTCAATCAGCATTTGCGGGCCGACATAAGCATTCACGGAAGTGGTATTGATGATGCTGTCATCTTCTTTTAAGTGCGGTAGCGCTGCTTTAGTCAGGAAGAAGATGCTATGAATATTGGTGTCAAAGGTGTTGAGCCATTGCTCGTCGCTTAATGTGGTAAGGTCTTCATTCGGGTATTGTGTTCCGGCATTGTTCACCAGCACGTTTAATTTACCGAAAGCTTCAACCACGTCGGCAATCAATTTACGGCAATTTTCGGCTTTACGTAAATCGACTGGATAGATGGCGCACTGTTGCCCTTCTTGCTCGATTAAGGCTTTGATTGAGCGTGCATCGGCCGCTTCATCTTCGTTATTCGGAAGATAAGTAATGGCGACATCGGCACCTTCGCGGGCAAAGTGAAGGGCGGCGGAACGGCCGATACCGCTATCGCCGCCGGTGACTAACGCTACCTTTCCGGCCAGCTTGCCGCTACCCCGGTAATCTTCACGGATCATTTCCGCTTTAGGTGACAATTTTGCTTCAGAACCGGGTAATTTTTGTGATTGCGCGTGAATTTCAACGTTCTTGACCATTTGATAGCTCCGTTGTCAAATAAAATAGGTTTAGGTTAATAACTATAGTTGACGAAGATCACACTAGCTGAATTAATTGATGAAAACTTTTTATAAATATGTAAACGGCTCCGCAGATCCGTAACAATTAGTGGGTATCAGGAAGGGCGTAAGCGATGACATAATCGCCGACGTTCGTGCGCATAAAGTGGTGGCCACCGGCCATAATCACCAGATACTGCTTACCTCCAGCAGAATAGGTCATAGGCGTTGCTTGACCACCTGCAGGTAAGGTGTCGCTCCAGACTTCGTTACCGGTGCGGTTATCGAAGGCACGAATTTTGTTATCCGTGGTTGCTGCAATAAAGGTTAACCCTCCCGCCGTAATGATTGGGCCACCGTTATTAGGCGTACCGACATTGATGGGCATATGGGTAGGAAGACCAAATGGACCGTTCTTTTCACCACTCCCTAACGGGTGTTGCCATAACACTTTACGGGTATGCATATCGATTGCCGTAATCATGCCGTAAGGGGGTTCGTTACAGAGCATCTGCGTGCTATCTAGATAGAACGGCGAGACTTGAATCGCATACGGGGTATCAGCCATCGCACCATTACCTTCTGCACCACCGCCGCCAGGCTTATATTTTGGTGAGTCGATAGATTGCAGACCTAACTTATCGGCTTTTTTACGGGTGATTAACTGGTCATACATCGGTGTATTATTCCAGTTAGCGATCAACACACCATTTTGTGGGTTATAGGCGACACTGCCCCAGTCACTGCCGCCATTGTATCCTGGGTATTCAATCCATGGCTTATCCAAGCTCGGTGGCGTAAATTCACCTTCGTAACGGGCTTGGCGGAACTTAATACGGCAGGCCAACTGATCAAACATCGTCAAGCCCCACATTTTACGCTCGCTCAGGTCGGGCAGTCCAAGACGTGGCATACCCACCGACCAAGGTTGTGTCGGCGCACGCGGGTCTTCTTTAACGACTGCTGCAGGCGCGGCTTTCTCTTCAACAGGCGTCAAAGGCTTGCCCGTTTCGCGGTTAAATACAAAAGTTTGGCCACGTTTAGTCGGTACAATTATCGCTGGGATTGTCGAACCATTAGGCCCTGGGAAATCGAAGAGTGTAGGTTGTGAACCAATGTCGTAATCCCACACATCTTTATGCACGGTCTGGAAGACCCAACGGACGTCACCAGTTTTAACATCGATGGCAACGATGGATGAAGAGACCTTGTTCTCATTCGCCGAACGCAGTTTACTGTAGTAATCGGCGGCAGAGTTACCGGTTGGGACGTAGACTAATCCTAAACGATTATCTCCTACCATTGTCGCCCAAGAGTTAGGCGTACCACGGCTATATTCTTTCCCCGCTGCCGGTTCTTTGTGGTCCGTAGGGTTATTCACATCCCACGCCCATTTGAACTGCCCGGTTTCTGCATCATAGCCGCGGATCACCCCAGAAGGTGCCCAACGGCGTTGTCCATCCAGCACCTCGTGGTTAACAACGATGGTACCGTTAATAATAGGGACTGGCGCTGTCACGGCAACGAAACCCGGAACGGTATAGCCTAAACCTTTCAGTAGATTAGTTTGGCCGTGATCACCAAACCCTTGGCAAGATTGTCCCGTTTCACTGTCGACAGCCACTAGGCGCTCATCCAAAGTGCCGACGATAAGGCGAGTGTGACAGGCTTGCCCAACAGGAGTTTGGGTCGAGGTATAGTAGGTCACCCCTTTACACGCGGCGGTATAAGGAATGCTCTCATATTTTACGCCAGTATTGTGTTGCCAGATTTTTTTGCCGGTTTTGGCATCCAATTTGATGATGTTGTTGCGTGCCGAGCAAACATAGACGGCATCGCCAACCTTGATCGGGGTATTTTCAGCCGCCCATTTATTCACCTGCCCCGGCGCAGGAAGATCACCGGTACGATAAGTCCAGGCGCGTTTGAGCTGGCCTACATTATCAGGGGTAATTTGGCTTAAAGGCGAGAAACGTGAGGCATCAGCATCTCGGCCATAATAGGTCCAGTCACTATCCGGTTGTTCCGCCTGCGAAGGGGTAGGCGTTTTAACCAAAGGTTGCTGAGGTAGAGCCTCACCTGAATGAAAGACATGCGTTGGCACAAATGCCATGCCAAAGGCGACGGCAAAGATCACCACAAAAATCCCGGCTAAACCAAAGCTCAACTTATTCGAAGGTTGGCGTTGCAAGGCAGGTAAGCTTAAGGCTAAGAGGAAACCATAAACGGTGAGTAAGGATAAACGAGGTACCCATCCCCAATAATCCGCCCCACTTTCATAAATGGTCCAGAGGATAGTGGCAATGTAGACGATAAAAAAGAGTATTGCGCCGGAAGACTTACGGCGAAAAAGCTGAATCGTACTGATCAGCAGGAAAATGCCCGCAATTAAATAGTAGCAGGACCCTGATAGGGAGAGTAAGTACCCGCCCCCAGCTATCATGACGATGCTGGTGAGCAGCAGCAAGACAGACACGACCCTTAGTAATATCAATTTACCTTTCATGGCGATGACCTGTGCAAAAGAGTGAGTGAAAAAGCTGTCGTGTGAGCGTGAGGTTAAACAAGTGTAAAGTTATCTATGTAATTGTGAATAATAGGGCTGACACGACAGTTTTTCCGCTCAAAAAATGCCATTTTGAGCAAAAATTGATTAATATCCCTGATGTAAATCGATCGCCCCGTCAATTTCCCCCTGCATAAACCAGCGAGTTATTTGTGGCACGACCTGTGCCAAAACATGCTCGACTTGGGTTTTCCCCGCGATATGGGGGGTGATGCGAATTTGCGGCACTTGCCACAGAGGGTCCTCGTCACTTAAAGGTTCATTCTGTGTTACATCTAGCGTTGCGCCCCGTATTTTCCCCGTTTGGATTAACTGAATCAGGTCCTGCTCAATCAGATGACCGCCTCGAGCGACATTGATCAAGTAACCATCGTCTTGAAGCAGAGAGAGATGGCGAAAGTTAAGGATCCCTCGCGTTTTATCGGTCAAAGGTAGCACACAGATCAGTATGCGTGACGCGCGTAAAAAAGCTTCAAGCTGCTGCCCGTCGTAGCAAGTTACTCCAGGGATCGCTTTGCGGCTGTGGCTCCAGCCATTCACCGGGTAATCAAACTGACGCAAAGATTGAGCGATCTTCTTACCCAGTACTCCTAGCCCCATCACGCCAACCGGATAATCTTCACGATGATGGAGTAAGTTGTTTTGCCACCGATGTTGCTGGCGTTGTTGCTCGTACTGCGGAAACTCGCGATAAAATCGGATCACTGCCTCACAGCAGTATTCCGCTAATTGCACGGCCATCCCGCCATCTTTTACACGGATAATCGCAATATCGGGGGGTAAGTTGAGGGACAAGATAGCATCAACGCCAGCCCCCATATTAAAAATCACCTTAAGGTTTGGATGGGCATCGATAAAGGCTTGATCCGGCGCCCAAGTCAGCGCAACCGTCGCCCGTTCATCGTGGACAGGCCACACATTAAGGGTAGCTTCAGGTAATGCCGCCTTGAGTGGAGCTAGCCATAAATCCGTTTCAGCATGACGGCTGTAAAAAGCAATGGGGTACATAGAGTGTGCCTCCGTCAACAGTAGAGTTTTGTTAATGTTATAATAATTTATCGATTGTTAAAAAAGTCTAATTGAATTGATATCAATCAATCTCCTGTAAGCATCAGATATTGCTGCATTAACGAGCTATCTCTATAATTCGTGTCTGAGTCTTTATCGCCAATTAAAAATTATTGCGTAAGAGGCCCTATACGTGCGTTGTCACGTTATGGGTTATCCGCCTCACCAGGGCAAGAAGAGCGTTCTCTTCTACTGCAACAGCTAAAGCTGCTTATAACAGATAAGACTCAGGGAAGGTCGCTCCGTTTCCCTTCTATCGTTACAGACGCGAAGAGGGAACGGAGCCGGCTTTTTTTAATCTTATGTAGGGGGAAAAACATAATAACATTACCCAGTAAAATCACCCCCAGTCCTACTACCGCATGCAGATGCCACTGATATCCTTCGAAGCGGGTGGAAATAGCCAAGGCAACTAAGGGAAACAGTACCGTCGCATACGCCGCCTGCCCCGCTCCAATTCGTCCCACTAATAAGTAATAAGCACCAAAGCCGATTACTGAGCCAAATAGCGCAAGATACCCTAAAGCACCAAGATAAAGAGGCTGTGCCGGTAAAACAAAAGAGTAGCCGAGTAGATAAGCGCCAGCACCGGCTACTGCCGCGCCGTAACACATCGCCCAACTGTTGGTCGTCAATATTGCTAAGCCCCGTCGCTGATGGCGAATACTCAACATATTCCCCAGTGAGAAACCATAGGTTCCCAATAAGCTTAGTGCGATGCCCAAGCCTAAGGATGTCGAGAACTGTTTAGCCTGCCATTGATCGCTAAAGAGTATGGCAATACCGATAATTCCCAGCGCTGCGGCGGGCCAAAACCGCTTTACCGGCGTGGTGCGATAAAAAAGTGCTTGGTTGATGGCATTAAACAGGACTGCCATCGAAAAGATCACCGACTCTATTCCAGTGGTAATATGTGCTGCGGCAAGGTAAAAGCAGAAAAAATTAAGACTGAAGGCGCATAGCCCCTGTAATAAGCAAAACCCATGATCACGCCACGATAAGTGATTCTTACCTAACCGCCAGCGACTCACCACCAACAGTAGGCCACCGGCCAGCGCAAAACGCCAAAAAATCGAGACCAAGAGAGGAACCTCACCTTGCTGTAAGGCAATCGCTAACCACGTTGTGCCCCAAATCCCCACTACACATAAATATAATAATCCGTTCATCATCATCCTCACTCAGTTATCTGAACCACTGTGCACTCAGCGCAGCTAAAATGCTGTCATCTGCATGAGGGTGATTTATATATTCTTGCGGTTTTTTGTTAGGCAGTGAAGCGAAAGACTAGTAATTCCCCCTATCGATTCATACACTGCATTATTCCCTGATTATCTGGAGCGTTGCATGCATTATCAAACGTTCGACACCCTAAGTCAGCAGCGAGCAACCTTGCATCAGAAAGTTGCGCTGAATACAGGTATTCAGCTGGCCTCCTGGTCAAACCAGTGCGATCAAATCAAGGTGTTAAGTGATCACCATACCCTGAGTCTTTATACGCATGGTGGTTATCAAAGTTTTCAAAAACGCCACGGAAGTTGGCAGAATGGTGGAGGCCCGGATAAACTTTGTATCATGCCTAAAGACGTAGAGAGCCATTGGGATATCCGGGGGCCGTTGTCCTTTGTGCATCTCTATTGTACCCAGCAGCATCTTCGGCATATCGGCGAGCAGATTTGGGACCGTAGCCCAGCGGAATTGAGTCTGGTAGAAACCAGTTTTCAGCGTGATGACAGGGTGACGGCGCTGTATCGTCATTTTTTACTTAGCTACGATTGGCTGGATAATGCAAACCAGCTGGTACTCAGTTCAGCAAGCTCACTATTATTAACCCATCTTATTCAACATTATAGCCAAGTCACATGGCGTCTACCGACGGTGACGGGTGGCTTATCGCCTTATGTGCTTCGTAACATTTGCGACTATATTGACGCCCATCTCGCCGAGCCACTGACGCTAACGGTCTTAGCGCAACAGGCGGCGTTAAGTGAATACCACTTTGCGCGGATGTTTAGCGCCTCAATGTCCATTCCCCCTCACCACTATGTGATGCAGCGTCGTTTACAGCGGGCCAAACAGCTCCTTGCGACCAGTCAATACAGCATGACGGACATTGCCTATCAATGTGGTTTTAGTTCAGCGAGTCATTTAAGCCAAAGATTCAAACGCGATACGGGCGTAACGCCAACAGTCTTTCGCCAACAACAGTGAAAAATTCCTGACGTAGATCAACCCCTGTTGTGATTGAACTCACAAATACTTCGCGAAAAATGCTAATTTTATCTCGATTATGACAACAGTTGTTTAATTATAAAGAATCATCTTATCTTGTTAAATGAGATAACGATGCAATGATGCTTGCCCATGTTTCTCTATCGAGAAGAAGGAAGAAAAATGAAAATAACACGTTCGATGCTTTTCGCAGGTTTGTTTGGTTTAACCTGCTTTGCTGCACAGGCAGCTCAAAATATCTCAAAAGAAGAAGTGAAACATTTCAAATTAACCAAAGTGGGATCCATCTCAGTAGCGGAAACCGGGGGTAGCATCTCTTCGCCTTCCGATTTGCATGAAGAGATCTCTAAACGTGCGGACGATAAAGGTGCCAAGTACTACGTGATCATTGCGGCACGTGAACACGGTCCAAACTTCGATGCCGTGGTCGATTTATATAAATAAGTAAGATAGGGGGAATAATTCCCCCCTTTTCAGTTAGTGGCGTAATCTTCCGCATCAACATCATAACCAGCAGGTTCCCAGCCTAATAACTGCAAAGCGATCAACCCTATCGCCGGTGCACAGGCAATCACCCAAAATAGGTGTGTGCCCAGATAAAGCGTTAAAAGCGGAAAAATAAATAGTGCAAGCGTCGAACTAATACGAGTCACTGTCTGATTCAGCCCCACGCCGACTCCGCGTAGCGAGGCTGGATAACTCAATGATGCATAGACCATCGATTGCGCGCCAGGCCCTACCCCTTGCCCGAACAAAAACAGAGCCAATAATCCAAAACAGGAAAGCGCGTGTAAATTATCTTGCGGTTTTCCCAACCAAGCTAGGCCAACCAAGGCTACAATTTGGCAGAGGTAACCCGCCGTCGCCAAGGGCCTCGCCCCGATTATAGCAACCCAACGTACCGCCAACATGCCCCCCGTAAAAGCAAAAAAGAAATTTAGAACAAGGGAGACCAAGATAGTGGTTAATAACGATTGCTCAAAAAGTGTGGAGATAATGATAGGTAAGCCAAAAGCGATCGCGGCGTAGGCGAAGGGCGAGACAAATGAGAGTATGCTGCTAAGTACTGTACGTTTTGCATACCGGCTACCAAAAAGCGCGCGATAGGCGATCCAAGGGCTTGCTGTTTGGCCCGACGATACGGGGCTGACTCCCGCCTCACCGACTGTTGCCGGAATACGATAAGTTTTATTCAGAATGGCTACGGCAGTAGTTAAATCACCCTGTTGTGCCGCCCATATGGGAGACTCCGTCATATATTTTTTTCTGATAAGGAGGATAGCTAACGCGGGCAGAGCGCCAAATCCTACAATATAGCGCCATAAATAGGCCGATTGACTGTCTGGTAGAAAACTATATAGCGCTAAAACCAGTAGATAGGCTGCAGAGATGGCGGCATACCAAGTTGGGCACCACATCGCTATTTTTGCCGCTTTATTACCTCGACCGTTTAAGCGAGAGAATTCAGCCAGAAAAGCCATCGCCACGGGTAAATCGATTCCGATACCTAACCCCATGATAAAACGGCTAAGCGTGAGAATTTCTGCATTAGGGGCAAGAGCACCTAAAATTGCCGCAAAGACAAAAAAGAACATATCCGCCATGAAGACTCGGTAACGGCCAATTTTATCGGTTAAATAGCCACCGAGTAGTGCGCCGATGATTGCACCAAAAGTAATCGCAGAGACCACCATACCAACCTGCGTTGCACTTAAGGCAAATTGCCGAGTGATGTCTTTAACGCCAAAGGCAAGTGCCCCAAGGTCATAAGCATCAAGAAAAATTCCCCCCAGCGCTATCGTAATAATCATTCGTGCATGATGACTCGTTAACGAGGAGGTATTAATCAATCGATTAACATCAGCCGCATTGCGTACGATGTACGAGGGCTGTGCAGCGCTATCCGTCATAACATTACTCACTACCATAGATGTTTAGACGTCTAGACTCCTTTATTGTTATAGTCATGGCAAGTTTTTTTAATCATCTTAGGCCAATTTTATGATCGCCATCCCCAGCAGTAGCAACAAGATCCCTATGCCGCCGATCCAGTTAAGCCGTTGACCGAATAAGATCCAGCCAAAAGCGATCGTCGCCAGAAGCCCCAATCCGCCCCACAGGGCATATGCCACCGCTAAGTCTATTCCTTTTACAGCTTGTCCCAACGCACTGAAAGCGGCCAATACCGCGATAAGTGACAATATGCCGTAGCTTTTTTTCTGAAAGCCATTGGAGAGTTTGAGTAAAACGTTAGCGATAATTTCGACGATCACCGCCAGTAACAACCATAAGCTATGTTGCCACTCAAGTAAGAAGGCGATCATTGCATCACTCCTTGTGCTTTAGGATCGGTTGAACGTGTCCCAATTTTGATCAAGGTGATCCCAAGGATCAACAGTACTAAACCGCAGAGTTTGCCAGCTGACAATGATTCATCGAATAGCCATAGGCTACATAAGGTGATTAAAATAATTCCCACACCTTCCCACATGGCATAGGCGACGCCTAATGCGATTTTTTTTATCGCAATCGACAACGTGAGATAAGAACATCCAATCATTAATAACATAATGTAATAGCCACTGGCGGACCCACTGAGCGTGGACCACTTCATCGATAACGTCCCAGTGACTTCAAAAATAATGGCGAGTAATAATAGCATCCAATAAAACATGGTGATTCTTCCAAATCATGGTAAAGAGCCTCTGCACCGCAAGTAGGTGAGAGATAAGAGTCAAAACGATTAGGAAGAGAGGAACTAAAGCGCGGAGCGCCAGTGTTGATCACTCGCAGAGCTAGAGAAAGGGGATAAAAAAGTCGAACAAAAGAATCCTTCTTTTTGGATCAGCATACGCATAAAAATTACAATTTATCCGCGGGGTTGCTTCTCATCATTGCGGAAAAAATTTGTCCTTGGCAGTTGTGTTAGTGTAATTCTGGCACAGCCATGGCGATAAATCCCGCAGCTTTGCGAATCTTTACCTACCATTTTAGGGCTCTGAGCCAGTAATTAGACTGAACCGGCTTTTTCTATTACTAAAATCCGCGCTTCTCCGCGGGGATGGGCGACATGTTCAGTACCGACACTGGCATAAAAGATATCGCCGACCTCTAGCATCGCCGATTTTTCTTCCCCCGCCTCTCGGTAGAACATCTCAACACAGCCCTGCAATACGACGAACACCTCTTGGCCATCATTGATATGCCATTTATAGGGTTGGTCGGTCCAATGTAATCGGACGGAAGTTCCATCAAAATCTGCAATATCAAGTGCTTGCCAAGCACGTTCCCCGGTAAAGCGACTACTCGACACTATTTTCATTTTCACTCCGCCACTGCGTTAGGCTGCTCAGAGCCGCGAAATCCGCAGCAAGAAGGGCTAGGGTCGACTGCCATAATAATTCGGCGGTAAACGGCGTTCCCGCGAGGGCAAAACTGACCACCGCATCGTCGATAATTGTTACGCTTAACCCTAAGTCAGCCGCCGCCCGTACGGTCGAGTTGACACAAAAGCCTGCCACCGCCCCAATAACGGTGAGATGTGAGATCCCTGCAGTCATCAAATGTGAATAAAGCCCGGTATGACTCAAAGCAGAAGAGCCGTATTTAATAAAAAATTTTTCATTTGGTAGCGGTTGGAAGCCCTCAAGCGGCATGGCTGCCGCCTGATCAGGATGCAAGGTCCCAGTAGTATCAAGGTCGTGATGATAGATATGGATAACCGGGCGCTGCTGCTGTCGATAAGCATTGAGTATCGATAGCCCATTCTCAATCGCTCGGTGAGGAAATGTGTCGACACCTTGATCGATACGCTGTTGGACAAATTTCTGCATATCAATGATTAAAAGCGCATCAGCCATAGTCCTACCCCTCACTCATCTTGTAATCCCTGTCGATACCGGCGGTCTTACGGCCCCATTCTGAACCGGCGACACGTTGCTGGTGCAAAGCAAACGCAGTGTTGTCCGTAAAGGATTCGTCGACCCGCCAGACCAAGGGATCGGCGGTTTGGGTAACAGAAAAAGATAAACATCCTGCCTCAGCGCGCGACAGCTGCTGGTGTTCAGGAAGATAGTGGCTGACAGTTTGCGACGCTTCGGGTGTGCGACAACGTAAAAAACCACTCAATGTAATCATCAGTTTTCCTTTACCTCCGGCCATGAAGCTTCTACGTTAAGAGATTATGGGTAAAAAGGCTATAGCTCTGGAGGCTTATTATGTTGCAAGTATGGGGAAGAGAAACCTCTTCCAATGTCCAAGCCGTTATGTGGTGTATCGGGGAATTGGGGCTAGACTATCAACGTTATGATTACGGCCACCACTTCGGCGGACTGGATAGTGACGCGTTCTATCAGCTGAATCCCAATCGTACCATCCCGGTGTTACAGGACAATGACCATGCTCCGCTATGGGAAAGTGGGGCAATCCTGCGCTATTTAGCCAGTCGTTATGCCCCAGAGACGTTTTGGCCTGAAGAGATTTTTGCTCGCTGTGAAGTGGATCGCTGGGCAGAATGGGCAAAAGTCAGTGTTGTATCACTCTTTACGCAACCTATTTTTTGGCAACTCGTTCGTACCCCCGCTGACGAGCGTGATCTGCCCGCGATTAAGCGAGCGATTGATCGGTTTGAGAGTAAATTAGCCATCGCCGACCAACAGCTAAACCAATACCCCTTTTTAGCCGGTGAGCATTTTAGCCTAGCCGATATTCAATTAGGCCACCTTCTCTACCGCTATTATCAGTTGGGGATTGCTCAGCAACCTCTCCCTGCGCTTGACGCGTACTACCAGCGCCTTACCCAACGGCCGGCTTATCAACGTCACGTGATGGTCAGTTATCAATCGCTACGCGTTTAAGTCTTTCCGTAAGTAATGACGTTGCATGCCGACCTTAGGGAAATCTGCCAGCGTCATTACTGTTTGATAACCACTTTTTATATAAAATAGAGGGGATTGAAAGCTAAAAGTATCGACTAAGCTTAGTTGACATCCTAACTGTTTCGCGTGGCTTTCCGCTTGCTGTAATAACCGCCCACCCACTCCCTGCCCCCTTACTGACTCATCCACCCATAAATAATCGATGCATAACCACTGGCCTTTAATCGAGGCATTCAGTCCCCCTAACATCACTCCCTGCGCATCACGGCAATATACCCCGAAATGCCCCACCTCTTGAGGGGGGAGAAATGTGTGATTGTAACGACGTAACCCAACAAATAGCTCTTGCTGGTCGGTAATATTGAGCGTTGGGGTCAGAATATATTGCATCGTTGATCCTCACTTTTCGGCGGCGGTAATAAAAAATTACAGTTAAAGCCTCTGATATAACTTATTTACAGCATTTTTTATTCTTTTAATAGTTGTTTGCGCGATCAAAAACTGGCAATTTTCCTAATCAGCTTGTGGTCAAAACGAAATTAGCATTAAGGGGTTAGGTTGGACGTTACACTTCAAAAACAGAATAACATTGCTGGAGCAAATATTCTTTGCTTCATACAGATGTTTTCCACCATGGGATTTGCAGTACTCTATTCTTCGCTGGTACTTTACGCCACCAAAAAATTAGGCTTCAGCGAATACTCGGCTAACGCCATTATGGGGATCTTTGGTGCCTTTAATTATGGACTTCATTTATTCGGCGGCTATCTGGGTGGCAGATTTCTGAGTAACCGTAATCTCTTTGTTCTCGGTATGGTATTACAGGTCATCGGTTGTTATCTGTTATCAAGCGCGCAGATAGACGGCCTCTACTGGGGACTCGCACTCTTTTTAACTGGTAGTGGTCTAAATGTTACGTGTATAAATATGATGCTGACCCAAAGGTTTACCCCCAATGACCCGCGTCGCGAATCAGCTTTTCTGTGGAATTATGCGGGGATGAATCTGGGCTTTTTTATGGGCTTCACCGCTGCCGGCTATTTTCAGTTAAGCCTGAATTATCACGCCCTATTTTTATTTGCCACCCTCGGTAATCTTATTGCTATCGTGCTCACTAGCATATTTTGGCGTCATTTGGCCGACCTTAATACGCCGCTGAGTCAAGCTTCAGGACCGAAGATGCGCCAACGCTTGGCAATAGGCTGTGTGATCTTATTACTGCTGCTTCCCGTGGTAAAAGTGATGCTGACCCACTCAGAAGTAAGTAGTTACTTCGTTCTAGGCCTAGGCACCTTAGTTCTTGTGGCTCTCTGTATTATCACTGGTCGGCATAAAATTGCCGCGGAACGTTCACGAATGATCGCCTACCTCATCCTTACCCTCGGGTCTTTGGTCTTTTGGTCACTGTATCAACTTGCCCCGATGGGACTGATGCTGTTTGCCGAAAATAATCTTAATTTACAGCTATTTGGCTGGCATATCGCCCCGCAGTGGATACAAGATATTAATACGCTGGTGATTGTCTTAGGGGGCCCGCTGCTTGCCCTACTGTTTAAACGGCTGCGCGCGCAGGGCATCACGATTGATATCCCCAGTCAATTTGCAGCCTCACTGCTGTTTATGGGTGGAGGTATGTTAGTACTTCCTATCGGTATTGGCCTTGCCGGTGCTAATGGCTTAGTCGATTTTCAATGGATATTTTGGAGTTACTTACTGCAAAGTATCGGTGAATTACTGATCTCGCCGATAGGCTACGCGATGATTGGTCGTCTGGCTCCGCAGCAATACCAAGGCTTGTTGATGGGGACCTGGATGATGATTTCCGGTGTTGCTTCTATCCTTGCTGGTTATTTATCGCAAGCGATGCCGACTGCACAGGGTTCCACCCCTCTATTAACTAATCCCGGCTATAGCCATTTATTTATCTTATTGGCCATCGCCTCGGGATTAACGGCAGTGGTGCTGATGCTCTTAATCCCGTTATTACGCCGGTTAATTGGGCCAGTACAAGCCAATTAATTACCTCAGAACATCCCTTGGCGACCCTAGGTCGACCAAGGGTTCACTAGAGCTTCGCGCCTAGAATTTCAGGCTGTTCAACACATTCCCCCAGTACTGTGATAATAGCCAATCGTAACTTAGCTGCTAGGTATCGATATCGATCAATAATAATATTTACGTGCCCTTCACTAGACTAAAGTGGCTGTAACCTATTAGCGAACTGCTCGTACAGATCGGTTACAGGCTAAGTAAAGGGGGGCCGGCGAAATGCCATTCAGGTATATCAAAATATGTGGAGCCGATATTATTACTATATTTTAACTCGAAGATATCGGAGATATAAAAATAAGAAAATAGAGTCTTCAGCAAATACTCAATGACTAAAGACTCTATTTAATCTCCTGACCGAATCATAAAATAAGATATAAATACCCTATCAAATAATTTATTTAACCAACAGCTTTATGACGTTGCGACAATATTTTATAACGCAGCATTCAGGCTCACTTAACCATTATGGCTGGCGAAAAACTGACAGCGGAACTCGCCCTGTTCAACACTGAGGTGTAACGATTGGTATTGTTGCTCATCGCGGCTTGCAGTCAGTAACTTCTGACTGATTTGGGGTAATAAGGTATTGGTGAGGATCGCATCGACCATCCTTCCCCCAGACTCCACTTCTGTACAACGTTGGACGATTTGCGTGATAACACTATCGTCGATATCGGTCACGATATGGTGATTGTCCAGTAAACGTCGTTGAATACGGGCTAATTGTAAGCGGACGATCTCGCCGAGCATCTGATCGTTCAATGGATAATAAGGCACCACCAATAACCGACCTAATAATGCAGGCGGGAAGACCTGTAAGAGTGGGCCGCGTAAAGCGGTGGCAAGTGTCTCTGCATCAGGTAACAGGTCCGGATCGGCACACATTCCGCTGGTGAGGTCCGTTCCAACATTTGAGGTCAGAATAATCAGCGTATTACGAAAATCAATATGTCGTCCTTCACCGTCTTCCATCCAACCTTTATCAAACACTTGGAAGAAGATTTCGTGGACATCAGGGTGCGCCTTTTCAATTTCATCGAGCAACACCACGCTATAAGGACGTCGGCGAACCGCTTCGGTTAAGACGCCGCCCTCTCCGTATCCAACATAACCAGGAGGCGCACCTTTTAAGGTCGATACGGTGTGGGCTTCTTGGAACTCACTCATATTAAGGGTAATAACATTTTGCTCACCCCCATAGAGAGATTCCGCTAAGGCCAAGGCGGTTTCCGTTTTTCCGACACCGGATGGCCCGCACAACATAAAGACCCCAACGGGTTTGTTCGGATCATCAAGACGCGCTCGTGAAGTACGAACACGTTTGGCAATCAGATCGAGCCCATGGCGTTGGCCAATGACCCGTTGATTGAGGGTATCGGCGAGAGTTAATACCGCATCAATTTCATTTTTAACCATCCGCCCTAACGGGATACCGGTCCAATCTGACACAACGGCCGCCACGACGTTTTCATCGACAGCGGTAAACAGTAGGGGATCTTCCCCCTGTAGGTCGGTCAATTGTTGCTGTGTCGCCAGTAATTGCTCGCGGATCTCGGGCAGCGCCTCAGGGTTGGCTTGGTGAAGCTGCGCCCGTTGTGCGATAAGCTGGCCCACTAATACTTTTTCTTGCTGCCAACGTGACGCTAAGGCTTCATATTCCGTTTGTTGAGCCACCCGCGCACATTCTAGCTGCTCGACGCGCTGATCATCCCCGAGTGCGACACGGGCTTCTCGCTTTGCAATCTCGATCTCGACTTCAAGCGCCGCGATGTGTTGGCGATAGTCGTCGAGTTGCGCGGGAGGAGCGCTCTGACTGACCGCGACGCGAGCGCAGGCTGTATCTAATAAGGCAATCGCTTTATCGGGAAGTTGACGCGCAGGAATATAACGATGAGAAAGTTTTACCGCTGCGCTGACCGCTTCATCCAATAGCAGGACTTGGTGGTGCTTTTCTAACGGTGATACCGTGCTACGTAGCATCAGAACCGCTTTATTTTCATCCGGTTCAGGGACTTGAATCGGTTGGAAACGGCGCGTCAGGGCGGGATCTTTCTCAATATATTTTTTATACTCTGCCCACGTGGTGGCACCAATCGTCCGCAGCTGGCCTCGTGCCAATGCAGGTTTAAGCAAATTAGCTGCGTCGCCCGTACCTTGCTGCCCCCCTGCGCCAACGAGGGTATGAATCTCATCAATAAAAAGAATGATCGGTGTTGGACTGGAATGCACTTCGTTGATCAACGATTGTAAACGTGCCTCGAACTCCCCCTTCATCCCTGCGCCAGCTTGTAATAAGCCGATATCGATCAGCCATAACTGGACATTTTGTAAAGGTTCCGGCACCTCGCCTGCTGCGATACGGCGTGCAAAGCCTTCCACTACTGCAGTCTTCCCTACCCCAGCCTCACCGGTCAGTAGCGGATTATTTTGCCGACGTCGCATTAAAATATCGATCAGTTGACGGATCTCTTCATCACGTCCGACAACCGGATCAATCTTCCCGTCTCGCGCACGCTGAGTCATATCTTGGCCATACTGAGCCAAGGTCTGGGAGGCTGTGGGGACACCGTGCGGAGTCTCTACCCCGACAGAAGCCTGCTGAGCTTCTTTACTCTGCGACAGTAGGGTCGTGAACTGCTCACTTAACAGTTCCAGATTAATACGAGTGAATTGAGGCGATATCCCCTTTAGAACGGTGGCGAGATTCCATGTTTTTAGGATCCCGATAAGTAAATGCCCGGTCCGCAAACGATTCACGCCAAATTTGAGCGATCCTATCACCCAGGCCCGTTCTACCGCACTATCGATATGCTCCGACAAATCAGAGACAGAGCTGGCGCCACGTGGTAATGCATCCAATGCGGCAATAATATCGCGGGTCAGCGCGGCCTCATCTAATGCAAAGTGCTGAATGATATATTGTAGGTCGCCTTCTTGCTGCTGCATCAGTTGATGTATCCAATGCACAAGCTCTACATAAGGATTGCCACGCAACTTACAAAATGCCGTCGCGCTCTCTAACGAGGAAAAGAGTAAGGGTTCCAGTTTGCCGAAAAGTACGGCTCGACTAATTTCTGACATATTCAGTTCCATTGATAAGATTAATCGCTTACTTAGGGTAACAAGGGGGGATTCAAGGAGGTGATATGGGTGAACAGTAGCGAATATCAGCACTTATCCCCACATTAAAAGCAACAAAATCGTTAATAAAAATGATAATTAAATCTATTATTGAGTGGTGCGAGTACTCTATTACGATCTTATTAATCAGAGAATTAGCATTCTCTCACGTATTCAACCCTCATTCTTTAGTAATTATTTTAATACCAATGAATAGAGTGGCATAGCTATTAACTGTTCTCAATAGGAAATATTTTATTCGGAGTTAATATAAACGAATAATCTAATTGAATTACCGTTATATAAATAAAATTAGACTGAAATTACGGTGATAAATATTTTTTTGCTCAATGTAATTATTATGTTTGATAATTAATTTTCGAAGAATTAATTCAAAAACTAAATAATATCAGCGTAGTCCCAAACCCCTCCCAAAAAAAACCCTCATCGAAACGAGGGCTTATTGGTCAACCAGAAAAAGATTTTAGAACGGGATATCGTCATCAAAATCCATTGGTGGCTCATTACCGCCTGCAGGCGCTTTAGGAGATTGTGGCGCTTGCCCGCCACCACTAAATTGTGCACCGGAGGATTGCGGCTGTTGTGGCTGACCCCAACCGTTATTATTGTTTGGTGCACCACCGCCTTGAGGGGCGTTGTTGCCTTGACGGCCACCAAGCATCTGCATGGTACCGCCAACGTTAACAACCACTTCTGTGGTGTAACGATCTTGGCCACCTTGGTCTTGCCATTTACGCGTGCGCAGTTGGCCTTCGATATAAACCTGAGAGCCTTTACGCAAATATTCGCCAGCAACTTCTGCTAACTTACCGAACAGTACGACACGGTGCCATTCAGTAATCTCTTTATTTTCACCGGTTTGCTTATCACGCCAGCTTTCAGAGGTTGCCAGTGTAATGTTTGTCACAGCTCCTCCATTTGGCATATACCGGACTTCTGGATCTTGACCCAAATTACCGACAAGAATCACTTTGTTTACGCCGCGACTGGCCATTGCACTCTCTCCTGATGAAAAATTACACAGATACTATCTAACGGATGATAGCACGTCACGGCTTAAGTTGGGTAGTTTAGAGCAACCGCACAAAGGCAATCCTTTTTGCATAAAGTACTGGATATTTATTCAGGTTATTTTTTGTGCCATACTATAGAGTCTGCTTGAAATCGATGCAGAGCGATGTCATCTCAGCGTATAGGCAATCAAATTGGGAAATGTGAATGGATAAGATCGAAGTACGGGGTGCACGAACCCATAATTTAAAAAACATCAACCTCACCATCCCCCGTGACAAGCTAGTGGTCGTCACTGGTCTTTCTGGATCAGGTAAATCCTCGCTGGCCTTTGATACCCTTTACGCCGAAGGGCAGCGACGTTATGTCGAATCATTATCGGCTTATGCGCGACAGTTTCTTTCGTTGATGGAAAAACCGGATGTCGATCATATTGAGGGGCTTTCACCGGCTATCTCAATCGAGCAGAAATCGACCTCGCATAACCCACGCTCGACGGTAGGGACTATTACCGAAATTCACGACTACTTGCGATTATTGTTTGCGCGAGTCGGTGAACCACGCTGCCCTACTCACCACCAACCACTGGCGGCGCAAACTGTCAGCCAGATGGTTGATCAGGTGTTAAAACAACCGGAAGGGCAGCGGTTAATGCTACTTGCTCCTATCGTGAAAGATCGTAAGGGTGAGCATGTTAAAACCCTCGAGAGCCTTGCGGCACAAGGGTATATTCGCGCACGTATTGATGGCGAGGTCTGTGATCTGTCCGATCCGCCAAAGCTTGAGCTACAGAAAAAACACAGCATCGAAGTCGTGGTGGATCGCTTCAAGGTCCGTGACGATATTGGCACTCGCCTAGCTGAATCTTTCGAAACCACTCTGGCCTTATCAGGGGGCACAGCGGTGGTCGCCGATATGGATGATGACAAAGCAGAAGAGTTGCTGTTCTCGGCCAATTTTGCCTGTCCACTATGCGGTTATAGTATGCGAGAGCTTGAGCCACGCCTGTTCTCGTTCAACAACCCCGCCGGAGCTTGCCAAACCTGTGATGGGCTTGGTGTACAACAATATTTTGACCCCGAGCGAGTCATCCAAAATCGCGAAATCTCCTTAGCAAACGGCGCTATCCGTGGCTGGGATCGTCGTAATTTCTATTATTATCAGATGCTGCGTTCGCTCAGCGAACATTACAAGTTTGATATTGAAGCGCCCTTTGAATCCTTAAGTGCTGACACGCAGAAGGTCATCCTTTATGGTTCGGGGAAAACCAATATTGAATTTAAATATGTCAATGACCGAGGCGATACCTCTGTTCGGCGCCACCCCTTCGAAGGGGTACTCCATAATATGGAACGTCGTTATAAAGAGACCGAGTCCAACGCGGTACGCGAAGAATTAGCGAAATTTATCAGTAACTGCGCCTGCAGTAGCTGCCATGGTACGCGTTTGCGGGAAGAGGCGCGTAACGTATTTGTGGCTGAAAATACGCTGCCAGAGATTTCGGAGATGAGTATTGGCCATGCCAGTGACTTTTTCGAACAACTCGCGCTAAGCGGCCAGAAAGCGCAAATCGCGGAAAAAATATTGAAAGAGATTCGCGAGCGGCTCGGCTTTCTAGTCAATGTCGGGCTGAATTATCTCTCCTTATCGCGTTCGGCCGAAACCCTGTCAGGGGGGGAAGCACAACGTATTCGTCTCGCCAGTCAAATCGGTGCAGGGCTTGTCGGGGTAATGTATGTGCTCGATGAACCTTCAATTGGACTGCATCAGCGCGATAATGAGCGCCTACTCAATACCTTGATTCATCTGCGTGATCTCGGTAATACCGTGATAGTGGTCGAGCATGATGAAGATGCGATTCGTGCCGCAGACCATGTGATCGACATTGGCCCAGGCGCCGGTGTGCACGGGGGTTCGGTGGTCGCTGAAGGGAATGTTGACCAAATTATGGCCAACGAAGATTCCCTAACTGGCCAATACCTTAGCGGCAAAAAAGCTATCGAAGTGCCGAAAGAACGCGTTAAAGCCGATCCAGAGAAAATGCTGCGGATTGCTGGCGCGCGCGGTAATAATTTAAAAAATGTTACGCTTTCGCTACCGGTAGGACTGTTTACGTGTGTGACGGGGGTATCCGGTTCCGGTAAATCAACCTTAATCAACGATACTCTGTTTCCTATCGCGCAACGCCAATTGAATGGCGCGACGATTGCTGAACCGGCTCCTTACCATGAGGTCAATGGTCTCGAACATTTCGATAAAGTCATTGATATCGACCAAAGCCCTATTGGACGTACTCCGCGTTCCAACCCAGCAACCTATACCGGCATCTTTACGCCAGTACGGGAGCTATTTGCCGGTGTACCTGAAGCCCGTTCGCGAGGCTATACACCCGGTCGCTTTAGTTTCAACGTGAAAGGTGGCCGCTGTGAAGCTTGTCAGGGTGATGGCGTGATTAAAGTTGAGATGCACTTTCTTCCCGATGTCTATGTTCCCTGCGATCAGTGTCAAGGCAAGCGCTACAACCGTGAGACCCTAGAGATCAAATATAAAGGGAAGAATATTCACGAAGTGCTGGAGATGACCATCGAGGAGGCAAAAGACTTTTTCGAGGCGGTTCCTGCGCTAGCGCGAAAGCTGCAAACCTTGATCAGCGTAGGCCTCTCCTATATCCGCTTAGGTCAATCGGCAACGACCCTCTCGGGAGGGGAGGCCCAGCGGGTCAAACTCTCTCGTGAACTGTCCAAACGCGGCACGGGTCAGACGCTATATATCCTCGATGAGCCGACAACGGGTCTACATTTTGCGGATATACAACAACTACTGGTGGTATTACATCAGTTACGCGACCAAGGTAATACCATTGTTGTTATCGAACATAATCTGGACGTGGTTAAAACGGCAGATTGGATTGTCGATCTGGGGCCAGAGGGCGGAAGTGGTGGTGGCGAGATTCTGATTGCTGGCTCTCCAGAGACTGTCGCGGAATGTGAGAAGTCGCACACTGCTCGCTTCCTTAAACCCCTACTAAATCAGTAAAACGATATGCCCAGAAATTCTGGGCAATTTCTATTTCACTATGAGGAGTTATCATGGCAGAGATTCATGCTTATGCAGCACAGGATGAAAAATCCCCCCTAGCCCCATTTGATTATTCATCTAGGGACGTGCGCGATAACGACGTCAAAATTGAGATTTTATACTGCGGCGTTTGTCACTCTGATCTACATATGGCACGTAACGAGTGGAAAGGTACGCAATACCCTATCGTCCCCGGTCATGAAATCGTTGGACGTATTGTTGAGGCGGGTCCGTCAGCAAATAAATTCAAAAAGGGTGATTTAGTCGGCGTGGGTTGTATGGTCGACTCCTGCCGTACCTGTTCAAGCTGTGAAGAAGGCGAGGAAAACTACTGCGAAAATGGTTTCGTGGCCACTTACAACAGCAAAGACCGTCACTCAGAAGCCATTACTTATGGCGGCTATGCAACCGATATTGTGGTCGACCAAGACTTTGTACTAAAAGTCCCTGAGAACCTCGATCCTGCCGGGGTTGCCCCACTACTTTGTGCCGGGGTCACCACCTACTCCCCTCTACGCCATTGGAAAGTTGGTCCAGGGCAGAAAGTCGGTATTGTCGGGTTAGGCGGACTGGGCCATATGGGCGTTAAACTCGCTCATGCGATGGGCGCCAAGGTGGTGTTATTCACCACTTCCGCCTCGAAAATTGAAGATGGAAAGCGCTTAGGGGCTGACGAAGTGGTTATCTCTAAAGATGCAGAGCAGATGGAAGCCCAAGTCAATAGCTTCGATCTAATCCTCAATACCGTTGCGGCTCAACACGACCTAACGCAATTTATTCGTTTACTGAAACGTGATGGACACTTAGCCTTAGTCGGGGTTCCAGAACACGACCATCCTGCACCGAGCGTCGCCGAGTTAGTCTTTAAGCGCCGGACCGTCGGTGGCTCACTTATCGGCAGTATCGCGGAAACCCAAGAGATGCTCGATTTCTGCGGCGAACACAATATCACCGCAGATATTGAGTTAATTAATATCGATCAAATCAATGATGCCTACGAGCGTATGCTAAAAAGCGACGTAAAATACCGTTTTGTCATTGATAACAACTCGTTAAGAAAGTAAGTGATCACTTACCGTTCCCGTCACAGGGAACGGTACTCTTATCTCGACTCGCCTTGAATCGTGGCGATAATGCTACGGCCACCGCCGTGGAATCGATGCTCTCCTAACCAGATCCCTTGCCATGTCCCGAGCATCACTTTGCCCTGCGATAGGGGTAAGACTAATGATACCCCGATAATCGACGATTTTATGTGAGCAGGCATGTCGTCTACCCCCTCGTAATCATGTTGATACGCCCCATTATCCGGTACAGTACGCAGAAAATGCTGCTCCATATCGGCCCGCACTGTCTGGTCACAGTTTTCATTTAGCGTTAACGATGCCGAGGTATGCTGAAGCAATAACTGTAATTGTCCTACCTTGATACTGGCGATCTCTGGAATAGCCGACAAGATCTCGTCAGTGATAAGATGGAATCCACGTTTTTTTTCTTTTAACTGGATCGTTTTTTGAACCCACATAGCGCTCTCCTTTATAGCTTTCCCTTCAGTGTAGCAATCTCTCGAACTCCTTGTGCTATCAGATGCTGAATTGATGAAATGACAAATCAGCTCAACGATTTTTCAGCTAATGAAAAAAATAACTCACCCCGTTAATGGCTTAGCATTTATATCTGTAAACACAATCAATTGAACGTATTGTAAGTATTGATAATGAAAATAATTATCACTAGGATTCGCCATCGTTTATCTATTGAGCGAGAGAACACAGCAGAAAGGGTTAACTGCCCATTATAATTAGGTAACACACATGACATCGCAATTTATCACATCAGGGAACAGGCCCTCAGCCCTCTTATTGCTGAATATAGCTGTTGGTTAGCACTTACTACGGGTATGGCCTTTGCGGCAGAGACCCCGACACAGACACTTACTGTGACCGGGCAAGATAGCAGCACATTAAACGGCGCGAGTGACAGTGAAACAAGAATTAAATAAGGACTATTCGGCTAAAGGTCCTGACAGCCTAGTACGACTCGACGTCTCTGCTCAATAACCCCCATAAAAAAGGGCGCCTTAGGCGCCCTGCTTATTACATCACTGCGGCCATAGCTGAAGCGACTTTTTCAATATTTTTCTGGTTCAACCCTGCCATACACATTCTTCCACTTCCGATAAGATAAACACCAAACTCTTCACGTAAGCGAACGACTTGTTCTGGGCTCAAACCGGTATAACTGAACATACCGCGTTGACGGGTTAAGAAACTGAAATCTTTGCCAGGAATTTTCTGCTGTAAGGCGCTAACTAAGGCTTCACGCATCGCTAAAATCCGCAGGCGCATTGCGTCGAGTTCTGCTTTCCAATCTGCGAATAATGGCGCATCGGTCAGGATCGTGGCGACAACTTTCGCCCCAAACGCGGGTGGGCTAGAGTAGTTACGACGTACCGCCGCTTTGAGTTGCCCTAACACGCGATCAGCTTCTTCGCTGCTATCACAGGCAACAGACAAGCCCCCCACACGCTCGCCATACAGCGAGAAAATTTTCGAGAATGAGTTACTGACAATAACCGGTAACCCCTGTTGCGCCGCTTGACGGATCGCGTAGCAATCCGCTTCAAGACCTGCGCCAAAGCCTTGATAGGCGATATCCATAAAAGGAATCAGCTTACGCGCTTTAAGTAAAGCAAGGGTTTCATCCCATTGTGCATCCGTTAGGTCTGCACCGGTAGGGTTATGACAGCATGGATGGAGTAAGACAATGCTCTGTTCTGGCAAGCTTTTTAGCTTGTCGATGAAACCGCTAAAATTTACGCCTTGCGTGGCAGCATCGTACCAAGGATAAGTATGTACCGGGAATCCTGCACCATTGAATATGGCAATATGGTTCTCCCAAGTAGGATCACTCACCCATACCTCAGATTCTGGGAAATAACGTTTTAGGAAATCGGCACCGACTTTCAATGCTCCAGAGCCGCCTAACGTTTGAATCGTCGCAATATTTGCGGTATCGGCCTGCGCCCCAAACAGCAGTTGGCCTACGGCTTTACGATAGTTCGCCAGCCCTTCCATCGGTAGATAAACCGATGCTTCATTAATGGATGATTGTAAACGCGTCTCAGCCTCGGCAACGGCGTTAAGCTGCGGGATAATACCTTCTTCGGTATAGTACAGACCAATACTTAGGTTAACTTTTTCGTCACGCGGGTCTTGTTTGAATTTTTCCATTAGCGACAAGATTGGATCGCCAGCGTAAGCATCAACATTCTGAAACACAGTAGAAATCTCCATCAGGGGGCTGAAATACGATAAGCGCCGTAGTTAGCGTTACCCTACCTTATTATCAATTGCATCAAGAAAGAAGATGTAATCTCGCAAAAGTAGACTTTAGGTCACTACCATCGCTATTCTTCGTCGTAATCCGGACCAGCATAATTATCAAAACGTGACCATTGCCCATTAAAGGTCAGTCGCACCGTACCGATAGGACCATTACGCTGTTTACCGATAATAATTTCCGCGATGCCTTTAAGATCACTGTTTTCGTGATACACCTCGTCACGATAGATAAACATGATCAAGTCGGCATCCTGCTCAATCGATCCTGACTCACGCAAATCTGAGTTGACTGGCCGTTTATCTGCGCGCTGCTCCAATGAGCGGTTAAGCTGTGATAAGGCGACCACTGGCACATTCAGCTCTTTCGCTAAGGCTTTCAAGGATCGTGAGATCTCAGCAATCTCTAAGGTCCGGTTTTCGGTCAGCGCAGGCACTCGCATCAACTGAAGGTAATCGATCATGATCATGCTTAAGCCATTATTCTCACGATAGATTCTTCTTGCACGTGAACGTACTTCCGTCGGGGTAAGACCAGAAGCATCATCAATAAAGATGTTCTTTTTCTCTAACAGAATCCCCATCGTTGCGGAGATGCGCGCCCAATCTTCGTCATCAAGTTGCCCGGTCCTAATCTTGGTCTGATCGACACGTGATAAGGAAGCCAGCATACGCATCATCAGCTGTTCGCTGGGCATCTCTAAACTGAAGATGAGTACCGGCTTGTCTTGTAGCATTGCCGCATTTTCACAGAGGTTCATGGCGAAAGTGGTTTTACCCATCGATGGACGAGCCGCGACGATAATCAGATCCGATCCCTGTAACCCGGCGGTTTTCTTATTCAGATCTTGATAACCCGTATCAACCCCGGTAACACCATCATGAGGCGTCGATACCAAGGCTTCGATACGATTGATCGTCGCTTCAAGAATTTGCTCGATATTTTGCGGACCTTCGTTCTTATTTGCCCGTTTTTCGGCGATCTTAAATACGCTCGACTCGGCGAGATCCAGAAGATCTTCGCTAGAACGCCCCTGAGGATCAAACCCTGCATCGGCGATCTCGTTGGCTACTGAGATCATCTCACGCACCACTGCACGTTCGCGGACAATGTCGGCATACGCACCGATATTCGCGGCACTAGGGGTATTTTTGGCCAGTTCGGCTAAGTAAGCAAATCCACCGGACAGTTCTAACTCGCCACGCAGCTCAAGGGATTCCGACAGTGTGATCAGATCAATTGGTTGCCCTTGCTCCAATAGCCGATGCATCTCAGAGAAGATAAGACGATGGGGACGGCTATAGAAATCTTCCGCGACAACGCGTTCTGAAACATTGTCCCAGCGCTCGTTATCGAGCATCAGCCCGCCTAAGACCGACTGTTCAGCCTCCACGGAGTGTGGCGGCATTTTTATCCCCTCAAGCTGTTTATCTTGAGGAGCCGGTTTGTTAGAGGGTTTATTTCCTGCCATAGTATTGATACCAGTCGTCAGTAAGGGGCGAGCCCATTATACGGTTTTCACGCTGATTGTCGCCCCAAGTCTTGTAGAAGACTCCCCTATCCTTATGGAGAATCTATGGCAAATCGTATTGAATTCCACCAGCATGGTGGGCCAGAAGTGATGCGCTGGGCGACCCATGATATCGGCCAACCGGCAGAGAACGACATTATCATTCGCCACCACGCCATCGGCCTCAATTATATTGATACCTACGTGCGCAGTGGCCTTTACCCGGTGAGTCAGTTTCCTTCGGGATTAGGTACTGAGGCAGCCGGTGAGGTGGTTGCCGTGGGGAGTCGAGTAACACGGTTTCAGGTCGGAGACCGTGTCGTCTACTGTCAGTCTGGCTTGGGGGCCTATAGTGAATATCATCATGTCGATCAGTCAAAAGCGGTGATCCTACCAGAGTCGATAAGTTACCAAAGTGCCGCCGCCTCGTTTTTAAAAGGGTTAACGGTCTATTATCTATTCCATATGACGCATAAGGTGCAAGCCGGTGAAACGCTTCTCTTCCATGCCGCAGCTGGAGGCGTAGGCCTGATCGCCTGCCAGTGGGCGAAAGCCTTAGGTGCTCAGCTGATTGGCGTCGTGAGTTCAGAAAGTAAAGCCCAACGGGCACGTGAGGCAGGCGCCTGGGCGACCATCGATACCTCGCACGAAGATATTGTAAAGCGTGTCAGTGAATTAACTGCAGGGCAGAAAGTGCCCGTAGTCTACGACTCGGTAGGAAAAGCAACATGGCAGGCATCGTTGGACTGCTTGCACCCCCGCGGGCTATTGGTCAGTTTCGGTAATGCATCTGGCCCCGTCACCGGTGTCGATTTGGCAATACTTAATCAGAAAGGATCGTTATTTGTCACCCGGCCTTCTCTTAATGGCTATCTCACCACTCCTGAGCAACTTGATCAGGCTAGCACCGCCCTGTTTACCCTAATTAGCGAAGGGAAAATTGAGGTAAGTGTAGCGACCAGCCAACAATTTGCATTGCGTGATGCAGAACGCGCGCATCGTGCATTAGAGAGTCGCACGACCACAGGGGCATGCTTGTTGATCCCATAAAAAAAGCCTCCCAAATGGGAGGCGATTTTTAGGTAAAAATGTAGGGACAGAGGGCACATGAATACTTAAGCGCTTACCCGTATCATTACAGAATTAAGTTAAGAAAAACTTAACTTAACTCACACTTTCTCGGTATTGCTGTGCGACTTTAGCCAAAGCCTGTTCAAGTACGGTAACATCAGCACCCGCTTTATGCGCGTTCTCGCTAAGATGACGTCGCCATTGACGCGATCCAGGAATTCCTTGAAACAGTCCCAACATATGGCGAGTGATATGCCCTAAGTAAGTCCCCTGCGCTAACTCTTTTTCAATATAGGGGTACATGGCCTCCACCGCAGCCACGCAATCAACACTCGGCGTCGTCGCGCCAAACAGTTGACGGTCAATCTCCACTAACATACCAGGGTTTTGATAGGCTTCGCGACCAATCATCACGCCATCGAGATGGGTAAGATGTTCTTTTGCCTCGTCGATCGTTTTAATGCCACCATTTATCGCCAGCGTGAGTTGCGGAAAATCCTGCTTTAGCTGGTAGACCCGTGGATAATCTAACGGCGGTATTTCCCGATTTTGCTTCGGGCTCAATCCCGATAACCAAGCCTTACGAGCATGGATGATAAATGTATCGCATTGACCTCGCTCTGCCACGGTATTAATAAACTCACAGAGAAAGGCGTAGCTGTCCTGCTCATCAATACCGATACGCGTCTTGACCGTCACGGGAATGGAAACGGCATCTTTCATCGCTTTGATAGCGTCAGCCACCAATGCGGCATCGGCCATTAAACAAGCACCAAAGCGACCATTTTGTACTCGGTCAGAGGGGCAACCCACATTGAGGTTAATTTCATCATAACCTCGGGCCTCAGCAAGACGCGCTGCGTGGGCAAGGTCATGTGGGTCACTTCCGCCAAGCTGCAGGCAAACAGGATGCTCCTCTTCACTGTATGCTAGATAATCGCCTTTACCATGAATAATCGCACCAGTAGTCACCATTTCGGTGTACAACAATGTGTGTTGTGTCAGCTGTCTTAAAAAATAGCGACAGTGGCGGTCCGTCCAATCGAGCATTGGGGCAACGGAAAAACGATTACTGGGAAAGGACACTTGGCTGTGAGGTGACGTTAACTCTTGCGGGCGGTTTTTATCTAACATTTTTTAGTCTTTTAAAATCATCGTATTACGGGTTATTTTCCCCAGCAATGCCGATGCTTGATGAGGCGCGTTACAGGTCTATAGAAACCGCATCACTATATCACAAAATTCATTGCGACGAGGACTTCATCCTAAGCACGTCGCGCAGGGCATCTCTGCCGTGAGTCACGATAATAACCCCCCCCCCCGCACTACAGGAGGGCTAACCCGCAGGCCTAAAATATTTTTTTGAGGATAGTTAATACTTCGATTACGCGTTCATCTTTAATGGAATAGTGGGCTTCTTTACCCATTTTTTTTCTTTCAAGAATCCCGATATCGATCATTTACACTAAGTATTGAGATGTCGACGAGACGCTCATTCCACATAGGATAGCGATTTCGCTATTAGTCACCCCCGGCGTTTTCATTAACGCGCAGAGGATGAATAAACGGCTGGGATTGCTAATTGATTTTAAAAAAATTGCGCTTCATTAGCGTGCTGAAATTCATCACTTAGGTCATGCATAATAGGTGACCCTCCTCTCGATTTACGCTTATCGCTATACGCCGCCACAACTTACCCTACAATAAGTTGATATATATTAACTTGTTAGCTCGGGGCTTGAGTAGAAGGCATGTTCTGCGCTTCAGCGAAGATATGTGTTAGAATCTAAGCAATGAATTTAACGATTGAGGCGTTTTTTATGCAGCCATGTTCTGCCAAAAAGATAATCGCTGAGGCTGAGAAACTGTGTATTCAGCGTGGTGTTCGGCTCACTGCACAGCGCGCAGAAGTATTGCGTTTGATGATTGAACATCCGCACGCGATCAGCGCTTACGATCTTCTGGATAAATTACGCATAAGTGAACCTCAAGCGAAGCCGCCCACCGTTTACAGAGCCTTAGACTTTTTGCTGGAACAGGCCTTTATTCACCGCGTTGAGTCTAACAATAGTTATGTGGTCTGCCCGCATTTCGACCACCCTTCTCACACCTCAATGTTACTCGTTTGCGATCAGTGCGCTTCGGTAACGGAGAAACCTGCGGAAGGCGTTGAGAAATGGATTACCGAGCAATCGACTGAGGCTGGCTTTACGCTTCGTCATAGCATTATTGAAGCCCACGGATTATGCCAGCAGTGTAGCGCCATCCTACACTGTGAAGACCCAGAACATTGTCATCATGACCACCAGAATGTGGTTGAGCCTAAGCGTAAAGCTGGACGCGCCTAACCTAGCGACTCAGATCAAACCAGCTATTTTGTCGCTGGTGTTGACGCCATGCATAACCTAGCGTAATTCCACGCAAGGCTAAAAACACCATTAATGCCAGCCAGAGGCCATGATTACCGATCAAGGGTACGGATAATAAGGTTAGTGCAAAGCCTATTGCTGCGATCAGCATACTATTCCGCATTTCTCGACCACGCGTAGCGCCAACAAATAGGCCATCAAGCAGGTAACACCCCACCCCCACTAGCGGACAAATCGCCTGCCAAACGAGGTAATGGTTAGCCCCTTGCTGTAAAGCGGGAATCGAGGTGAGAAGCTGTACGATATATTGGCCGCAGCACGCATAAACACCGCTAAATAGCAGAGCCACGGCAATGGCTTGCTTACAGGCTGAATGCCATATTGCCTTTAAGGAATCAGCATTTCGCTCACCGAAAGCTTCGCCAGCAACAGATTCGACAGCATAAGCAAAACCATCCAACGCATAGGACGTGAAGGTTAAAAACATCAACAGGATGGCATTAACGGCGACAATAGTGGTCCCTAATCGCGCGCCAATAATAGTGAAGCTGATCAGACAGAGCTGGAGTAATAGTGAACGTAACAAAATATCGCGATTAAGGCGGAAGAGCCGAGCCAATCCCTGACGTAAATGAGACAGCTTGGGGATAAAGGATAAATTACGCTGTTGTGAAGCCCGCCAGACTAAATAAAGGCCTAACCCTAAGCTAGCATACTCTGCGATAACAGTCGCCCAAGCAGCGCCACTCACTGCATAGTGCCAATGCAACACGAAGAGTAACTCCAACACAATATTGACTGTGTTTCCCCCAATCAGCAGAATTAACGGCGCTTTTGCATATTGTACGCCTAACAACCACCCCAAGATGACCATATTGGCTAGGGTGGCTGGGGCACTGAGCCAGCGGATTGAAAGAAAGAGTGAGGCTTGCTGATGGGCTGCGTGCTGCGTGCCCATTACACTCAGTATGAGCTCAGTGATCGGTTGATGGAATAGCGCAAAGAGAGTGCCTACGCCTAAGGCCAAAATCATCGGCTGGAAAAAAGCCTGCACTATTTTCTGCTGACTCTTCTCTCCCCAAGCTTGGGCCGTCATTCCTGTCGTACCCATTCTCAAAAAAAGAAATAACATGAAGACGAAACTGGTCGCGCTACTGCCAATCGCCACCCCGGCTAAGTAGATTTCACTACTTAAATGCCCGATGACCATCGTATCGACCAGTCCCAGCAGTGGGACTGAGATATTAGACAGGATCATCGGCACCGCGAGTTGCCACAGTTTTTTATCTGTTGCCGTGAATCCTGTTAACATCAACTATTACCTATAACCACTCACCATTACGAATAATCCCGACTGCTAGCCCTTCGACCATTAAACTCTGTTCACGAGTGTCGACAACAATCGGGCTGAACTCGCTGTTTTCAGGAAGCAGGTGGACCGTGCTACCTTCTTTTTTCCAACGTTTCACTGTCACTTCATCGTCGATACGTGCAACAACAACTTGTCCATTACGGACTTCTTGTGTTTTATGAACAGCAAGCAGATCACCGTCCATGATGCCGATATCTTTCATCGACATTCCGCTTACACGCAATAAGAAATCAGCATTGGGTTTGAACAATGCCGGATCGACATGGTAGTGGCTTTCAATATGTTCTTGCGCCAGAATAGGCTCACCCGCCGCAACGCGACCAATTAATGGTAGGCCTTCGACTTCTGGCTCTTCCAGCAATAAACGTAAGCCTCGCGAAGCTCCTGAGACAATTTCAATCACACCTTTCCGGGCAAGGGCCTTCAAGTGTTCTTCAGCGGCGTTAGGCGAACGAAAACCGAGTTGCGAAGCGATCTCGGCTCGGGTCGGAGGCATACCAGTCTGGTTAATATGATCACGAATCAGGTCATAAACCTGCTGTTGCCTTGCTGTTAACGCTTTCATCCGACCCCCTGGTTGTTTATACAGTCTCTGTGAGTATATACAGGTATTTTATAAATAGAAACCGGCATCACCGATAAATTGCTGGGGTTTAGTGGAAATAATAGTGCCAACTCTCAACCAGTAAGGCTATCCAGACCGCTAATGACAAGAGAAGTGCGAGTAATACCGCCGCCGATCCCATGTCCTTAGCGCGACCGCAGAGTGTATGCCACTCATCCCCGAAACGGTCCACTACTGCTTCAATCGCACTGTTTAATAGTTCAACAATAATCACTAATACCATTGAGCCGATAAGGACCAGTTTTGCAAGAATAGATACCGGCAGTAGCAGTGCAATCACTGTCCCAAAGGTTCCTAAAATGACTTCTTGCCGAAAGGCCGCCTCGTGCTGCCAAGCGGCTTTATACCCTTTCCATGAATAACCTGCTGCGTTAATAATACGACGCAGTCCGGTAACTTGGTTAGTCATTAACTCTTTTCTCCATGAAGAGCTGTGATACAGCCCGATATTACATTTTTACTGGACAGATCTTCGCAAACGTTTCTGTTATGATGACCGCGCTTTGCTCATTTAAGAGGCTTTGAATTCAACTATGTCAGGTTGGCGTGATTTACTTTATAAATTATTAAACTTACCCCTTTCATTCATCGTGAAAAGTCGGGTAATTCCTGGAGATCCAGTCACAGAATTGGGTCTCGACTCAACGCGTCCTATTATGTACGTTTTCCCCTACGATTCCAAAACGGATTTGCTCGCCTTGCGAACGCAATGCTTGAAGCATGATCTTCCCGATCCGTTAGTCCCTATCGAGATAGACGGCGTACTACTCCCACGCTATGTTTTTATGCATGACGGCCCACGTGTCTTCCCTTCATTTACCCCTAATCAAGAGTCGGTAAAAATTTTTCACGACTATCTTGATCTGCATAAAAATAATCCTGCATTAGATATTCAGTTAGTGCCTGTCTCAGTGATGTTTGGCCGTGCGCCCGCCCGCGAGATTAATGGCGAGCCAGGCCCATCTTTACGCGAACTGAACGGGGTACAAAAGTTGTTTGCAGTACTGTGGTTGGGCCGCGATAGCTTTGTGCGCTTCTCAGCTAAAGTCTCCATGCGCCAAATGGCTGACGAACACGGCACCGATAAATCAATCGCGCAAAAATTAGCACGAGTCGCCCATATCCATTTTTCGCGCCAACGGCTTGCCGCGGTAGGGCCGAGTTTACCTGCTCGCCAACAACTGTTTACCAAACTGCTTCAATCGCCTGCGATTGCGAAAGCCGTCGAGGACGAAGCTCGTACTAAAAAAATCTCTCATGACGAAGCGCAAAAGAACGCAGTCGAGATGATGGAAGAGATTGCGGCTGACTTTACCTACGAAGCCATTCGTATTACTGACCGAGTGATGAGCTGGTTATGGAGCCGTTTATATAAAGGGATTACCGTAAACGGTGGCGAGCGTATTCGCCAACTTGCGCAAGATGGGCATGAACTCGTCTATGTCCCTTGCCACCGTAGTCATATGGACTATTTACTGCTCTCCTACGTGCTGTACCACCAAGGCCTTGTTCCGCCCCATATTGCAGCCGGTATCAACCTTAACTTCTGGCCAGCCGGTCCTATTTTCCGTCATTTGGGCGCATTCTTCATTCGCCGGACCTTTAAGGGTAACAAACTCTATTCTACAGTCTTCCGCGAATACCTCGGTGAATTATTCAGTCGCGGGTATTCGGTTGAATATTTTGTTGAAGGCGGGCGTTCTCGAACGGGTCGTTTGTTAGATCCTAAGACCGGTACGCTAACCATGACCCTGCAAGCGATGTTACGCGGAACCAATCGCCCTATCACCTTAGTGCCGATCTATATTGGCTATGAGCATGTGATGGAGGTCGCGACTTACGCCAAAGAATTACGCGGTGCAGCGAAGGAAAAAGAAGGATTCTTACAGATGATCCGCGGGTTAAGAAAACTGCGTAATCTCGGCGAAGGTTTTGTTAACTTCGGTGAACCTTTACCCCTTAATGCCTATCTTAATCAGCATGTTCCAAACTGGCGTGATGATATTGATCCGATTGAAGTGCAGCGCCCGACGTGGTTGACCCCAGCGGTGAACGATATCGCGGAACAAGTTATGACCCGAATCAATAACGCTGGCGCGGCAAATGCGATGAACCTCTGCGTAACCGCATTATTGGCTTCTCGTCAGCGTTCTTTAACTCGTGAGCAGTTACTTGATCAGCTTAGCTGCTATAGCGATCTCTTACGCAATGTACCTTATTCGTCAGAATCGACGCTGCCCGATATGACCCCACAGCAGCTGCTTGATCACGCTCTTGAGATGAATAAGTTCTCTATTGAGCAAGATACCTTAGGTGAAATCATTGTATTGCCTCGCGAACAAGCAGTGCTGATGACCTATTATCGTAATAATATTCATCACCTTCTGGTCTTACCTTCGTTGTTGGCAAGCATCGTTCTGCAACATAAGTCGTTGGCCTATGAAGAGTTACTGCAGCAAGTTAGAATGATTTATCCAATGCTTAAACGCGAGCTATTCTTACATTGGAGTGATGAACAACTTGAGCCAGAGATTAAGCGCTTACTGGAAGAATTGTGTCGCCAATCGTTGATTACCGAATCTGAAGGTGTGATTGCCGCGACCTCAACACAGAGATATCGTACTTTACAGCTTCTCGCCGCAGGGGTACGTGAAACGCTACAGCGTTACGCCATCACCTTCACAATCCTCAGTGCGAAACCGACCATTAACCGTGGTACTCTCGAAAAAGAGAGTCGTACACTGGCCCAGCGCTTATCGGTTTTACACGGAATTAATGCGCCTGAGTTCTTCGATAAGGCAGTCTTTACTGGCTTGGTCTTAACGTTACGTGATGAAGGCTATATCAGCGACCGAGATGATGCGGATATCGATAAATCCATTGTGATGCGTAACCTACTCCTCAACTTGATGAATCGAGATGTTAGGCAGACGATTGAAAATTCAGATAATCTTCTTCCTGAAAATAGTTAACAAGCGATCAAAAAAGGCGACCTACTGGTCGCCTTTTCTTTATTACTCTTTCTACATCAAATTAATAAACGGCAGAATATTTAAAATTATTCCAGCAAAGATTACTAATCCAACGTAGTTATTGTTTAAGAAGGCTTGGAAGCAGCCCCCTCGCTCGCGAAAGTAGATAAGCTTTTGCTGCCACCCAAACAGTATCGCGGCGACCACTAAACCACCGTAATAAAAGCTATTCAGGTGCAAAGACCGGCCGACTAAAACCAGCAGTACTAAAGTACTGAGCTGTAATAATCCGATGATTGTCCGATCATGCTTACCAAAGAGAATGGCTGTCGATTTCACCCCAATCTTGAGATCATCATTCCGATCGACCATTGCATATTGCGTATCATACGCTACGGTCCAACAGATATTAGCGAAGAACAGTAACCAACACACACCGGGTAGTGTTTCCGTTACAGCTGCCCATGACATCGGAATCGCCCACCCAAATGCCGCACCTAACACCACTTGTGGCAAATGAGTATAGCGCTTCATAAAAGGATAGATTGCCGCCAGCGCCACACCACCGACTGAAAGCAAGATCGTCATACGATTCATGGTCAGCACAAGTAAAAATGAACACAGCACTAAGGCGATAAATAAAACTTTTGCTTCCTTAGCCGTTACCCGCCCGCTCGCCAGCGGGCGATTCTTAGTTCTTTCTACATGCCCATCAATATTCCGATCGGCATAGTCATTCACCACGCAACCCGCCGCCCGCATGAAAATAACCCCTAAGGTAAAGACAATCAGTACTTGAAGTGGCGGAAAAGACATTCCCGATAGCCACAAAGCCCAAAATGTTGGCCAGAGTAGGAGAAGTGTACCGATAGGCTTATCCAGCCGCATTAATTGCAGGTAAGCTTTTATTTTTGAAGAGGTTGCAGAATGCACGGTAAAGATCCTTTTGCCAATAGCGGGTAAAGTGGTGAAGCAGGTAAAAATATTTCGGTCAATAATAACGGTTTATTTGCGAGGCGTAACAAGGAACGTCTTGCCCACAATCCACTCATCGTGCCTGGCGATAAAAAATCTCGACATAATGACGAGGATTGAAATAAATAATGTCCTAAGGGTCGAGTACCTAATGCCATCAACGAAGCCTCAGGACCTTGTAAGCTGCTTTCAGGTATCACCGTTCTCCCCGCAAGCCAAGGTTCTCCGTCCGCTAGAAGTTGTACTTCTCGCAACCAAAATTGCGTGTTTTCCGGATGACCTACAACTAACGCATGCTCTTGAGGCGTCAGCGCATGCTCAGAAAAGAATCCTTCTTTAACGATAGTAACCTCTAGTTTCTGACAATACGCTTCTAATCGTGCCGTCATTGATGTTTCATCCACCAGCCATGAATAAATATCTGGAGCACAGTCAGATTCATTGAGGGCGCGAAATTGATCGGTCAGCAATCGCTGTACTGAGAGGTCTTGCATGAAACGCTTCCGTATTCTTCTTGGAAATGTCACTCATCATAACAGAGTATGAACCCATCTTCTGCAGATAACCAGAACCTGTCCCCTACTCTCTTTTAAGGCGTCGGCTATTTGCTAACCAAAGCGTCACCACCAACACTAAAATCGCAGCAGAATAGAACAGCGTATCCAATGGGTCTTTGTGGTCGACGATAATGAGGCGAATAATCGCGGTGATACCGATATAGATGAAGTAACGTAGGGGAAAATGATAGCCCGATAAGAAATATTTAATGATTAGGGCAATAAATTCGAAATAGAGGAAATAGATCACGATCCCTTCAATCAATAGGTAAGACGATTGCTCCTCACCCCGATGAAATAATACAGCCACCAAGTTAATCGTCTCTTTACCTAAAAAGACCGCTAAGATTGCGGCTAAAGCGATCAGGCCAATATTCAATACCCACTGTAAGAAGTTAGCAATCGCCCGCGGAACTTTTGGTGTAACAACGTGATCATTCATTATTTTTACTCATTTTTTATAATAGGAGAGCCAAAATAATAATGCTTTAATGTGACAGATATCTCAATAAATGATGTTTTTTCTTAGAAATAAAAAAAAAAGCGGCACCATCACCGCTTTTTCTCCACTGCTATCTCAGTTTAACGCCAAGATTTATATTGGTTGATTAGCCCATTGGTGGAGCTATCATGTGACGAGATCTTCTCTTCAGCTTTCAATTCAGGCAGGATACGGTTCGCAAGCTGTTTCCCTAGCTCAACCCCCCACTGATCAAAGGTGAAGATATTGAGAATCGCGCCTTGAGTGAAGATTTTGTGCTCATACATCGCAATCAGCGCACCGAGGCTATAAGGCGTGATCTCTTTCAATAAGATAGAGTTGGTCGGGCGGTTCCCCTCGAAGACTTTGAATGGGACGATGTGTGCGACGTCTTGCGCAGATTTTCCTGCATCCGCGAACTCTTTCTCTACCGCTTCTTTCGATTTACCAAACGCTAAGGCTTCCGTTTGTGCGAAGAAGTTAGACAGCAACTTGTCGTGATGATCGCTTAATGGGTTATGCGTGACTGCCGGCGCAATAAAGTCGCAGGGGATCATCTTGGTCCCTTGGTGGATCAATTGATAGAAAGCATGTTGGCCATTGGTGCCTGGCTCTCCCCAAATGATCGGGCCTGTCTGGTAGTCCACTGGGTTACCGTCACGGTCAACATATTTACCGTTCGATTCCATATTGCCTTGTTGGAAATAGGCGGCAAAACGGTGCAGATACTGGTCGTAAGGTAGGATAGCTTCGGTTTCTGCGCCAAAGAAATTGTTATACCACAGACCAATAAGTGCCAGCGTTACAGGTAAATTCTTCTCAGCGGGTGTTTGGGCGAAATAGTTATCCATCGCATGAGCGCCGGATAATAGCTGCTCGAAATTATCAAACCCAATCGACAGCGCGATAGACAGCCCAATCGCAGACCAGAGCGAATAGCGCCCCCCTACCCAGTCCCAGAATTCAAACATATTGTCAGTATCGATTCCGAACTCACTGACCGCTGAGCTATTCGTGGATAGCGCGGCAAAGTGTTTGGCAACGTGCTGCGCATCACCGGCTTTCGCCAAGAACCAATCACGCGCACTGTGAGCGTTAGTCATGGTCTCTTGCGTGGTAAAGGTCTTAGAGGCGACCAAGAAAAGGGTGGTTTCTGGATTTAGCGGTTTTAAGGTCTCCGCAATATGTGTGCCATCAACGTTGGAGACGAAATGCATCGAGAGATGGTTTTTATACGGTTTCAACGCTTCGGTGACCATATAAGGGCCTAAGTCAGATCCGCCGATACCGATATTGACCACGTCAGTAATCGCTTTACCGGTGTACCCCTTCCATTCACCACTAATGATACGTGCTGAAAAATGTTTCATTTTTTCCAGTACCGCGTTCACTTCTGGCATGACGTCTTTACCGTCTACCATGATTGGCGAATTACTACGGTTACGTAGCGCAATATGTAGCACAGCGCGGTCTTCGGTACGGTTAATTTTTTCACCGGCAAACATCGACTTAATTGCACCTGATAAATCACACTCTTCAGCCAGATTTAAAAGCTTATCTAAGGTCTCTTGAGTGATACGGTTTTTGGAGTAGTCGACGAGAATTTTATCTTCAAAGGTGGTCGAGAAATGCGTGAAACGTTGCGGGTCTTCAGCAAAAAGTGAGGTAATATCTGTTTGGTTAATCGTTTGAAAATGCTGTTCTAAGGCTTTCCATGCTGCTGTTTGTGTAGGGTTAATATTTTTCATAACAACACTCTTAGTTAGTTAATAATCTGTCGACTTAAACACACTTTACGCACTGTTAACCAGTTTCGCGTCAATGTTTGGGTTGAAATTTAACACTCCGGTGCAACCGCTCCCATCTTGAACGAAAATGGGGGAGATAACCATAGTCTTGCGACTCGGATGCCTCTTGATTATCCCTTACTCTAGAACGTCCAACCTTAAGGGGTTTGCTAGGAGGTGCTATTTAGTGGTGAATATAATACCGAGTCACCGAGTCATACTAAAACTTTACTAATTAATTTCTGTGATAGACGATTTAGCGTTGACAGCACCGGTATTAAACGATATTTGTACTTGGCGGCGTTCAATCGTTGCACCAGAAGAGGCGCGTCACCCAGGCAGTATGTCAGAGAATCCGTATTCATTGACGGCATATCAGGGGGAGTGACGCCGAGACGATAAACATACGGGCTGTTTATTTGTCGGCTACAGGGGCTGAATCCCTTGAGTTGTCACCAATACATCAGTTGATGTTAATGACGTTAGGTGGGGGGCTTCTGAGTAGAGAACAGTTAGACTGTATCTTCACCCCTCACTTAAAAATGATCTGTTTATTTATTTTTTAGAATCGAGGGTGTTAAGCATGTCCCAATCCACATTTATTGTGGCAAAATTCGGTGGTACCAGTGTTGCTGATTTCGAAGCAATGTCCCGCAGTGCCGATATTGTACTCAGTCGTCCAGACGTTAAGCTTGTTGTTCTTTCGGCATCTGCCGGCATCACCAATATTTTGGTTGAACTTGCCTCAGGTCAAGAGACCGCCCGTCGGGCTTTTTTACTCGACGAAGTCCGTCGTATTCAGTATGCAATTGTCAATAATCTCCGTAGCGCCGATGTTGTCCGCGATGAAATTGACCGCATCCTCGAAAGTATCACCACGTTATCCGAAGCAGCCTCACTTGCGACATCTTTAGCGCTTACCGATGAACTCGTTAGCCATGGTGAGCTGATGTCGACACTGTTGTTCACCGAACTCATCCGTGAGCGTGACGTTGCCGTCAAATGGTTTGATGTCCGTAAAGTTATGCGCACCAGTGATCGTTTTGGCAGTGCAGAACCTGAGCTTAAGAGCGTTGGTGAGCTGGCAACACAATATTTGGCCCCGCTCTTAAATGATAATCTTGTGATCACCCAAGGCTTTATCGGTAGTGAGGAAAAAGGACGCACCACTACGCTAGGTCGCGGAGGCAGTGACTATACTGCCGCGTTACTCGGCGAAGCCCTACATGCTAGTCGTATTGATATCTGGACGGACGTGACGGGGATTTTCTCTACCGATCCACGGGTTGTCCCCACAGCTAAGCGTATTGCCGAGATCTCTTTTGAGGAAGCCGCTGAGATGGCAACCTTTGGCGCGAAAGTTCTCCACCCCGCGACGCTACTTCCTGCTGTACGCAACAATATTCCAGTCTTCGTAGGTTCAAGCAAAGCGCCAAACGATGGCGGTACGTTTGTCTACCCCGAAACGAATGAAAAGCCTTTGTTTAGAGCCTTAACCCTGCGCCGACGCCAAACGCTATTGACGCTTCATAGCCTAAAGATGCTGCACGCACGAGGTTTCTTAGCGGAAGTTTTTGCTGTTCTGGCTCGCCACCATATTTCGGTTGATTTGATTACCACATCAGAAGTCAGTATCGCTTTGACCTTGGATACGACCGATACCAGTGGCCAAGCACGGGGGTTATTAACCCAAGCCCTACTTACTGAATTATCGGCCTTATGCCGCGTCGAGGTTGAAGAAGATCTCTCTTTAGTGGCATTGATTGGAAATCAACTCTCGCAATCTCCAGGGGTAGGAAAGGAAGTATTCGGGGTGTTATCCGCCTTTAACCTGCGTTTAATTTGTTATGGTGCGAGTGAACATAACCTCTGTTTCTTGCTGCCAAGTAAGGATGCGGAAGCGGCGGTACAAACCCTGCACCGACATCTCTTCGAATAAGGGAGAGTGTAATGTTAGCCAAGGTAACACGGTTGTTTCCGTTATGGGCAGTAGCATTATCAGCGGCCGCCTATTGGCGACCGACTGGCTTCACAGCAATAGGGCCTTGGGTCAGTGAGCTTTTGATGCTGATAATGTTCGGGATGGGAGTAACCTTAAGTTTAGACGACTTCCGTCGAGTACTGAATCGCCCTGCTCCGGTATTGGCAGGGACATTTCTACACTACCTAGTTATGCCAGCGGCCGCGTATGGCTTGGCTAAAATCATGCATATGCCCGCCGATCTTGCGGCGGGAATGATATTGGTCGGCAGTGTCGCGAGTGGTACGGCGTCGAATGTGATGATTTATCTGGCTAAGGGAGATGTCGCTTTATCCGTGACGATCTCTTCTGTTTCAGCCCTCGTTGGGGTGGTAGCAACTCCGTTATTGACAAGGTTGTATGTCGATACTCATATTCAAGTCGATATTGCCGGTATGTTGTGGAGCATCGTCAAGATCGTACTGATCCCCATCAGCTTAGGATTGATTGTGCATCATAGCTGTAAAAAGCTGGTCGAGCGGATTGAGTCCTTTTTACCCACACTTTCGATGGTCGCTATTTTACTCATCATTGCAGCCGTGGTGGCGGGAAGCCAACAGTATATTTCAAGCGTGGGGTTAACCGTTATTGTCGCGGTAGTACTGCATAACGCCATAGGTTTAATGGCGGGCTATTGGGGAGGCAAGCTCTTTGGCTTTGATGAGTCGGTATGCCGTACTTTGGCTCTGGAGGTGGGGATGCAAAACTCAGGACTCGCGGCAACCTTAGGTAAACTCTATTTCTCGCCTTTGGCCGCATTACCAGGTGCACTTTTCTCGGTCTGGCATAATATTTCCGGGTCGTTGTTGTCCGGTTATTGGTCTGGTAAGAAAACGTCTTAGACCTTTCTTTGGCTCGACAACGTTTTGCTGTCGAGCCTGTCTTTTATTCCTCTTCTGCCTCACGCTGGTTAAGTACCCCATAGGCCACTGAGCAAAATAGGGAGTTTAATCTTTTCATCTCTCCCAGTAATCCTAAATGTAGTGAACTGGTTTCGAGGCTCTGCTTATTTTGTAGCGATAATCGCTCAACATGAGTTAAAGAGTAACGCTGGGTCAGCTGACGAAAACGGTGCTTGGAACGTCGTAACCGCCGTGCAGCATCCAGATCACGAGCAATAAAGACGGATAGACTAAGCTGTAGATTTTCCAGAAGATTATCGTATAACGTTGCGAGTTCTTCGAGGCCTTCCGTAGAGAAGGGGCGTTGCTTAGCCAGTGATTTCGCTGCAATATCTACCGTCATCGTCTCTAGAATATCCCCTGCTTGTTCCAAATTAACAGCCGTATTAAAAATCTCAGCCCAGCGTTCAGATTCTTGTTCTTGAAGCTCTGCTCTAGGGATTTGCGCCAGATAGAGTTTGATTCCGGTATATAAGGCATCCACTTGGTCGTCATAACGGGTTATCACCTTCTCTTCGCCTTGATGTCCCTGAAAAGCCCGCTTGAGGCAGATCATCATCTTTTCGATGATATCCCCCATACGCAAAGTTTCTCTGGCAGCATTGACCAGCGCTAAGGAGGGAGTATCAAGTGCCGCACGATCTAGATATCTTGTGGTGAATTTTTCTGTTTCGTTGGTAGCCGCCGGGATCCAGCGCTCACACAGACGCGCCATCTTCTCGGTCAGGGGGAGTAACAGTAGGCAGCGTACTACGTTGTAAAATACGTGGAATAAGATCACCAAATCAGCGTTCGATACCGTCAATTTATCGAGATGATGGGCAAAAATACCAATAAACGGTAATACCACTACAGCACCAATGAGCTTGAAGAGTAAGCTTCCTAACGCGACTTGCTTACTTTGGACACTCGCCTTACCACTATTCAATAACGCAAGAATCCCACTACCTATATTCGCGCCAATCACTAAGCACAGGGCAACTTTTAACGCAATTACATCTGTCGCGGTCAGCGTGGCGGTAATCAAGACTGCCGCTAGGCTTGAGTAACTGACCATCGCAAAGAATGCCCCAACCAGGGCATCCAATAATATATCACCGGTCAACGATGAGAATAAGACCTGAACGCCTGCAGCATGGGTAATGGGGCGAGAAGCTTCGACTATTAATTGTAGCGCTAAGAGGATTAGGCCAAGACCGATGAGTGTATGGCCTATCTGACCGATCCGGGTCTGCTTACGGCTAATAAAAAGCATCACGCCGATAAAAATAAATAACGGTGATAACCAAGAGAGATCGTAGGTCAGTACCCTTGCCATCAACGCAGTACCGACATCAGCTCCCAAGATTACCGTGAGCGCCGGGGTGAGCGTCATAAGATTCTGAGCAACAAAGGAAGTCACTAATAACGTGGTCGCATTACTGCTCTGTACCAGTGCCGTTACTCCTATTCCTGCCAAGAAGGCGAAAGGCTTTTTCTCCACGCTTCGGCTTAACACACGTCGTAAATCTGCGCCAAAAACACGCATTATTCCGGAGCGTACTATCTGAGTCCCCCATACCAATAGGGCTATTGCGGCCAGTAGATTAAGTAATATAAGCATTTCATCCCGCTTTATCGTTACTATTATGCGTAAAAGCGTAGACGAAAGTTATGATCAAACAACCTCAGGGATGCCGCAACTCGCCCTGTTAATCTAGAGTGGGATTCATCTCTCGTAAGTCGAACGGCGTGATTTGGTAGACATAATAATTGAGCCAGTTAGCAAAAAGTAGGTGGCCATGACTGCGCCATGTCGCTTTCGGCTTATTCGCAGGATTATTATCGGGGAAATAATTATCGGGTAAGATAGGTGATAATCCCGCTTCTGTATCGCGAATAAATTCTGCCGCCAATGTATGCGCATCGTATTCTGGATGCCCCGTCACTAATACTAATCTTTTATCTCGAGAGGCCATAAGATAAGCCCCTGCTTGCTGAGAGCTCGCTAAGATATCTAAATCAGTATACGTTTTAATCGTCTCGATGGGGAAAGCAGCATAGCGAGAGTGGGGAGCCAGAAAGGTTTCATCAAAACCGCGAGTCAGTAAGGCATGAGGCTCTAAGTTCAGGTGCTCATACACTCCAGAGATCTTCTCTTCCAATGTTTGTTTAGGCACATCATAAAGAATATTTAACGCCGCTTGTACCGCCCAACATACACAAAGTGTTGATGTCACATGTTTTTTCGCCCAACTTAATACCTCACTGATCTGTGGCCAATAGGCGACATCGTCAAAATCGACTAAACCTAATGGAGCCCCGGTCACGATGAGGCCATCATAGTTCTCATCCTTAATATCGTCGAAATTACGATAAAAGGTATTAAGGTGTTCTGTGGGCGTGTTACGTGATTCTCTATTATCGATACGGAGGAGTTGGATATCGAGTTGCAATGGAGAGTTCGATAATAACCGTAAAAACTGATTTTCAGTCTCAATTTTTTTCGGCATGAGGTTGAGGATCAGTACCTTCAATGGGCGAATATTTTGGAGATGCGCACGTGTATCGGTCATCACGAACACGTTTTCATTACGCAAAAAATTCACTGCAGGAAGCTCATCAGGTACTTTAATCGGCATAACCTTTAATCCTCAAACTCTATTTAGACGTCCAGATAGCCAATATAGCGTGGCAGCGAAAGGCTGTCGAGCAATGCGAGGGGTAGGTGAAATAATTTCAGCTTAGCTTAGAACAAAAAGAGAAAAGCAAAAAGGCCACCTTTATAGGTGGCCTTTTTTAAAAGGATCCTGGCAGTTCCCTACTCTCGCATGGGGAGACCCCACACTACCATCGGCGCTACGGCGTTTCACTTCTGAGTTCGGC
>NZ_JALBCV010000050.1 GCF_022602565.1 Rosenbergiella metrosideri
GTCGTAAGACATGGCAACGCACTTTCACCTATACCGCATCCCAGCCCGGTACACACCAGAAAATCATCGATATGGCTATGAATGGTGTTGGATGTCGTGCCAGCGCTCGCATTATCGGTATTGGTTTGAACACCATTTTACGGCATTTAAAAAACTCAGGCCCCGTTCAGTAGCATCTAGGATACATCCGGGGAGCGATGTGATTGTCTGCGCAGAAATGGATGAACAGTGGAGCTACGTTGGGTCTAAGTCATGTCAGCGCTGGTTGTTCTATGCCTATGCTATGACAAGATACGCAGGTGTGTTGTGGCTCATGTCTTTGGAGAACGGACAATAACAACCTTGGAGCATCTTCTGAATCTGCTGTCGGCCTTTGAGATAGTAGTGTGGATGACAGATGGATGGCCATTGTATGAATCACGGTTGAAGGGTAAGTTTCACGTTATCAGTAAAGGTTATAGACAAAGAATTGAGCGGCATAATCTGAATCTCAGGCAACATCTGGCAAGGCTGGGACGGAAATCACTGTCATTCTCAAAGTCGGTGGAGTTGCATGATAATGTCATTGGGCACTACCTCACGATACAGCACTATCAATAAGTTGGAGTCATTACCA
>NZ_JALBCV010000051.1 GCF_022602565.1 Rosenbergiella metrosideri
TAATTACCCGGTTCATCGCCGATCATCAGGGCCACCGCGAGGGCCCCGATGGTTTGCGGTGGGGTGTCGAGTCGATCTGCACACAGCTGACCGAGCTGGGTGTGCCGATCGCCCCATCGACCTACTACGACCACATCAACCGGGAGCCCAGCCGCCGCGAGCTGCGCGATGGCGAACTCAAGGAGCACATCAGCCGCGTCCACGCCGCCAACTACGGTGTTTACGGTGCCCGCAAAGTGTGGCTAACCCTGAACCGTGAGGGCATCGAGGTGGCCAGATGCACCGTCGAACGGCTGATGACCAAACTCGGCCTGTCCGGGACCACCCGCGGCAAAGCCCGCAGGACCACGATCGCTGATCCGGCCACAGCCCGTCCCGCCGATCTCGTCCAGCGCCGCTTCGGACCACCAGCACCTAACCGGCTGTGGGTAGCAGACCTCACCTATGTGTCGACCTGGGCAGGGTTCGCCTACGTGGCCTTTGTCACCGACGCCTACGCTCGCAGGATCCTGGGCTGGCGGGTCGCTTCCACGATGGCCACCTCCATGG
>NZ_JALBCV010000052.1 GCF_022602565.1 Rosenbergiella metrosideri
ATATATATGCAGGGTGGAATTGGTTTTCATTGAATCGTAAAGTCGTTAAATATATATTATGGTATTTGAATGAAAATCCAAAATATCTATCGAGATTTAAATATACTTATTGTTGTGATGAGTTATTTTACCACACCATTTTGGCTGATAAAGCTGACGATTTAAGTATTATTACTAATAATTCATTGCGTTTCGTTGAGTGGAATCCTAAAAGAGAATATGACACTTTACCTTTGATACTAAATGAAAATGAACTAGATGTTGTTTTGAATTCTAACTGTTTTTTTTGTAGGAAAATTCATCCTTCAACATCCTTAAAATTAATGAATGAAATTGATAAGAAAATATTACAAGAGAGTTGAATGACTACCTTAAAAAAAAACATATCGTGGCTTTTTATCTTACAAATATCTAGTTATGTATTTCCGATAGTTCTTACACCGTTCTTAATGAATAAATTGGGAGGAACAGAATATGGT
>NZ_JALBCV010000053.1 GCF_022602565.1 Rosenbergiella metrosideri
GTCCGGCGGACGTTTACGCTGGTAAACCGCGATGCCCAGGGCACGGCAGCAGGTGGCAAATCGACCGACGACGTCAGCGTCTACCTTGCCATTTACCCGAGACGCGACGGGGGAAGCGGCCACCATGCCAATGTCATCACGCTCCACGCCTCCGCTGTCTCCTTCACCTACGCCCGCCATCGGCCGATCCGCCTGAACTTTGCCCCGAAGTTAGCATTGCATAAGCTAACTGTCGAGGCGACCGCGACCAATCGACTCGGCCCTGCGGCCAAGCTTTTAGGCACGGCTGGCAAGATCATGACCGATACTCCATTTCGTTGGTAGCCCGATATGCAGAGTGTAGCTTACTGAACATGATTTTCATTATGGAGCCCGGGGTGCCGGCAGCGCGAACGGTGCGCCGTCAGACGCGGGCGGCACTGACCAGGGTGTTGCGGGCGAACATCGGCCCGGCTTCGGATTCCGG
>NZ_JALBCV010000054.1 GCF_022602565.1 Rosenbergiella metrosideri
TCCCGAGCGGCCAAAGGGAGCAGACTGTAAATCTGCCGTCACAGACTTCGAAGGTTCGAATCCTTCTCCCACCACCATCTCAACTACTACAGTTGGGGCATAGTGAAGTAAAATGCTGAGTAAGCAGTTTTCATCACACCGGTTTAGACTGGCAACAGTCGAAAGTCGGTCAGTTTATCTGGCAGACTCGAATAATAAAAGCCATTTTATTATTCATAAGCTACAGAAAGATCCAGGTAGCAGAGTTCCAGGATGCGGGCATCGTATAATGGCTATTACCTCAGCCTTCCAAGCTGATGATGCGGGTTCGATTCCCGCTGCCCGCTCCAGATGTGCTGATATGGCTCAGTTGGTAGAGCGCACCCTTGGTAAGGGTGAGGTCCCCAGTTCGACTCTGGGTATCAGCAC
>NZ_JALBCV010000055.1 GCF_022602565.1 Rosenbergiella metrosideri
ATCCGTACAGGCCTGGTCAGCGGGCTGAACTACCGTGACGGCCGGCATGAGTCGTGTCGTGTCCAGATCCGAGCCGCCGGCGCCGCGCATACGCGGAATTTCCACGGGAACGCGCCCCGTTATCTGCCGAAGCTCGCGCATCGCCGACTCGACGCGACGCATCGCCGACGCGCGGGCGCGGTCGATCACTCTGTCTTCTTCTGCGCGTCGCGTCGAATCAGCCATCCCCGCACGCCAGATGACCATCAGCTCGTCGTTGGCAGAACCAACTATCCGATGCAGATCCGCTTTCAGATGTTCTGCAAGCGTGGCGGTTTCGGCGGTGTTAGACGAAAGCTCAGCGGGCCAGAGCCCGCCAATTACCCGTGTGGTGC
>NZ_JALBCV010000056.1 GCF_022602565.1 Rosenbergiella metrosideri
TTTGGCTGACGCAGCTATTTCCGGCGTGGCCGCAGCTAATATCCCGCCACCCAGCCCTGCTGGAAGCGCAACCATCAGCGCATCCTGCATCGCCAGACCTTTCTGACAGGACGCTGAACCCGGATTGTCAGCACAGGAGGCAATATTTTTGCCATGCTCCCTTACGAACTTCTCCTGACCGTCCTCAGTGCCACCCATCAGGTTATTCTCAACCGTCACCTTCCCGGTCTGCATTCCTGATACTGCACTTGCCGTATCGCCACCCACCAGTCCACCCGCTAATCCTGCGGCTAAACTGGCTAAGGCACTAATGGTTTGTTTCTGTGACTCATCCAGCTCAGATGCTTTTTTACC
>NZ_JALBCV010000057.1 GCF_022602565.1 Rosenbergiella metrosideri
GATCGTGACCGCTTGCCAGCCACGTTCGGCGACAGCGGCTGCGGCCCGACCCCATGAGCGTCGCGTCTGTCCACCGCCATGCAAGAACACCACGGCACGCGCTCGCGGGTCTCCCAAGCGGTCGGCGACGATACGGACTGAACCGCCCCGGCATGTCCGGAGACTCCAGTTCTTGGAAAGGATGGGGTCATGTCAGGTGGTTCATCGAGGAGGTACCCGCCGGAGCTGCGTGAGCGGGCGGTGCGGATGGTCGCAGAGATCCGCGGACAGCACGAATCGGAGTGGGCAGAGATCCGTGAGGACGCCCGTCTACTTGGTGTTGGCTGCTCGGAGACG
>NZ_JALBCV010000058.1 GCF_022602565.1 Rosenbergiella metrosideri
GCGCCGGGGATGTCGACGTTGCTGGGATCCCCGCGGGTGGCGGCGACCACCCGCAACCCCCGCTCGAACACCGGGCCACCGACCGAGTCACTTTCCACCACAAGAACATCGGCGGCGACGGCGGTGATCCGGTCAGCTAGCTGCTCGGCGCTGTAGATTCGCAGCGGTCGCTGATCGATCCACGGGTCGTATACCACGTCGGCTAGCCGCCGGAGCTGGGCGAACCCCGGTCCACGCAATGGAGCCGTCACCAGAGCACGCGGTCGAGGCGTCACGTTTGCCAATGCTGGCGTACGGTGGCGCCCGTGTCACGCGACGACGTCACAATCGGCATC
>NZ_JALBCV010000005.1 GCF_022602565.1 Rosenbergiella metrosideri
GGAGCTGAAGCCAGTCGAAGATACCAGCTGGCTGCAACTGTTTATTAAAAACACAGCACTGTGCAAACACGAAAGTGGACGTATACGGTGTGACGCCTGCCCGGTGCTGGAAGGTTAATTGATGGGGTTATCCGTAAGGAGAAGCTCTTGATCGAAGCCCCAGTAAACGGCGGCCGTAACTATAACGGTCCTAAGGTAGCGAAATTCCTTGTCGGGTAAGTTCCGACCTGCACGAATGGCGTAATGATGGCCAGGCTGTCTCCACCCGAGACTCAGTGAAATTGAAATCGCTGTGAAGATGCAGTGTACCCGCGGCAAGACGGAAAGACCCCGTGAACCTTTACTATAGCTTGACACTGAACATTGAGCCTTGATGTGTAGGATAGGTGGGAGGCTTTGAAGTGTGGACGCCAGTCTGCATGGAGCCAACCTTGAAATACCACCCTTTAATGTTTGATGTTCTAACGTAGACCCGTAATCCGGGTTGCGGACAGTGTCTGGTGGGTAGTTTGACTGGGGCGGTCTCCTCCCAAAGAGTAACGGAGGAGCACGAAGGTTAGCTAATCACGGTCGGACATCGTGAGGTTAGTGCAAAGGCATAAGCTAGCTTGACTGCGAGAGTGACAATTCGAGCAGGTGCGAAAGCAGGTCTTAGTGATCCGGTGGTTCTGAATGGAAGGGCCATCGCTCAACGGATAAAAGGTACTCCGGGGATAACAGGCTGATACCGCCCAAGAGTTCATATCGACGGCGGTGTTTGGCACCTCGATGTCGGCTCATCACATCCTGGGGCTGAAGTAGGTCCCAAGGGTACGGCTGTTCGCCGTTTAAAGTGGTACGCGAGCTGGGTTTAGAACGTCGTGAGACAGTTCGGTCCCTATCTGCCGTGGGCGTTGGAGAATTGAGGGGGGTTGCTCCTAGTACGAGAGGACCGGAGTGAACGCACCACTGGTGTTCGGGTTGTCATGCCAATGGCATTGCCCGGTAGCTAAGTGCGGAAAAGATAAGTGCTGAAAGCATCTAAGCACGAAACTTGCCCCAAGATGAGTTCTCCCTGACCCCTTGAGGGTCCTGAAGGGACGTTGAAGACTACGACGTTGATAGGCTGGGTGTGTAAGTGCAGCGATGCATTGAGCTAACCAGTACTAATGACCCGTGAGGCTTAACCTTACAACGCCAGAGGCGTTTTGGATTGAGAGATTTATCAGCGCGTTGACAGATTAAAGAATAAGCAGGTAATCGAATAATTTCGGTTACTTTACAGAATTTGCCTGGCGGCACTAGCGCGGTGGTCCCACCTGACCCCATGCCGAACTCAGAAGTGAAACGCCGTAGCGCCGATGGTAGTGTGGGGCCTCCCCATGCGAGAGTAGGGAACTGCCAGGCATCCAATAAGTCGAAAAGGCCATCCTCACGGATGGCCTTTTTGCGTTGGCTATAAAAATAGTCAAATAGAAACATCACTCCAAGTACAGTTAATGGTTTTTCCTGCATTGGCACACTTACCATTATGTAACGTTGGTTGGTCCGGTGTTTTTTCTTTCTTTGCCGCACAGCTTACCAATAGAAGCACAGCGAATAAAAAAAGTATCTTCTTCATTGTCTCATTCCTTATTACTGTATCCGTAATTTTAGCATGTAATAGTGCCCATCTCGTCGGATTGTCGCAGAAATGACTATACTGGCTTTTTACCTCAATATTAGGCTGGCTAACTATGTCAAAGAAAGCTCAACTCGATACTCTTACCACTCCTCAGCGTTATCCATATAGAGCGATAGCACCAACGTCGTCTCAACGCTGGCCGAATGGAAAAGGGCTAGCGCTATATGTCGCAATGAATCTCGAACACTTTACGTTCGATTCGTTAGAAGGGGCAAAGCTATCGACTAATGCCAGTTATCCAGATGTATTGAACTACAGTTGGCGGGATTACGGGAATAGAGTTGGAGGTTGGCACCTAGCCGAATTGTTTGAAACATTACAGATCCCTCCTGCAGTGATCGCGAATACGTCGATCATTGATTATTGTCCAGCGTTACTCGAGCGATGGTTATCACTACCCGAAAGTGAACTGATCGGCCATGGGCATACTAATTCACAACGACAAGGTGAACTTTCGTTGAACGAGGAGGATAAAATGATTGCTTACTGTTTACAGCGTCTCACAGCCTATAACAAATCAGTCAAAGGATGGTTATCACCTTGGATATCAGAGAGTTTCAATACACCTGAATTATTGGCCAAACATCAGTTTAGCTACACCTTAAATTGGGCACACGATGATATGCCAACCCCATTTTCGACAGAGAATGGTTCCTTGCTTTCTATTCCTTACCCACAAGAAATCAATGATATACCGACGATTATCCCCAATGGGGCTACAATAGATACGTTTTGTCAGATGATTGAATACCAATTCGAAGAGTTGTTAGTACGGAGTCAACATTCGCCTCAAGTGATGGGAATAGCGTTACATCCCTACATTGTGGGTCAACCCTACCGCTTTTTCCGCTTGAAACAAATATTGAAAAAGTTGTTGGCGCGTCGTGAAGAGTATTGGTTAACGACACCAGGTAAGATAGCTGAACATTATTCATTATCAGCCGAAAAAATGATGACAAGGTAGTATAGGTCAAGCTAGCTCAAGGGTTCTTACTGCTAATGAACTCTTGAGCAATTTACTGATCACTATCCTGAGTCGCTGCTCGGTGATTATATTTTGATTTTATCTAGCGGCGATTTTTTTGAGGCTGAAGAAGAGTGGAAATGCCTCCAATGAGGATCTTGTGCTGCAGAGAGTAGCTCATAATCGCCGCGGGTATCGCCCCAAGCACGTAGATGATAATTTCCTAAAGGACCGTAGACTTGCTCTAAACGAGAAACCTTATGTGCACAACGGCAGTTATTACCAGAGATTTTACCCGTTAACTTTCCATCAATAACTTCTAATTGAGTACTGATTAAGTTGATCCCTAATTGATCCGCAAAAGGTCGTAAAACGATCTCCGGAGAGGCGGAACAAAGTGTCACAGTAGCACCAGTGTTCAATTCAGCCGCAACGGCGAGTAAACCTTTCGGACGCATAAGTTTTTTAAAATATTTACGGCAGTAGGCATCCGCTTTCTCTTTTACCCACCTTTCTTCTATATCCTTCATAAAAGTATGAATTAGCACTTCTTTAAGCTCATCCCGCGTTAATTTACGGCGTAAGCAACGAAGCGTTGGGAAAACCAAATGCAGCATTTTTCGAGTAAAACGTCGACGGCCAAAGGCGAAACGTAAAAAGGGGATAAAGCTATCGTGTCGCGTGAGTGTCCCGTCGAAATCGAAAACAGAGAGCGTCGGCGCGTTCCCCAATGTCTTGCCTGCCATAGATACCATCCCAGTAAAAAGTCCGTTAATAAGGTGATCATAGCAGAACCCCCTGTTAGGGTGAATCATGTATCCCATTTATGATTCGGCTGTTTATTTGAAACGATTCAGCTTAGTCGGCTAAGTTAGCTCAAACATTATGATCCAGCTCACATTTCCATCCTTGTTATTGGAGTGTTTTGTAAATGTTATTTAAGTTATTAGTACTTTGAAGCTTTCTATTTCCGCCCGGATAGACCTCTTATGATTGATGACAATGCATTACGACAACTCCGTCAATGGAGCGAAGGCGATAGCCGCTATATCCTTGGCATTGTTGGCTTACCCGGAGCAGGTAAATCAACATTAACCGACTGGTTAAAAAAGCAGTTCGCTGAAACATTAGTTGTTATCCCCATGGATGGTTTTCACCTTGCTAACAACCAACTCAAACGCTTAGGCCGTCTACAGCATAAAGGCTCCCCAGATACTTTCGATGTCAGTGGTTACCACGCGTTATTGCATCGAGTTAAACAGGCTTATCGGCAAGAGACCGTTTATGCTCCCAGCTTTCATCGAGAAATTGAAGAATCGATCGCTGGGGAAATCGCAATACCTGCAGAGACTCGCTTAATTATTACTGAAGGAAACTATTTATTATTAGAAGAGAATGGCTGGGCAGCAACGCCTTCGTTCTTGGATCACACTTGGTTCATTCATGTCGATGAAACTCAGCGATTGCAGCAACTTAAGCGCAGGCATATGGAATTTGGTCGTAGTGATCAAGAGGCAGAACAGTGGATTGCAACGACCGACCAGCCTAACTCAGAACGCATTCAGGCTACCGCTGAACGTGCGGATAAACAAATTTTTATCAAATAATAACGACAATTAAAATTTAGGGGAACGCTATGGGAAAAACAATGGAGAGGCAGCTCGAAAAGCCTAATCCGATTATCGTGGTATGGATTGCCGTCATTGCGGCATTGGGTGGGCTATTATTCGGCTACGACACCGGAGTGATTGGTGTTGCATTACTCGGATTGGGTAAAGCATTCGCGATGGATGATACGGTTAAACAACTTGTTACCGGAGCCATTATCTTTGGCGCTATATTTGGGTGTTTAGGCACTGGGCCGTTTTCTGACCGCCTTGGCCGCCGTAAAATGGTTATCTTTGTCGCAATCCTCTTTGCGGTAGGTTCTATCGCTTCAGCTATGTCGCCAAATGTCACTATCTTAATTATTTCACGTTTTATCCTTGGCCTCTCTGCTGGGAGTTCGACACAAATCATTCCCGTCTACATTGCTGAAGTGGCACCACCCAAGCATCGTGGCAAGATGGTGGTCTTGTTCCAATTTATGGTGGTATTCGGGATTACCGTCGCTTATGCCAGTGGCTTTGTACTCGGCGATCATTGGCGATGGATGTTTGGTTTAGGGGTTATCCCTGCATTAATTTTATTATCCGGTATGGTGTTTTTACCTGAAAGTCCACGCTGGTTAGTGATGCGTAAACGTGATGATGAAGCACTGCGTATTTTAACCCGTGTCCGCGGTACCAATGCTTTAGCCCAGCAAGAAATTGAAGAGATACATACCGTCGCCAATCAACCGGAAGGGTCATGGCGTGACTTAGCTCAACCATGGATTCGTCCCGCCGTAGTGGTGGGTGCCGCCATAGCGATGTTTTCACAAATTACCGGTAATAACGCCTTAATCTATTATGCACCGACCATCCTTACCCATGCTGGATTTTCTAATCAAGCCGCAATTCTTGGCACTGGTCTGAGTACTTTGCTCGTGGTGATTATGACTGTTATCGGCAGTATTTTGGTCGATAAAATAGGGCGTCGCCGCTACCTTCTTTGGACAATCCCCGGTTCGATTGTCGCATTACTGGTGATGGGTTACCTCTTTTTAGGTAATGGCCCACAAAATCAAGTCAGTCAAATTATGGTCGTGGTCTGTTTAGCGGCTTATCTTATGCTGAACTGCGGCGGGTTTGGTGTATGTATATGGTTGATCAACGCGGAAGTTTATCCATTATTCGTACGAGGGAAAGGCGCAAGCTTAGGGGCATTCAGCCACTGGATTTTCGATTTATTGGTGACACTGACCACATTAAGTCTCGTTACCTGGTTAGGTGCCTCTTATACCTTCTGGTTGTACGCCCTTATCTCGATAGGCGCTCTGGTTTTCATTATCTATCTTGTGCCAGAAACGAAAGGAAAAAGCTTGGAGCAAATTGAGCAAGATCTGAAGAATAAAAAATTCTATGCGTTTCAGAATAAGTGAAAAACATACCCTCTCCTAAGTAGGAGGGGGTATTACTGATAGGTCAATGTGAAGGTTGCATCTGCATTGGCCGTTCCTGCAGTCACGCCAGTTCCATAAGTCACATAGTTGGCGAAGAAGTTCATATTGACAGCTCCTGAAGAATCAATTGTTATGGGATTCATCATTTGATTCAAAGAAATTGTATTTTGATTGCTGTCAGAAATCTCAATGACAACATTTTTCGCAGTTGAATCCGCCGTTAAGGCTAGATAATTACTGTTAGTCGAATCTGCAGTACCTAAAAACGATAGGGCAACGGTATTTGAGTTACAACCTGATAAAGATATTGAAAACGGAACAGGGCGAGTCTTCTTATTTTTGGTTAGCTCGCTGGTATTCCAAGTCCCTAAAGGAACTATTTGATTCGAGGATGCAGAAGAGACGGTGCAGCTCCATTGGTAAATGTTTGCCGTCCACCTAATATTTACTGTCCCAACCGGGTCTGCGTGTGACTGAACGCTTAGGGCAACGCTAATAATCCCTAGTCCGAAAGAACGCGCAATTGATTTGAATATCATGTTTCACCTTTATTGAAAATCTGCACGTAAATACCCTGCTGCAGTAGCGCTTCCCACGCTTGGTAATTTTCCAGTTACACTAACTGGCCAAGACTGTATTGTTACATTTGATGAATAGTTATCATCTAATTTAAAAGGAATATTACTTGTATTGTCGTTAGGTACTAGGGGGACACCATTAGAATTCGCTAACTGAAAACCTACATCAGGGTTATCAGAGACTACGATATTATCTTTGATATTACTGGCCTCTAACCGTAACGTCAGAGTGCTCTGTGCGGCAATATCATTACATTTAATCGAGATGTTTTTCGTTTGAGTCTTAGCGCTAGAGAGCTTTTGACCTGCACCAGCATCTTTAAAAGACTGTGCATTTAGAGAACCGAAGTTGAATTCAATAGTTGTGCCGGCGTTCAATGTACAAGTTTGATTTACTGATAAAGAAGCGTTTAAGTTAATTTGGACTATTGGTGTTCCTAAACCCATTCCCGGCCCCCCTTGGTTACCATATAGATACGCAATAGGTTCATTCACTAAAAAGCTACTACCGATAAACCGTTTTTTAATTCGCAATTTGATTTTGACTTGTGATCCTGATGCTGCGGGGCTTGAGGTTAGACAACTCGCATCACAATTATTGGAGATATCGGTGAAGGGGACACCTCTATAATTACTTGTGCCTGAGGTCTTATTATAGATTGCTATTTGAGATGAAACTTGTAAGTAATTGTTATCCTGGAGGTTATACCATACTGAACCATCTGCATCGGTGGAACCCATAGTCATCGTTTGTGCAGGTGTACCACTATAGTAAGTTGCCCTATTTGTGCAATCCCCAGCGATTGAATAGCGGATACTGGACGATAGTTGCTGAGGATCTGTGCTATAGCCAACAGTATTGTTTGCAGCAGTTAACGTAAATTGGAATGGATAGTTAACTGTCCCTGTGGTGGCAGTACAATGGACGGCTTCAGCATTACGCATAAATATTGAGGCTAAAATTAAGAACATATAGGTGAGTAACTTTTTTATTTTCATATTAGCCTCATAGCAGATTATTTACATTCAATGCTAAGTGTATTGATTTGAACATTTTTACTATCAGGGCTCAGCGCATAATTTGCTTCACATTGCGTATCGTGAGTACTGCCCCATTTAACGATTAGCTTTCCAGTTTGCGCTAACCCGCTTAAATAAACTTGCCCATTATCAGCCACTACACTCGACACATTTGAGCTAGGAGCATCTACCGATGCCCCAAACGGTATTGGATGCTGATTATGTGAGAGTGTAATTAGTGCTCTCTGTCCTATACGCGTCTTGAACGATGCTCGAACTAACGCCCCGCGGGTTGGTACTAGATTTCTAACGTTATCGTTAATATCTGTATTAAAATTCATAGTTTGTGTATCCAATGCCACCCTATTAAGCCTATATACGTTAGCATAAGGGATTACTGTATAACCCCGAAAATCTGTAGCAACGCCGGTTTGGTTTTCCAGGCTGACATCTTTAGCTCCTGGCGCTTGAACGAGAATATTTGTGTCACCTAATGGTTGACTAAAAGTTACGCCGTTTTGATGAGCAATTACCCCGCCCGTAACTTGTAAGGTGTAGTCATGATCATTTTTTGTATAACTGTAGCCTGTGTTAACTGTACCGTAGCGGCCTTGCAGTTGTGCACTAGCATTACCCGAATTTCCGTTATTGGTTGAATGCCCCTGCGCAACACTATAACTAAGGTTGTTATCCCTAAGCAGAGTACCATTTACCCCAGTTTGCCAAGTGTTGTTTCCATTAGAATTACGAGTAAGATTACTGTTTATATACATATTTCTCGCAATACCAGTAGTGTTATTGCTCGCAGAGGAAGGGAGAAGTTCACGGAGTGGTACGGAGACTGTTAAGGCAACGACGCGATCCTTATCTGATAAACCAACTGACTTCGTCGTTGACCAAATTAAATTATAACTAATATTGTGCCAGGAATTTGAATAACCTACTTGATAAGTTTTGTTGGAGTCGGAAGTATTCCAATAACTTTGCTCACTCATCGCAGCATAGAGTGAACCAAAATCGTTAAGACTTTGGTTCACGTTAATTTGGAAACTTCCTTTACGTGCGTAATTCAAGTTGTGATATGAGGTAGCAGTGTAAACTTGGTTACCATACTGATTATCTTCATAGCCATATTGATAACCTGCTATGTTCTTATAAGCTGTATCTTGTAAAGAGTAAAATCCACGTGTGGAATAACGATATCCAAGTAGCTGGAACGTTGTCCCCATCTGGTTCAACGATTTTGCATAAAGAAATCGATAAGATTGTCCTTGGTGAGTACTGTCATCTGCTAATGTGCTTCGAGCTTGGGTTGCGTCGACAGATACTGCACCAAAAGTTCCCATATTTTTACCAAACCCAGCGGTAAAGGCTTTATAGTTTGAAGAGAGTTGAGAACCGCCGTATAGCGTAATCCCATTTCTGATGCCAGTCATTAATGTGGCTTGAGTAAAGAAAGGGGTGCCTTGGTCATCGCTACCACTACGATAATTACCAGCAACGAGATCGTATTTGATCCTACCTTCTCTCTGTAATAATGGTACTGTTGAATATGGGACAATAAAGGAATGAATTGTCCCATCTGTTTCTTGTACGGTGACCGTTAAATCACCGCTTGATGAAGTTGGGTTCATATCATCAAAGGCAAAGGCTCCAGGAGAAACATAGGTCTGATAGATGGTGTAGCCATTTTGTGTCACTGTAACTTTGGCCCGAGTATTTGCAACTCCTCTAATAGTCGGGGCAAATCCTTGTTCACTGTCCGGGTACATAGCATCGTCGCTATAAATTCTAATCCCTCTAAAGCCAATACTATCGAATACGTCATTATTAGTATTACTGTCGCCAGCGACAAATTCACTCTTAAGCGGAATTATTGCGCGCTCAAGATAAGTGCTAACATTTGACCAGCGATTGGTACTACCGCCTTTCGACGTTTCATTGTGAGACCATGTACTATTATTTCTTAAACGCCAAGCGCCTAGATTAACGCCACTGCCTAAAGACAAGAATGCACTCTTGCCGTTAGTACCAGAATCACCCGAAAAATCGTAGTTCATCAGTAAGGCAGGAATTCCCTCGTTCCACTCAGAAGGGGGAATATAATCACGGGAGCTCTGCCGCATCTGTGCCTGCGGAAAACTAAACTCTAGGCGTTGAGCTGAAAAATTATAATTTATGCTAGAAGAGGGGATTAACTTACCTACGTTTAAACAGGTTTTATCATTCCCATCTAAACCGGAAAGCGTAGTTGTATTCACTCCTAAGCTCTCTAACCAATTTTCATTAATACATGGGGTTAAACCACCTGAGGATCCCCCTGCGTTAGTAACATTACTATCGGTATTAACGAATCGTACAGTCTTTTGGCCTATAAAGTGCTGATTTACATAGATATCAACTTGATAGTTACCTTGTAATTGGCCACCTTGCTCGAATCTTGATAAGTCTGCAACTGAGACGTTTCCGTCACTCAAAAATGCTGGGTTAAAATAACTGTTAGCGACAGCAGGTTGAAAAGACAACAAAAATGAAATAGTGATAGCACTCATCACAGGTATAAATTTGATACCTGGTCCTGTGTTAGAAAAGTAAATTTTCTGATGTTTCATCGCTACTTCACCATAGGTAAATTTAATTAATGGTTTTGTTTATTGGCTTATCTAATCCACCAAAATCATTTACTGATTGAAAACTGATTTGATGACCGGTACTTGCGAGGGTCTGATGGCTTAGTGGTGCAACCATGATATTTTCAAGAGCCTTACCGTCAACCTTCACGTTTACCAGTGTCACGTAATACGGAGTTGGATTGTCAACACTGGTGTTGGAAGAAGAGTGAGCAAAAGTTAGCTTTTCAGCAGCTTCTTGCTGTTGATAAGGAAGATTTTGAGGCCTAACAAAGAGTTTAATTCTGGAAAGGATCGCGATTTGTAAAACATTTTTACCCTCAGTAGCGGCTTTATCAATAGAGGGTATAGCTTTAACATTAAGGTAGAAAAGGGATTCTCTATCGGTAGGTAAAGGGTTACCTACATAAACCATTCTTAACGAACTCTCTGTATTTGCTTCACTCACGTATAAAGGAGGTGTGACGACAAAGCTTGTGTCTCTGTTCCCTTGGTTATTTTCAATCCAAGAGTTTATCAAATATCGCTGACTTGGACTTGAGTTAGTTACTGGGATGGATCCTTGCTTAGCCCCTTCTGTGTAAATAACTCGCGTGGCGCCTAAAGAAACACCTCCTTCAGCAAAAGCACTATAGGGAAACAGAGCTAGTGTCGAAGAAAAAAGAAAATATTTTGAAATAAGCTTCATAAGATTTACCACTCAAAAAAGGAGGTATCCATTATGGATAAATAAAATTTAATACAAAAGAAAAATTACTATTTTTGTCAGAGGCTTTTGAAGGTACAAAAAGTAACATATTGAGTCCAGAAGTCTCTGCGGAACTGTCATAAGAAAATAATTTGATATCCGTCGGCGAGAAAAACTGCTTTTTATAATTCTTTAGCGCTTCTGAAGACCCATTATTTTTTTTTGATAGCTCTCCATTCACGAATGTAATCGATATCCCTTTATCGATAGAGAATGGTTTCGGGCATGTGATTACTGGTAAGAAAAAGTTAACAATCTGTGGTGATTCGCTTAACTTGGATGGTTCAATATTAAACAGAGTGCTTAAAGGTAATTGAATTTTTGGGTGCTGGTAGACTGCATCCACATTGCATGTGGCTAAATTAAATTGTCCAAGGATATGTATCATCCCAGCCTTTTGATTAAGGCCGGTATCAGCATAACTACATGAACCCAAAATTAGGAGCAAAGCAGTTAAGGATCTACCGGCCATAATAATCACCTAGATAGTGTTAAGAGCTAAAGATGAACTTCAGTTCTATTGATACTGTACAACGAAAGTTGCATCAGCATCGGCGGTTCCTGCTGAGACGCTTGCTAAGGTAGATTTATAACGAGCAGTAAATGGCAGTGTATTAGTTCCAGTGATTAAGGTCTGGGCAGTAGAATAAGTTGTGCCATTTGGTGTCAATGGAGTAGATGATGCATCTAGGATTTCAATACCTACACCCGTTGCTGCGGTTGCATTAGAGCCACCACCATTGACAGCGAGTAGAGTTTTATCTGTTGTATCAATCGTTCCCTTGAATGAAATTGATGCAGTCTTGTAAGTTGCTGTACTGCAGTTTACTAATTTTATATTAAATGGTTTGGCTGTTGTACGTTGGCCAACTTCAGTCAGTTGCGATGTAGTATATTGACCTAAATTAACAGTTTGATCCGCAGTATCAGTGCTTACGGCACATGCAGCATTAACAAACTCACCTGTAAAATGAACGGTACCACCATTAACGGTGACAGGCGTTGGATCAGCAGCCTGCGCAGCAGCAGAGACTAAACCGAATGCAGCAATAGAAGCTAAAGCAATAGTTTTCATTTTCATGTGTTCAATCCTTATTGAGAGACGCGCGGCGCGGCGTAGTTGTGTACTCCAGCACCTGAATGTTCAGTCCGCTTTAGCGAACCGGATATTGTGCATTAGCGACTCATTCATAAGTTATGAACTCGATGACGCCTTGCAACGAAATGGATTGTAAGACTAATCTTAAAGCAGAAAGTGATAGTAATAGCGATGAATAGGCGATTATTGATAGGTAAATATGGATTTAAAATGTATTGATTTAGATCATTAAATTTCAAGTAACTGATAATTTTTGTAATTTTTATGATTAGAATCAGTAAAATAATAGATTTTGTTTTTGCAGAGTAAAAAAAAATACCACAGGATCACTGTGGTATTTTTTTACCGAGGAACAGAAAATTAATGCTGAGATTGCTTCATTTTTTTCTGTTTGATTTTTTTTAATAAGCTCATGGCTTCGGCTTTGTTCGCTACTGCAGGGGCCGATCCGGCCAGTGGCTTACGCGCTGTTTCACGTAGGGTGTACACCGTGATCAATCCAATCACCCCCGCGCCCATTAAGTAATAAGCGGGCATCAACAGGTTGTTAGATGTATCGACCAACCATGCCGTAATGAGCGGTGTTGTCCCCCCAAATAGCGATACAGAGATGTTGAAACCAATCGCCAATGCACTGTAACGAATATCGGTTGCAAACAATGCAGGTAGCGTTGCAGGCATTGTGCCGCTAAAGCAAGTATGGATAAGGCCTAAGATAATTAGCCCTAAGAAGACTAACCACATATTTCCAGAACTGATCAACAGCAAGCAAGGCACAGAGAAGAGGATTAGACCAATCGCCCCTCCCGCAATGACAGGTCGACGGCCAAGCTTATCTGTCCAGTGTCCTGACATCAGGGTCAGAGGCATCATTACGAACATCACGACCATAATCAGTAACAGACTACTCAGCTCGCTCAATCCGAGGATGCCGGTTAAGTAGCTAGGCATGTAGGATGTCAGCATATAGTTAGAGACGTTGAACAGTAGCACTAAGCCAATACATTTCAGCATTTGCCCACGGTATTTATTTAACAGCTGAAATAAGCCTAAACGCGGCTTACTGTGTTCCAACGCTTCCTGCTTCTCCATATGTTGTTGGAAAGCCGGGGTCTCTTCTAGCTTTAGTCGCACATACAAGCCGAAAATACCGAGAGGCGCTGCGATAAAGAAGGGTATCCGCCATCCCCAATCAAGCATTTGTTGTGGCGTGAAGACCGATGTCATTACGGTGACAAGTGTCGCACCGATGAGATAACCGCCCAGTGTACCAAACTCAAGAAAACTCCCCATAAATCCGCGACGATTATCGGTTGAATACTCAGCGATAAAAGTGGCTGCACCACCGTATTCCCCCCCAGTGGAGAAGCCTTGTAGCAGGCGAGCGGCTAATAGCAAGATGGGAGCGGCAATACCTATAGATTGATAGGAGGGGATTAATCCTATACAGAATGTCCCAATAGCCATCATGATCATGGTAATGGCGAGTACTTTTTGGCGACCAATTTTATCGCCTAAAGGCCCAAATACTAACCCGCCAATTGGACGAATTAAGAATGCGGCAGCAAATGCGCCAAAGGTCGCGATAAGCTGTGCCGGCCCACTCGCCGCTGGGAAAAAGACCTTACCAATCGTTACTGCCAAATAGCTATATACCCCGAAGTCAAACCATTCCATGGCATTACCTAGCGCCGCAGCCCCAACGGCACGCTTAAGCATATCGTTGTCGACGATGGTGATATCGTCCAGCGTCAGCTCTTTTTCCTTTTTACGATTCCAAAAATGTTTCTTTGGTTTTTGTGTTATTGGTTGTTCTTCAGACATTGTGATCCTCACGATGGAGTGATAGAGCAATGTATAGCTTTCTTAGCCAGACATCCCGTCATAGTGGGAAAAGAAAGATATAAATAGCTTCCCCATATTCTTAAGTTTAGGTCAATTTAAGATTAATACTGTAAACATGCTTTTGATTCAATTTCAAGGGATGTGCCGTGTAGGGCTCTTTTAGCGACAAGGTTTTACAGCTTGGTAGTGGTTAACTCATTGAATTAATGGAGTAAACTGATGGAATGTTAAGTGTGGCGATGAGGTGGGAGTATTTCAATACGACAAAGAACTATATTATGAATTTTGTAAGTAATTGATTTTAAAGTAAAAACACTTTAATTTAAAATGGGATATGTCAAAAAAAGTACCTTCTGGAGAGAATGTGGAGTCGAGAGGTTAAAAAAACCGACTTACCTTAAGATAAGTCGGCTTGATGATTAGAAGTTATAGAATACGGTAATCCAAGTACTATCTGGTTCGTTATCGGTAGTTGTTGCGATAGTTCTTTCAAGATAGACGCTTAAGCCGTGGCCCATCTCTGTTCCCGCACCTAAGTAAACGTGGTTAGCGTGGTAATTTTCATCACCCTTAAGGCGTAATGAGTCGACCGCCACATAGGGTTGGATGGATTTTAGGAATGGCTTATCGATATTAAAGGTATAACCGACAAACTCTTCCAAACCATAACCGCTACCCGCGAAGTAATGCGACACCGTATGGTTGCTTGTTGATGGAACGAAATTCTTATAGTAGCTAGCGGTCGAGGTCAGATACCAGTTACCCGGTTGCCATGTTAACGCTGTACCGGAAACCTGTTGGTTGTAACCCTTCTGGGTGGTGCTATTTTTCACATTTGCTTCAGTACTGCTGTACGCTGCGGCCCATGACAGGGTCGGCATAATAGCGTAGTCAAAACCAAAGCCTGCGCCATGGTTACGGCGGTAAGAACGGCCAGTACCGCTACCATCGTCTTTTTGATCTTCAGGAAGCAGATAGTTAGCAGAGAGAGTGACTGGGCCAAATGTGTTTTTATACATGATGCTATTCTTAGGCCTATTTGAGCCATCGTAGTCACCATTAAATCCAACCCCTGTTGCACCAGCATGACCATCGTTATCCCATACGTCACTTTTGATTCCGACGACGGAGTAGTAGATGCCGTATTGATGGCCATAAGTTAGCGTACCGTAGCGATCATCTTTGAAGCCTGCATAAAGTTGACGCTGACGATCACGCAAGGAACCCGGTTCGTAGTTCCCTTTCATACCCAAGAAGTGCGGAACATTGAATCCCCACTCGTAGTAGCCAATAACAGAGGTATGATCAGTCAGTTTGTAATCAGCACGAAAACGTACACGTGAACCACCATCGTGACCGCGCTTGTTAGACTTATTGGCATCAGGACCGTTGGTGAAAACCCACTCAGGACGGATGCTACCGCCGACTTGCAAGCTTAAAGGGGCTAATAAAGAATTACTTTGCGGATTTTTATCCAGAATAGTAATTTCTGCGTGTGAAGGTGCAGCAATCGCCAATGCTATCAAACTGCCGCTGAAACTAATAATGTTATGTTTTTTCACCACTTCCTGCCTCCATAGCGATAATATATTCATAGAGTTAATCGTTAAAACACTCTTATCAGCACCCAAAATAAGGCACTGACTCGGTTTTATTGTTGTTGTACCGATTTATTTATAACTTACCCCAAGAACATAACGTTAGAAAGGTAAATGATGCAACAAGATTTTTTTGCATAAAGTGGCATTTATTCGTTATCTAATTGATTATTATGGATATTTAATTTAAAGAAATGTAAAGCTATTATAAATATATGATGTTCATCACTATTCATTGAAAGATTGCGGTTTTATTAGAATTTTGTATGGATAAATATTTTTGTCGAGAGGAGTAATTTTTTTTGGGGCATTCGTAGTGTGAGCGACCATTTAAATTGAAGAGTTTATCAGCCGGTGAATGTTAGGACGCTAATGATGAATGAGTTTTTAGCTTGGGGGGCTTAGTTTGGTGCTACACGTTTTTTATCAATAGCTTATCGGAAACTTTCATATTCCCTCACCAACATAATTGACTTCGAAACGTGGGAAGAATAGTCATCTTTTGATAGAGGAAAGTCTAATCTACCAACAACTTACTCACTCTCACCAACGTACCAATCTCCTATTCCATATCTCGAGAATTGTTCCGATCTATGCACCATTACCCTAAATAAGTAGACGCTACCGCAAAGGTTTCTAACCAGGGAAGTGAAGGTCTTTCGGTTACCCATTCGATCAATAATTATTCAAATCGCACATATAGTTAATATGCTTATAGTAACTATAGTTACTATTATCTCAGTTAAACAAATTACCCTTAAAAAGATCGAGGACCTCATTATGAAAACCTTAAAAGCACTTGTATTAGCCTCCACCGCCGCCTTGTCATTACTCTCATTTGGGAGCTTTGCACAAAGTGTCTCCGTCACCGATTTAACTTTAGACGGCGCAGAGTCTCAGATTGCAGCGATGGCGAATCAAGCAGGCGGCCACTACAAAATTACGGGTGCAAGCTCCAATAATTTCGTCCGTATGACTGCAGAGATTAACAGCGCACCGTCACACGGATTGAAAAACTAAGACACTTTTTAACGCGTCTAACCCCAGCCACCTTTCCTACGCTTAAGATTAGGCCATAGTAAGTCACCACCACCGAAGCGAGGGTGCTTCGGCGGTGGCCTAAGTCCTTTCCTTTCTTGACCGAGCCCTCACGATTTAATGAGCATCCGGACCACAAAGAATCTCATCTTGATAATGAGTTTTCCCTAAGCAGAACGTCGGTTTTGACAAGGCCTTCCTTTGCCCTAACTAAGCCGTTCATATCGATAAGGTGCGGGGTCGACCAAAGCTGATTGGCCACTAAGGATGTCTGCGGCTAATTGACCCGCTGCAGGTGAAGTCCCGAACCCATGTCCAGAGAATCCCGTGGCCAGGACTAATCCGGGAAGGCTAGTGACGGGACCAATAACTGGATTAGAATCAGGGGTGACATCAATAACGCCAGCCCACTGCTGAGCAATTTGTGCCGCCTTGAAGGCGGGCCATGCCTCAATTAAATTTTTAAGGGCTTCCTGATTAAGACCACTATTGACTTGTGGGTCGAGAGTACGGACCTGTTCAAAAGGGGTGCGCTGATTTTCCTTCCAGTGGCGGGCAAGCCACAAATCTTGGAAAGAATAGCGGCCAAAGCCGATACGTAAATTACTTCGACCCTGTTTAAGCTGCTGGCGATAACGCAAGCCAATCAGCATATGGTCTAAAGTCAGCGGCGCATCTAATGCACCACGCTGTGTAACGATCAATCCTCCGGTGTGATGGCGTCGAAATGAGAAATCTGGCGCGCCGACTGCGATATCGGTGGGACCCTTAAGAGGTTTTGTCTGTAATACGGAACAGATTAAGGGGAGGATGGGCAGAGCGATGTGATGATTCATCAAAAAGCGTCGTGACCACGCCCCTGCAGCAAGTAAAACCTGTTCACACATAATCTCACCACGTTCAGTTAATACTCCACTGATGCGTCCACCACTAGTAATCAGGCTTCTTACCGCACAATTTTCCACGATCACAGCCCCCAAGCGTTGAGCCGCTTTCGCTATTGCACTGACGGCTTTGGTTGGCTCAGCACGTCCATCTGATGGGGTAAAGATCCCTCCAGCCCAAGCACGATTTCCTCCAGGGACGCGGCGGGCAATCTCTGCTGAACTTAAGAGTGCTGAATCAAGTTGAAGATGCTTGACGTGTTCGAACCAACGCTCATGCGTCACCATCTGTTCTGCTTGACCAGCAACGAACATGATCCCAGCTTGTCGATAGCCGACATCGCTACCGACTCTTTCTGCCATTTTCGCCCATAATCGGTCAGCAGCCTGCGCTAGAGGGATATCTTCAGGAAGACGGCTCGTTTTACGCACCCAGCCTAAATTACGTGACGACTGCTCGGCAGCGAGTTTTCCCTTTTCAACCACTACAACGGGGATATTCCTTTCTGCGAGGTTGAGTGCTGCCACTAAACCGATGATCCCTCCCCCTATAATGACGACAGTACTCTGTGTGGGGATCATCGTTGAGGTATTCACCGGATCAATACGTGGGGACATAACTAGGATCTCCTCGTGGATATTACTGCGATAAAGTAAGTGTCGTCGCGTTCGTTTGTCCCGCACCACGGTAGGCGGTGACTTCGATCTCCACTCTATACACTGTCGATCCTAGCGGTGGGCAGGTGACGGTCGATGAAGGGTCAATACCACGGAATTTTTCACCAATAAAAGCCATTACGCTTGGCACGTCTTCGGGTGATTGGATAAATACTCGTGAACAGACTACATCGTTTAAGCTCGCCTCGACGGCGCGTAACGCCGCTTCAATATTGGCAAAAACTTGCGCAGTTTGATCGATGACATCCTCGGGGATCTCTTTAGTGATAGGATGGCGTCCGACCGTATTTGAAACGTAAATCCAGTTATCGACGGCAACTAATCGTGAGTAACTGGCTTTCTCTTCAAAGATAGAACCGGATTTTACTTTGATAATGGCGGTCATAGCGGTACCCTCGTAAAGTGATTAAGCCAGTTCAGGTGTTTCCCAAAGATTTAATTTCACACCAATATTGCGTTGCAGCGCATTTCGGTACAGCACGGTTCCCCATGCCACATCTTCAACGGGCATACCTCCGACAGACATAATGATTATTTCATCGTTATTTTTTCGACCGGGTGCTTCGCCTGCGATAATTTGGCTAATATCTTCGATTTGATCGGCGGTCAGTGCGCCTTCCGCGAGCATATCCATAAAGCGGACGCCAATAATGGGGATGGTGTTGTGAGCGGGCTTAGGCACCTCTTCGAACCAAGCATTATAAAGGCCCGTATTATCAAGGACCTTTCGTACATCAGCCCGTTCCATTCCTTCATCTAGGGCACAGAGGGCGGGCATTGCTAAAAAGGCTCCGGCTTTTACCCATTCGCGTTTCACAATGGGATAAGTGGAGGCATCGCCCGTTTCGCCGGAGCTACAGTAAGCGACCAGATCGCTGTCGCGTACGACTTCTTCAAGCGTGTCGACGATTTGGATAGTAGTAACTTGAGGGTAGCTATTTTTTAGCCAAGCGATAAATGCATCGAGACTTGCCGCACCGCGACCTTTGACTTTTACAGTGTCGACGTTGGGACAGACAGAAAGAAATGCGGCAATGGTTGTTTTACCCATGACGCCAGGCCCCAATAGCCCAATTACGCGGGAATTCTGCCTAGCAAGGTATTTAGCCCCCACGCCAGGAATTGCACCCGTCCGGTACGCCGATAATAAATTAGCTGACATATGCGCCAACGGCGCACCGGTATCTGCATCGTTTAGGGTAAACAGTAATATCGAGCGTGGTAAGCCTTTTTCTCGGTTAGCGATATTGGAGCTATACCACTTAACACCCGCCGTTTGGAAATTTCCACCTAAGTATGCAGGCATCGCCATCATACGTCGGTCTGCCGTCGGTTTCGGCATCGTTGGGAAGGGTGAATTTTCCGGAAATGTGACCATCGCACCATGGGAATCATTATTCGGTCCGGCCATTCGGTAGTCACCGTGGTAGAGTAATTTGAACATCTCTTCCATGCTGGTAATACAGGCGGGCATATCGGTAACGCCCGCACGGATCATGTCTTGCTCAGAGAGATATAAAAAATCAATTCTTGTTGAATCAGTCATTGCCACCACCTCACTCAGAATTTATTCGCCAGAAAAGATCTCTGTTAGCTCCGTCGCCTAGTTAGTGACAGTCGCTGTTTATAGAAATAGCCTGATGTGTTTTGGGATGTATTGAATATTTGCGACAGGGCTTGGATTAATGGTGTGGAAGTTGCATTGGGAGTAAGCCAGTAGACTTTTATAATGGGTATGACAATGAAAAATAGCCCGATCCTTAAAGAGAAAAAATTCCATCCTGAACAGCCGTGGTTTGTCTTAAATACGTCGCATTATTTTTGGCAGACGAATGCAACGTTACCCGAAATATCGCATTTCTATAGTTTTAAGACGAGTCAACAAGCAACGTTCACTTTGGCGATTCCTGACGGTTGTATCGATATATTATTTGATTGTCATCCACAGTTTCCGACGGCTCGAATTTGCGGTACGACGTTGGAGGCACGTAACGCCTATTTAACCGAAGAACGGCTTTATTTCGGCGTACGTTTTAGCGCAGGCGTCATTCCTGACTTCTTAGATGCTTATGCTGATGATATTCCGGATAATGAGTTTAATTTGCTCGATGCCGCTCCCCAAGGAAAAATGATCTTTTCGAGGATTATTGAGGCAAAAGACTTTGCCTCGAAGATTACGTTATTTCAGCAGTACTTTAGTCGTTATTTAACGCGTAAAAACTCTAGGGTTACGCAATCAGTGATGCAAGAAATTCATGCTGCAGAGGGGAATGTTCGTATCGATCAATTAGCAAATCTAACGGGTTACAGTTGCCGAACCATACAACGTCAGTTCAAGCATGATATCGGTTTATCGCCAAAAACCTTCAGCCGGATTGTTCGCTGTCAGTCAGCGTTAAATCGTATCCATGATGCAGTGACCTGCTCCCATGGTGACATTCCCTACGAGTTAGGATTCAGTGATCAATCCCATTTTTTACGAGAATTTAAGCGTTTTAGTAGTACAACCCCGACGCATTATTTGAATCAGATTACGGCCCATCATTATGGCCAACGATTAGTCGATCCGTAGCACTAAAGCAGTGCATGTTTGCACTCGAGGTATGTCGTAATTTTTCTATCAGAATCTGAAAGCCTAGAGAATGATGAGTTCATCGTGGCAGGCTAATGAGGGAATTCTCATTGGCGCGCCTTTCTCACTCAGGGGCAATGATGATGGAAAGAGAGTCGGGCTTACGCAAAAACACATTGGGCTTATTTTCATTAATTTTTTTTGTTGTGGCTGCCGCCTCACCCCTTACTGGGGTCGTTGGGGGACTACCCGTTGCCATCGCTGGCGGCAATAGTGCGGGGATTGCGACGTTTTATTTACTCTCTTGCGTTATTTTGATTTTATTTTCGATTGGTTTTTTGGCGATGAGCCAATACGTAAAAAATTCCGGTGCCTTTTACACTTATATACGTCAAGGATTAGGTGACAACTGGGGCTCTTCAGCCTCAATCATTGCATTACTTGCCTATATCTCGATCCAAATCGCTATTGTTGCAATGCTGGGCTATTTTTCTGCTCAACTTATCGCTGAACAATTCTCTCTGGCAGTTCCTTGGTGGTTATGCAGTATAACGTTTCTTTTAATCACCTGGTGCTTAAGCATTAAACGGGTAGAGGTTGGAGGAAAAATACTCGGCATATTGATGCTTGCTGAGGTGGGGATTGTGCTGTTAACGGATATCGTTTTGCTGCTCAAACATGGTCATCATCATAGCTTACAGCCGTTTCAGCCCTCTGTCTTTTTACATGGCAATCTAGGGATCAGCTTTATATTTACCATTGCTGCTTTTATTGGATTCGAGTCGACCGCTATTTATGCCGAAGAGTGTAAGGATCCTCATAAAACGATCCCTCGAGCAACGATCGGCGCATTATTATTGATCACGGCTTTTTTCTGTTTCACAAGCTGGTGTCTGGTCCAAACCTATGGCGCAGAGCAATTAATTCGCCTCGCTCGTAAAGAGCCTGAAAATTTGATCCTAATGATTACACGCGATAATGTGGGGCAATGGGCAGTCACCGCCATGTCGGTGTTATTAATTAGTAGCTTGTTTGCCGCGACCGTCGCTTTTCATAATAATATCTCGCGATATTTATTTAGCATGAGTCGTGATGGCTTGATTTGGCAGGAGCTTTGCAAAATTCACCCGGATAACGGTACACCACATCATGCTAGCCACCTTCACAGCGTTATTATGCTGTTATTACTGATAGGCCTCGGGGCAATGAATGTGGATCCTATGATGCATATTTTTGCACTAGGGTCGGCCATCTCCACGCTTTGTGTCTTACTTTTGCAGCTGGGCGTTTGTGCCGCCGTGATCAATTTTTTCCGTCATCAACGCCATCAGCGGGGTGCTTGGTCTACCTTTTGGGCCCCTTTACTGTCGTTTTTTGCGATGTTATTTACAGTCCTTCTCGTCATCAATAATTTACCCGTTTTAGTGGGGGGAGAAAGTAGGATGACCCGGATGATACCGGCAGTGATCGTGATCTGTAGCGTACTGGGGTATTTATGGTCGAAGAGGGTGGAGATTAAAAGGGGCTGTATTTAGAGGTAATTAAACGCAAGCCCTATTATTACCCCTTAAGCCTGTAAAGGTTATCTTACTTCCATAAAGAAAGGCACTATCCTTTCGGATAATGCCTTTCTTTTGAATCAGTTACGAATGAAGATTAGTTCATGCCGTATGAACAAAATTGCTGTTTTCATCTGTTTTTCAGTGTTTTGGCTTGATAATTAAAATCCATGTAAATCATTATCTTATGTGATAATCTTGTCCTCATTGGTATGGGGGTGTTTTGGCTCTTATACCCTACTGTGTAGTCACCCGTGTAGTCACTTTTGAGTCTTGAAAATAGACATTCTTTGTTGGGAAGAGCTTTGACCTATGGCAGAAATTAATAAGCTAACGGATAAGAAACTTAAAAATTTACTCGATAAACCGAGCGAGAGAATGTGCTTCTATGCTGATGGGGATGGATTAAATTGTAAGGTGACTACCACAGGGAGTATTACGTGGTACTTCAACTTTCGATTAGGCGGCAGAACGTCTGCTCCAATTAAATTAAAGCTAGGTAATTACCCAGCGATAACACTTAAAGTTGCTCGGGAAAAAAGGGATGAGTGCAAGTCGTGGCTTGCTCAAGGTAAAGACCCACGCCACCAGCTAAAATTGACGACTCAAGAGAGTTTACATCCGGTCACAGTACGCGAAGCTATCGATTACTGGATAAAAGAGTATGCGATGGATAACAGAGCGAATGTTGAGAAACATATCTCTCAGTTGAATCGTCATATCTATCCCTATATTGGGGATTTTCCCCTAGCTGAGTGTGAAACGCGCTATTGGATCACCTGTTTTGACCGTATCCGTAAAGAGAGTCCGGTAGCCGCAGGCTACATTTTTCAGATGTGTAAGCAGGCCTTAAAATTCTGTCGCGTCCGACATTATGCAGTGAGTAAAGTATTGGACGATTTAACGATTAATGATGTGGGTAAAAAGCAGGCGAAGCGTGACCGTATTCATACTGATCAAGAGTTAATCGATATTTGGCAATTGACGGAAAGTGACCGTTTTCTACCTTACTATAATCATCTACTGAAGTTACTGATGGTGTTTGGCTGCCGGACCCAAGAAGCACGCTTATCGAACTGGAGCGAGTGGGATTTGGAAAACTGGGTCTGGACGGTGCCACGCGAACATAGTAAATCAGACACGCGTATTGTTCGTCCCATTCCATTATTACTTCGACCGCTAATTCTTTCCCTCCACCAGCAGTTTAAACAGACTGGATTGCTGTTGGGAGAAATCAAAGGCTCTGCCAGTGTAAGTCAATGGGGACGGGTATGTTGGCAAAAGTTAGGGCATGAGCAACCTTGGGGTCTTCATGACTTTAGGCGCTCTCTTGCCACTAAAATGAATGATATGGGGATAGCCCCCCATGTGGTCGAGCAACTTTTAGGGCATACCTTGCCGGGCGTAATGGCGATTTATAATCGCAGCCAATATTTACCCGAGAAGCTGGTGGCGCTGAATTTGTGGTGCGAGAAGCTGATGCTAATGGCCGAGCCTCAGGAGAATGTGGTGGTGTTAAGGTGACGATATAGGCTATCTATTAAATTGATGGTTTTGATTGTAAACATCGACAGTATATATAGCTAAGTCAATCAATATTGTTTTATTCGATCAAGATTATTAGGAGGCTACAATGAGCCGAAAACCTCTCCCCAAGCCGTCTAAGCGCCCTCGACTTGTTCAGCGTTTTTTGGCAGGAAAATATATTAATGCCACACACTCTATTTTCGTAGCAATAATCAGAAAAATGGGTCGTTATGTCGGCGTTTTTCTAACTTTAGATCTTGTAAAACATCAAACCTATTTATGGATGGAGAACAACGGCTATCTAGACCATAGTTGGCTCAACTAGACTGAAATCTATGAAGAAATGAATTATTTAAATAATGACTTTTAATTCGGATATTTACATGGAATGTTTGTGATTATTCAGTCCAGTTGTTATGAGAAAGTCGCTTTACATTTGCGGCTTTTTCTTTGTTTGGGATTGGTACTTGTCATGTTATCCGACCTTTCATCTATCATTCTCCTCATTAAACATTCCCGACAGTAGCATCTCTGCCATACCATCCAGACGTTTTTTAACCTTTTCCCATCCTGGCATAACTTGCCCCATCAGGCGATAAAAGGCGTCGCTGTGGTTATGCTCTGCCACATGGCAAAGTTCATGCAGTAAAACATAATCGATACAGTCTGAAGGGGCTTTGACTAGCCAGGGGTTAAGTGTCAGACACCCTTTAGCGGAGCAGTTTCCCCATTGGGTCTGCATTGCTCGCAGACGGATTGGCGGACGTTCGCTGACCCATAGCGTCTGGGGAACTAAAATATCGAGGCGGCGCTGAAATACCTCTCTGGCGCGTTCCCGGTACCAGTCAGCGAGCAGGGATTTCACTTTCTCTGCTGATTTATATCTGACCGTGACTTCCAGGCATCCCCGTAACATTTTCACTTTCTGTGGCTGCGTGGGGGATTCAATCACTTTCAGCTGATATTGCTTGCCTAGATAGTAGTGACTTTCTCCACTCACGTACTGCCGGGGAGTAACATGCACCTGCTGTGCCCTGAAGTCCCGCAATTGCTGGTATATCCAGCGGCTTCTTTTTTTCAGCGCGCTCAGCACTTCCTGCTCGGTGGTCTCTGGCGGGACGGAAGCCACTACCCGTCCATCTGGATGAACTTTGATAAGTAAACGGCCTTTTACCACCCGGCGAGGGACGCACTGGACGGTAATCGACTCACCGGCATACACCAGTTGTAGGGTCGATAAAGATGGTAGTGTTTTCTCACACATTATTTATTGAGACCCACACGCAGGGTCTGTATCAGGGATTCGGTGATACGGTTCACCTGATTCATCCCCGCTCCGGCTTCCCGGCAAGCCGCAAACAATAACGGCAGCAGTCGGGTCTTCACCGCTTTTTCAATATCCTGTGGGTTGAGGGAGTTTTCAGCGACGGCACTGATAATAATGTCATCCACCTCAAAGGCCAGTGTTGTCCATTTGTCCTGCACGTGCTCATCCTGAAGGTCAAATACCTCAGGGAGCTCTTTTTTAAATACGCCGTAGTAGGCCTGAGCATGTCGGTTATCCGCCAGCACTGTCGGAATATCGCTGAGCTGGCGGGCCTGCACCTGCTGTTCAAACTCCTGAAACAGTAGATATTGCTTTAGGGGATGGTCGAACAGTTTCTCAGCCTCCTCAATCGCCATACGTAACAGTTTAGAGAAACGCTCCTGAGCATAGGGATCGTCCCGCAGGTCCTGTTCAATCATCTTCGTCACGCGGGTTTTGATAATATCGGTTTCGTTGCGCGTTTTGTCGGATTCCCACGTTTCAGGCTGTTCATTTTTGCCCATCAGTCCAACGTTATACACCCCGCCGGGCTCACGGACTTCCACACCACTGACATGCTTATCTAGCAGCTTTTTTACCTGTTCTGCATAGTCATCGTAGTTGACCTGTTCGCCGCTGACCTGCATCGCCCATTGGCGCAGACTGGACATCTGCTTCACTGTCTCCTTATAGAGATTACGGTCCTGCTCAGTAAAGCTTTTATCCGCGAAGAAGGTGGCGGACTGTAGGGCTACTTTTAAACATCCGGCAAAGTCGGTTAATGCTTCAAAGAAATCGTCCCGGGTTTTCTGATGGATATCGGTCAGTTTTCCGTCCCGTTCTTCCATCCGGGGAACCAGCACCGCCCGCAGCTGTTCGATGTCTTGCTTATTTTTGACTCCCGCAAAGATGGCCCATAATTGGTTATAGAGGTGGGGCAGGCGCTTGTATTCGGTACTCATGGCGCTGTAGAGCCCGTCAATGTCGCTAATGTCGTACCCTCCCTGTGTTCGGGAGGCCAGGTCCTGATACTGGCCAATAGTGGTATCCAGCTCGGCCAGAATGCCGCGATAATCAATCAGTAGACCAAATTTCTTTAGCGGGTGTAAGCGGTTGACCCGCGCTATTGCTTGGATCAGGTTATGGGACTTCAGCGGCTTATCGATATACAGCACGGTATTTTTCGGTTCATCAAAGCCGGTAAGCAGCTTATCCACCACAATCAGTAGTTTCAGGCTATCGTCGGTGGCAAAACGGCTGATGATGTCGCGGGTATAGGTTGTTTCATCCTGCGAGCCGACATTGTCCTTCCACCACTTTGTCACCTCTGGCTGGCGACTCTCATCCACGCTGGTGTTACCTTCCCGGCTATCCGGCGCGCTGATCACCACGGCAGATTCAAATAATCCGGCTTCATCCAGATATTTTTTGTAGCGAATGGCCGAGGCCTTACTGTCGCAGGCCAACTGTCCCTTCAGCCCTTCATCGATATTTTTTGAAAAGTGGGTAGCGATATCCAGTGCAATCAAGCGGATACGGTCATCGGCACTGTACACCTCACCTTTGCGGGCATATTTACGCTTGAGGTCAGCGACCTGCGACTCACTCAGTCCGTCGGTAATACGCTCAAACCAGGCATCAATAGCGCGGTCGTTTACTTCCAGGTCAGGAATGCGCTCCTCATACAGCAGTGGCGTGACCGCCTGATCTTCCACCGCCCTCTGCATAGTATAGGCGTGGACAATCGGCCCAAACTTGCTGGTGGTTTTGTCTTCCTTCAGCAGTGGGGTGCCGGTAAAGGCGACAAAGGCGGCATTCGGTAGCGCCAGCTGCATACGGACGTTATTTTCTCCCCCCTGGCTGCGGTGACCCTCATCAATCAGCACGATGATGTCGGGGCTGGTATTCACGCATTCCGGCAGCTTTGTCGCTGAGTTGAATTTCTGGATAAGGGTGAAGATGATGCGCTCCTTACCGGAGCCGATTTGTTTTGCCAGCATCTGGCCGGAGGCAGCCATCGCCTTACTTTTGTCGCCAGTCCCGGATAACTCTCCACCGGAAACGAAGGTCTTGCTGAGCTGGCTTTCCAGATCAGTACGGTCGGTGACCACAACAATGCGACACTGCTTCAGGCTGTTATGCAGAATTAATGCCTTGCTGAGAAACACCATGGTATACGACTTACCTGACCCGGTGGTATGCCAGATAACGCCACCCTCCCGGCCACCATCAGGGCGGCGAGTATTGATACGCTCCAGTAGACGTTTAATGCCGAATACCTGCTGATAACGGGCGACAATTTTACCGTTTTTACTATCAAACAGCGTGAAGAAGCGGGTCATCTCCAGCAGGCGCGATGGGGAGAGCAAGCTGATCAGCAGCTTATCCTGTCCGCTGACGGCCATTTCCCCCCCGGCGATCAGTTGTTGATACCACTGACGGTCTGCCTGGTTACGATGGGCAAATAGGGCATCCGTTTGTGCCGGCGTCAGAGGAGTATTTCGCAGGGCAAGCATCTGTCCCTCGGTAATATCTTCTTCGCGCCAGGCGGCCCAAAACTTTATTGGGGTGTGGCAGGTACCGTAGCGGCCATCATGGCCGTTGATGGATAGTAACAGCTGGCTGTAGGCAAACAGCTGAGGAATTTCATCGTTACGCTGATTACGTAGGTTCTGGGATATTCCTTCATCCGTGGTAGGGCCCTTATTACCGTGACCGTCCGGGCGCTTCGCTTCAATCACGGCTAGCGGGATACCGTTGACAAAGCAGACAATATCCGGGCGGCGAGTCTCCACCCCGCCTGAGCGCAGCACGGTAAACTCCTCGGTAAAGTGGAACTGGTTATTCTCAGGATGAACCCAATCAATCAGTGCAACCGTCGGGTTCACCTTTTTACCGTTAACAAACTCCGTTACGGCAATCCCATAGAGCAGGTGGTTATACATCCGCTCATTGGCTTTCAGCAGCCCTTCATTGAGGGCGGGCGAGCAGACTTGTGATAGCAGGTTATCAATGGCTTTATCGGATAACGGGCAAACTTTACCATCGGCAATAAAGGTACGGTTGGATAAGACTTCGCGCAGAATTGGACGTAGTACTACCTCATCCTGCTTGCCACCCCGGTAAGCTAGACACTGTTTCGGTGACAAAAAGGTCCACCCCAGAGCGGACAATAATGTCAGAGCCGGAATTTTAGCGCTGTACTCTTCCTGAAACTTCGGGGTACTGGTCGGGGTCATTGCTTATCCTTTTTATCACCGCTGATAGCCGTGCTTCTTCAGCGACAAGTCATGCCCTGCATAGTCAGTGCGGGCAATATTTTTAAATTTTTACCCCTACCACACGGGTAGGGGCATTACGGTTCGTTAGTCCAGCCTTACGCCAGATGGGCGTGGGGCGTTTATGGTCAGCTTTATCATGCGGCATCCGCATCGACAGTTACTCGACGCTTACCGGTCAGTAGTTGTTGCATCAGGGCTTTTTTCTCATCCTTCAGGTAGGCGAGTTTTTTCTCCAGCATGGAGATTTCGGTATCGGCGGCGGAGAGTACGGCGGCAATTTTTTGTTGTTCTTCAATTTCAGGTACTTCAAAGGTCATTTTTTGAAACATTGGAAGACGTAAAGACTTTACAGTTGACCCCACAGCTTGGTTGAGAAAATAAACTTTAAGATAATCTATCATGTAGAAAAGAAACCTCCCCGAATGGCTTGCAAAATCCATTATGGCGTAGGTTCTTTGGTGAAGATCGAATTTACCAATGAAATACTTTGGTTCAAATCTCTGCCCCTCTCCAGGAACTATAATTGCCTCTCCATCAAATAGATAAATATTGCTAGTTCTAATATCCTCGGAACGATCAAAGAAAGTATACTTCCCATCCAAGCTTGAATCCTGTCTATTAGAGCTACCTGTTGTGATTTTTGCTATATCCCCTAAAGTAGTTTTTTTCCATTTTTCGATAAACCTTCCTCCATTCTCATCCAGCAGGCGTTTTTTACCCGTTAGCAATTGCTGCATCAGGGCTTTTTTCTGCTGCTGACTGTTGGAGAGAAGCTTTTCCGTTACCGAAATCGCTCTATCCCAGGTGGACAGGATTTGGGCGATTTTCTCCTCCTCCAGTTTCGATGATGCAATCATCAACGGCAGTTCATGAAGAATTTCTGTATTCATGTTAGGCATTGTTTGCCCAACAGCATTTTGTTCTAGCCATTTTCTGACACTATTTTTTTGTAAAAAATATGCTAAAAAATTCGATGAATGATTTTTACTTGGTCTTGCTTTAAGGCATCCAGTACCGCAAATGGCTCCTTCTGATTCTATATTAATCAATGCAAATCTGGCTACATCACCTCTGCGACTAAATAATAAATCCCCCGATTTTAAAAAGTGTTTTTTTAGTTCATTAGCTTTAGTCGGAGTGATTTTTGCAGCTTGGGAAATATCCGCTTTACACCCAATCAGATCCTTTGGCATCAGTACAGGAACACCAATAGGAACATACTCATGGGCATGTAGCTGGCTTCCAAAAGGTCCTGTCTGGAGGTCTCCGTTACACACGTCACCTAGACTTACCAACTTCCACCCCTTAGGCACCATAACCCAACTCCTTCAAATAACCCGCCATCTTGCTTTCCAACTTAGCCAATTCAGCTTTTAGTTGTTCGCGCTCCTCACGGACTGCCAGCAAATCAATTTCGTCCTCTTCTTCAAAAGTATCGACATAACGCGGAATATTCAGGTTGTAGTCGTTATCCTGAATCTCTTTCAGGCTGGCAAGGTAGGAGTATTTCTCAACGTTATCGCCTTCGCGGTAGGTTTTAACAATCTTCTGGATATTCTCATTGCTGAGCTGGTTCTGATTTTTACCTGCCTTAAACTCCCGGCTGGCATCAATAAACAGCACCTTGTCATCCACTTTCTGTTTTTTGAATATCAGAATCGCTGCAGGAATACCGGTGCCATAGAACAGTTTCTCAGGCAGGCCAATCACCGCATCCAGCAGATTTTCATCAATCAGCTTTTGCCGGATCTTACCTTCACTGGACCCACGGAACAGCACACCATGAGGAACCACCACCCCCATACGTCCGCTACCCGGCTTCAATGTTTCAATCATATGCAGGATAAAGGCGTAATCCCCTTTTGTTTTCGGTGGTACGCCACGGCGGAAGCGGCCAAACTTATCGTTTTCAGCTTCATCATGCCCCCATTTATCCAGGCTGAACGGGGGGTTGGCAGTCACAATATCAAACAGCATCAGATCGCCGTGTTTATCGAGCAACTTCGGGTTGCGGATGGTATCGCCCCACTCGATTTTATGGTTGTCCTCGCCATGCAGGAACATATTCATCTTGGCCAGCGACCAGGTAGAGCCAATCGCTTCCTGCCCGAATAGGGCATAGCTGCGGCTATTATGCTCAGAGACAATTTTACGGCCACACTTCATTAGCAGTGAGCCTGAGCCACAGGCTGGGTCACAAATCGTCTCGCCCGGTTGGGGCGCAAGCAGCTCGGCAATCAGGTCAGAGACTTCCGGCGGGGTATAGAACTCACCGGCTTTCTGACCGCCACTAGCGGCAAAGTTCTTAATCAGGTATTCGTAGGCATTACCGATAACGTCTAGCTTACCCACGCGGCCCGGTCGTAGATTAAGGTCTTCGCCGGCAAAATCTTCTAGCAGCTGACGCAGGATGGTGTTTTTCTGTTTTTCATCACCCAAACGGTCGGTGTTAAACGAGATATCCTGGAACACACTTTTTCCGGCATCTTTCAGTTTGGTTCCGTTGGCTTCTTCAATAGCATGCAGCGCCTGATCAATACGCTCCCCGTTACCCGGCTCATGGCGGCGTTCATAGAGAGCATAGAAACTGGCATTTTGCGGCAGGACAAAGCGCTCGTTCGCCATCATGGCTTCAATCAACTCCGGCGCATCACCGTACTCTTTTTCATAACCTTCATAATGGTCCTGCCAGACATCCGATATGTACTTCAGGAACAGCATGGTAAGGATAAAATCTTTGTAAGTATCGGCGCTGATAGTACCCCGAAAGGTATCGCAGGCGGACCACAATGCTTTGTTGATGGTTTCCTGATTGATGGGAGTATTCATGTCTATTCCTGATATTGATTTTCCGAATATAAAGCTGAGGAAATTGAAAAAATCTTTGCCTAATCATACCGGACGTCAGCCTTAACGCCCATCATATTTGGTACATAATGGGAAATGGTGAAGAACGTAACTCAGGAAGCTGGTCAAAAAATATATCTGAGAAAATAAGTTTATTAGGCTGAAGTCTTCTTGTTGATAGATGGCTCAGTTTTAGGCTTAGTTATAATTAGAGAATAGCGGTTATCTTTATATTATGTAGTAACCGTATCAAATAGGACTATTGTGGTCACATTTTTGAACATAAAAAATAACCAGAATGGGATTTTAATAACGAACACTAAGGTAATATAATGCTCTTATTAAGGTCATTACCTTCCGAAAAGTGTTCATCTTAGCGTTTATGTTTTTTAGTGTTGTAGCCTATTGAATAGGCGTTCTCGTTCTTAAAAGTACTTGGCGTTCAGGCGGGTAATTTCTTCATTTTAACTTAGAAAAAATGCAAGTATGCCGACACAATATGAGCATGTTTTGCATTACCTTGGCCTCACAGTCATATCGGCGAATTTACTCGACAAAACGAACCGCTCGTTCATGAGGATTGGGTGGTAAATAAGGTATTCAGTTTTACCAGCTATCTAAGCAGCTTTATTGGTTGAATTTTGGCCTCCCAACGAACTGATTAAAGCTAGGAGTATTGAATATTACATTAATCAATGCAGTGGAATTTGAAGTGCCAGCTCTAATGTTCGGGCTGGAAAAATTAAAATAAATGGATAAATACTTATATGACAGACAGCGTACAGACTGAAACGACCGACGGGAATATCATCATAAATTTGTTTGCATCCAATCTTCCGGGTAGTACCAAAGAAGATGATCTTATTCAGAAATCTCTGCGTGATCAGTTGGTCGAGAGTATCCGAGACTCTGTTACCCACTCTGAAGCCGATAAGTTTGCTAAGCTAACACGATTCATTGATGAGTCTGGCCGTAATGTGTTTTTTGTGGATGGTACGCGCGGTGCGGGTAAAACCACTTTTATTAATAGTGTAGTCAAATCTCTGAATATTGCCGAAGGTGATGTCAAAGTCAGCATCAAGTGTTTGCCGACTATTGATCCTACAAAGTTGCCGCGCCATGAACCTATTTTGGTCACTGTAACTGCTCGTTTGAATAAAATGGTTTCCGATAAGTTAAAAGGATACTGGTCGTCGAATGATCATAAAAAACAAAAGGAACAATGGCAGAATTATCTTGCGCAGCTCCAGCGTGGTTTACATTTACTCATAGATAAAGAATATAAGCCGGAATATTTTAGTGATGCTTTAAAACTGGATGCTCAGCTTGATTACTCAATTGGTGGCCAGGATTTATCTGAAATCTTTGAGGAGCTAGTTGAACGGGCGTGTGAAATTCTCGGCTGTAAGGCTATTTTGATCTCGTTTGATGATATTGATACTCAGTTTGATGCGGGGTGGGATGTCCTTGAATCTATTCGTAAATTCTTTAACAGCCATAAATTGGTGGTGGTGGCAACGGGCGACTTACGCCTATATTCCCAATTAATACGCGGTAAGCAATACGAAAATTACAGTAAAACTTTACTCGACCAAGAAAAAGAGAACGCCCGTTTAGCAGAACGGGGATATATGGTTGAACACCTAGAACAGCAATATTTATTAAAACTTTTCCCAGTACAAAAGCGTATTCAACTCAAAACCATGTTGCAATTGGTCGGTGAAAAGGGAAAAGTCGGTAAAGAGAAGATCAAGGTTAAAACAGACCTTGGCATGTCGGATATTGAAGCCATAGATGTCCGGCAAGCAATCGGCTATGCCGTTAGGAAAGGCCTTAATTTAAGAGATAGTTCTGATGCAGACATGTATGTCGATGAACTGCTAAAGCAGCCAGTACGTTTGTTGATGCAGGTGCTTCAGGATTTCTATACAAAAAAATCTCATACTACATCGGTAAAACATAATGACAAACAAGGCAACACTAAAGGACCTGATGAGTTATCAGTTCCGAATTTACTTAGAAATGCCTTATATGGTTCGATGCTAAGCAGCATTTATCGCGCGGGGTTAAACTACGAACAACATCGGTTTGGTATGGATTCGCTCTGTAAGGATATCTTCACCTATGTAAAGCAGGACCGTGATTTTAATACCGGATTTTATTTGCGGCCTCAATCTGAAAGTGAAGCCTTAAGAAATTGCTCTATTTACTTAGCGTCTCAGGTAAGTGAAAACTGTCAGGGCAGCCTGTCAAAGTTTCTGCAGATGCTTTTGGTTGGCTGTGGTTCCGTTAGCATATTCAACCAATTTGTAACTGAATTAGCGCAGGCTGATAATGATATACAAAAATTTGAACAGCTTATTAGTGAATATGTAGCTTATATGTCCGTTGGGAGGATTGAAAGCACTTCTCATTGGGCTAATCGATGTTGTGCTGTGGTTGCAAATAACCCCAATGATGAAAAGGTCGGCGTTTTTCTTGGAATGGTACAGTTAAATCGCAAATCACGCCAAAACATACCTGAGGGATACAAAAAATTTAATATTGACGCTGAGAGTGGCTTAGCTAAAGCTGCGATGGCGGCTTCCTTGAGTACAGTAGCTTCAAATAACCTTATGGATTTCAGCAGTATATTTAATCTGATCGGTGCTATTGCAGATATCTCTGCTTGCCACCGTAATAAGTCAGCTATTAATAATGCTTTCAATAAAGCTATAGCTCAGACAACATGTATTGTTCCTCCATGGAGTGAGGCTGCTACTCGTGCAGAAATGAAAGGCTCGAGTAAAAGTCCGGGTAACGAAGCTGCTATTTTGGATGTTGATCTTGATCCCAAAGATGATGGCGTAACTGATGACAGTCAGAAGGATGACACAACTGAATTTTCTGATGCCATAGCTAAACTTGAGCAATGGCTTAAAAAAGTAAGTAAAATTGAGATTGATATTCATCCGTCGGCACTTTTGATTGGCAAAGTATGGACTCGGTTCTATTTCAACCTTAATAATGTGGCTGATCAGCATAAAACCAGACTTTATAACGATGCACAGCATGGACGAATGGCCAGTCAATCAAATGCAGCGAAAATTATGCGTTTTAATGTTTTAGCTTTTCTTCATGCGGTATTGGTTGAAGAGAGTTTGTATCATTCTGTTAGTGATAGAGAATATATCGGTGAGGGGTTAAGACTAAATCCAGTTACTTCAGTTGATGAGTTTGAGAAAAAGATAAATGTAATGAATGAAAGATTAAAAGAGGATGAAAAAACATGGGAAGATTCTCATCCATTATTTTTCTTATTAATTAGTTGTCCAATTCTACATCCTTTTATATTTCCTTTTGGAGGGATTAATTGTTCATCCAAAGCAATGAGTAAAGAAGTAAATTTTCTTAAACTGATTTGTGAAGTTGTTGGTGATGAACTCCTTTCTGAAGAAGAATGGGAGTATTTATCTAAAAATGATAATGTAGAAATAAGCACTAAACAAAAGCTGATTCAAAATAGTATAACATCGCTGAATTTCTCCACAATTGTCGGAGCATCATACGATAAGGCTACGCCATCTAGGAAAACTAAGGCGCCTTCATTAGATGACAGTGTAGAAAAATGATTATGGCCTTTGCATAAGGATTGGGAATGGAAAGGTTTCTTCTTAACTCGACGTTACTATTGCATCGGTTGAGCACTGTCTCGTTGAATGAGGTATCACTTGATGACATGGTGGAGTCATCTGTGTTCCTTACTCAATACGAACAAACGCGTGGTTTGCCTGATCACGTAGCCAAATCGGCTTGGTCAACTCTGGAACAGCGACTCAAACAGCGAAATATCAAGATTGGTCCGGTAGCGGCCTTGCGTCTAATAGCTGAAAAGTTTATCAAAAACGAGAAAGATGGCCCCAGAATCGTTCTTGATTTGTTCTCGGAATGGCAAACGCTGATGAGCCGAGTGTCGTGCCTGCCAATTATGGCATGTCATCAGGTATTTAACTCTGGACCGGCCAGTCAGAAATATAACTTTCGCTGGCCTTTGTACCCATATCATCCGACTGTTGAGGACTACATTACCCGTGAACGCCTGCATGAAACTCATCAACATCTGAATGGTAGTACCAGTGCGGAAGAGTGTTGGCTGGATGCACTCAGGCACCCAGAAGTGAGCATCAGAGATTTCGAGAAGGGCTGGGTATCTCAAGAGATGAAACAACTCTGCGCCCAGATAGATCCCTCTCTGACGCCTAAAATCTTCAAAGATCGTTTACAAGTCGCATGTAATATCCGCGAAATTCTTTGTCGGGTCGCTCAGGGCGTGGAGTTGCCAAAGTGGATAGCATCAATGCAGAATCCGCAGCAGTTAGCGGATAGCACCATTCAACACGATGGCCAGGAATATGGGTTTGCTACCGTCTGGCCAACTGACGACAAATACAGTCAGGAGTCTGAATTTTGCTGGCTAACTAGGTTATTGGAAAAATGGCGCTATGGTGCGCCCGAAGGGTTGGAACGACTGCTCTGGATTTACCTGCTGATTCAAAATCAGTACCTGACCTTATTGGTTCAGCGAGACGATTTTTTCGGTTTTGATCAGTTCCAGAATTACACCATGACAGAGCTGAGGGAGGAAACTGAGAAATCTTATTTGTCTCGTTTTAAACATGCGCATGGTGCGGGTGTGTATTCTCAGGTGCGTTATCTGGAAGGACGTTTTGCTCCGAAGAGCGACCCCAGCAAAATGCAAAAATTGTTCTTCAGTATGCTAAGAGGATATTGGGAATACCTGAGTGCTCATATGCCTCTTGAATGGGTGCATGATAAGCCGCTGACTATGTCGCAAGTACTCGATAATCTCGAACAGGTTGAATCCCATGGTAAGTGTGCAGAGCTAGCGCTAGTGCCGCATTTCATCAAAAGAAAGCCAAAAAAGGGAGAGGTCTATCCTTACGCATTATTATTTAAGGAGTTGAAGAACCAGGCAGCTATCCTGATAGAAATGCTTAAGTATGAGCCGCGCTTAACACGCTGGGTCCGGGGAGTGGATGCAGCTGCTAACGAGATGCATGCGCCACCAGAGTTGTTTGGGCCTTTGTTCAGGGTACTAGCCAAATCGGGTATTGCTCATTTTACCTATCATGTTGGCGAGGACTTTCTACATTTGATTAGTGGCATCCGATCCATTGATGATGCCTTAAGGTTTTTGCCACTACGTAATGGTGACCGACTTGGTCACTGTACGGCTATTGGTATCACGCCTAGCATCTGGAAACGTTCTTTACCATCATCTTTGTTTACGACTAAAGAAACGCGATTGCTCGATTTAGTGTTTATTTGGCGGGAACTTCGTAGTCATCCGGATCTACTGCGTTACGCTAGTGATGCAGCGATCGAAGCGGTTCGTTTGGCCCATGAGGTGTTTTCGCTGGAAGAAGAAATCTCGATTACCACTCTTGACCAAGTGTTTGAAATACGTGGGATATTGGCGGAATCTGAAGGTCTGTTAGGTGAGTTAAATGGGCCATTAAAACCTGAATCTCTCTGGCTAGAAGAGTACGAGCATGCTAGAGAGTTGGCTAGAATCGCAGGTATGAACAGGCCTCTGAAGTTGTATAAACAATGGCTTACTTCTGACAATGTGCTAAAGCAGCGTGCTGAATACGTTGAAGTTGCGTTGGAGGATTTGCCAGATGAGGCGGTACTTTCATTGCAACAGGCAGTGATGACAAAAATGGCTAGTCGAAACGTCGCGATAGAATGCCCTCCAACCAGCAATACTCGTATCAGCCAGTATCGAGATGTCAGCGAACATCATATCTTTCGTTGGATGGGTTTGCCGGGTGAGGCGATTGAAGGAGATGTCCCTATGTCTATTTGTTTGGGGTCTGATGACCCAGGGGTTTTTGCAGCTGATTTAAAATCGGAGTTCTATCACCTGTTCGTGGTGTTAACCAGAAAGTTCTATTTATCACCAGCAGAGGCTTTGAGAAAGATTGCTGAGGTAAATGAGAATGGACGGATTTATCGTTTTCACGATGTTAGGTAGCAAATAGGACATCCATAATTCTATAGTAATAACCTAGAGTGATCACAATTCTGATCACTCTTTTTATCACAAAAAGGTGATCAAAGCGGGTGTTTAATAACCAATATATAGATAAGCTAATGATTTCATTAAAATGATCACCTTTTTCAAAAGTGATCATTTTCGCGTTTTTGTTTTTCGGCGTAACAGTGTTGTGGTCAGTGACCTTCGTTGTTTAAAAGCTGGTGGAGGGATTGAGTGGGTACGACCTTTAGACACTTAGTGATTGCCTTACAACCAAAACGCTTAACCTGTGGATTGATTCGCTTCTTAGTGATATTTTTTGCGAGGTAGCTAAGCCGATACACAATTCGACCAAACATCTCTATATCGCCACGTTTCCATAAGTAATAACAGTTCGTGGGTAAACTCAATGAGCCTCCAGTCGTACTAGTCCATAGCATTTTAGTCTTATCCATCAACTTCTTGGGATGATGCACCTTCTGACCATTGATGAGCAAAACACAGTGGTAATGCTGGCGTGGACTTCTACCATGCTCTCGCGCCCAAATTAACTCGCACCATGCTTTAGAGTACTCTTTTTCTAACAATAAGGAGTATTTTCGGCTGAACTGGCTTATCACTGAATTGTTCTCACTGTATTCCCTAACATGCAGGTCAAAACGAACCACCAGCACTTTACTAGACCGACCACATGCCTCGATTAAGGTCTTCAACATTGAGTTGAGTATCCGTTTATCTGGATAGATATTACGAGTAAGCCATGCGTAAACCGGTAATACGTAATCTTGATACTTAGCGTGACTAATCTTAATCCGTGAAATAATGAAGGGGTTAGCTGAATCCTGAACAGACATATATTATCAATATCCTACTTTTCTATTCATGCTCAAGCGCCGTGGCGCAGCAACTAGCACAGGTTTTATCGGGTCAAAATACCGTAAGTCATGTTTGTTTTGGTGCAACCTAACGGCGTGACTGATCCCCAGAAAGTTCTCTGGGGGTATCAAAATGATTTTTATTTTGCTTTCAATGTCTCGGGTAGCCAGCCTAGCGTAATTTTTCCTATTTTCTCTGCGGGTGGGAATTTTCCCTCTCTTATTCGTCGATTAAGTGTAGCCACGCTTATCCGTAGATAGCGGCTGACCTCTTGTTTAGTCAGATAACGATTTATCAATACCGGCCGCATAAGTTGTTCATTTGAAAGTGTTTGATTCATTCCTGCCATAAACCATGACACCACAGCAATAAGTCGGAAAGTAACCAAGCACAGCTACTATTGCCAAGCTTTTTTCTGGCCGGAAATTGCTTCACTTTTTCAAGTTCGAATGCTTTGGAACGGGAAATGGAGGTAATCAGTAGACGTTCAGATTCTCTGACGAGTCGCTCGCAGGCATGCCCATAAAGCTCAAGAATAGACTTACGATTCAAAGGAGTAGACATAGTTATTTCTCATCTGTCTTGGAAAGTATGAGGCTATTCTGACGTGGCTTTACAGGATAAAAAAGGAGACCACTGACTGGTCTCCACTTTTTATTTTTTAGGTGAGAGCCAAGGCTGGAGTTTTCCGGATTTTTTGAGTTGAGAGATATTTTTTTTGAGGGTATCGATGCGAGAACAGGTCTCAGGGTGCTGTTGCTCTTCTTGCGTAATTTTATAGGTACTGATTAACGTCGGTGAACTCAGCATATACTCAAGAATGTCATCATGAATCGCGTTAGCAATCATTATTATAGTGATCGACCTATTCGGAAATCGCTTAGAGAAATCGGCACAATAGTCACGAGCAAGAGACTCTGTGAGGTTCAACAATTTTTGTTTCTGTAGCTTAGAGGCTTGGGCACCTTTGCGTGCAATACGTTTTTGGCTGTCTTTTACGTTATTGATGACGTAGCCACTGGTGACAAGGCTCTCTTTACGGGAAATCTCTTGGATTAGCATAGCGACTCGTGGTAGCTGCAAGATATTGAGTGCATCGATAATGCTTCCCCGTACCCAATCACTAACATCATAATCGTTGTAAGCTGGATGCTCATAGCTTGTCCCTGCTAAGTAACGCTTGGCTTCACTATGGCTATCGGTATTTTGTTCTTGCCTTAACAGCATTTCAACTTCAATCAGTTTATTAATCCCAAAACCGAGAAGCGTCAATGAATGCTTGTCATCTTCTTTAAGTAGGTCATTTCCAGACTGCTGGCGCTCGTATTCTATATCGCCAAGTGCATCATCAAGTACAGAGGATAAATGAAAGGGAGGTAGGGGATCATAAGTACTTTTAGACATTATTGTTAAGTTCTAATGGGGAGGTTGGAGAATGTTGCGTAGTCATCCGTGTAGTCACTTTCATAAAAAAGGCATCATCCTTTCGGATAATGCCTTTCTTTTGAATCAGTTACGAATGAAGATTAGTTCATGCCGTATTTTTTCAGTTTCTTGCGCAGCGTACCACGGTTGATACCCATCATCAGTGCTGCACGAGTTTGGTTACCACGGGTATACTGCATTACCATGTCCAACAGGGGCTGTTCTACTTCAGCCAGGACCAATTCATAGAGTTCATTAACATCTTGACCATTTAACTGTGAAAAGTAGTTTTTCAAAGCTTGTTTTACATTATCACGCAATGGTTTTTGGGTGACTTGGTCTTGTGAGTTAACAGTTGAAACGGTCAGTACGTCAGAATTTACGCGTTGTTCGAACATAGTTCTTTAAGCTCTTTTTTTTCGTTTACGCCAGGTTTTCGAAGTATGCTTCCAACGCTTCCAGTTGTTCACTGGCATCCTCTATAGCGTTGAATGAGCGCCGAAACTGGTCATCAGGGGCATGTTCTTGTAAGTACCAAGAGACATGTTTGCGGGCAATACGGTATCCCTTGGCATGGCCATAAAAGCTATGCAACTCCCGTATGTGTCCGATTAGCATAGACTTCACCTCAACGAGTGGTTTCGGTGCAAGTAGCTCCCCTGTGTCCAGGTAATGCTGGATTTCCCGGAAGATCCATGGTCTTCCCTGAGCAGCACGGCCTATCATTAGGGCATCAGCCCCAGTGTAGTCCAGTACCGCCCTGGCTTTATGCGGGTCAGTGATGTCTCCATTCGCAATAACGGGAATAGAGACATTCTGCTTAACTGTCCGAATACTGTCGTATTCTGCTTCCCCATTAAACAAGCAGGCACGAGTCCGGCCATGAATGGTTAATGCTTGAATACCACAGCGCTCAGCCAATTGGGCAATTTCAACACAATTGCGATTATCGGTATCCCATCCGGTACGAATCTTTAGCGTGACAGGTACGTCAACCCCATTCACCACGGCACGTAGAATAGACTCTACGATATCGGGATATTGGAGTAAGGCTGAACCCGCCATCTTACGATTCACTTTTTTGGCTGGGCAACCCATATTGATATCAATAACTTGCGCGCCAGAATCCACGTTAATTCTCGCGGCTGCAGCCATCTCATCGGGATCACATCCTGCTATCTGTACCGAGCGGATACCTGGCTCATCACTATGTACCATACGTAGTCGAGATTTATCACTTGCCCATACTTGTGGGTTCGATGACAACATCTCTGACACGGTCAATCCAGCACCATTTTCATAACAAAGCGTACGAAAAGGACGATCAGTGATCCCGGCCATCGGCGCGGCAATCAGGCGATTTCGAAGCTGGTATTGTCCAATGCGCATAGGGTAGAAAGTGGCCTTAAATGTTCGCAAGGCGGCGTATATTACGCATTTTTTATGGAAGATGAAAGGCCAAACTTTGAACAATTTGTTTTAAAGTCACCTTTTGTTCACTGCAGACTAGGGTGGAGTATAACAATATCTTTATTAAACAGTGTGTTATCTATTTTTTTGTTTTCAAATTCACGGGTTAGGAGGATAAAAAGCTTTGAAAAAGTTATCTCCCTCCCTAGCGTTATGCCGCTATTGACCCCCCTCCGTCCATTCAACGGCTGGGTGGGGCGGTTATTGTTTTGCCAAGCAGCGATTTAATACGGTCAAGTTGTTGTGAAGAAAGTGAGACACTCTCCTTCATCACAAGCCAACCAATCCCTTCTTTACAAAGTGGGTATTGGCTGCCTAGGACTCCCCAGTTTTCCAGCGAGTTATTCCCTGTGTAGGACTAAAGTATTGCATAGGCTGAAGGGGTGACTAGGAGAGCGGATAGACAGAGTGGGAGAAATCCTTTCATGTATCTTCCTATATTATCGCGGCACTCCCCTTAGTGCGGCGATAATATAAGCTTACCTCAGGTAAGCTTATTAACGGGTTAAGCAAAGCGTATGTAAAGCTTTTGCCTATTCAGCGCGACGCTTACCCGTAATACGGCACCACTCTTCTTTTTCAGCAACAGGATCGAGGACGAAGTGATCTGCATAGGCTTCACAAACGCCTTCTGCTTGGCTCGCTAAGATCCCTGATAAACCCAGTTCGCCACCGGCTACTGGTAGCACACGAATTAACGGTGCGAGTTCGCGTAAGGGGCCGGCAAGAATATTGGCAACCACTACGTCGGCTTGCAGATTCTCTGGTTGTTCATGAGGGAGGTAAAGTTCCAGTTTCTCTGCAACGCCATTACGTTCAGCATTATCACGACTGGCTTGAATCGCTTGCGGATCAATATCGATACCGATAGCCCGTGAAGCCCCGAGTTTCAACGCGGCGATCGCCAGGATCCCTGATCCACAGCCGAAATCGATCACGGTTTTTCCCTTAAGAACCAATCCGTCTAACCAGGTTAAGCAAAGTGAGGTGGTTGGGTGCGTACCCGTCCCGAACGCTAAGCCAGGATCGAGCATTACGTTGACCGCATTGGCATCGGGAACATCGCGCCAGCTAGGGCAAATCCATAAACGCTCACCGAAACGCATCGGATGGAAATTATCCATCCATTCACGTTCCCAATCTTTATCTTCGATCTGTTCTATCTTGTGGTGGAAGTCTTCCCCTAATAGTGGGTGAGCCGCCATCATCGTTACAACTGTTGCCATATCGGTTTCAGCATCGAATAGGCCGATGATATCGGTATCGCCCCATAAACGCGTTTCACCCGGCAGTGGTTCGTAGACCGGATTATCATGGGTATCTTGAAAGGTGACAGAGACTGCACCTGTCTCCTCCAAGGCCTCTGCGAGCTGTTCCGCATGGTTTCCAGTGGTATTGATCTTAATTTGAATCCAAGGCATAGCATTTCCATTATTGATTAGGGGTGGCAGGGGCGGCCTGCTGTCCAACACGGTTAGCGATAACAAATGCGAGGAAACTCGCGATTAACGCCGGAACGATCGGGTGTAAGCCTGCAAGGCGTATCGAAAACGTGGCGAGAAGACTATAAAGCACAGCGCCCACCAACATGCCACTTATTGCACCATAGGCGTTGGCATTTCGCCAGTAAAGTCCTAACACTAAAGGCCATAAGAATACGGCTTCTAAGGCACCGAAGGCGAGTAAGTTTAACCAAATAATCATTTGTGGCGGATGCCACGCCGCCAAGATCACCGCGATGCCTAGCACGAAAGTAAAGCTAACGGAGAGGCGGCGCAGATGTTTCTCCTGCGTTGCAGCAGCTGGGCGTAGCCGTAAATAGAGATCTTTTACTAAGGTCGCCGATGCTTGCAGAAGGTGAGCGTTAATATTCGACATCATGGCTGCCATCGGCGCGGCAAGAAAAATGCCGGCGGCAAAAGGCGGTAATACTTTCATCATCAGCGTTGGGATGACTTGATCGGGGACGGTAAGATTAGGCAGTATCGCTCGGCCTAAGGCCCCAGAAAGATGCATCCCGAGCATCAAGACGGTCAACAGTGCCGTCCCCAATAAGATACCGCGATGTAGGGAGCGGCTATCTCTGTAGGAAATAGACCGTATCGCGGTATTGGGTAGTCCTAACACGCCGAAACAGACCAGCACAGTAAAGGAAATAATCAGGCTAGGGGTAATGATATTTCCCGCACCTCGTAGCTCAATCAGCTGTGGATTAATCAGTTTTAATTGATGTACCGCCTGCGCCGTGCCCCCCGCAGCATGAATGACCGCATAGAGAAGTAAAAATGTGCCGACTAACATCACCACACCTTGCAAGACATCATTGAGAACGCTGGCTCTAAAACCACCGAGAGAGGTGTATAACGCGATAATCGCTCCAAAGATTAATAGTCCTTGGGTGTAAGGAATACCGACCACTGTTTCCAGTAACCGTGCTCCACCGATAAACTGCACCGTCATCACTGCGATAAACGCAATCAGTAAGGTGATACTGGCTATCCACACGACCCATTGGCTACGATAATGGGCGTATAACATATCGTTTAAGGTAATCGCTTGATAGCGTCGAGCGAGGATGGCAAATTTTTTCCCCAATACGCCCAGTGAGAGCCAGACCGTTGGCACTTGGGCCATCGCAATCATTACCCACCCTAATCCGTATTGATACGCTGCGCCAGGGCCGCCTATAAACGAACTGGCGCTGATATAGGCCGTGGTGAGGGTCATGGCAAGAAGGAAACCGCTCATCGTCCGGCCACCCAGAAAATATTCTGTGAGGAAGGGGCCTTTCGCACGTTTTTGTTGCACCATGGCCACGATTGAGATCATGACGACGAGGAAGAGATAAATAATGAGTGGAATGAGCACATGAGTATTCATGGAATCAGTCCTCTAAGGGGAGGTCTGCAAAGAGATATCGAACCATCATCCAGCAGAGGAGAATAAATAGGACAGGGGTAAACAAACATGACCATTCAAACCAACGGGGGAAGCCGAATAGTCCTAACTCCTGGCCACCAGTATAAGCCGTTGCGATCCAAACTAAGACCCAAGCTATACTGAGTAACAGGGACCAGCGTGCTTCTTTATGCGCTTGTATAAAACGAGGATCCATCTTCACCCTCAAGGTAGACCAAAGAAAAAGGCCGGTTAAACCGGCCTTAATAAAAGGTTGCTAGGCAATTACTTCTCTTGCAGACCGAGTTTCTTCTCTAAGTAGTGGATGTTAGTCCCACCTTTTTCGAAGTTTTCATCGTTCATGATGCGAAGCTGCAGATCAACGTTGGTTTTAATTCCGTCGATGATCAACTCGGCTAAGGCATTCTTCATCCGCGCAATCGCCACCGCACGTGTTTCTCCATAAGTGATCAATTTACCGATCATGGAGTCATAGTGTGGCGGAACGGTGTAGCCAGAGTAGATGTGCGATTCCCAGCGGATGCCAAACCCCCCCGGGGAGTGGAAACGAGTAATTTTACCTGGGCTGGGTAAAAAGGTATTAGCGTCTTCAGCATTGATACGACATTCAATGGCATGACCTACCACGTCGATATCTTCTTGCTTAATGCTTAAAGGCAACCCTGCCGCAATACGCAGTTGTTCTTTGATCAGATCGACACCCGTGATCATTTCGGTCACTGGATGCTCTACCTGAATACGGGTGTTCATTTCGATGAAATAGAACTCGCCGTTTTCAAAAAGGAACTCAAAGGTCCCAGCACCGCGATAGTTAATATCGATACAGGCTTTAGCACAGCGATCGCCGATAAACTTACGTAATTCAGGGGTAATCCCTGGTGCCGGCGCTTCCTCGACCACTTTTTGGTGGCGACGTTGCATCGAACAATCACGTTCTGCAAGGTAGATAGCTTGGCCTTGGCCATCAGCAAGAACCTGGATCTCGATATGACGTGGATTTTCGAGATATTTCTCCATATAGACCATATCGTTGTTGAAGGCCGCTTTGGCTTCAGCACGAGTCATTTTAATGGAAGTTTCAAGGTCCTTGTCGCTGCGCACGACACGCATACCGCGTCCGCCGCCGCCGCCAGAGGCTTTAACAATAATTGGGTAACCGATACGGTTAGCAATTTGACGGTTCTTATCCATATCGTCACCCAGCGATCCGTCGGATCCTGGTACGCAAGGAACCCCCGTTTTCTTCATGGCATTGATCGCGGAGACTTTATCACCCATCAGGCGAATGGTCTCTGCTTTAGGACCAATAAACACGAAGCCTGAACGCTCAACTTGTTCAGCAAAATCGGCGTTCTCAGATAAAAATCCATAGCCAGGGTGAATAGCATCTGCACCGGTGATCTCCGCGGCGGAGATGAGTGCAGGAATATTCAGATAGCTTTTTACTGATGGTGCTGGACCGATACAGACTGTCTCGTCAGCCATCAGCACGTGCTTCAGCTCGCGGTCAGCGGTGGAGTGAACGGCCACCGTTTTGATACCGAGCTCTTTACAGGCACGTAAAATACGCAGTGCAATTTCACCGCGGTTTGCGATAACAATTTTTTCCAGCATAGGGACCTCGTTATTCGATGATGACCATTGGCTCGTCGAATTCCACCGGTTGACCGCTCTCGATGAGGATCGCTTTAACAATACCTGCTTTATCCGCTTCGATTTGGTTCATCATCTTCATCGCTTCAACGATGCAGAGGGTGTCACCAACGTTAACCTTTTGGCCTACTTCGATATAAGGCTTAGCATCTGGGCTTGGGGTGCGGTAGAACGTCCCGACCATGGGTGAGCGAACAGTATGTCCAGCCACTTCTGGTGCAGCCGCGACCGGTGCTGCAGCTTCCGTTGCCGCTGGCGCGACCGCTGCCGCTAAGGCTGGTGCAGGTTGCATCGGCGCAGCGTAGGCTTGTTGCATCATCGGGTAACCAGTATTCGCCGGGGAACGGCTAATACGTACTGACTCTTCACCTTCTGAAATTTCTAGCTCAGCAATACCTGATTCTTCAACCAGTTCGATTAATTTTTTAATCTTACGAATATCCATGGTGGGTTCCGTACTCTATATTAATTTGAATTTAACAGGCGTTTTACGGCTGTATGTAAAGCCCAACGATATCCATCAGCCCCAAGGCCGCAGATCACGCCGGATGATATATCTGAAAGATATGAATGGCGGCGGAAAGGTTCACGCGCATGCACATTGGAGAGATGCACTTCAATAAAAGGAACGCTGACCGCTAAAAATGCATCACGTATTGCTACACTGGTATGTGTAAACGCGGCAGGATTGATGATGATATAATCCACGTTGCCGCGGGCAAGATGAATTTGATCGATCAACGCCGATTCCGCATTCGATTGGTAATGACTTAATTGCACATTCAAATCCTGAGCCTGAATCTGCAGTGATGACACGATATCGTCTAGTGTGTCATGACCATATTTTTCTGGCTCTCGGGTCCCTAACAAGTTGAGGTTTGGACCGTTTAAGAGCAAAATGTGAAATTTATTAGCCATCTTGCGGGTATCTCCTGCAATAGTTAAGCACTGCGTAAAATACTCTGCCCGAATCTATTTGTCACTCGTTACGCCAAAAAAAAACCGAATTTAACGTCATTTAGTGATTGAGTCGTGCAGTTTTGGCGATTTTAGCCTCTAAAGTAACTGAGTATTGAGGATAAGTCGGCGGGAGATTTCCAATTAATTGTCACTTAATCGCGCTTCCCCGTAAAGAATGTTCTGAAAGATTCTGCTTAGAAAAAATTCAATCAAATGATGGCCAGTGTTTAGTGTCAATTTTATGTTGAATAATTACGCTAAAAGTTGAGCAAATATCACCAAATAAGGGTAGAATCCCCCAGCGTTTATCCATTGCAAAGCGTTGTTGAATTTTTCTGCTATGAAGTCGGGCAAAGAAATAAAGTATAAGTGTTAGATTTTATTTCTCGATACGTTTTTGTGTTTTCTAAAAAATTGGATAACTAATTGTTTTTAAAGGTATTTGTTAGATCGTAAACGATTAACGAGTGCTGAATGTCAATTAACTTAAAGTTTTCACCGAAGCGCCAGATTTTGCGCCTTGTCGCTGCTTCGAGTGGTTGGTAGAGTAGGCGGATTTTATTTTCGCCCCCAGCTTGCAGGATTACCCCCTAGTATGTTTAAAAAATTTCGTGGCATGTTTTCTAATGACCTGTCCATTGACCTGGGTACTGCCAATACCCTGATTTATGTAAAAGGGCAAGGCATCGTTCTGAATGAGCCTTCCGTTGTGGCAATTCGCCAAGATCGCGCCGGTTCGCCAAAAAGCGTTGCTGCGGTGGGCCAAGGGGCTAAGCAAATGCTTGGCCGTACGCCGAGTAATATCGCGGCAATTCGTCCAATGAAAGACGGTGTCATTGCTGACTTTTTTGTGACTGAAAAAATGCTTCAGCACTTTATTAAGCAAGTCCACAGCAACAGCTTTATGCGCCCAAGCCCACGCGTATTGGTTTGTGTGCCGGTTGGCGCGACGCAAGTTGAGCGTAAAGCTATTCGTGAATCAGCGTTAGGCGCGGGCGCGCGCGAAGTCTTCCTTATTGAAGAACCTATGGCTGCTGCCATTGGTGCGGGCTTACCCGTTTCTGAAGCAACAGGTTCAATGGTTGTTGATATTGGTGGCGGGACGACAGAAGTTGCCGTGATCTCCCTTAACGGTGTGGTGTACTCTGCATCAGTACGCGTAGGCGGTGACCGTTTTGATGAAGCGATTATCAACTATGTTCGTCGTAACTATGGGGCACTGATCGGTGAAGCCACGGCTGAGCGGATTAAACATGAGATCGGTTCGGCTTACCCGGGCGATGAAGTTTTAGAAATTGAAGTGCGTGGGCGTAACCTTGCTGAAGGTGTTCCGCGTGGCTTTATCTTGAATTCAAATGAAATCCTCGAAGCGCTACAAGAACCGTTAACCGGTATTGTCAGTGCCGTCATGGTGGCATTAGAGCAATGCCCACCGGAACTTGCTTCTGATATTTCAGAGCGTGGGATGGTCCTAACGGGCGGTGGTGCGTTATTACGTAATCTTGACCGTTTATTGATTGAAGAAACCGGTATTCCTGTCGTCATTGCTGAAGACCCGCTGACATGCGTTGCGCGTGGGGGTGGTAAAGCTCTTGAGATGATTGATATTCACGGCGGCGATCTCTTTAGCGAAGAGTAGCGGTTATTCGCTGAATGAAGGATCTTGCACTACGCTTAATTCAGCATAATTACCTTTCCGGCCTTGGGGAGTGCATCGAAACGCGCTCCCTTGTTTTTTGTGAAAAACACGCAGGATTTTATGAAGCCGATTTTTAGCAGAGGCTCTTCTCTGCAGATACGCTTAGTATTAGCTGTATTGGCGGCTATTGCAGTGATCATAACCGATAGTCACGTTAGCCCTTTTCGTGGGATACGCGACTACCTCGATACCTCAGTTAGCCCGTTCTACTTTATGGCTGACGGTCCGCGTCGTTTCCTCGACAGTACTGCAGACGCTCTCACCTCCCGTCAGACACTTGAACAAGAAAACCAAGCGCTTCAGCGAGAGTTACGACTGAAAAATAGTCAGTTATTGTTGTTGGGGCAATATCGTCAAGAGAACGTACGCCTACGAGAACTCCTCGGTTCTCCGCTCCGTCAAGACGAACATAAAATGGTGACCCAAGTTATTTCGGAAGCTACCGACCCTTATAGTCATCAAGTGGTAATCGACAAAGGCTCGCGCAGCGGCGTTTACGAAGGCCAGCCGGTGATTAGTGATAAAGGCGTCGTGGGGCAGGTGATTGCGGTTGCGCAATTCTCCAGCCGGGTCTTACTGATCTGCGATGGTTCACATGCTCTACCGGTGCAAGTACTCCGTAACGATTTACGGGCTATTGCAACGGGTAATGGTTGTACCGAAAATCTTCAACTTGAACACTTGACTGGGAATGCCGATGTTAAAGTTGGGGATGTACTCGTAACGTCTGGATTGGGTGGACGCTTCCCTGAGGGGTACCCCGTCGGCGTTGTGTCTTCTGTCACGCCGGATATGCAGCGTGCGACAACGGTGATTGAAGTGCGGCCTGCGGCGGACTTGCAACGTTTACGCTATCTATTATTATTGTGGAACAATGATAATAAATCCGGCGTATCGGCGACCCCTCAAGAGGTTAATCAAGTGGCGAATGAGCGTTTACAGCAAATGATGCCGCAAATACCGACCCCGGTTGGGGCATCCCCTGCAACAACATCCCCTACGCCAACGGCCCCTGCGGCTAGTGCTGCACCTCCTGCCGCCACAGTTCCAGCGGCTACGGGACAGTCTCTTCCGTCTGGAGGGCGTCCTTGAGTCGCTATCGTAGACAAGGTGGTTGGGTTATCTGGCTTTCATTTGTTATTGCCTTAGTATTACAAGTGATGCCGTGGCCGGAGCAATATTACATGTTCCGGCCATCGTGGATGTTGCTATTGCTCTTATACTGGATTCTTGCATTACCCCACCGCGTGAACATCGGCACAGGTTTCTTCATTGGTATGGTGATGGACCTGGTCTCAGGCTCTACTTTAGGAATCCGGGCCTTAACGTTCAGTATTATTGCTTATCTGATTGTTTATCGATTTCAGCTATTTCGTAATTTGGCGCTGTGGCAACAAGCTGGCGTGGTGGTACTGTTCTCGTTGGTCAGTGATGTGATGGTTTTCTGGGTACAGTTTATGGTCAGGGATATCACCTTTCGTCCAGAAATTTTTATGGGGGCATTAGTCGATGGATTATTGTGGCCTTGGCTATTTTTATTGATGCGTAAGATACGTTATCAATTCTCGATTCAGTAAGGCTATTTATGTTGCCCATTTATCTTGCATCAGCCTCTCCTCGTCGTGCCGAATTACTTACACAATTAGGCGTACCCTTTACTCGTTTAATCACTGAGGTTATTGAGCAACGACAGGCGAATGAGTCGCCGCTCGATTATGTGACAAGGCTATCGCAAGATAAAGCGCTGGCCGGGGTTAAAATAGCTCCAGATAATCGGCCAGTATTAGGTGCAGACACAATCGTTGTGATGGGGGATCGGGTGCTGGAAAAACCGTTATCGCCCAACCATGCCTTTGACATGTTGACCCAATTATCAGGCCATTCTCACCAAGTATTCACCGCCGTTACCCTTGCCGATTCATATAAAATAACAACGCGGTATGTACAAACAACGGTAACTTTTTGTCATTTGACGCCCGAGCGAATTCGCCACTATATCGAGACTCAGGAACCCATGGATAAAGCGGGCGCCTATGGAATCCAAGGGCTGGGTGGAAATTTTGTCCGTGAAATTCAAGGCAGTTATTCTGCAGTGGTTGGATTGCCGCTTGTAGAAACGTATGAATTACTGACTGACTTTCAATCCTAGCGATAGCGATAAGGAGTGTTAATGACTGCTGAACTACTCATCAATGTCACGCCTTCTGAAACACGTGTTGCTTACCTCGATAATGGAATTTTGCAAGAAATTCATATCGAACGAGAAGCGAAAAGAGGGATCGTCGGAAATATCTACAAAGGTCGTGTAAGCCGTGTCTTGCCCGGTATGCAAGCGGCCTTTGTTGATATTGGCTTAGATAAATCTGCGTTTCTCCATGCTTCCGATATCGTGCCACATACCGAATGTGTGGCAGGAGAAGAGCAGAAGAAATTTCATGTTAAAAATATTTCTGAATTAGTTCGGCCTGGCCAAGATTTGATGGTACAAGTGGTTAAAGATCCGCTCGGAACGAAAGGGGCAAGGCTGACAACGGATATCACACTGCCCTCACGCTATCTGGTTTTCATGCCTGGCGCCTCCCATGTAGGGGTTTCACAACGTATCGAGAGTGAAGCGGAGCGCGTCCGCCTCAAACAGGCAGTTCATCAATATTGTGATGAGCAGGGTGGATTTATTATTCGTACCGCAGCAGAAGGGATCAGCGATGCTGAGTTGGCACGGGATGCCGCCTTTCTAAAGCGTTTGTGGGCAAAGGTATGTAAGCGTAAAAAGCGTAATCAGACGCGGATTAAGCTTTATGGCGAGATTGCGTTGGCGGCACGGGTATTACGCGATTTCGTTGAGGCACCGCTTGACCATATTCGGGTCGATTCTAAAGCAACCTACGAAAAGCTACTGGAGTTTACCGCCGAGTATGTCCCTGAGCTAACGGAAAAACTCGAGCACTATAGTGGTAAGCAGCCTATTTTTGATCTGTTCGACGTGGAGAATGAAATCCAACGGGCGATGGAACGAAAAGTGGCGTTAAAGTCTGGTGGTTATCTTATTATTGATCAGACCGAGGCAATGACTACCGTCGATATTAATACAGGGGCGTTTGTCGGGCATCGTAATCTCGAAGAAACGATTTTCAATACCAATATCGAAGCCACACAAGTCATTGCCCGTCAACTTCGGTTACGGAATTTAGGCGGCATTATCATCATCGATTTTATTGATATGAGTAATGAAGAGCACCGTCGCCGAGTGTTACACACACTAGAAAGTGCGATGAGTAAGGATAGAGTGAAAAGCAGTATTAATGGCTTCTCATCGTTAGGTTTAGTGGAAATGACGCGTAAGCGGACCCGCGAAAGCCTCGAACATATTTTATGTGGCAACTGCCCAACCTGCCAAGGACGTGGCAGCGTGAAAACCGCCGATACGGTCTGCTATGAGATCATGCGCGAGATTGTGCGTGTTCACCATAGTTACGATTCTGACAGCTATTTAGTGTATGCGTCGCCGCGAGTCTGTGAGGCGTTAAAGAACGAAGAAGCCCATGCACTGGCGGAAGTCGAAATCTTTTTAGGTAAACAGGTCAAAGTACAAGTCGAACCCCTCTATACTCAAGAGCAGTTCGATGTAGTACTTATGTAATCGCAGTCGATGGATCGTAGAGTGAGGGGACAGTGAGCAGGTTATCACAATGGACATTACGGATAATTACCGCGCTGATTGTAATCGCTGCACTGTTTGTGACGGCTTTACGCTTGGCTATGCCTTACATGGACCATTATCGCTCACAACTGCTTAATGCTGCATCAACTGCAACAGGCATCCACTTCTCGGCCGATAAGCTTCAAGGTGAGTGGAAAAACTTTGGTCCTACCCTTAGCGTAGATAATTTTTCGGCGGAGTTGGCCGATGGCGGTAAATTACAGATAAAGAAAGTCACGCTCGCTTTGGACGTCTGGCAATCGCTCCTTCATGCTAAGTTACAATTCCGCGATCTAACCTTCTGGCAACTTCACTTCTTTATCCAGCAATTCCCACAAAAAGAGTCTTCGTCGCATAACGGTTACGACAGTAATAAAGTTAAAAACCTCTTTTTGCAGCGTTTCGACCATTTTATTCTTCGTGAAAGTACGATCGATTTTCCCTCTCCTTCAGGGCAGCGTGTGACGCTACACATACCCACTTTGACTTGGTTTAATGAAGGAAAATTACATCGAGCAGAAGGTCTAGTGAATCTGAGCAGCTTTACCGGTCAACATGGTACGGCGCAATTGCGGGTTAATTTACAGGATAAGCAGCAGTTACTAGACAAAGGCACTGTCTGGATCAAAGTGAATGATATTGATGCCAAACCTTGGTTAGGGAATTGGGTCAATAAGAATACCAACTTAAAAAAAGCTCACCTGAGTTTGATGGTTTGGCTGCATATGTCAGACGGGGTGCTATCCTCTGGTGATGTTATCATCAATCGCGGCGACGCCGAGTGGCAACAAGTAAATCAAGCGGCTCATCAATTATCGTTAACGCAGCTATCAGCTAAGTTAACGCGGGTGGGTAAAGGTTTTGTCTTACTGCTTCCCGATACAGGGATCAGCATCGATAATACGCGCTGGCCGCGAGGAAGCTTAGCCTTAAATTGGCAAGCTGATAACGAGCAGCCTTGGTTACCGGCAGAGCATTCAGCGATTCGAATTCGTGCAGCAAATATCGAGCTTGCGCGGCTTAGCCCTCTGGTACCACTGCTTTCTCCGTTGCAGTCTACTTATGCCAACCTATGGCAGCAGGCTAACCCCCAAGGGCGGATCACTCGCCTTGCTGCCGATATCCCAGTTCACGATCTGCAGCAGACCCGTGTTGCCGCGCAGTGGCAGCAAGTGAGTTGGCAAGCTTTTCAGAAATTACCGGCGGTCACAGGATTTTCTGGTTCGTTGACCGGAGGGATGGCGCAAGGTGAAACAACTCTAGAATTAGGCCAACAAACCTTGGCCTCTCAGGGACAACTGCAGGCTCCGATCGAACTTAACCATTTCTCTGGGGGATTCGCATGGAAGCGGCAGGACAAGGCTCTCACCCTCTCAGGACACGATATCGACGTTAGCGCAAAATCGGTTGCCGCTAAAGGAGATTTCTCGTACCAACAGTCGAATAATGGTCCGCCGAATTTACAAATTTTGGCGGGGATTAATGCAACAGACGGCGCGGATGCTTGGCGTTATTTTCCTATCAAGATTATGCCAAAAGGATTAGTGCGTTATCTGAGTACCGCTATTCAAGGGGGTAAGGCAAAGGATGCGACCTTAGTCTTTGCGGGGAATCCACATCAATTCCCATTCATCCATAACGAGGGAACGTTCCAAGTCACTGTTCCGTTAAAACAAGCAAAATTTGCTTTTCAGCCAGGGTGGCCTGCGTTGTCACCTCTTGATATTGAGCTGAACTTTGTCAATAACGGACTATGGATGAAAGCCGATGCAATCCGCTTAGGCAACGTTCCTGTCACACAGGTTACTGCTGATATCCCTGATTATCATAAAGATCAATTATTGATCGAGGGGGATATTCGCGGGCAAGGGGAAGATATCCATCGCTATATGAAACAGACCCCCTTAGCGAAAAGTGTCGGTAGTGCATTAGACCAACTTAAGGTTAATGGAGAAGTCTACGGCCATTTAGGATTAATGATTCCTTTGAATGGAAAAGAAGTGATCGCAAAGGGGGACGTTAACCTAAAAAATAATCAACTCACTATTGTGCCACTGCAAACGCAAATGAAAGGCGTGACGGGACGGTTTACGTATAATAATGGACGCTTACAGAGCACCCCGATATCAGCCCAGTGGTTTGGACAACCGGTTAAGGTGAACTTCTCTACGGAAGAACAAGCGCAGCAGTTCGCGATTAATATTCAGGCTGAGGGTGATTGGGCTTTAGAGAAAATTAATGCCTTCCCAAAAACGTTACACCAGCAGTTAATCGGGCGGTTACCTTGGCATAGCCAAGTGGCGATTGCTCTGCCTCATCATGGTGGGGCCACTTACCGGGTTAAGGTCGTCAGTGATACGACCCGAGTCAGGGGCAAATTGCCTGAAGCATTGAACCTTAACCCCCGTGCCTTCCCGCTCTTCGTTGAGGCCAAGGGTAATTTATCGACGATACAAGTGCAGGGCGAGATGGATCATCAACAACGATTCACCACCCAATGGAGGTTATCACCTCGCTTATCACTTGAAAAAGGGCAGTGGACCAGTCAGGCAGACGAACATCCATCATTACCCTTGCAAGCGATGATGGATATTCGGTTACCCGCCCTTGACGGCGACAAGTTGCTGGCGATATTGAAGAAGCTCCCTTCAGCCAAACCAAGCTCGGCGAAAAAAACGCTTCAGCCGTCTACCACAGGGCAAAATTGGCGGGAGTCGATTGCCTTCGAGCTGCCTGCAACACTGCAGGTAACGACGCCAGCATTAGCCCTGTATGGGCAGAAATGGCGCAATCTTCGTCTTCAGGTACAACAGTTACTATCGTCCCCTCATCTATCGGTGAACAGCAACGAGGCACGAGGCACCCTACAGATTCGGCCGGGACAGCCTTGGCTGCTCAATATGGATTACCTCTATTATAATCCACAGTTTTCCACTCGCCGCACGGAGCAACATACCGAAAAAGCCCTACTCGATAATTACCTCGATTTTAGCCAATGGCCGAGGTTGGATGTGACCTGCTCTTCCTGTTGGTTTGCCGGACAAAACTTTGGTCAAATTAAGGGAAAAATAAGTGTTAATCAGCACACGCTAACCTTACGCGAGGGGACTGTCGACACAGGGCGTAGCCGCTTATCCGTGATGGGAGAGTGGAATAATGTTCTTGGACAAGAACGCACAGCCCTTAAAGGCCATCTGCATACCGATAATTTGGAGGATGCTGCTCATTGGTTTGGCGTTGAGGTACCTGTGAGTGATACTCCGTTACATCTTGGTTACGACTTACATTGGAAAGATGTTCCTTGGCAGCCCTCCATTAAAACATTGAGTGGATTGCTGACATTGAATGCAGGTAAGGGGACTTTCAGGCATGTCGAGACAGGTACAGCGGTACAAGTATTACGCCTATTAAGCGTTGATGCGTTACTGCGTAAAGTCAGTTTAGATTTTCGAGGCACCTTGAATAGCGGTTTTTACTACGACAGCATCACAGGCACCGCTTGGGTAGATCAAGGGGTGTTACATACTGAAAATCTGAATATTGATGGCTTAGAAGCGGATATTGGTATGCGCGGTAAGGTAAATTTCGTCAATCGTCAATGTGATCTATTAGCCACCGTTGCGCCTGAAATTTCAGTACCGGTCGGTGTTGCAGCGGCCTTCGCAATCAACCCTATTGTGGGCGCTTCAGTCGTGGTGGCAAGTAAAGTATTGTCCCCGATCTGGAGTAAAATATCCTTGTTGCGTTACAGTATCACTGGACCTATGGACAAACCGGACGTCAAAGAAGTCTTGCGTAAGTAAAGAATGAAAAAAGCCATAATGAGTGATTACCTCGTTGGCACAAATTAAAAGTGAGAACTTATGAAACTGAACCTGGTTAGCGAGCATTTACTAACTAAAAATACTATTACGCATGATGACCTTTCACGCGTACTCAGCCAGCTTTCAGAACGCCATTTGGACTACGGTGATCTCTATTTTCAGTCCAGTATGCATGAATCGTGGGGACTTGAAGATAACATCATTAAAGAAGGATCTTGGCATATTGACCAAGGTGTCGGTATTCGTGCTGTGAGCGGCGAGAAAACCGGTTTTGCTTATGCGGATCAGCTGACATTAAAGGCCCTCGAACAAAGTGCCGGTGCTGCACGCAGCATCGTTCAAGAGCAAGGTGAGGGTAAAATACGGACCCTCGCCGCGGTAGAGCATAAAGCGTTATATGCTGCGATTAACCCATTAGACAGTTTGACGCGCGAAGATAAAATTTCTCTGTTGCACCGAGTTAACCGCGTAGCACGTGATGCCGACCCACGTGTTCAAGAGGTGAGTGCTCACTTATCTGGCGTTTACGAAGAAGTTCTAATTGCCGCCACAGATGGTACTTTGGCTGTCGATATTCGGCCCTTAGTACGTTTATCGATTAGCGTTCAGGTTGAAGATCAAGGGAAACGCGAGCATGGTTCATGCGGCGGAGGTGGACGGACCGGCTATGAATTCTTCTTACTCGATGAACAGGGTGAAACGCGCTGTGACGGCTGGGCAAAAGAAGCGGTAAGAATGGCTCTCGTCAATCTTTCTGCAGTGGCCGCTCCGGCTGGCACGCTGCCAGTTGTCCTCGGCGCAGGCTGGCCAGGAGTGTTACTCCATGAAGCGGTCGGTCACGGCTTAGAAGGTGATTTTAACCGTCGCGGTACGTCAATGTTTAGCGGCCAAATGGGGCAGCCAGTAGCATCGGAGCTGTGCACCGTCGTAGATGACGGAACCTTGAATGGTCTACGTGGCTCGATTGCTATCGACGATGAAGGGGTACCAGGCCAATACAATGTATTGATTGAAAAGGGTATCTTGAAAGGCTTTATCCAAGATAAATTGAACGCACGATTAATGGGGCTTTCACCGACGGGTAACGGTCGCCGAGAGTCCTATGCACATCTGCCTATGCCAAGAATGACCAATACCTATATGTTAGCGGGTCAATCAACCCCGCAAGAGATCATTGAAAGTGTCGACTATGGTATTTACGCGCCTAATTTTGGGGGTGGGCAAGTTGATATTACGTCAGGAAAATTCGTCTTCTCGACTTCGGAAGCGTATTTAATCGAGAAAGGGAAAATTACCTCTCCGGTTAAAGGGGCGACCTTGATTGGGTCAGGGATTGAAGCGATGCAGCAAATCTCAATGGTCGGTAATGATCTGGCGCTTGATAAAGGCGTTGGGGTATGTGGTAAAGAAGGACAAAGTGTCCCCGTCGGTGTCGGTCAACCGACCTTAAAACTCGACCGCTTGACGGTAGGGGGGACGGCCTAGGGATAGAAGGTAGCGTAACGCTACCTTTTACTTAAAAACAGCTCGTAGCGCGTGGCCATCTCTTTGAAATAGTCGGCGAGTAAAGATAAGCAGATTTGGACTTTTAGCGGTAATTTATCTTTCTCTGTATATAACGCATGGACGGGGCGCGGCTTAGAGCTGTAGTCGGGCAGTAATATGTGGATATTTCCTTGTTTCACTTCATCCATTATCCACATCATTGGCATATAAGCGATGCCAGCACCTGACTTTAGCCAATGCACCAAGGTTTGTGGATCATTGGTGGCGAAACGACCGCTAAGAGAAAGGTGAATTACTTCGCCATCCGGGGTGGTGAGCTCCATCTCATTATAAGGCGACAAGGTATACTCTAGCCAACATAGCGACGCTAACTCACTGTGATGGGTGGGAAGCGAAATTTGGCTGAGATACTCTTTACTGGCGCAAATCACCATCGGCATCGCGCCAATCTGGCGAGAGAACAGCGTAGAATTTTCTAAATGTCCGGTCCTGAGGACCAGATCCAGTCCATGCGTGATCAGATCGGGGGTTGGATTATCAGTGATCAGATCGATCTCGAGCCCCGGATAATCGGCCAACAATTTCATTGCGATAGGGGCGAGAACGTTCTGTGCCATTGTCGTGCTGCAGCCAATACGTAACGTACCCACCGGCGTATTATTAAACTCAAATAATTGCTCGTGGACGCGAGTGGCCTCATTGAGCATTCGTTGACAACCCAAATAATAAATTTTCCCCGCTTCAGTCATTCCAATACGTCGAGTGCTGCGGTTGAGAAGCTTAATATTGAGCTCATCCTCTAAGCGGGAAATGGTCTGTGAGATTGAAGAAACGCTGACCTGCATTTGCTGTGCAACGGCGGTAAACGAGCCTTGTTCAACAACTTTGGCAAACACAGCCATTCGTTTTAATCGTTCCATTATTAACTCTGAGTTAAAAGTGATTTAGTTCACAAAATATAGAAAATGATCGCAAAGACACGTTACTATAGCGATATAAATAGAAGTTTATTTCTCTATTCTCGCATCGTCGTTTCTAACTATAGTGATTTTTTGGTTTGGTCCCCGACGGGTAATAGTACAGTTTTTATTACCTTCTAACCAAGTAAGTCGCCATTATGGATCTTAAAGCTTTCCAGTAACCCATGCCGAGTGGCTCGCTGGCTAATGAGTTAAAGGATTTTACATGAGTGTGCATCCAGTTATGGTGATATTTGGGCTCTCATTTCCACCTATTTTTGTTGAGCTGATCTTATCTCTCATTGTGTTTTGGCTAGTGAAAAAAGTGCTTACGCCAACGGGAATCTACGATTTGGTGTGGCACCCGGCACTGGTTAATACCGCCCTTTACTGCTGTGTGTTTTATCTAGTTTCGAGTCTAATTGTCTGAGGTTTCAGTGAAAACGTTAATAAAAAAAGTGGCCCGCTACGCGATTACTTTTGTGTTAGTGATTATCGCCATTGTGATTGTTTTTCGTACATGGGTGTATTACACCGAATCCCCTTGGACACGTGACGCAAAATTCTCCGCCGATGTGGTCGCGATTGCACCTGACGTTACGGGATTGATTACACAAGTGACCGTGCACGATAATCAATACGTGAAACAAGGAGAAACACTGTTTGAAATTGATCGCCCGCGATTTAAGGAAGCCTTAGACGAAGCACAGGCCGATGTCGATTACTACCAAGCAGTGGTTGCCGAAAAAAGGCGTGAAGCGGCAAGGCGTAATCAACTTAGCGCTGTCGCGTTATCTCGGGAAGCGGTAGAGCAGGCGAACAACGATCTCCAAACTAGTGAACACCAACTTGCTAAAGCCACCGCAGCACGGGATCTGGCTCAGATTGATCTGGTTCGTGCAACGGTTAAAGCGCCGGCAGATGGTTGGATCACGAACCTTAATGTTTACGGTGGCGAATTTATCAATCGTGGTTCAGTTGCTGTAGCATTAGTGAAAGACCGTACCTTCTACGTCACCGCTTATTTGGAAGAGACTAAACTTCATGCGGTACGCCCTGGTCTTCGTGCAGAGATTACGCCTTTGGGGAGCAATCTAACACTGCGGGGGACGGTAGAAAGTGTCGCCGCCGGTGTCACTAATAGCAGTAGCAGTAATGATAGTAAAGGGATGGCCGATGTTGATTCTAACTTGGAATGGGTTCGTCTAGCACAGCGTGTACCGGTTCGTATTCATCTTGATGAACAAGTGGGTAATCGTTTCCCAGCGGGTACCACAGCCACGGTGATTATTACGGGTGAAAAAGATCGTCAAGACCGTGAACCTTCTCCTCTGGAAAAGTTAACCAATCGACTACGCGAATTTGGATAACAGGGAGGCGGTATGATTCAGTTCTTACGCTTCCCAGTTAAATTAACTTTTGCTGTCTTGTTAGCGATGCTATTGGGGTTCTACTTCAATTTAGAAACGCCACGTTGGGCGGTGATGACCGCAGGTATTGTGGCTGGCGGACAAGCTTTTGCCGCCGGGGGCGATCCTTACTCCGGTGCGCTACGCTACCGCGGATTACTCCGTATTATTGGTACCTCCTTAGGCTGCATTGCGGCGTTAGCTATCGTCATGACGACGATCAGAGCGCCGATGATTATGCTGTTTCTTAGCTGCCTCTGGGCGGGCTTTTGTGTCTGGATCTCGTCGTTGGTCAAAGTGGATAATTCTTACGCTTTTGGCTTAGCGGGCTACACCGCGTTAATTATCATTATTACCTCAAACGCTTCTGGCTCTATGGAGCTCATGCCTCGATTGGCAGTCGAGCGTTGTAGCGAGATTTTTATCGGTATTCTCTGTGCCATTTTATCTGATACGTTTTTCTCTCCGCGTTCCATTAAACGCGTTATAGACCAAGAGGTTGACCAACTTTTACTCGCGCAGTATCAACTACTGCAATTGTGCGTAGCAAAGGGCGAGAAAGAGACAATCGATAAGGCATGGAGTAGCTTAGTTGCTCGCAGTAGCGCCTTCGGTGGAATGCGAAGCCAGCTAAAAATGGAATCGTCGCATTGGCAGAACAGTAGCCGTCGATTGAAAATGTTAAATACCCTCTCTCTAACGATGATCACCCACTCTACAGAAACCTATCTCAACCTGCAGGCACATCCGGAATATCTTTCTAGTGCATTTGTCGAAGTCATCGATCAGAAGGTTGAGACTATTGGTGAGTTACGTAATAAAGTTCGCGAGTTACGTAAGCTTTTCAATGAGTATCCGGTAGAGTCAGTGCCTTTAGCCCTCTCTACGTGGGTGACGGCGGCATCAGAGTATCTCTTGCTGTCAAAAGGCATCCGCAGCAACGTGAGAATCAATGGTACAGAAGAGGCGATCCTTCGTCGTGAAGTCATCGTCGCGCCTCGATCTGCTGAAACGCATCACGCGATGATTAATGGCATTCGTACCTTTGTCGCGGCGTTCTCTGGGGTATTATTTTGGCTTTATTCCGGTTGGAATGCTGGCAGTGGTTGTATGATCATGCTGGCGGTGGTAACCGGACTGGCTATGCGAATTCCCAATCCACTGATGATGGCGAAAGATTTCCTTTATGGTATGACTGCAGCATTCCCTATCGGTTTACTTTACTACGCTTACTTAATGCCTAATACCCAACAGAGTATTTTCTTGCTCTGTCTCATTATTGGTGTATTAGCCTTTGTCGCCGGGGTGCTGATTCAACGTCGGCAGGTAGGGGCGTTGGGGGGATTCATAGGTACGCTCAATATTATTGTGCTGAGTAACCCCATTACTTTCCCGATTGAGTCTTTTCTAGATAGTGCGTTGGGTCAAATGATTGGCTGTTTCTTAGCGTTGATGGTGATATTACTGATTAGAGATAAATCAAAAGCTAAGACGGGGCGTAAAATACTTAACCGATTGATGTATTCCGCCGTGGCATCATTGACCACCAATCCTTCTCGTCGCCGTGAGAACCATTTACCGGCCCTATATCAACAGCTCTTCATGTTGCTCAATATGTTTCCTGGGGATCTGAATAAATACCGCTTAGCCCTTACGCTGATTATTAGCCAGCAACGTCTGCGGAGTTTTGCTATTCCGCCAAACCCTGTGCTATCGGAGTTCCATCAGCAGTTACGGTTAACGGGCGATAAGGTGATAGCGGCACACAGTGTCGAAAAGAAAGAATACTACTATATGCGATTGTTAAGGGAGTTAACGGCTTACGAGCAATTACTGAGTGAGCATCAGGCGTCGATCCCAATGCAAGAGTCTGTTCACCGTTTAACGGATATTTTAACCCGTTATCAATCCACGATGATTAATATCTAACGCCCTAACTGGCAGCCGGCTATGGCTGTCTGCCAGTGACCTATTAATAGGCAGATTAAAGCTCTTGTTCGAAGAGCGTCAGTACGACGGCATGGAGTTTTTTTACAGTAAAGCCGCGGGAAGGCGTAATAAAAATCGTATCATCTCCAGCAATTGTTCCCAAGATCCCCTCTGACTTACCTAATGAATCTAATAGACGAGCAATGAGCTGTGCGGCCCCTGGACTGGTACGAATAACGACCAAGGCGTCATTATAGTCTATATCGGTCACCAGATTTTTCAGCGGGCTGCTAGTGGTAGGCACGCCTAATTCAGCGGGTAAGCAATAGACCATTTCCATTTTGGCGTTGCGGGTTCTTACCGCGCCAAATTTCGTCAGCATACGTGACACTTTCGACTGGTTGATATTCTGAAAACCATCTTCTTGTAGGGCATGAACAATTTCACTTTGAGAGCTAAATTTTTCTTCTTTAAGAAGTGCCTTAAAGGCTCGTACCAGATCATCTTGTTTAGAAGGGGTTCGCATAAAAAACCTTTGAAATAGGGGGGAAAATATTATTATGCATCTTGATGCATTTTTATTCAATAAACTCTGTACAGAGAAAATTAGCTTATAGAGAATTAATCTTAATCACTAAGGATACAGACGAATTATATTCTATGTGTAAATAAAAAAAAGGATCAAAGATTATGAAAGTTGCTCGCTTTACACCTGATAATACGTAAGGAATTTAACGCACCCTCCTCAGTAAACCGATTTATTATTCATAAATAGCGAGAGAACGGAGGAGGATGATTAATCACTATCCTGAGGAAATTCTTGAATAGTGACAGGCAGGTTTTTTTTCTGACCTTGTCTAAGTATCTGTACGTCAATGACAGAGCCAGGTCGTATTTCTGCAACTTGATCCATGGTTTCTTGTGCGGAAACCGCGGGCTTGTTGTTGACACTGAGTAGAAGGTCATTAGCCTTAATTCCCGCCAACTCGGCAGGCCCGGTGACTTTAGTCACAATAATACCTTGTAATTTTTCGTAGCTATTCCCTTGCTCATGCATCGGAGGAATTTCTCGACCAGTAATCCCGATAAAGCCACGGATCACGCGACCATCGCGAATAAGTTTATTCATAATCTTAATCGCTAACGGTGTTGGAATGGCAAAACCAATTCCTTCAGGAGTTTCGCCATCATTACTCTTATCGAAGGTCAGTGTATTGATCCCCATGAGTTCACCCAATGAGTTAATCAATGCGCCTCCAGAGTTACCTTGGTTGATCGAGGCATCTGTTTGTAGAAAGTTTTGCCGTCCGGAAGAGCTTAAGCCGACACGGCCAGTAGCACTAATGATGCCTTGGGTAACTGTCTGACCAAGATTATAGGGATTCCCTATCGCCATAACGACATCACCAATATGCGGGTTACGTTCGTCGTTAATCGGAATAATGGGTAAGCTCGGTGCAGAAATTTTAAGTACCGCCAGATCAGTCATGGCATCAGAACCGACCAAGGTTGCTTCGTAAAAGCGACCATCTTGCAAGGCGACGATAATTTGATCAGCATTACTGATGACGTGGCGATTCGTCAGAATATAGCCGCGCTGGTTCATAATCACTCCCGACCCCAAGGTAGTGAAGTCTCTTTTACCTTGTGTTTGTGAGTTGCGGTTATAAACATTCACGACGGCTGGCGCGGCTCGACGCACGCCTTGGCTGAAACTGAACACCGATTCTTGGGTATTAGCAGGTGCTTCATTATTCGAAAACAGTGCACCACCGTTACGCAGTAAATGCATACCGACAAGTAAAATTATGGCGACAACAAGGCCGATAAGCGCTGAACGAAGTAATTTAAATAACATGCTAATTTAGTTGCCAAGGGAGAGGTTACTGCAGAATACCATGAGAAGGATAGGTACGCACCTCTGTACCTATCCTTATTGGGGTTAGCGAAGCAGTAAAAAGAGGTTATCTTTGCCACGCATAACACTCATGGCGATAACGGGAGGTTTGGTCGCTAAAATCTTACTCATTGTATCAAGTGACTCGACACGTTGACGGTTAATGGCCGTAATGACGTCACCGGCGTGTAAGCCAATTTGTTGAGCAGGGCTAGACGGAGTAACGCTGTCTACTTTGACACCTTTCGCTTTACTCAAGGTCATCCCATCGCTAAACGCTGCACCTTGTAACGCTGGGAGGTCAATGGTGGTCGGGACGACCTCGGGTGCACTTTGCTCTAAGGTGACTTCGGCATTAATCGATTTACCGTCTCGCAACAAGGTTAAAGTCACTTTATCGCCTGGCGCGCTGGTGCCAACTTTCACCCGAAGTTCGGCGAAACTGGTGATAGGTTTACCATTCAAGCCAGTGATAATGTCTCCCGCCTTAATCCCCGCTTTGGCGGCAGCTGAATCGGGTAAAACCTCTGCAACGAATGCACCACGTTGCACATCGACATGGAACGCTTTCGCCATATCCGAAGACATCTCTGTCCCTTTCAAGCCGAGCTGGCCGCGGGTAATTTTACCGTTTTTAATCAGCTGATGGGCAAGATTCATCGCCATATTGGAAGGGATAGCAAAGCCGATACCAATATTTCCGCCGCTGGCAGCTAAAATAGCGGTATTGATCCCGACCAGTTCACCTTTCAGGTTAACCAGGGCGCCGCCGGAGTTACCGCGGTTAATTGCTGCATCGGTTTGGATGAAATTTTCTAAGCCTTCAATATTTAAGCCGCTACGGCCGAGCGCAGAGATGATGCCAGAGGTGGCTGTCTGCCCTAGACCATAGGGGTTACCAATGGCGACCGCGAAATCCCCCACTTGTAAAGCATCGGAATCCGCAACATTAATTTGGACTAAATTTTTCGCGTTCTTAACTTGGATAAGCGCGATGTCGGTCTGGCTATCATGACCCACCAATTTTGCGGGGTATTCATTACCATCGCCTAACTGCACCGTAATCTTATCTGCGCCATTAACAACGTGGTTGTTGGTCAGAATGTAACCATTTTTAGCATCAATGATGACACCTGATCCCAATCCTTGAAACGGTGTTGGCTGTTGCTGTTGTGGAGCTTGACCAAGAAAACGTTTCAACGGTTCAGGAAGCTGCTGATCTTGGTTTTCCGTCGTCGTACCGCTGACTTGTACGCTGACGACAGAAGGTAGCGTTTTAGCAAGCATTGGCGCGAGCGAGGGTAAGGGCTGATCACCAACCTGTGCAGGTAAATTCGCATACGAAGCGGGCAGGTAAGCCATACCCAAACTCATACTTAGCGCTATCGCTAACGCCAAGGGTGTACGATTTTTTTTCATCATTGACCCTTAATGATTATTTTTCAGTGTTAGAATTTCTTAATAAACCTGAAGATTTTTCAGAGTAATCTCGCGGCATTTCAGCTAAACCACTCTCAGATTCAATGTTTTTAGCCCCCTGCTGCCAAACGAACGGGTTGCTCTGCGCCGCTTGCTCTGGTAACAGCTCTTTGGTTGTGCTCGACATATGTTGATAGAGCTCTTGATAGTTCTGTGACATATTTTCTAGCAGTTCAGCGCTGCGAACAAAGTGTCCATTGAGTTCTTGTTTTAACTCTTTAAGTTCATCTTTTGTTTTTTCTAATTCGTACTGCAGCGCGTGCTGATCACGCAGTTTACGGCTACCAAAACGTGTGATAACAATCCCAACGATAACGCCGACAATTAATCCGATAAGCCCATATTCCCAGGTCATAATGACTCCCATAATATCCGTTGTTCTAAGGGGGCGACGATAAGCAATTACCCATTTACAGTAAGATGCTAGTCGAAAATAGTTTACCTCACTATACCTGTTAATGCTCAGGATGTGGAATCCTGAGTTAACCTGGCGTACTGTATAGCGGTTTTCAATGTTGTGTTTGTCGTCTTCGAATATCTTAACGGTACCCACTATGCAAACCATTTCTCCACTGACATGTTACCAACGAGCACTTGAACAGGGGGATTATCAGCCTGATGATGTCCAAAAAGCTGCGGTAACGGAGCTTGATAAGATTCAAAAAGCGCTAATCGCCCGTCAGCAAACGGCCTCACCCTCGACGGATAAGAAAGGACTTTTCGGTCGCTTTTCAAAACTTTTCCAGCGCAGTGAGAGTAGCGAACAACCGGTTCAAGGCTTATATATGTGGGGAGGTGTAGGGCGCGGCAAGACTTGGATTATGGATATGTTTTACCAATCTGTTCCAGGCGATCGTAAATTACGATTACATTTCCACCGCTTTATGCTGCGAGTGCATAAGGAACTGAGTCAACTTCAAGGCCACAGCGACCCATTATTGATTATTGCTGAACGCTTTCGCGAGCAAACTGATCTGCTGTGTTTTGATGAGTTTTTTGTGTCGGATATTACCGATGCCATGCTACTCGGCACGTTAATGGAGGCATTATTTGAGCGGGGAATTACCTTGGTGGCGACCTCTAATATCCCTCCTGATCAGCTTTATCGTAATGGATTACAACGCGCTCGCTTTTTACCGGCGATTGAGCAAATAAAGAAACATTGCCAAATCATGAATGTGGATGCTGGCGTCGATTACCGTTTACGTGCCTTGACGGCAGCTCATCTCTGGAAATCGCCGCTCAACGGCGAGACCCAGTCGGCCATTAGTACGTTATTTAAAAATCTATCAGGCACTGATTTTGCGCAGGCCCCTTCACCGGTGTTAGAGATTAATCACCGTGCGATGAAGACTGAGCATGTTGCTGAGGGGGTTCTTGCCATTCGGTTTAGTGTGCTGTGTGGTGAAAACCGTAGTCAACATGACTACATCGCGCTTTCTCAGCAGTTTCACACGGTATTATTACTCGATGTCCCACAATTAACCAGCCAGACTGAAGATCATGCGCGTCGATTTCTTGCAATGGTAGATGAATTCTACGAAAGACATGTTAAACTTGTCGTTTCTGCGGAAGTGGCGTTGGAAGCTATCTATCAAGGTAATCAATTGAAATTTGAATACCAACGTTGCTTATCTCGTCTTCAGGAGATGCAAAGCGAAGAGTATTTGCGTCTTCCTCATTTGCCGTAAGGCAGAAATATTCGTGGAGTTGCGAATTAATGATAAAAGAGGTCGATTTTTAATGTCGACTTCTTTATAATCTTGCGACCCCACGTTACAACAAATGGTTTTATTCCCAAAAACCTTTGTGTTCCGGTAGTTCTATCCGAAGGGGTAGGCTTACTGGCAAAATGGTCGTGTGAGCCTCAACCGTTAATAGCGTTTGGGATTTCACCAACGTGTAACTTATATTTGGGTAAGCTTTTAGATGAAAACTTTTACAGCTAAACCAGAAACCGTCAAACGCGACTGGTATGTTGTTGACGCAACTGACAAAACCTTAGGTCGTTTAGCGACTGAACTGGCTCGTCGTCTGCGTGGTAAACATAAAGCGGAATACACTCCGCACGTAGATACTGGTGATTACATCATCGTTCTTAATGCTGACAAAGTTGCTGTAACAGGTAACAAACGTAGCGACAAGATCTACTATCGCCACACTGGTCACATCGGTGGTATCAAGCAAGCGACCTTTGAAGAAATGATTGCTCGTGCTCCTGAGCGTGTCATTGAAACCGCGGTAAAAGGCATGCTGCCGAAAGGCCCTCTGGGCCGTGCAATGTTCCGTAAACTGAAAGTTTACGCGGGCAACGAGCACAACCATGCGGCACAGCAACCGCAAGTTCTGGACATTTAATCGGGATCAATGGCAATGGCTGAAACTCAAAACTACGGCACAGGTCGCCGCAAAAGCTCTTCCGCACGCGTCTTTATCAAGCCGGGTAGCGGAAACATCGTAATCAACCAACGCTCTTTAGAGCAATACTTCGGTCGTGAGACTGCGCGCATGGTCGTGCGTCAACCTCTGGAACTGGTTGATTTGATTGGTAAATTAGATCTGTACATCACTGTTAAAGGTGGTGGTATTTCTGGTCAAGCAGGAGCGATCCGTCACGGTATCACTCGCGCTCTGATGGAATATGACGAATCTCTACGTTCTGAACTACGTAAAGCGGGCTTTGTGACTCGTGATGCGCGTGAAGTTGAACGTAAGAAAGTCGGTCTGCGTAAAGCACGTCGTCGTCCACAGTTCTCTAAGCGTTAATTCATGGCTGCTCTGCAGCGATGTGTTTTCGAAAAAACCCGCTTCGGCGGGTTTTTTATTGCCGCTAAAAGGGGCTGAGTCGGTTACCGCGTACTCCATGTTCGCGACAATTGTTACTTTTTCCTTCCAAAAACGCTTCAACTACCCAGAATTCGCAGCAAAATCGAAAGGTTGCCCACAAAGGCTTCAATTTCTGGTAAACTATCGCGCAGTTTATGGTCTATTATCTGCCATCGGTCATTCAGATGGTTAATCGCGGCTCTTATAAGTATATGTGGAGGTTTTCATGGCTGTCGCTGCCAACAAACGTTCGGTAATGACACTGTTTTCTGGACCCACTGATATCTACAGCCATCAAGTACGTATCGTACTGGCTGAGAAAGGTGTGAGTGTAGAAATTGAACAGGTGGATAAGTCAAATCTTCCACAAGACCTGATCGATCTAAATCCGTATTGCACTGTACCAACCTTAGTGGATCGCGAGCTGACGTTATATCAATCTCAGATCATTATGGAATACTTGGACGAACGTTTCCCGCATCCACCGTTAATGCCCGTTTATCCGGTTGCTCGCGGTGAAAGTCGTTTGATGATGCACCGTATCGAACAAGATTGGTACAGCCTGCTGTTCAAGATTGAACAAGGTTCAAGTGAAGATGCCGATGACGCGCGTAAACAATTACGTGAGCAGTTACTCGCAATCGCGCCACTGTTTGCTCGCACGCCTTACTTCCTGAGTGAAGAGTTCAGCTTGGTAGATTGCTACCTTGCTCCTTTACTTTGGCGTTTACCTTCTTTAGGCGTTGATTTATCGGGTGCGGGTTCTAAAGATCTTAAAGGCTATATGAATCGTGTCTTTGAACGTGATTCGTTCCTCGCTTCTCTTACAGAAGCTGAGCGTGAAATGCGTCTCTAATCGAGGCTACTATTATGGATATGACAGATTTAACGGCACGTCGCCCGTATTTACTGCGGGCATTTTATGATTGGTTGTTAGATAACGAGCTAACGCCGCACCTAGTGGTTGATATTAATCTTCCTGGTGTGGAAGTGCCTCTAGAGTTTGCACGTGATGGACAAATCGTTCTTAACATCGCGCCGCGTGCAGTAGGGAACTTAGAACTGGGTAATGAGTTCGTTAGCTTCAATGCGCGCTTCGGGGGCGTACCGCGTCAGGTTTTCGTCCCTCTTGCAGCCGTTATGGCACTCTATGCTCGTGAAAACGGTGCTGGCACCATGTTTGAGCCTGAGCCACAGTATGATGATGTTGAGGCTAATGTGGATCTTGACGTAACGCATGAACCTAAAATGTCAGTCATTGATGGCGACGGTGAAACTGAGCATACCGATGACGGTGATGATCCCCCCCCACCTAAGGGTGGCCGACCAGCATTACGTGTCGTTAAATAATATTGGCTAAAAAAAGAGCGCTTTCGCGCTCTTTTTCTTTCACTACACTTCTAGGTAATCAAGAATACCTTCTGCTGCTTTTCTGCCCTCCGCTATCGCGGTCACGACTAAATCAGATCCCCTTACCGCATCTCCGCCCGCAAAAATTTTGGGATGGCTGGTTTGGAAGGCGATTTCAGCCGTTTCAGGTGCTACGATTCGTCCGGTCGCATCGAACTCAACGTTGAACGCGTCGAGCCAAGGCATGCTGTGTGGGCGGAATCCAAAAGCGAGGATCACTGCATCGGCTGCGATGACATGTTCTGAACCAGTCACAGGCTGAGCCTGTTGGCGACCAGCAGCATCGGCTGGGCCCATTTCGGTACGAACCATTTTCACGCCGATAACTTTGCCGCTGCCGTCAATCTCGACGCCTAAGGGTTGTAAGTTAAATTGAAAATCGACGCCTTCTTCGCGTGCATTTTTCACTTCGCGACGCGAACCCGGCATATTAGCCTCATCGCGGCGGTAGGCACAAATGACGTTGGTCGCGCCTTGGCGAATCGAGGTTCTCACACAGTCCATCGCAGTATCGCCGCCGCCAAGTACCACAACACGCTTTCCGTTCATATCTAAGTAGGGTTGCTCAGCCAAGGCCTCGAAGCCCATCGTTTTACGGGTATTTGCGATAAGGAAGGGTAGGGCGTCGTAGACACCTTCGGCATCTTCATTAGTGAGTCCACCACGCATGGATTGATAGGTACCGACCCCTAAGAAGACGGAGTCATACTCATCAATCAGGCTTTGCATCGTGATATCTTGGCCCACTTCGACATTTAATCGGAACTCAATGCCCATTCCTTCGAACAGTTCCCGGCGCTTAATCATTACCTCTTTTTCCAATTTGAAAGAAGGGATACCAAAGGTTAGTAACCCACCAATCTCTGGATGGCGGTCAAAGACGGTGACGCTCACACCATTTCGGGTGAGTACATCGGCGCAGGCAAGCCCTGCAGGGCCTGCACCGATGACTGCAACACGCTTATTAACTAATTTTACCTGCGACATATCTGGCCGCCAGCCCATTTCCATCGCTTTATCGTTAATGTAGCGTTCGATATTCCCGATAGTGACGGCACCGAAATCATTATTCAGCGTGCAGGATCCTTCGCAGAGACGATCCTGTGGGCAGACGCGACCACAGACCTCTGGCAGACTATTGGTCTGGTGTGACAGCTCTGCCGCCTCAATGATCCGCCCCTCATTGGCTAGTTTTAACCAGTTGGGAATGTAATTATGTACCGGACATTTCCATTCACAATAAGGATTACCGCAATCTAAACAACGGTCGGCTTGCGCCTTAACTTGCCCTTCAGAGAAGGGCTCGTAGATTTCAACAAATTCGATTTTACGGAGTTGCAGCGGTTTTTTCGGAGGATCAACGCGCTGTAAGTCAATAAATTGATACACATTTTGGCTCATTGTCGCTCCTTACTGCGCCTGTACTCGTAATTCTGCCGCTGACCGGCTGCGGTGTCCTAGCAGTGCTTTCACATCACTTGACTTAGGTTTGATCAGCATAAATTTCTCTGACCAGTTAGCCCATTGTGCAAGGATCTCTTCACCACGACTCGATTGGGTATATTGTACATGCTCGGTGATTAAGCCTCGCAGATGTTCTTCGTGAATCGGCAGGGTGGCGACGTCCAAGACCTCGACCAACTCGCTGTTGACACGTTTACGGAACTCCCCGTCTTCATCAAGGACGTAAGCGAAGCCCCCGGTCATGCCCGCACCAAAATTGACCCCAGTACGACCGATGACACAGACAACGCCACCTGTCATGTACTCACAGCCATTGTCGCCAATACCCTCGACAACCGTGATAGCGCCGGAGTTACGTACCGCAAAACGTTCACCTGCACGTCCCGCTGCGAACAGTTTGCCGCCAGTTGCACCATATAAGCAGGTGTTGCCGGCAATGGTCGCTTCGTGGCTACGGAAGGCTGAACCGATAGGGGGCCGAATCGCCAAGAGGCCGCCAGCCATCCCTTTTCCAACATAATCATTGGCATCACCCGTCAGGATCATTTCAAGACCTCCGGCATTCCAGACACCGAAGCTTTGTCCTGCTGTGCCGGTTAAATGAACCTGAACTGGGTCACTCGCCAGACCTTGATCGCCGTAACGTTGGGCGATCGCACCGGATAGGGTTGCACCAACTGAGCGGTCAGTATTTTTGACATCAAAGTAAAAATGTTTGCTCTGCTTCGTCTCAATGTACGGCAGTGCCTGCTCCAACAGCGCTTTGTTCAGCGTTCCTTTATCGAAAGGCGGATTCGATTCTGTGCAATACAGAGCCTTTCCAGCAACTGGCGTTGCTGTTTCGAGTAACGAGCCTAAATTAAGTTTTTGTTGTTTTGCCGTGAAACCTTCCAATGCGGTCAATAGATCTGTCCGGCCTATCAAGTCGGTTAAGCGGCTTACTCCTAAGGAGGCCATGATTTCACGTGTCTCACGGGCAATAAATTCAAAGTAGTTGGTCACTTTGAAAGGGAGACCGTGATAGTGATTCTTACGTAATTTCTCGTCTTGTGTTGCAACGCCTGTCGCACAGTTATTCAGGTGACAAATACGGAGGTATTTACAGCCCAGAGCGACCATTGGGCCAGTACCGAAACCGAAGCTCTCTGCACCAAGAATGGCAGCCTTGATGATATCGAGACCAGTCTTTAACCCACCATCAATCTGTAAGCGGATTTTGTGACGTAATCCGTTTGCAACCAACGCTTGTTGTGTTTCCACTAAGCCGAGTTCCCAAGGACAACCGGCATATTTCACTGAGGTGAGCGGGCTTGCCCCAGTACCGCCATCGTACCCTGCAACGGTAATCAGATCGGCGTAGGCTTTTGCAACGCCGGTCGCAATGGTTCCTACGCCTGGCTCTGATACCAGTTTGACGGAAATCATCGCCTTAGGGTTCACTTGCTTGAGGTCAAAAATAAGCTGCGCCAAATCTTCAATCGAATAAATGTCGTGATGTGGCGGAGGTGATATCAAGGTGACACCCGGGACGGAATAGCGTAACCGTGCAATATAAGGCGTGACTTTATCACCCGGCAATTGACCGCCTTCACCTGGCTTAGCCCCTTGTGCAACCTTAATCTGTATCACATCAGCGTTGACTAAGTAGGCAGGTGTCACACCGAAACGTCCAGAAGCGACCTGCTTGATGCGCGACACTTTATTCGTGCCGTAGCGAGCGGGATCTTCTCCACCTTCACCCGAGTTCGAGAAACCCCCGATGCTGTTCATCGCTTCAGCTAGCGCTTCATGGGCCTCTGGGCTGAGTGCTCCAATCGACATGGCAGCAGTATCAAAGCGTTTGAACAGCTCAGTCGCCGGTTCAACCTCATCAATCTTGATCACCTGTTCGCTCGGTTTGAGCGCTAGTAAGTCGCGTAGCGTCGCGGCAGGACGGTGATTCACATGTTGGGCGTAGTTGAGATAATCCGCGTAATCACCACTCTCTACCGCACGTTGCAAGCTGTTCACAATATCCGGATTATAAGCGTGGTACTCACCGCCGTGGACATATTTCAGTAATCCACCTTGATCAAGAGGCTTACGGGCTAGCCAAGCACGCTTAGACAGATTCACCAGATCTTGTTCAAAGTCGCTGAAATTTGCACCGCCAATACGGCTAGTGACATTCTGGAAGCAGAGCGTTGTAATATCGGTATGCAGACCTACGGCTTCAAATAGTTTCGAACAGCGGTAAGAGGCAACCGTTGAAATACCCATTTTCGACATGATCTTGTACAAGCCTTTGTTGATACCATTACGGTAGTTCAACATTGCTTTACGGTAGTCATGATCGATAATGCCACTGTCTGCCATTTTCGCTAAGGTTTCGTAGGCTAACCAAGGATAGATCGCGGTTGCACCAAACCCTAGTAGGACCGCAAAGTGATGTGGGTCGCGTGCCGAAGCGGTTTCGACAATAATATTCGCATCACAACGAAGACTCTTTTCCACCAAACGCGCTTGTACGGCACCGACGATCATTGGTGCTGGGACGGGCAGTCTCTCTGTCGTAATTTGTCTATCCGACAGGACGAGTAATACGGTTCCGTTACGAACCATCTCCTCTGCTTGATCGTTTAAGCGATGGATAGCGGCTTCTAATGTTTCATCTGCTGGATTGAAGGTACAGTCAATCGTATCGGCACGATAGTATTGAGTGTCTAATTGTGTCAGCTGCGAGAAATCTGAATAGAGAAGGATAGGCGATTTAAAACTGACACGGTGTGCTTGACCTTCTGCCTCGCAGAAGACATTCATCTCTTGCCCAATACAGGTCGCTAACGACATCACATGATTTTCACGTAATGGGTCGATAGGGGGGTTAGTCACTTGAGCGAATTGTTGACGGAAGTAGTCATAGATAATTCGCGGACGGCTGCTGAGAACGGCAAAAGGGGTATCGTCACCCATTGAACCGACGGCTTCTTGTCCATTTTCACCCAGTACCCGAATAACGGTGTCTAACTCTTCACTGCTATAACCGAATTGTTTTTGCCAAGTGGCGAGTTGTGTGTCGTCAAGCTGACGTTTACCCACCTGATCTTCGGGAAGCTCTTCAAAAGGCACCAAGCGTTTAACGTTTTTCTCCATCCAAGTTTTGTAAGGATGGCGGCTTTTTAAGTCGTTATCGGTTTCTGCAGAATGGAGGATACGCCCAATACGGGTATCAATAACCATTAATTCGCCTGGGCCGACACGGCCTTTCTCAACCACTTCATCGGGCTGGTAATCCCAAATACCTACTTCAGAGGCACAAGTGATTAATTTATCTTTAGTGATAACGTAGCGCGCAGGACGTAAACCATTGCGATCTAAGTTACAGGCAGCATAACGGCCATCCGACATCACGATTCCCGCGGGGCCATCCCAAGGTTCCATATGCATAGAGTTGAAATCGAAGAATGCGCGTAAATCGGGGTCCATATCGGGATTATTCTGCCAGGCCGGCGGGACCAGTAAACGCATGGCACGGACCAAGTCCATCCCGCCGTTTAAGAATAGCTCTAGCATGTTATCCATTGAACTTGAGTCGGAGCCAGTTTCATTTACAAATGGGGCAATCGTCTGCAGATCAGGGATCAATGGCGTATTAAATTTGTAAGCACGGGCTCTTGCCCACTGACGGTTACCCGCAATGGTATTAATCTCGCCGTTATGGGCCATATACCGAAAAGGTTGAGCCAGCGGCCAGCGTGGAACGGTATTGGTCGAAAAACGTTGGTGGAATAGACAGATAGAAGATTCTAAGCGCAAGTCAGCCAAATCGAGATAAAATCTCGGTAAATCGGCGGGCATGCATAAGCCTTTATAGATGTTGACCTGGTTAGAGAAGCTACAGATATAGAATTCAGTATCTCCTAACGCCTCAACACGTTTTTCGATACGACGACGCGCCATATATAGGCGACGTTCCATATCCCGTGGGCGCCAACCCGCAGGAGCATTAATGAAGAGCTGCTCAATGACCGGAAGAGAAGAGAGGGCAACTTCGCCGAGGACATCACGATTGATCGGCACTTCACGCCAACCTACGACAGACAGGGTTTCCCGTAGCACTTCTTCTTCAATGATTTTACGCGAAATCGCCGCTTTTTCCGGATCGTTATTTAGGAATAGCATCCCAACGCTATAGTTGCGCGCTAGGCTCCATCCTTGCGTTTCAGCAATATATCTAAAGAAGCGGTCTGGTTTTTGCAGCAAGAGTCCGCAGCCGTCACCCGTTTTGCCATCCGCTAAAATTGCACCACGGTGTTGCATACGTGCGAGACCATGGATTGCCGTTCTGACAACTTTGTGACTGGGCTCGCCCTCTATATGAGCAATAAGTCCGAAGCCACAGTTATCCTTTTCAAAGGATTTATCATACAACATTGAGTCAACCTCCACGGGCTCTGCGGCCCTTTTCTTCCAGCACTTTGCTACAGGCAACGCTGCTTGGGCTAGGGTAATGGTTAGGAGAGTAAATTCGCGTTAGCGCCTGTGACCTTGGCAGACCAAAATATGCCGCAGGGAACGTGTAATTACTAAAAATTTAGGCGGGAATGCTGCATTCCGCACAGATAGCTACCAGTTGAATTCCAACTTATCGGGAATTATGACCGAGGTCAAATTAGGAAGGTAACAAATGTTTCATTGGTGATTTTATTGTATCATTATGATTTGATTGTTTTTTTTACTTTATTTTTAGCCGTTTGCATTATTATAGTGCAGTGGTTTTGTGTGAGCTGTATCACTATGGTGCAGCACGAATACGATCACTGAATTCTGTTACATTGACCAATATCAGTGATATATATCGTTAATTTTCCAATAAATGAATTTTTAAACTGTTTTAATCATTGTGTTTTTTTTTATTTTTACTCTTACACGAATTGTGCGATGACGTTAGAAAAATTGAATTTAAATGCAAATGATTAACATTTAAATTCAGGTGTGAATCTTCTGCTTACCGCATTATTTTTACGCTATCATGTGCACTTCTCGACGATGGAGTGATTATGAAACATATCCGGCTACTAGCGCAGTATTACGTTGATTTGATGGTCAAACTAGGCCTCGTTCGCTTTTCTCTTCTCCTTGCTTCTGCGTTAGTGGTCTTGGCGATGATCGTGCAAATGGCGGTGACGCTGCTACTGCATGGTCATGTCGAATCAATCGATGTTGTACGCTCGATTTTCTTTGGGTTATTGATCACTCCTTGGGCCGTTTATTTCCTTTCTGTCGTCGTCGATCAGCTTGAGGAGTCTCGTCAGCGCTTAGCAAGATTAGTTGATAAATTAGAAGAGATGCGTGACCGCGATTTACAGCTTAATCAGCAGATGCAGCAAACCATTACGCAGCTTAATCAGGAAATTACTGAACGCCGTAATGCTGAGCAAGCACGTGAACGCGCGATTGTTAAATTAGAAGAAGAGATGGAAGGGCGCATCAAGGCACAAACGGAGCTGGAACAGCAATCATCATTTTTACGTTCTTTTTTAGATGCGTCGCCAGATTTGGTCTTCTACCGCAATATCGATCGTCAATTTTCGGGGTGTAACCGCGCATTAGAGTTATTAACTGGAAAAAGCGAACAGCAGCTTGTGGGCTTAACCCCACAAGATGTCTATGATCCAGAAGCAGCAGAGAAAATTTTAGCCACTGATGAAAAGGTTTTTCGCCACAATATTGCGCTGACCTATGAACAATGGTTGCATTACCCTGACGGAAAAAAAGCATGCTTTGAGGTGCGTAAAGTCCCTTACTATGACCGCATAGGCAAGCGTAATGGTTTAATGGGATTTGGTCGCGATATAACAGAGCGTAAGCGTTACCAAGAAGCGTTAGAAAATGCTAGTCGTGATAAAACAACCTTTATCTCGACAATCAGCCATGAGCTGCGTACGCCATTGAATGGTATTGTTGGATTGAGTCGGATTCTTTTGGATACTCAATTGGACAATGAGCAGTTAAATTACTTAAAAACCATTCATGTCTCTGCCATTACGTTAGGGAACATTTTCAACGACGTTATCGAGATGGATAAAATCGAACGTCAGAATATTAAACTGGACCGCCAGCCGACTAACTTTACAGATTTTATCGCCGACCTTGAAAACCTCGCAGGGCTATTGGTGCAACCCAAAGGGCTGATCTTCACAATGCAGGTGGATGCGCCATTGCCGCAAACCGTCATGACTGATGGGACGCGCTTACGGCAGATCCTGTGGAATTTGATCAGTAATGCCGTTAAGTTCACCAAAGAAGGCGAAATCTCTGTCCATGTGAGTTATCAGTCGAAACATCTGACCTTTGCGGTTCAAGACTCGGGTATCGGTATCCCTCAGTCTGAACAAGACAAGATCTTTGCTATGTATTATCAAGTTGAAGATGAGCATGGTGGGAAACCTGCAACGGGAACCGGAATAGGATTGGCGGTGTCAGCTCGTATTGCTGAAGCCATGGGCGGTAGCCTTAGCGTAGAAAGTGAGCCGCATCATGGGGCCTGTTTTACGCTCAATGTCTGCGCCCCTGAGGTGGTGACCGAAACTTCTAAGGCACAGGAAGAGGAAGAGTGGTTACTTCCCGCTCTACATATCTTATTGGTCGAAGATATTGAGTTAAATGTTGTGGTCGCCCGTTCAGTGCTCGAAAACCTAGGCTGTTCGATTGAGGTTGCTATGACGGGGCAAGAGGCGCTAGATCTTTTTGAACCCGATGAGTTCGATATGGTGTTGCTTGATATTCAGTTACCGGATATGACGGGATTAGATGTCGCCAAGGCATTAAAACAGCGCTTCACTGCTCAACAGCTTCCACCTTTGGTCGCCTTGACCGCCAATGTATTGAAGAATAAAAGCGAGTATCTCAACGCTGGGCTCGATGGGGTGTTAAGTAAGCCGCTTTCGGTACCTGCATTGACGGCAACAATTAAACAGTTTTGGGACCCTCATGCGGCAGAGTCTACTGATCGAGTTGAACCGCTGACTTCTGAGCCGACGGATAAGCTGGATACCGAAATGTTAGAGCAGTACTTAAGCTTGGTGGGTCCTTCGCTCATTCATGATGGGCTAAGTATGTTCGAGAAAATGATGCCGGGCTATCTTGAGGCGCTAGATTCCAATATGTTGGCACGGGATCAAACTGAGATTGCTGAGCAGGGGCATAAGATTAAGGGTGCAGCGGGAGCAATTGGTCTTAAGCATCTACAGAGAGTGGCTCAACAAATCCAGTCACCAGAATTACCGGCATGGTGGGATAATGTTCAAGATTGGGTAGACGAACTGCATAGTACTTGGCAGAAAGATATCGCAGTGCTGAAAGAGTGGGTTAGTACTAAGTCGTAGATAAAAATTACCCCGGTTAAACCGGGGTGCGCGAAGATTGCGCCAACACCAGGGAAATTATACTGAACAGCGCAAACTATCATCTTTTTTTGAGAGTAATCGCGTTGCTATTCAGTGGTATTGGGTACTTAGACTACTGTAACAAATAAATGGTACCGATTTCTATAAAACATTAACATAAGTAATGCATTTAATATCAGGGTGGCTAAAAAAGCATCATTAATCTTAATTAAGTTTATACTCAAGCCTTACTAATACCTAATAACCTTATAATATCAAGGGATATACAGGGTAGGCAACCATTTTCCTACAGGGACGACCAAGTGTTTTAAGGTAATACCTTTTAATCTTTAAAAATCGATAGATTTTGCTAATGATTTAGAAGATTAAAAGGTTGAATTAGTCATCCGTAGCTTAATTTTTCTCTTCTACACATCCTATAAATGATCCTCAAAGAGGATTTTACGCTGGCATTTAAGGCTTATAGTTAACACTATGTTAATTGTTAGTTTATCAAATGATGGTTCTATTGGCGATATCTAATTCAATATGTTTAAACTTTACTCATAATTCACCTGAAAACTATCATGCTCGCCGAAGTAAGAAATTTCTTGGAACCGTTACCTTTTAAGTGGCTTATGAAAGTTGCGGAGAAAGATACCTCTTGCTGAGGCGACTCTTTATAATAGGGCATGAAAAATTGAAGGTCTCTTTTTAGAGAGAGCGTAGACTATGAAATCAAAACGTAAAACGAGGTTGGGATCGATTAAAAAAGGTCTTTTAAAGGTTTTTTTAGCCTGCGCAGGCCTCTGGTTTCTCGCTGTCTTATTATGGACTTTTCTACCCGTCCCTTTTTCTACGATAATGGCTGAGCGGCAAATCAGTGCTTGGGCATCAGGCAACTTTGCATACCGTGCACATTCTGATTGGGTTGCTATGGATGAGATTTCTCCGTGGATGCCTCTCGCCGTGATCGCGTCGGAGGACCAGCGTTTTCCTGAACATTGGGGGATCGATTTTGGCGCGGTCAATACTGCGCTTACGCAGCAAGGTGAAACCCATTTACGTGGTGCGTCGACCCTTTCACAGCAAACGGCTAAAAATATGTTTTTATGGGATGGACGCAGTTGGGTACGTAAGGCCATTGAGGCAGGGATGACGCTGGGTATTGAAGCGGTTTGGCGCAAAAAGCGTATACTTACCGTTTATCTTAACGTAGCAGAGTTCGGACCGGGAATTTTTGGGGTTGAAGCTGCTTCGCAGGCCTATTTCCATAAGCCTGCTAAGCAGCTGACTGAAGGGCAGGCGGCACTGCTTGCAGCTGTTTTACCTTCACCATTGCGTTATAGCGCCAAGGCCCCCTCACGTTACATACAAATGAGACAGCAATGGATTATGCGGCAAATGCGTCAATTGGGTGGCCTGCCTTTTTTAACGCAGCATCACCTTTATTGAATACTTACTCTTCGTCAAATCGTGAGGCGAAAAGCTCGACAACGGCCTGTAAGGCTTCAACTTCTTGCAGGCCAGTTGCTTCGACTTCGATCTTACCGCCCTGGGCAGAATCTAACATCAATAAGGCAATCACACTGTTTGCTTCAGCTTCGGTTCCCGCCTCATTTCGCAGTAAAACTTCAGCATCGAAGCTCTGAACTAATTCAAACAGCTTCATTGCAGGTCGTGCATGCATTCCCAGTTTATTTTGGATAGAAACAGTTTGCTTAACGGTCATGATGTTTTTTTTCCAAGGTGCGATGCCGACGTTGAACATTTTTACCGCGAGAGGCAAAGTAATCCGCGAGTTGCTCAGCAATGTAGACAGAACGATGCTTACCACCCGTACAGCCGATAGCTACGGTGAGGTAGCTACGATTATTACGTTCCAGCATCGGCAGCCATAACTCAAGATAGCTACGTGTCTGATAGATAAATTGGTGGACATCGGTATGACGTTCTAAAAACTGACAGACTGGACGGTCCAATCCGGTCATCGGGCGGAGCTTTGCGTCCCAGTGTGGATTAGGCAGAAATCTTACATCAAACACGTAGTCGGCATCGACAGGTAAACCATACTTAAACCCAAAGGATTCGAAGACAATGGTGAGCTCTCGCTCCGGCTTACCCGAGAGCCGAGTACGTAGCATCTCCGCCAGTTCGTGTACGGACATTTCAGAGGTGTCGACCACGAGGTCTGCCCGAGAGCGTAACGGTTCAAGTAGTTCAGACTCGTGCTCAATAGCATCTTCTAACGAGAGATTTCTCGCGGTTAATGGGTGGAGTCGGCGGGTGTCACTATAACGACGGATGAGAGTATTGGTATTGGCATCAAAGAACAGCAGTTGAGGAGAGAATTCGATATCAAGCCTATCCAATACGGCTTCAAACAGCTGAGGAGATTCGGGCATATTCCTGATATCGATACTCACCGCCGCTGATATTTCTCTTTTGGCTAAAGTTGCCGCAAGTTCGGGTAAAAGCTCAACGGGAAGGTTATCGACACAATAAAATCCCATATCCTCCAGCGCGCGTAGCGCAACCGATTTACCGGAGCCGGAACGACCGCTAACGATCATCAGTGCCATGAGTTTATTTTCTCCTGCGAACCTTACGAGTCACTCTGGATTGAAGATTATTACTCTTCATTATCTTCATTGCCCATCAAAATGTGATAGAGCATTTCGTCGCTTTCGGCTTGCCGAAGTTGTCGACAGACGGCTTTATTCGCTAAACGTTTAGCGATTAGCGATAGGGTGTGGCGGTGTATTTTGCATTGACCAGCAGGGACTAACAGGGCAAACAGCAGATCTACGGGTTGATTATCGACAGCATCAAAAGCAATGGGATGTTCGAGCTTAATAAATACGCCGACTGAACGTAACGTATCTTGTTCAAGCTTTCCATGAGGAATAGCTATTCCCCCACCAATACCGGTACTGCCCATTTTTTCACGATTGAGAATCGTTTCAAATATGAGTTGATGAGGCAGATTAAGCTGGCCCGCCGCGATTTCGCTAATTATCTCTAACGCTCTTTTTTTACTTTGGCAGTTAACATTATTGCGCGTGCAATCAAGCGTTAGCACATTACCTAATTCTAAAGGGAGGTCGCTATTCATAGTATTCACTTGCTGACGGTTTGACGATGAGTCAGACACATACACCGTGGTTAATGACGATCATTGATTGGCCTGCATGGTAACAGAACACTTTATGCAGGCAAATAATTTACATAGCTGAAATCACTATGCGCTTTTTATCCCCGTTGCGCAATATACTTAGATAAGCCGTTTTCGCTGATTAGAGGGAGGGATGGTCAGAGACTCTCGGTACTTTGCCACCGTCCGACGGGCAACGATAATGCCTTGTTCAGACAGTAAGGTCGTCAGTCGACTATCGCTAAGTGGCTTAGCGGGATTTTCGGCGGCAATAAAGCGTTTTACCAGTGCTCGAATAGCGGTAGACGATGCTTCGCCGCCATTGTCCGTATTAACATGGCTCGAGAAGAAATATTTAAGCTCGAAGATACCTCGCGGGCTGTGTAAGAACTTCTGAGTCGTGACGCGTGAAATGGTTGACTCATGCATCTCTATCACGTCGGCAATATCCGCCAAGACCATCGGGCGCATATGCTCTTCGCCTAGCTCGAAGAAGGCTTGTTGTTGTTCGACAATACATCGAGAAACCTTCAGAAGCGTTTCGTTGCGGCTTTCCACGCTTTTTATTAACCAACGAGCCTCTTGCAGGTGGCTACGGATAAATTGATTATCACTTTCATTGGCCGAACCGCCACTCATAGCGGCGTAATGCTGATTGATACCTAAGCGCGGCAGGCTATCCGAGTTGAGTTCAACTTCCCATTTTTTCCCCCTCTTTTTGACCAACACATCCGGGATAACATAATCTGAGTCGCCAGTGTTTACTGACTGTCCCGGTCGCGGGTCAAGGGTCTGGATTAGCTGTATGGCACCTTTCAATATCTCTTCTTTTAGCCGTGTGACACGCATCAATCCCCTAAAGTCGTGGTTAGCGAGCAGGTCGAGATGTTGTTGAATAATACTCCGAGCCTCAGGCAGATGAGGGGTATTTACCGTGAATTGCGAGAGCTGTATCAACAGAGTCTCTTGCAGGTCCCGAGCCGCAACACCGATAGGGTCAAAGTGTTGGATACGTTTTAACACTGCCTCGACCTCATCGATATCGCAGTCGTCAATCCCCACGCTCTCCAAGATATCTTTAAGCGGGACAGTGAGGTATCCAGTGGGGTCGATGGCATCGATGATGGAGGTGGCGATCGCACGGTCCGTTTCTGAAAAGGGCGTAAGATCCGCTTGCCAGGTTAAGTAATCTTGCAGAGATTGCGTTGTTTCGCCTTGATAAACAGGGAGTTCGTCTTGATGATAATCACTGCCGGTACCGGATGGTGTACCCGCGGTATAGATCGAGTCCCATTCGGTATCAAGAGGCAGTTCAGACGGCATGTCATGCTGTTCTAATGCTTCACGCGTATCAAGTGAAGCACTTTCTGCATCTTCCACCGTATCAATTTCAGAGAGCGAGTCAGTTTGTTCCAATAATGGATTACTCTCTAACGCTAATTGCAGCTCTTGTTGTAGTTCAAGAGTAGAAAGCTGCAGCAAGCGAATCGCCTGCTGTAACTGCGGAGTCATTGCCAGCTGCTGGCTGAGTCTGAATTGCAGACTTTGTTTCATCATCTTAGACCCAATTGCCAGAAAGTAAAAAAACAGCCTGATACTACAGTCGGAATTCCTCTCCTAAATATACCCGTTTCACTTGCTCATCTTCAAGAATCTCTTCTGGCGTTCCGTGAGCAATCAATTGTCCTTGGCTTACTATATAGGCACGTTCACACACCGCGAGAGTTTCTCGCACATTATGGTCTGTGATCAACACACCTAGGCCACTGTCGCGTAAATGTTCGATAATCTTTTTTATATCAATCACCGAGATCGGGTCAACACCTGCAAAGGGTTCATCCAATAAAATAAATTTAGGATTAGCCGCTAAAGCACGTGCAATTTCTACACGGCGGCGTTCACCACCGGACAATGACTGACCTAAACTCTTTCTTAAGTGTTCGATATGGAACTCTTTCAAAAGCTCATCGGCTCGTGCTTTACGTTGGTCATTGTTCAGATCATCACGGATCTGTAATACCGCCATTAAGTTATCATAAACACTTAATCGTCTGAAGATAGAGGCTTCTTGTGGAAGATAACCTATTCCGCGGCGTGCACGTGCATGTAGGGGGAGTAAGCTGATGTCTTCGTCATCAATAATGATCCGTCCGGCATCACGTTGGACAATGCCGACGACCATGTAGAACGTGGTGGTTTTTCCCGCACCATTAGGCCCTAATAAACCGACGATTTCACCCGATTTAACGTCTAAGCTAACATCACCGACGACTTGTCTGCCTTTATAGGACTTCGCTAAATTTTTTGCCGTTAACGTTGCCATAGGACTTATTGACCTCTGGTTTTAGGGGTGGAGGATTTTTTGTCGTCCTGTAGCTGAGACGGCATCAATACTGTCGTCACACGCTTCGATTGGCCTTGGCTGTAAGCTTGCATTTTCTGTGCCTTCACCAGATAGGTAATGCGGTCGCCATTGATATTACTATCAAGTTGCTGGACATGAGCGTTACCAGTCAGTTCGACGGAATCGGCTGCTAAATTATAGTGAAGTTTACTCGCCCTACCTTTCACCGGTTTACCATTATCTTGCATTTGGTAGAAAGTTGCGGGGTTACCGTAAGCATCGACTAAGGTTTTCTTACTATCGCCCCCCGGGCGGGTGACGACAACTTTATCGGCTTGGATTTTAATCGTCCCTTGCGTGATCACGACATTCCCGGTGAACGTCGCAATATTGCCATCCATATCTAAGGATTGATTGATAGAATTAATATGAACAGGCTGATCTGAGTCGCCAGTAACGGCTAATGCAGGGAGACTCAGCGCGAGTAATCCGCTTGCTAGTAGCAGATTTAATGAAGATTTATTTTTGAATTTCATAAGAAGTATTTACCTTTTCAAGCAACTCGGCTGTTTTCGCGCGTAAATTACCGCGTAATTTCATTCCGTTAGACTCAAATCCAATGCCTTGAAGATTCACTTTATCACTAGAGGTGACATCTTGGGTCACTAAATTAACTTGCGCGGAATCGGTCGTAAGACGTTGTAAGCGCGAGTCTGAAAGTTGAGATTGCACGACAACATGCCCATAGAGATAGAGCATTCTGTCCTGCGTAAGCTTTGCCTTATCAGCAGTCAATACCCACGTCGCGCGTTTTGTTTCGTCATAGGTCGTTAGTACTGGCTGGGTAAACCAAGTCAGTTGTTGTGCGTCGAAATATTCGACTTGCTTAGAGACGAGTTGGTACGCTAATGATCCCTGCGGGTTGTAAACAGCCGTTTTAGACGTTTCGCTGGTATAAGTTGGAGATTGATCGCTCATTGCCGAAGAAGCGCTTTTATTGTTCGATGACGTTATATTCAAGCCAATGAGAACTAGCGCGATTATCGCGAGAAGCCCTACTATCCATTTACGCGCGTTACTCATATTGATAACCCTTCGGCTTGTTCAAATTTATCTTGTGCCATAAGGATAATATCACAAAGTTCCCTGACTGCGCCCCGTCCACCGGCAATACCCGTTGTGTAATGTGCTCTTTGCTGAATTAACGGATGAGCATCTGCGACCGCAACACTCAGCCCTACTTGCTTCATTACTGGCCAATCGATCAGGTCATCGCCAATATAGGCGACTTGATGAGGTTCACAGTGCAATGTGTCCAGTAGCTGTTGATAGGCGATGATTTTATTGGATTGCCCTTGATATAAATGTTGAATACCTAGCGTCGCACAGCGGTCTTCGAGCAGTTTGGCTTTTCGCCCAGTAATAATTGCCACACCGATGTCACTGGTTAATAGGCAGCGGATGCCATAACCGTCTCTGACATTGAACGCTTTGAGTTCTTCACCAGAATTCCCTTGATAGACATTCCCATCGGACATTACGCCATCCACATCGCAAATAAGAAGTGTTATCTGCGCTGCGCGTTCCATTACTTCACGTGGAATAGGGCCGTAACATGAGTCAACATGGCTTTCTGCATTCATTAAATAATCTGTCCTGTTTATACGACGCCAGCACGCAACATATCGTGCAAGTGTACAACACCCATTAGTTTTCCCTGCTCCTCAACGAGGAGGGAGGTGATATTTTTTTGTTGCATGATATTCAGCGCATCCACTGCCAAAATTTGTGGGGGAACACGAATACCGCCATGCGTCATAACCCGAGCAATAGGCGTCGATTGTAGATCAATATTCATATCGATCACCCTACGTAAATCGCCATCGGTAAAAATGCCGGCGATTTGGCCTTCAGTCTTGGTAATCACTGTCATTCCCATTTTTTTCTGGGTGATTTCCAAAAGCGCATCGCGCAGCGAGGCAGACTCAGTGACGATGGGGACTTCGTCTCCTGAGTGCATTATATCACTTACGTGAAGCAGTAGTTTCCGGCCTAACGCACCGCCAGGATGGGACAATGCAAAATCTTCTTGGGTAAACCCTTTCGCTTCCAATAAAGCGACTGCTAGCGCATCCCCCATCACCAGGGTTGCCGTTGTGCTACTGGTTGGCGCTAATCCAAGCGGGCAAGCCTCAAAAGGAACCTTAATACACAGATGGACTAGTGCAGCCCGGGCCATAGTACTTTCAGGCCTTCCCGTCATACAAATCAATGGGATCGCTAATCGTTTAATGACAGGGATAAGCGAAAGGATTTCTTCGGACTCTCCACTGTTCGAGATCGCCAAGACGATATCATTCGGGCTAATCATCCCTAAATCGCCATGACTGGCTTCTCCTGGATGAACGAAAAAGGCCGGTGTACCGGTACTGGCGAGGGTGGCCGCAATTTTACGACCAATGTGACCTGATTTACCCATTCCCATCACAACGATTTTTCCAGAGCAATGGAACATCATTTCACAAACGCTGGAGAACTGTTGATTAATAAATTCTTCTAATTGTTTCAAGCACTCTCGTTCAATACGCAGCACTTTCTTGCCCGCATCAATAAAATTGATGTTTTTTGGTTCAGGCTGAAAACCCATAGTATTATCCTTAAGATGTCATCATTGGCCTGAATGGACAGCATAGCCAAAACGCCCAGATTAAAAATCCAGCTAGCAATAGTATTCCTATAATACGCCCATTAACTTTATTTTGTTTAAGACAAAGTAAAGTTAATAGTGAACTAGCGCCCAATACTAGCCAAAAATCGTGATTAACTGTTTTTTCGGAAATATTGTCAGGATCGATAAGGGCCGGTAATCCTAATGCGATGGCAAGATTATAAATGTGCGCACCGACTAAATTCCCTATTGCTAAATGCTGTTGTCCACGGGTTACGCCTGCAATAACTGTGGCCAATTCGGGCAGGCTGGTGCCGATGGACAAGAAAAGGAGTCCGACAACACGTTGACTCAATCCAAAGAAATCGGCCACGACCAACGCATTATCGAGGATCATTCGGGTAGCGATCGGTAATAGAATCAGCGCTACACCCAACCATAAGAGTGCCACGGTAAAAGAAATTTGCTGATCGGGTAATACCGATAGCTGTTCTTGAGTGAGCTGATCGGGTGTGACGCTGGAGGTGCGTGTAATCAAGCGTAACATACCGTAAAGATAGATTAGCGCGACGAAAAGTAGCGCAATACCATCCCAAAGCGTTAATTGTCGGTTCACCAGAACTAGGCCTGCAAGTAAGGTCACCAGTAACATCAACGGTAGCTCATGGCGTAATAATGCCGAGTGCAAGGAGATAGGGCGTAGTACAAGGGCAATGCCGAGAATAAATAAGACATTGGTAATATTTGAGCCCAAGGCGAGTCCAACCGCAAGCTCCCGTAAACCTTGCTGAGAGGCTGAGAAAGAGAGAATAATCTCCGGAAGTGAGGTCCCTAGTCCTACAATCACCCCCCCAATGATAAGGGGAGAAATCCCCAGCATACGACTCAATACTGCTGCGCTAAAAACGAGCCGATCACTGCCATAGGCGAGCAAAAATAAGCCAACAATAAACAGCATGGCTGAGATTAACATCAACATTCCTTGGTAAGCGCAAACGAACGAGAAGGTTATAGGCGAGTAACCTCTAATTTTTAAGAATTTTGAAGGTACTTTGCCTAAAAGTAAATTTTAAGCCGTAATTAATTAAAAAAAATTTTCTCCTTTCGGTAGAATTCGTTCAACTAGCTAAGTTTACGCTAGCCTTAATCACCACTATCCATGAAATGAGGTCGTTATGGTGCAGTCACAAACTCCCATTGTGGATATTCGTAATATGTCGTTTAAACGGGGAAATCGAACGATTTTCGATAATATTTCGTTAACGGTTCCTGAAGGGAAAGTCACCGCGATTATGGGGCCATCGGGCATTGGTAAAACCACCTTATTACGCTTGATTGGTGGGCAGCTAACCCCAGATTCTGGAGAAATTTTGTTTCAAAACCAGAATATCCCGACACTATCGCGGAGTAAGCTTTATCAGGCTCGAAAGAAAATGAGCATGCTTTTCCAATCGGGAGCGCTTTTCACGGATTTGAACGTGTACGACAACGTGGCCTGGCCGCTACGGGAGCATACACAGCTCCCTGCCGCGCTATTGCACACGACTGTCATGATGAAGTTGGAGGCGGTCGGCTTACGCGGTGCAGAAAAGTTGATGCCTGCAGAATTATCGGGTGGGATGGCCCGTCGTGTTGCCTTAGCGCGGGCTATTGCGTTAGAACCTGATCTAATCATGTTCGATGAGCCGTTCGTTGGGCAGGATCCCATCACCATGAGTGTGTTAGTAAAGTTAATTGACGAGCTTAACCAAGCGTTAGGCGTAACCTGTATCGTGGTATCGCACGATGTGCCTGAAGTACTAAGTATTGCCGACTATGCTTACATTGTGGCAGGTGAACGTATTGTTGCCCAAGGCGTGCCTACTGATTTACGCGCGAACGATAATCCGCAAGTACGGCAGTTTATTAATGGGGAAGCTGATGGGCCAGTCCCTTTCCGCTATCCTGCCGGAGACTATCTGACAGATTTAGTCGGGACGAGGGGTGTCTAAATCATGGTATTAACTGTATTTGCGAAGCTTGGCCGCTGGGGAATAGCACGCTGCCAAGCGCTAGGGCGCGCCGGCTTAATGTTATTCCACGCCATTGTAGGGAAACCCGAACCTTTACAACAAGGGCGCTTGCTTCTTCGGCAGCTTTATAGCCTAGGGGTTTTATCGTTATTGATCATAGTAGTTTCCGGTATTTTTATTGGTATGGTGCTCGGTCTTCAAGGTTATATGGTTTTAAAAACGTATGGCGCCGAAACCAGTTTGGGCATGGTCGTTGCGCTTTCTCTACTCCGAGAATTAGGACCGGTGGTCACCGCTTTACTCTTTGCTGGTCGTGCGGGATCTGCGTTAACGGCTGAAGTCGGCTTAATGAGAGCGACTGAGCAACTCTCCAGTATGGAAATGATGGCGGTGGACCCGTTGCGTAGAGTCGTAGCCCCACGTTTTTGGGCAGGTGTTATCAGCATGCCACTACTCTCCATCATATTTACCGCGGTCGGCATATTAGGCGGTGCGCTGGTAGGGGTTTTCTGGAAAGGTATTGACGCGGGGTTCTTCTGGGGCGCAATGCAGAGCAGTGTCGATTTTCAGACTGACCTCGTTAACTGTGTGATTAAAAGTATCGTTTTCGCGATTACGGTGACCTGGATAGCCCTGTTCAACGGCTACGATGCGACGCCGACTTCTGAAGGGATCAGTCGTGCTACGACACGAACGGTCGTCCATGCTTCGTTAGCGATCCTTGGATTAGATTTTGTGCTCACTGCACTGATGTTTGGGAATTAAGGTTATGCAAAATAAAAAAAGTGAAATATTGGTGGGATTATTTCTATTATTGGCGATTCTTGCAGGATTATTTCTCTGCCTACGCGTCGCGAATATCACCGCTTGGCGCAGTGCACCAACGTGGTCATTAAGTGCCCAATTTGACAATATTGGCGGATTAAAAGCAGGCTCACCGGTGAAAATTGGTGGAGTTGTTATCGGCCGCGTCACCCATATATCCCTTGACGATGCTACGTTAACGCCTACCGTGTCGCTGGCGATTGATAATCACTACCAGAATAAGATTCCAGACAGCAGTAGTCTAGCTATCCGCACCCAAGGGTTATTAGGGGAGCAATATCTCGCGCTAAACTTAGGTTTCAGCGATCCTGAATTGGGTACCAGCATGTTGAAAAATGGCGGGAAAATCACTGATACAAAATCGGCGATGGTGCTGGAAGACCTGATTGGCCAATTCTTGTATAAGAGTAACGATAGTAAATCTTCTGACAATAGCACGTCAGATAGCGCTGCTCCCCAACCGACTCCTGTCGCTCACTAAGAGGAAATACGATGTCTAAATCACTACTTCTAGCAGGCGTACTGGCTGTAATGCCGATGACAATAGGTTCTGTGTATGCTGCGGCGCCTACTGAAGGGCAAGTGGATCAAACTAACCCCTATACTTTGATGAATCAGGCTGCGGCAAAAACATTTAACCGTTTGAAAAATGAACAGCCTAAAATTAAGCAGAACCCAAGCTATCTACGCGATGTCGTGCGCCAAGAGTTACTGCCTTACGTACAAATAAAATACGCTGGGGCATTGGTACTTGGCCGCTATTACAGCCAAGCGACCCCGGCGCAAAAAGAGGCTTATTTTAATGCTTTTGGAGATTACCTCGCACAGGCTTACGGTCAAGCATTAGCGCTCTATCATGGACAAACCTATCAAATCGCTCCGGCTCAACCGGTAGGTGATGCGAAGATGCTTGCGATCCGCGTCTCTATTATCGACCCTGATGGTCGCCCGCCAGTTCGCTTAGATTTCCAATGGCGTAAGAATACCCAAACAGGTAAATGGCAAGCCTACGATATGGTTGCAGAAGGGATTAGCATGATCACGACTAAGCAAAATGAGTGGGCGGATCTGCTGCGTACCAAGGGGATTGATGGTTTGACGGCCCAATTAAAAGTTTATGCGAACCAACCTATTACTCTAGGTCAGGGTGCTAAATGAGCCCGACACTCCATTGGCAATGTGAGGAGAGTACTCTCTCCTTACAAGGCGAATTAGTGCATAACGCGTTAGCCGAACTATGGCAGCAGCGACATCAGGTGTTATCAGGGGTACGCACGATTGACCTCTCGCAGCTTTCGCGTGTCGATTCTGCAGGGCTTGCCCTATTGGTGCACTTCACTGCGTCTGATGAAGCAAAAGATCCACTGATCTTGCAGGGGGTGCAGCCCGCGCTACGCTCACTGATTGTTCTCTATAATCTACAGGGTGTCTTGCCTTGTGAGGTCAGTGCGTAAACAAATAAATTTGGCTGATAGATTCAGGAGCTTTCCTTGTTTATGATGAGGGCAAATTGGACTAAGATAACGGCCCTAAATTGAGGAGTAGGAAAGCGCAATGGAAACCAATGAAATCCAAGCGGTGCTAGAGCAAGCACTGACGCTAGATGAAGTCCATGTCACCGGCGATGGCAGTCACTTCCAAGTGATAGCGGTTGGCGAGATGTTTACTGAGCTTAGCCGTGTTAAGAAGCAGCAAGCGGTTTACGCGCCCCTAATGCAATATATTGCGGATAACCGCATTCATGCTGTGTCCATTAAGGCCTACACCCCCACTGAATGGGCGCGTGATCGTAAATTAAATGGCTTCTAAACTATAGTGATGGCGGCTTGCCGCGGTTACTATCCTGCATATTGAGTGTTAATTGAGAACCGTATCAATGGATAAATTTCGAGTACAGGGGCCTTCACGTTTAAGCGGTGAAGTCACCATTTCCGGCGCAAAAAATGCGGCGCTACCCATTCTTTTTTCCGCTTTGCTCGCTGAGGAACCTGTAACACTCCAAAATGTTCCTGAACTGCGTGATATCGATACAACGATGAAGTTGCTGACCCAATTAGGGGCAAAAGTCGAGCGCAAAGATGGTGCGGTTCTGGTTGATGCTAGCCAAGTAAATATCTTCTGTGCCCCGTATGAGCTAGTAAAAACTATGCGTGCATCGATTTGGGCACTTGGCCCGCTGGTCGCGCGTTTTGGCCACGGTCAGGTTTCACTTCCAGGTGGTTGTGCGATTGGCGCTCGTCCTGTTGATTTACACATCACTGGTCTTGAACAACTGGGTGCACAGATCAAGCTTGAAGAAGGCTACGTGAAAGCGACAGTCGATGGACGCTTAAAAGGTGCACACATCGTCATGGATAAAGTGAGTGTGGGCGCAACCGTCACGATAATGAGCGCGGCAACTGTCGCTGAAGGCACAACCATTATTGAAAATGCAGCGCGTGAACCAGAAATCGTCGATACCGCTGAATTTTTAAAAACCCTTGGCGCGAAAATTAGCGGAGCGGGTACGGATAAAATTACCATTGAAGGCGTTGAACGTCTGGGTGGGGGCACCTATACCGTAGTGGCTGACCGTATCGAAGCGGGAACATTTTTAGTCGCAGCGGCGATTTCGGGTGGGAACATTCTCTGTAAGAAAGCACGTCCCGATACGATGGATGCTGTGCTGGCAAAACTTCGCGATGCGGGTGCAACGGTAGAGACGGGCGAAGATTGGATTAAATTGGATATGCACGGGCGTAGACCAAAGGCGGTGAATATACGCACTGCACCTCATCCAGGCTTTCCTACTGATATGCAAGCGCAATTCACGCTACTTAACTTAGTTGCAGAGGGCACGGGGATTATTACTGAAACGATCTTCGAGAATCGTTTTATGCATATCCCAGAACTCATTCGTATGGGCGCCCACGCGGAGATTGAAAGTAATACTGCAATCTGTCACGGTGTTGAAAAACTCTCTGCCGCACAAGTTATGGCGACCGATTTACGTGCTTCAGCTAGCTTAGTTCTTGCGGGATGTATTGCTGAAGGGACAACCTATGTGGAGCGCATCTATCATATCGATCGCGGTTACGAGCATATCGAAGATAAACTCCGTGGATTAGGGGCAACCATTGACCGAGTCCCTGACGATAATGAATAACGTTGTCATCTAATAATAAGCCCCGACTGCAACGCAGTATCGGGGCTTTTTTATTTCTAGAGTGTAGTAGTGTTAAGGGCTGACATCGGGCTCGCTAGACTTTTTCTTCCTTTTTGCTCGAATTAATTGCGATCTATCTAATAACTCTTCTGTAATCGGATCGTAGTAACGACTCGGCCAGATTTCGGCAGGATGAATATTAATGGCTTGTGCAATTAATAGTTCACCTTTTGGCCAAGGGCGCGAAAGGGCATTGGCAAGGGTCGAAGAACTGAGGCCTGCATTCCTGGAAACGGCCGCTAACGATGTCCCTTTTTTACGTAATGCCGCAATAATGTCAGCACTGTGCCAGTCGTTTTTTAACTTTTCCATGTCATTCTCCATGCTGTTTGAATTATCCATTTAATTCTTATGCTATAGAAATTTATAGCAGGAAATTACCTAAAGTTTCTATATAAATATGATTAGTTTACTTCCATATGCAGGATATATCGCAAATTTATTGTGATTACTGTAACGCATTAATATTCCCATTAATTCCAAAAAATTAGGTTATTACCCGTCTGGATAGAGAGTATTTATAAGGAAAAGCGAACGCAGTCCTGCTATGTTCAAGCATGGCGCTAATCAACATAGCGGAAACCTGTCGTATCCCCCTCAGCTGGAGTGAATAATGATCAATAATATTTACTGTATTGGCCGTAATTACGTTGAACATGCCCAAGAGCTAGGCAATCGAGTTGAAGAAGATCCTGTGGTATTTAGTAAACCGAATAGCGCATTGATCGTTGGCAATACCATCACCTTACCGACGTTCTCCCAAGATGTTCACTATGAAACGGAGATTGTGGTAAGGATCTCTGCGCCTGCTTTTCAGATCGAACCCGATCAAGCGGATGCGTACTACGACAGTGTAGCCATAGGCTTAGATCTTACTGCCCGTGATCTGCAAGCCGATTTGAAGAGTAAAAAATTACCCTGGTTACTGGCTAAGGGATTTAATGGCTCCTGCTATGTCAGTGATTTTGTTGCGAAACAGACTGTCCCGCAACCGATCCATTTTGGGTTGGCTATCAATGGTGAGACAGTTCAACAAGGTGTGAGCAGTGAAATGGTATTCAGTATTAAGCAGATAATTGCGTTTATTAGCCGTTATATTGCCTTACAGCCAGGAGATATTATTTTTACTGGAACTCCTAAGGGGGTGGGAAAGCTAGAAAGCGGAGATAAACTGCGATTAACGCTGGAAGGTGAAATAATGGCTGAGCTACAAGTGGAGTAAGCTTGTAGCTCGTCGTGGCTTAGCGGTCGCGTTGTACTGACATGTGCGCAAGGGCCTCGAGTGCTTCACGCCAAGGAGTGGCCGGAAGTATTGCCAAAGCTTGAATGGCCTTATTTGCCTCTTCCTCTGCTCTTTGCTGTGTCCAAGCCAAGGAACCACACTGCTGCATCGTCTCAAGCACTTGATCCAGCAGATGACGTCCATTCCCTTCTTCGATCGCACAGCGGATCATTGCGGCTTGCTCTGGCGTACCATTACGCATCGCATGTAATAGAGGAAGGGTCGGTTTGCCTTCACTCAGATCGTCGCCGACGTTTTTACCCAGCGCTGCATTATCGGCGCTGTAGTCTAAAAGATCGTCGATCAACTGGAAGGCGGTACCAATATAACGACCGTAATCTTTCAGTGCTTGCTCTTGTTCAGGCGTGGCGTCAGCGAGAATGGCTGAGGTCTGTGCCGCGGCTTCAAACAAACGTGCTGTCTTACTATAGATAACACGTAGATAACTCTCTTCCGTAATATCCGGATCATTACAGTTCATCAACTGCAAGACCTCGCCTTCAGAGATCACATTTACGGCTTCTGACATGAGCTCAAGGATCTTCAAGGATCCTAGTTGAGTCATCATCTGAAAGGCACGGGTATAAATAAAGTCACCGACCAAGACGCTCGCCGCGTTACCAAAAGCAGCATTGGCGGTCGCTTTACCCCGACGCATATCAGATTCATCGACAACATCATCGTGGAGTAGGGTAGCAGTGTGGATAAATTCGATCAGGGCAGCATTGAGGATATGTTTTTCACCCTCATAGTTGAGTGAGCGTGCAGCAAGTACCGCAATCATGGGTCGAATTCGCTTACCGCCACCGCTAACGATATAATGGCCTAGTTGACTGATGAGGACGACATCTGAATCAAGCTGCTTGAGAATATTTTTATTTACCGCGGCCATATCCGGGGCGGTAAGTTCTGTTATCTGCTCTAAATTCATACAATTAGTCAGTTTATCTCTGTGAGCCATCTTCAACGGCATTTCGGGTAAAAGTCGCGGAAATTCTGCTGGTGTCCAGAACCACGCCAAAGAGTTAGTGTAACACTCTCATCGAGCGTTAATTTATCAATAATGATCACTAAGAATAAACTTATTGTACTAGAAATTTCGTATTGCGAAACCTTGGAGCGTGACTTGGTTTTTTTTTCTGCAATACCTGAAAAGTTCACTTGTTTTCTGCGGGATAGTTGCGTAGAATTCGCGCCCTATGTGAATATTTTATCGCGCCGCCTATTTAACCTAAAAGGCTAGCGCAGAAGCGGAGTTTATATGTACGCGGTTTTCCAAAGTGGTGGTAAACAACACCGAGTAAGCGAAGGTCAGACCGTTCGCTTGGAAAAATTAGACATTGCAACCGGTGAAACTGTTCAGTTTGACCAGGTTCTGATGATTGCTAATGGCGAAGAAGTGACTATTGGTGCACCGTTAGTTTCTGGTGGTGTTATCAAAGCTGAAGTCGTAGCTCATGGTCGTGGCGAGAAAATTAAAATTGTTAAGTTTCGTCGTCGTAAACACCATCGTAAGCAGCAAGGCCACCGTCAGTGGTTCACTGATGTGAAAATTACTGGCATCAGCGCTTAAGAGGAGATTTAACAAATGGCACACAAGAAAGCTGGTGGTTCGACTCGTAACGGTCGTGACTCAAACGCTAAACGTCTTGGCGTTAAACGCTTTGGCGGAGAAACTGTACTAGCAGGTAGCATCATTGTTCGTCAACGTGGAACCAAATTCCACGCAGGTAACAATGTTGGTTGTGGTCGTGACCACACTCTGTTCGCTACTGCAACAGGTCAAATCAAATTCGAAGTTAAAGGTCCAGAAAACCGTAAATACGTCAGCATCGTTGCTGAGTAATCGGTTCTCTCTGCAGGTTTACCTGTAGGACTGAAGAATTAAAGCCCCGCAGCTTTGCGGGGCTTTTTACATTCTGTTGTAAAAGATCGTTGACTACACGAACGAGTTCCTTGTTTGATCGCCTATTCCTACTCACTATTATTAAGATCAAACATTAAGATCCGCTGCCGGTCAGCTGATATGACCCTGGCGGACCCGCCGACCTAGCTCTGGACGGCGTATGCATGACGGAGAGAAGAAATGAAATTTGTTGATGAAGCAACGATCCTTGTCGTTGCTGGCGACGGTGGAAATGGCTGTATCAGTTTCCGCCGCGAAAAATATATCCCTAAAGGTGGTCCTGATGGCGGTGACGGCGGTGATGGCGGTGACGTCTGGCTGGTTGCCGATGAAAACCTGAATACCCTCATTGATTACCGTTTTGAGAAAGCTTTCCGCGCGGAACGTGGTCAAAATGGCCAAAGCCGTGACTGTACCGGTAAACGTGGTAAAGACGTGACGGTAAAGGTCCCAATGGGAACGCGAGTTATCGATCAAGGCACTGGCGAAACGCTAGGGGATATGACCGAGCATGGACAAACCTTGATGGTCGCTAAAGGTGGCTGGCATGGACTTGGCAACACGCGTTTTAAATCTTCCGTTAACCGTACGCCACGCCAGAAAACTAACGGTACGCCGGGTGAAGAACGCGATCTTCAGCTGGAGTTAATGCTACTGGCTGATGTAGGGATGTTAGGACTGCCTAATGCCGGTAAATCGACGTTTATTCGTGCTGTATCCGCTGCAAAACCTAAAGTAGCAGACTATCCCTTCACCACCTTAGTGCCGAGCTTAGGTGTTGTACGTATGGACAACGAGCAGAGCTTTGTTGTCGCTGATATTCCTGGTTTAATCGAAGGTGCTGCGGATGGAGCAGGTCTCGGTATTCGCTTCCTAAAACACCTTGAACGTTGTCGTGTCTTACTTCACCTTATTGATCTGGCACCGATCGATGAAAGTAATCCAGTGGATAATGCGCGGATCATCCTTGGCGAGTTAGAAAAATACAGCGAGAAGCTTTACCAAAAGCCGCGCTGGTTGGTATTCAATAAAGTGGACTTACTCGATCCGGAAGAAGCGGCTGAGCGTGCAAAACAGATCGCTGCTGATCTGGGATGGGAAGGTGATTACTACCTGATCTCTGCTGCGAGCCAACAAGGCGTTAAAGATCTTTGCTGGGACGTGATGAAGTTTATTAATTCTCAGCCGAAAGAAGAAGCTAAAGCAGAGAAAGCGGCAGAGAAAGTCGAGTTTATGTGGGACGATTACCACCGCGAAACGCTCGAACAGCATACCGTCGAAGAAGAAGATGACGAAGACTGGGATGACTGGGACGACGAAGACGAAGAAGGTGTTGAAATTATTTATCAACGCTAAAAAGAAGGGGTAACCGAGTGGTTACCCCTTTTACGTTACCCTAGTATTGTCACCGTCAGTCGAGCACTGCAACAGAGTTTACCTCGTAGGTTTTTAATCTCTATCTGCCAAACCTGTATTTGCCCACCAAGGTGCAGAGGCTGGCATACCGCCGTCACTTTGCCGTTGGCGACAGCACGATGATGACTAGCATTCACCTCAATACCGACCACATTTTGCCCTTGGTGACAGGTCAGCCAACCCGCCATCGATCCCATCGACTCGGCCAACACCACACTTGCGCCACCATGGAGTAAACCAAAAGGCTGGCAAGTACGGGCATCTACCGGCATTTCTGCTTCGAGGTGCGTGGGATGCAGGGCAGTGAAGACAATCCCGAGATGTTCGATCAGACAGTTTTTCCCCATATCATTGAGGGCGTCAAGGTCGATGGATTTTTTCCAGATCGTCTGCATTTGCTATGCGCCTAAGGTTGCACCACCATCAATAACAATATCCTGTAATACGATATGGCTCGCAAGATCCGATGCTAGAAACAGGATCGTGTTAGTGATCTCGCGGGGTTTAGCGATCTTTTTCAAAGGAATACCGAGTTTAAACTGATCAGGAAAACCATTAATCATCTGCTGCTCAGCTTCAGGGGTATGCCATAAGCTACGTTGCATTGCGGTATCTGTTGAGCCCGGCGAAACGATATTGCAGCGCACCCCATAGGGGGCCATTTCTAAACCTACCGTCTGGCAAAGGCTGCGTAACGCCGCTTTGGATGCACCATATGCCGACATGCCAAGACGTGGGGCATGAGCGGAATTAGAGGCAACGCTGACAATAGCGCCAAACCCTTGCTGACGAAATAGCGGAAGCGTTTGTGAAAAGAGGTTAAACGCTCCACCGGCATTAACATTAAAGCAGGCTTGCCAATCTTCGAAACTCAAGACGTCGGTCGCACCAATACGTAGAATACCTGCAGCATTGACTAAGACATCAAGACGAGGTTGCTGGGCTAATTGCGCTTGGCAGACGTCAGCGACCTGTTGAGGATCGGCAACGTCCATGACTGTGCAGTGGAAAGGATAGTGCTCGCCGGAAAACTGTTTATCGAAGCCAATAACGATGGCGCCAGCTTGATGAAACGCACAGGCTGCGTCGTAACCAATCCCTTGGCCAGCACCGGTCACCCAGACATATTTGTCGCGAAAATCCATACTCATCATCCGTTATTTATTCCCAGAAAGTAGTACCCACCAAGCATCGAAAGTAGGCGTTTTCGCTAGCGTTACGAAGTCCATACTCGGAATCGCCTGACGCCAGCGTGAAGCCAATGCCATCATTCGTACTGAGTCTAGGCCATAATCAATCAGATTTTCGTCATCTTCTGGAATATCATCATCTTCGAGCAAGGGTAAAATGGCATCGCGTAACGCTTGCTTTGAGGCAGGCAGTAATAGCAGGTCATCGGTCATCACCACTTTTCCACTGCGACCAGCGGTGTAGGTTAGCGCCATAAGATGCTCTTCTCGACTGAAGTCGGCCAAAGCATCGGCAACCATAAAGGGTTTGATATCCCGCATAAATGCATCTGTCGCGGTAGTCAGGCAACCAATATGGGCATAGACACCGGTGATAATCAATTGGTCGCGACCCATCGCTTTCAGCTGCTGTTCAAGATCAGAGCGCTGAAAAGCACTGTAACGCCACTTGGTCAGGACGATATCTTGTTCATCTGGGGCCAAGGCGGCGGTTACTTTTTGTTGCTCAGGATGACGATTTAAGCCAGGCCCCCACATATCGTTCAGTAGAGCGCGGTCCTCATCACTTTGCTCATTGGGTTGTGCAGTGTAGAACACTGGGATACCCAACGCTTTACATTGTTGGCGTAAGGCCGCGATATGGCCTACTACGGTATCGACAAATTCACTATTTTCTCCCCAGAAATTAAGGAAGTAGTTTTGCATATCGTGAATTAATAATGCAGCGCGTTGTGGTTCGAAGGTCCAGTTCACTTTATTCTTCGGTAACTCATCGGCGGTCGGCAGGGCATAGGCCGTTAGTTTAGGGATACTCATGACAACTCCAAAATCGATACACTATAAATAGGGGCATTAAGCATTGTTCTTACTTTCTTCAAGTAGTTGCTGACGGAGCAACTTTTTATCCACTTTTCCGACTGGGGTTAGCGGTATGGCGTCGCTAAAGACGAATCGATCGGGTAATTTAAATTCGGCTATCCCTTGGTCACGTAAATGGCGACGTAGCTGTACAGCTTTTACCGCTTGTTTGGTGACGATATAGGCGCAACTTTTTTCACCTAATAATTCATCACTCATCGAGACAAGAGCAGCGTGGATAATGTCTGGATGTCGTTGTAAAAGATTCTCGATCTCTTCAGCGGCAATCTTTTCCCCGCCACGATTGATTTGATCTTTTTCACGGCCCTGAACAGTAATATAGCCGCGTTCATCAATCGAAATGAGATCGCCTGAGCAATAAAAGCCCTGTTGATCGAAGCAAGCCGCATTATGTTCTGGGCTATTATAGTATCCACGGAAAGTATATGGACCACGGGTCATTAAACGGCCGGTCGTATTAACCGGAAGCGGTTGGCCTGCTTCATCAGCCACCCAGACTTCATCATCGGGTGAAATAGGGCAGCCTTGCGTGGTAAGGATGGTCTGTTGATCGTCATCGAGACGCGTATAGTTCACCAAGCCCTCTGCCATACCAAATACTTGCTGTAACTGGCAGCCGATTTCTGCAGGAATTCGTGCGGCTAAACTTTCGCTCAGCTTGGCTCCGCCAACTTGCAGTAAACGCAGTGAAGCGAGCTGATGCGCGCAGTTCCACTCTTGTATCGACTGCAACCAGAGACTCACCGCAGGCGGTACTAAGGCCGTGACATTAATAAGGTGTTCGGCGATTAAGCTAAAGCAGGTAGTTGGGCTTGGATCGGGTGCCAAAACGCTAAGTCCACCACTGTATAGTACGCCAAGAATACCCGGTGAGCTCATGGGGTAGTTATGGGCGATAGGCAGTGCGCATAAATAACGCGTCTGCTCTGTAAATTGGCAAATATCGACACTACCAGTAATGCTGTAATAATAGTCGTTGTGGGTACGAGGAATCAGTTTAGGGGTTCCAGTACTGCCTCCCGACAATTGGAAAAAGGCTACGTTATCTGCGGCACTTGGTGTTGGGGTGAACGAGTCGGCGGCTTGAGTATACAGCGACAATAAACTCGGTTCTTCGTCAACAGCGTTGTGCCAAACTTGATGTTGGAGCTCCGGACACTGCGCGCGGAGTTCATCGATAAAACGATTATCGCTAAAGACCGAATGTTGTCGGTCGGCGATTAGTAACCGAGGTTTAATTTGAGCGGCATAGGCACTCAATTCGCTGCGCTGGTGGCTGAAAAGTGCATTAACCGGGGCTACGCCTAATTTTAATAGGGCAAAAAAGACAATATAAAATTCGCAGTGATTCCCCAGCTGAACTAATGCCGTATCCCCCGATCGCATCCCACGACTTTGTAACTGTGCAGCCAATTGGTCGCTGTATTGTGCAAGCTGGCGGTAGCTGAGCGTTTGTATCGCATCGATAATCGCTTGGCGATCGCTATCATGATGCCGATCGAGAATATCTGTTAGAGGAAGGTCTAACCAATAGCCTTTTTCACGATAACGTGCCGCCAGCTCTGCAGGCCAAGGCGTAAAAGAAATGCTCATGAATACGTACCTAAAATTAATGTAAACCGAAGGCTTTTAGCATAGTACTGAGTTTGGTACCGGTCTCTTGCCACTCCGAAAGCGGATCGGAAGCAGGAACGATACCTGCGCCGGCAAAGAGGGTAACCTGTTGTGGGGTTAATTGTGCACAACGAATCGTCACGACCCATTCGCCATTACCTTCATCATCGCACCAACCCACCATGCCACCAAAGAGTTCTCTAGGGAAAGGCTCTAACTGTTGAATTAGACGGCAAGCTAACTGATGAGGGTAGCCGCTCAATGCAGGGGTAGGGTGAAGTAATCCTGCTAGCGCTAGCGCATTTTCTTCAGCGTGATGGGTAATCCCTTGTACGGTGGTCGCAAGGTGCCACAGTTGTGAGGTGGTGACCAATTCTGGAACTTGCGGCACTTGTAACTGCTCAGCGACCGGGGCTAATACTTTTGCCATCGCGTCTATAACTAGCTGATGCTCATGGCGGTCTTTGGTCGATGCAAGCAGCGTCTGGCCTACACGATAATCGTCCTCTTGGTCTAGCTGACGCTTTGCTGAACCGGCTAAAGGGCGAGAGCTAAATTGATTTTTTTGCTTACGTAGCAGGAGTTCAGGGCTTGCACCCAGTAATACTTCGTTATTTGTAAGCGGGACATGGAAATGATAGTTATCCGGGTTCTGCGCCATAATGCGGCCCATCAACGCAGTGCTATCAATAGGGTCCTCTGTCGTCAATTTTAGCAGCCTAGAAAGAACGACTTTATCTAGCTCACCTCGATTCATTGCTGCGACAGCATCGCTTACCATCTTCATAAAATGGGGTTGATCAGGGTAAGCTTGCTGACCGGTGATTGAGGCGATCGGTTGCTGTAGAGAAGAACGGAGCTCTGTGGCCAATTGGTCACGGTCGGTACGGGTAACTTGCTGGGGAATAAACAGCGCGGTCGGCTGATGGGAATCAAAGGGAATAGCTCCCACCACTAATGGGTCTCTAATCCCTGCGGCACGGGCAAGACGAAATTGTTCCCGCAGCATCTGTTGAAAAGCGTCTTGGCTTCCCTCGCCATCAAGCAAAGGCTGGGTAATACGTTTAAAGCAACCGTCAGTCAGCAGGCTGGTTTCTGGAGAGGTAAACAGAAAACGTTCGTTTAATGCGCCCTGTTGTTGAATTTTGCAGTGTGGAATATTTTCAACGGCAGTGATTTCGACCATAATAGCACCATTAAATGATAAGATAATTAATAATGATTATCATTTGAATTTTGGCGGTAAGCTACGCTTAACTCCCTTACCTGTCAACTGATGAGGCCCACTTAAGGTTAACTTCTCATTAAGACCTTAGGATTACGCACTAGATGCTCATATAGGAAAGCCATTATGATCCGACGCTCAAGACTGCTAAATATTCTCTTAGTCAGTGTGTTGTTACCTTTAGCAGGGCTGAGTCAAGCAGCCGATTGGCCAAGGCAAGTCGTGACGGATAATGGGACGGTGACAATAAAGAGTGCACCGAAAAGAATCGTCTCGACCAGTGTTACCCTGACGGGATCGTTACTCGCCATCGATGCCCCTGTGATAGCCAGCGGTGCAGGTGTGCCGAATAGCCGCTTTACCGATAACCAAGGCTTTTTTAGCCAATGGGGTGCTGTGGCGAAGCAAAAGCACGTACAGCGCTTATATATTGGTGAGGCGAATGCCGAGATGGTGGCTGCGCAGGCCCCGGACTTAATCGTCGTCAGCGCCACGGGGCACGACAGCGCGCTGCGGTTAGTGAATCAACTTTCAAGCATTGCACCAGCGATTGTCGTCAATTATGACAATAAAAGCTGGCAGCAGATCGTTACGCTGCTAGGTCAAGCTACCGGTCATGAAGATCAAGCGAATACCTTAGTTCATCAGTTTGACCAGCGCGTTGCCGCATTAAAACCCAAATTAAAACTCCCTCCTCAGCCTGTCTCCGCTTTTGTTTGGAATGGAGGTGGGAAAGAGGTGAATCTCTGGACCGCAGACTCTGCTCAAGGGAAACTGTTACAACAGTTAGGGTTCACCCTAGCGCCAACGCCGACCGGGCTGGCAACTAGCCACAGTATGGGACAGCGTAAAGATATTATTCAGCTTTCCGGTGAAAAAATGAGTGAAGGGCTGAGTGGTAAAAGCTGGTTAATGTTCGTCGCGGACGATAATACGGTCAAACAAGTGAATGATGATCGTTTTCTACAGCAAGCATCTGCTGTGAAGCAAGAGCATGTCTACCCGCTGGGTAACGATAATTTCCGTTTAGATTACTACAGCGCGACAGATACTTTAGCGATGCTAGAAAAACTCTTTGTGCATTAAGGTGAAAAACACTCAATCCTCTTCGTGGTGTAAACCCTTAGGACTCTTTTCCGGGGCAATAATCGTCTTATTTGGCTTAATCATTGTGAGTTTGCTGACTGGAGCCAAGACGATTCCCTTATCAGAAAGCTGGTCAAGCCTGTCATTGTGGTATACCTGTCACAGTGAGAATTGCGACATTATCCGGTATTCACGGCTGCCGCGGACCTTGGCTGGCTTAGTCGCAGGCTGTGCGCTGGGGCTAGCCGGTGCATTGATGCAATCTCTGACGAGGAATCCGCTCGCTGATCCTGGTCTATTGGGCGTCAATTCAGGTGCCAGTTTTGTTACCGTCGTGGGATTAAGTTTCTGGGGAACACTCTCTTTCTGGCAGAGTTTTTCTTTAGCATTTTTAGGGGCTCTTTTGGCGGCCATTGTCGTGGCGATTACCGGTGCAGGACGCGGCGGCCGATTGAACCCGATTCGTCTGACGTTAGCAGGTGTTTCGTTAGCGGCTATTTTAGAAGGGCTGACGAGTGGTATCTCTCTGTTAAACCCCGATATTTACGATCATCTGCGCTTCTGGCAAACCGGGTCATTAGATGTACGGCAACTTACGATCTTTAGCTTACTCGGCCCGGTGGTAGCGATTGCTACCCTTTGCACGTTGATGCTGAGTCGTTCATTAAATGCGATCAGCATGGGCGAGGATCTCGCTCGCACCTTAGGAACACGCGTCGGACTTGTGCAGCTGTGTGGGCTACTGCTTATCGCGTTATTATCTGCCTGTGCAACGGCTCTGACCGGCCCTATTGCTTTTATTGGACTGGTTGCGCCGCATCTTGCGCGTGGCATCTTAGGCAGCGACCATCGTTATTTTTTACCGGGTACGGTGCTAATCACCCCGGCTGTTTTACTGCTTGCTGATATTATTGGTCGTAGTATTGCCCCTAGTGAAATTCGTGTATCGATTATCACTGCTCTTATCGGTGCCCCCGTCTTAATTATTCTCGTTCGTCATCGGATAGGGCGTGGCATGTCATGAAGAAACGTCCACTGATTATTTTCTGTTTCTTATTGTTTGCGGTCGGGTCGGTGATGTTCAGCGCACTATGTCGTGGCGCTATCCCGTTATCGCTACACGACCTATGGCTGCTCCTCACGGGAAACGGACCTGCAGGTTTGCGATTAGTTGTCGTCGAGTGGCGGCTACCCCGAGTGCTTATTGCAGTATTCTGTGGCGCGGCGCTAGGGATCAGCGGCGCGATTTTCCAATCCATTTTACGTAACCCACTGGGTAGTCCGGATGTATTAGGTCTTAACGCGGGTGCTTTCTCTGGCGTTCTCGCCGTTATGCTACTGTGGCCCAGTAACCTGTTCGCTATGACGTTAGCCTCGTTGGTGAGCGCCGCGTTAACCGGCACCATCATCTATCTATTGGCTTGGCGTCAAGGTATCACCCCTTATCGATTAATTTTGATAGGAATAGGTATTCGAGCTCTGCTTATGTCGTTTAATGGCTGGGTGATAACCTCAACTTCGTTAAGTACTGCGATGAGCGCAGGCTTATGGAGTGCTGGGTCATTGAACGGCGTAAATTGGCAGAGCGTTACCCTGGTTTTTCCTGCGGTAATTATCGCACTACTCGGGGTCGCGATGTTAGCGAAACGGATGCGGCTCATGGAGATGGGGGACGACTTAGCCTGCGCGCTGGGCATCCGCACGGAGCGAACGCGGTTAGGATTGCTGTTACTCGCCACTTTACTGACCGCGGTACCCACCGCGGTGATTGGACCTGTCTCTTTCGTTGCGCTGGTGGCACCACAGATTGCACGGCGTCTGGCTAACAGCCCGTCTGGTGTATTATGGAATACAGCATTATGTGGCAGTCTATTACTACTGGCCGCGGATTATCTGGCGCAACATGCTTTCCTGCCTTATCAACTTCCCGTCGGGGTAATTACCGTCAGTGTAGGCGGCATCTATCTATTGTCACTTTTGGTTAGAGAGGCCAGACGTTCATGAGTTTATCTTCTTCCCGTCTTGCTGCGAGAGACCTCACATTGGCTTACGACAATAAAACGGTCGCAGAGCAGCTATCGGTAACGATTCCCGATGGCGAATTTACGGTGATTATTGGTCCAAACGCCTGTGGGAAATCGACGCTATTAAAAGCGCTAAGTCGAGTGATAAAACCGGTCGCCGGCCAAGTTATTCTTGATGGGCAGGCTATCCATCAGTTACCGGCGAAAGAGGTAGCCCGACAACTCGGTTTGCTTCCTCAAAATAGCCATACGCCTGCAGGGATCACCGTCGCAGATTTAGTTGGCCGCGGACGTTATCCACATCAGTCACTGTTTGGTGGATGGCGTCTTGAGGATAGCCAAGCCGTGGCTGAAGCGATGGCAGCGACTCATATCGACCATTTGGCGGATCGTCCCGTTGAGCAGCTTTCCGGAGGGCAGCGGCAACGTGTCTGGATTGCCATGGTGTTGGCACAGCAAACCCCGCTATTGCTCCTCGACGAGCCGACGACATGGTTGGATATCACTCATCAAATCGAGCTGATGGAACTGTTACGTGAGCTAAACCAACGCCATGGCCGTACATTAGTCGTGGTACTGCATGAATTAAACCAAGCGTGTCGCTACGCCAGCCATCTTATTGCGATGCGTGAAGGGGCAATTATTGCCGAAGGTAAACCCAGTGAGATTATCACCGCGGAGTTAATTGAGCAGGTCTACGGATTGAAAGCGGTCATTATCGCTGATCCCATTGCAGGGACACCGATGATCGTCCCCGTCGGGAAATGAGGGGGCAACTGCCCCCTCTAGCATCAGGAGAGTAAATGCCTTAAGCGGCGGTTGATCTCTGGGCCGATGGTTTCAAACATCGCCGGTGAAATGATCTCTACATGGGCACAGTCGATGGGCACAATATCTAACTGCTGAATAAAAGGTGCCCAAGCTTGTTGCGCACTTAACCCAGGTTGCTGCGTTTTTAAGGCGGAGAATAGTGTCGCTTTTCCTTGTGTCTTACGACTGCGGGCGGTCGTTAATAGGCGCACGGAGTGGGCGTAATTAGCTTCAACCTGATCAAAAAGATGAGAAAGCTCCTCACCTGCTTGTTGCCGCTGACTTTGAACAAACTGCTCACGTTCACGGTTGACTTCTTCAATGACTTGCTCATCCAAGACATTTTTCCCCTGCTTCTCATCCCAATTCTGCGTTTCAGGTGGCCACGTATCAAGCAGGCCTAAAAACGCAACCTCTTCTCCTCGTGCTTCCAGCCGTGACGCAATACCTTGGGCTAAGGTCCCACCGAGGGAGTAGCCGATAAAATAATAAGGCCCCGTGGGTTGGTCGGCCAGAAGCGTCTCAAGATGCCGGTCACAGACATCATCAATATGCTGCGCATCCCCTAAAGCGCCTTGTTCATCCGGCGATTGGATACCAATAATGGACCATGTCGGGTCTAGATACCGTTGTAATACGCTAAATTGCCACGCGAACCCGGATGCGGGGTGGAAACAGTAGAGACGAGGTCCCTGTGTTTGGCGTAGAGGTAACAAGGTGTGTAATCCACTGTCCGCGTATTCAGGACTTTGTTGAATGATCTGTGCAAGTTTTTCCACGGTTGCGTTCACCATCACGTGGCCAACGGTAAGCGGATAATCCATCTGCTTACGAATTTGCGCGGCTAAACGCATTGCTAAGAGCGAGTGCCCCCCCAATGCAAAGAAGTCCTGATTGGCTGCGACCTGTGGCCGCTGCAGGAGTTCGGCAAACATTGCGGCTAATTGAACCTCTACTGCGCCTTGAGGTTCACGCAGCGAGTGGTGATCGTCAAGTTTCGGAACGGGCAGGGCTTTACGATCTAACTTACCATTACTGCTAAGAGGGAATGCCTCAACGGGAATAATGATCACCGGCACCATATGCGCTGGTAGCCGTTCGGCCAGTTGCTGACGAAGATGATCTGTCTGTTGTGGCGTGTCAGCAATAATATAGCTGACCAATTGTCGGTCATCGGCTAGACCGGATAATTGTTGATTTAAGCTTACGGCAACGGATGCCGCTTGCTTAATCCCTGGCAATGAGAGGAGAACGGCATCAATCTCTGAGAGTTCTATCCGCTGACCGCGGATTTTGAGTTGGTCATCGTTACGTCCCAAATATTCAATTTCACCGTTGGTAAGACGACGGGCTACATCGCCGCTACGGTACAAGCGTTGAGTTGCATCCCAAGGTGCGGCAATAAACCGCTCGGCAGTGAGCTCGGGTCGACCTAAATAGCCCTCTGCCAGCTGCACTCCGCCTAGCCATAGTTCACCAGCAATACCATAGGGAACGGGTTTAAGCTGACTATCGAGAATATGAAGCTGAGTGTTCCAAACCGGCCAGCCAATCGGCACGCTGTGACCTTCCACCGCGGCAAGTTCTGGGCCAAATGCTGGGAACCAACTCACGTCTACAGCAGCTTCGGTGGGGCCATATAAATTATGGCACGGGATCGCTACACTTTGTTCCCATTGACGAGCCAGCGCGGTAGGCAGGGCTTCGCCACTACAAAAGACGAGACGTAGATGCTGTCGTAACGCCGTGGCAGTGGCTTCAGTGAGGCTTTCTAAAAACGCGGCTAACATTGACGGCACAAAGTGGGTCACGCTGACATGTTGTTCAACCATGACTTGTTGTAACCACTCAGGATCGCGATGGCACTCGGGAGGAGCCATAAAGAGCTTCGCCCCAGTCATTAATGGCCAGAAGAACTCCCACACCGACACATCAAAACTACTTGGCGTTTTCTGGATAACGACATCTTGAGCATCAAGTGGGTAGTGGTTTTGCATCCATTTTAAGCGATTCACGATCGCGTGATGGCTGACTAACACGCCTTTAGGTCTACCTGTCGAACCTGAGGTATAAATTAAGTATGCCCCTTGTGTCGAGACGGGAACAGCGGCTGATAATAACGGCACATCGGTAAATAGCGATTGATAATAATAATGTGGCGTGTCGTTAATGTGTGTAAACCGACTACTCAGTGCCTGTTCGGTGATTACCAAGCGCGGAGTTGAATCCTCCAGCATAATGGCTAAGCGGTCATCAGGATAGCCGGTATCAAGCGGCAGCCAAATTGCGCCGAGCCGCACGATCGCCTGCAGGGATAATGAGAGATAGATGGAGCGCGGAAGCGCCACGGCGACGATATCGCCAGCTTGCACACCCTGTTGCTGAAGTGCGGCAGCCAAGGCAATGACCTGCTGTTCCATCTGTGCGTAAGATAGCGCAACGTGCGAATCAGCCAGCGCAATATTATCCGGAGTACGTTGACATTGTGTGGCGATCATCGACCATAGGGTATCGTCTTGCAGCACAATGTCGGTAGCATTAACGTTGACCAATTGAAGCTGCTCTTGCTCGCTTAGAAGACTGAGTTCAGAGAGCGTTAGCGTTGGCTGGGCGGTTAACTGTTCGATAATCAGTGGCAAACGTTGAATATGCGTCAACAGTGCGTGTTCGTCGTAACGATTGCTATTGGCTAAGAACTCTAAGGTTAAGGCACCTTGATTATCGAGGATTAACGCAATTTCAATATCGCGCACCGGCCCTGAGGCTAAGTGGGTGGTATGAACGTTCTGGCCTTCAAACGCTAAGTGATAATCGAAGAGTTTGACGTTTAAGACAGGGCCGAACAGCGGGGCACTATCTCCGGTTAAGCCTAAGTCGCGGCTAATTTGTTCTGCATCATAGCGTTGATGACGTCGATTTTTCTTAATCTCTTTATTGAGAAGACCTGCAAATTCGGTAAAAGTATAACTAGGTTGATACCCAACACTCATAGGTAAGACATTAATCACCGGCCCGACTGCGCTAAGGGCTGCCGATCCCATTCTGCGCATAAAAATAAAGCCCGCGCTAAAGGGTTGCTGGCCCGTCAGATGGGCCAGCCAGGTATTGACGAGCGTAACTGCCGCATCGACAGGCGTGAGGCCTGATTCGGCGAGGTGTTGGTGTAACGGAGCAAGCTGCTGAGCGGAAAACTGTATCGTGTGACGTATTACCTGCGGGCTAGCCACTTCACCATTCAGCGGCGCTTGTGCAAGGCTTAGCGGATCGGGCAGCTGCGGGACTTTCTCCAGCCAATAGCGCTTATCTTTTTGATACGTTGTGCTGTGTTGGTAATTTTGGTACTCCTCAACAACCTCATCGAATGCGGTAAAGGGTGAGGCGGCTAGCGGTTGCTGGTGGCGTAAATGGGCATAAATTTCACTAATCCGTTTGGTGAGGGCAATAAAGCTGAAGCCATCGACCATCAGGTGGTGATAACGCTGATACCATATCCATTGTTCAGGGGTGATACGTATCAGCACCTGCCTAACCTTGGGACCTTTATCAGTAATACGTAAAGGACTTTGTAGATCGGCTTCCATTAAGGCATGTGCCGCTGCCAACGCCTGAGGATCGTCACGGAGATCAATAGATTCTACCGTAAAGCCTAGGTTGGGGCTAAAACATTGGAAGGCTTCTCCTTCGTGCTCATCAAACCGAAAATTAACAGTGTCTGCTTCGGCCAACCCTTGTTGAATAGCCTGTTGCATCAAATCAAGATTGAGCGTTCCCGGTAGCGTGATAGCGTGTGCGACGGCAAAGGCGTTGCCGAAAGGAGAAAGTTGGTCGGCAACCCAGATCCCGGGTTGTGCGGCAACCAGTGGTAACCGACGAGTCGTCACTGACGATGAGGCTGTGTTGTACTCATCAGGGGAACGTTGTTGTGCTATGCTGTCATCGATAATCATCATCTTATTCGTCCTGCCATAACGCTTGTAATCCATCTAATAAACTTCCCCGCCACCAGAGTGCATCGTGTCCACCTTCGACATAGCGTAAACGATGTGGGATGTGGTAGTGGCTTAACCACTTATCCATTTCGCGGTTGGCTTCGCAAATTAATGTTTCGCGGCAACCTGCCTCCAAGAGTATTTCTCGTGGAGCGATAACGGGGGCTTTCTGCTGTAACTGTTGAAGCAGGTAACCTGCCGCATGCCCGCGGTTCGGCCACCAAAAGGATCCGGAAAGGCTGAGGGCTTTACCGTAAAATTGTGGCCAGTTAAGGCACGCATAGACTGAGGCCAGCCCACCAAAACTTTGCCCTGTGACCAGGGTTCGTGCGGGGTCTTGTCGCCAATCGAATGTTTGTTTGATTAGCGGGAGTAATTCTTCGTTAATAGCCAGCCAAAAATCGGCATTACAGGGATATTCTCGGCCACGATGCTCGCGATCGATGATTTCAGGCATGATGTAGAGTGCCGCAGGAAGTTTTCCCCTATCCGTCAATTGCTGCAGAGGACTGGCGATAGGGAGAGTGTTGGCCCAGAACTGTCCATCAAGTATTAAGGCTAAATGCTGATAGGTCGCAGTGTCCTCTTTCGCCGAACCGTAGCACCACACGTGTCGTTCATTACCTAACCGAGCACTCTTCCAGAGAATGACCTTCAGGGGGAGCGGCGACTGCTCTCCTCGATCCCATGCTTGCCATTCAGGCTGCGCAGGCGCATCAGGGAGATGAAGGGGGGAGACAGACATCCCTCGACCTGCAGACCAAGAACGTAACGCGTTGAGGCTATCGTGTTGGGCATGTGTAAACTGTTCGCGCCACCATTCCCGACGCTGGAAAATATCTTGCTTCAACAACCCTACCTCGTTCTTTGAGTCCGGGATCAAGCAATAACTTCCTCGCCACTCAGCGGGAAGCGTGAGGCTAAGATACCAGACATCGCTAGCGGGATAATGGACTAGGGATATTGGAGGCTTGGGCTGGTGATGATCAGTGATCCCCGTAATGTTGAGCCATACCGCTTTTATGGGTGGGGCCTCAGCGGGGCGAGCAGGCTGACGCCAGAGGAAGGTCACGCGGCATTGTTGCGCATCAATTCGCTCGATACGCGGCACACCCTGCAATTGTTGTGCTTGCCACCACAGATCGGAACCGGTATCAGAGGTAAACCATTCAGGAATAAGCATTTGCAAAATTATCTTTTATAGCAGCTATCTGCGAATAGCGTTCAGAAGCGAGATTTGTTGATAATAGTATTGATAATTATTTTCATCTGCAATAGATTGCAATCTCTCTTTACGTAGTTTGTCGTTTATTGCGCATTTGTTTGCATAATGGTAGCGATCTCGTAAAGACTCCTTACTAAACACACACACAGCATTGACCTAGGGAACTGGGATTATAAAAATGAAAAAATTATCATTTCTTTCTGCTGCAATTTGTCTTGAGCTAGGTAGCTCATTTTTTATTTATTGCGCGCCGGCTTCAGCGGCTTCATCGGATGTCACCGTCAACTCTCCTGCGTCAGATGAAACCGCAGCCAAAACTTCTAGTGATAAGCCATTATCTACCGAAGAGAATTCACATAACTCCATCGTCGTCACGGCTCGCCAGCAAACCCTCCAAGCACCAGGTGTCTCGACGATCTCCTCTGAAGCGATTCGTAAACACCCTCCGGCGCGTGATGTATCAGAAATCATTCGTACCATGCCTGGGGTGAATTTAACCGGCAACTCGACCAGTGGGCAGCGGGGAAATAACCGTCAGATCGATATTCGGGGTATGGGGCCAGAAAATACCTTAATTTTGATCGATGGCCGTCCGGTCAGTAGTAAAAACTCGGTACGCTATGGATGGCGGGGTGAACGAGATTCTCGTGGTGATACCAACTGGGTGCCACCGGAAATGATTGACCACATTGATGTTATCCGCGGACCGGCTGCGGCACGCTACGGTAGCGGCGCGATGGGCGGAGTGGTTAATATCATCACTAAGCAAGCGAATAAAGAGTGGCATGGTTCATGGAACGCCTATTACAACGTTCCACAACATAAATCTGAAGGTTCAACCAAACGAACGAATTTCAGCTTAATGGGGCCTGCAACCGATAGCTTAACATTAAGTATTTGGGGAAATATCGATAAGACCCAAGCGGATGCTTACGACATTAACCAAAATCATTCAGCATCGCGTACCGGTACCTATGCCGGGAGCTATCCTGCTGGCCGTGAGGGAGTGAGAGATAAAGATCTCCACGGCAAACTGAATTGGGAATTTGCCCGCAATCAGCATCTCGAGTTCGAAGCCGGGACCAGTCGCCAAGGGAATATTTATGCTGGCGATACGCAGAATACTAACACCTCAGATTATGTGAAAAGCAAATATGGCGACGAAACGAACCGTATTTACCGCCAAGATTATGCCTTAACTTGGACAGGGGTCTGGGATAACGGAGTCAGTACTAATACCTATGCGCAATATGAGAGAACCCGTAATTCTAGGATTACCGAAGGATTAGCCGGCGGAACCGAGGGGATCTTTAATAATAACGCCGGGTTCTCCGATATCGATCTGAGCGATGTGCTGCTGCACAGTGAAGTCAGTATTCCCTTTACGGCTTGGGTAGACCAGAACCTCACCTTGGGAACTGAGTGGAACCAGCAAAAGATGAAAGACGGCACCTCAACCAGCCAAGCGCTCACTGGGACGAATACTGGCGGCGCAATCAGTGGGGTCGGAACGGGTACGCGTTCACCGTATTCTCAAGCGCAGATTTTCTCTATGTTTGCTGAAGACAATATGGATATCACGGATTCCACGGTATTAACACCGGCCATCCGTTTTGACCATCACTCCATTGTCGGCACTAACTGGAGCCCATCACTTAATTTAACTCAACAGCTCACTAACGAGTGGACGTTGAAGATGGGGATTGCTCGAGCCTATAAAGCGCCTAATCTGTACCAAACTAACCCGAACTATATTCTCTATAGTAAAGGTCAAGGGTGCTACGGCAGTTCGAGTTCGGGTTGTTACTTACAAGGTAATAGCGACCTTAAAGCAGAAACCAGCGTCAATAAAGAGATTGGACTCGAGTACAAAGATCTTGCTGGACTGCAGGCAGGGCTGACTTATTTCCGTAATGACTACCATAATAAAATTGAGTCGGGTAACAATGTTACTTACACCAATAGTAGTGGTACTCGCGTTTTCCAATGGGAAAATGTGCCGCGTGCGGTAGTTGAAGGCCTTGAGGGAACCTTTAATGTCCCAGTCACCGATACGGTTACTTGGAATAATAATATGACGTGGATGCTGCAAAGTAAGGATAAGACGAATCATGATCGTCTTTCCGTTATCCCGCAGTTTACCCTGAACTCCAATGTCGAGTGGCAGATTCGTCAGGACCTGTCGGTACAAGCAACATGGACTTGGTACGGTAAACAGAAACCGAAGAGTCGTAACTACCAAGGGAATAAAGTCAGTTACCCTGATACCCGTGAAGTCAGTCCATACAGCATCTTTGGGGCCAGCGCGACATGGGACGCTACCAAGAATGTCAGTATTACCGCTGGGATAGATAACCTCTTTGATAAACGTCACTTCCGCGAAGGGAATGCACAAACTACTGGAACGCTTAATTCGAAGACAGGTGTCACAAGTTACCTATACGGTGCAGGTGCTAACACTTACAACGAGTCAGGCCGAACCTTCTATATGAGTCTTAACACTCACTTCTAATAAAAAAACCCGCTTACGCGGGTTTTTTTATAGCTAATAATTTCGATACAAATCGCTGTAGAGTCGACTTTCAAATCGGACAAGGGGGACGCGTCGCGTTCGTTGATCTTCTGGAGGGACCGCATACCCAGAGAGGTATTGTACGAAGGCGATGCGCGTTCCGCGTGACGTCGTTAAGAAGCCTGCTAAGTTATACACGCCCTGTAACGAACCGGTTTTCGCAGAGAGCTTTCCATCGACACCTGCTTCGTGTAATCCGCCACGATACTGTAAGGTGCCATCGTAACCAGCTAAAGGAAGCATACTAATAAAATCGAGGCTGCTGTCATTCTTAGCAATAAACTGCAGTGCTTGCATCATAGTGTCCGGTGCAACCAAATCGTGCCGTGATAATCCGGAACCATCGACTTGGATGGTATTGCCCATGTCGACGCCCGCTTTCTCACGAAGGATACGGCGTACCGCATCCGACCCTGCCCGAAACGTTCCTGGTACGTTGAAATAGTGATGACCGATTGTTCGGAAAACCGTATCGGCAATCATGTTATCTGACTTCTTCAACATAGTATGTAATAGGCTATGGAGCGGGGCGGATTGTTCGATTGCCAGAACGGTACCAGGTTCGGTGGGTTGCGTTTGACGGAGCAAGTGGCCACGATAGTCGATATCGGCTTTACGTAGCTCATCCCGCAAAATTTCCCCAGCCCAAGCCGCGCCATCTTGCACAGCGAAGGCAAGAGGAAGCGGGTCATTACGCTGGCGCAGACACCCGGTCAGGGTATAGCGGTTTAATTCCCCGGGATTTACGTCAAGCTCGCAATATTGCGCCTCACCTGAGTTAGGACCTAAGGTTTTCACCTCACTATACATGTGCGCAGGATAGTAAGACGCAATACGGATAAAGGCGTTTTCGCCCGGCGTTTTGGCGCTATAGAGCGAGATAGAAAAACAGTTTTTATCGACAATAGCGGCTGCAGGAGGCGCGCTAAAGCATTGCGTTAAATCATTCCATGGCCAGCCGGGAGCCATATCGTGGCTCGCGAAAACTGAAGTATCGATGACCAAGTTACCTTGAATATGCGTAACACCCTTCTGTTTCAGCTGCGCGACCATATTACGTAAGTCTTGCCGCGTAAACGTCGGGTCGCCACCAAAGCGAGCAACCAGATCACCCTGTAAGGTATCACCGACTATTTTTTGGTGACTTTCAAAGGTGGTCTGGAAACGAAAATCTTTGCCAAGTTCTATTAGTGCGGCCAGTGCAGTGAACACTTTCATCGTACTGGCAGGCAGCGCCATTTGTTTTCCGTGATAATCGACAATCGGTGTTGTATCGCCTACCCTTTGCGCCATGAACGCGAGATTGGTACCATCAGGAAGGTATTGGGTATAATCCTCGACAGGCGTTGCGGTGGCTTGAAGCGTTACCGCAAGGGTAAGAGCTGTAATGAGTCTTGAAAGTCGCATAATCTCGGCGTCGTTAACAGTGGAACCCGCAATACTACGTCCCCTTGAGGGGCAAAGTAAACGATGATCCGGGAGGAACTCTCGGGTAAAATATGTATCAAACTGAAAATTCACTCGTCTTGGGTAGCAAACTATCTGAGGCGGGGTTGTTTTGTTTCAAATTTAGGTGCAGCTTATTCGGTTAAGCTTGTATCGAATCAGGATGATTGACTGAATAACAGAGTAATGAGGAGTATAAGATGAGCCAGATTCCTATGACCCTTCGCGGTGCAGAGCAGCTGCGTGAAGAGCTTAACGAGCTTAAAAATATTAAGCGTCCTCGTATCATTGCTTCTATCGCTGAAGCTAGAGAACACGGTGATTTGAAGGAAAATGCGGAATACCATGCTGCCCGTGAAGAGCAAGGTTTTTGTGAAGGTCGTATTCAAGAGATTGAAGCAAAATTATCGAATGCGCAAATCATTGATGTGACAAAAATGGCCGCGACAGGTCGTGTCATTTTCGGGGCGACAGTGACTGTTTATAATACCCATTCGGAAGAAGAAGCGACCTATCGTATCGTGGGTGATGATGAGGCCGATTTTAAGCAAAATCTGATCTCTGTAAACTCGCCGATGGCGCGCGGCTTAATCGGTAAAGAAGTTGATGACGTCACAGTCGTAAAAACGCCAGGTGGTGATGTTGAGTATGAAGTGATTAAGGTTGAATACCTCTAATCATCAGAATACGACGATATGTTGTGCTAGGAGTGGGCTTTTCGCCATTTCGGTCCCGCAAGTCGGGTTAACCGTGCTAATATATCTTAAGAAAAGAAAAAGGCTGTAAAACAGCCTTTTAACTGGAGGTAAAATAGTGATATTTTTTTCCAGAATTAACGTGGTAAAGAAATTTTCTTTTCTTTTGAAGGGCGATAAAGCACCAGCGTTTTACCGATGACCTGGACTTCAGCCGCTGAGGTTTCACGAACAATGGCTGCTACAATCAACGCTTTGGTTTCACGGTCTTCAGTCGCGATTTTGACTTTGATCAGTTCATGATGCTCAAGAGCTTGATCAAGTTCAGCGAGAACACCTTCGGTTAATCCATTGTTGCCTAACATCACGACTGGCTTCAGCGGATGAGCGAGACCTTTTAGGTGCTGTTTTTGTTTAGTACTTAGATTCATCGTATTATTTACTTACTCAGGGATTGAAAACAGGTCATTGTACCGCCATCTCTAGTATATCGCCAAATCAACGCAGCATTTTGCGTAATGATTTATCGCTGCGATACAAAAATGTTGGAAAAAGTATGACGGGAAAGAAGCGTTCAGCCAGCTCAAGTCGCTGGTTACAGGAACACTTTAGCGATAAATATGTGCAACAAGCACAAAAGAAAGGTCTACGTTCGCGAGCATGGTTTAAACTAGATGAGATCCAACAAGGTGATCGTCTCTTTAAACCCGGCATGACAGTCGTAGACTTAGGTGCTGCCCCGGGGGGTTGGTCACAGTATGTGGTTGAACAGATCGGAGCAAGTGGCCGTATTATCGCATGTGATATCTTGCCAATGGATCCAATTGTTGGTGTAGACTTTCTTCAAGGTGATTTCCGAGAAGAAGCTGTACTAAAAGCGTTGCTCGATCGTGTCGGTGACGGTAAGGTGCAGGTAGTAATGTCCGATATGGCACCAAATATGAGTGGCACTCCCGCTGTGGATATTCCTCGCGCGATGTATCTCGTAGAACTCGCACTTGAAATGTGTCGCGATGTATTGGCACCAGGTGGTAGTTTTGTAGTAAAGGTGTTCCAGGGAGATGGTTTTGATGATTACTTACGCGAAATCCGCTCCTTATTTACGAAAGTAAAAGTTCGTAAGCCAGACGCTTCGCGTTCGCGTTCTCGCGAAGTGTACATTGTAGCGACTGGGCGCAAACTATAGCTCCCTACGCTTTCTGTTAACATCGTTGTAAATAAGAGGTTAATCCCTTGAGTGACATGGCGAAAAACCTAATTCTTTGGTTAGTCATTGCCGTAGTGCTAATGACTGTGTTCCAAAGCTTTGGGCCCAGCGAGTCAAATGGCAAGAAAGTCGATTACTCAACTTTCGTGACAGAAGTGAATCAAAATCAGATTCGCGAGGCGCGTATTAATGGGCGTGAGATTAACGTAACCACTAACGATAGCAATAAATACACTACGTATATTCCTGTCAACGACCCGCAATTACTGCAGAATCTTTTATCTAAAAAGGTAAAAGTGGTTGGTGAACCACCGGAAGGTCAAAGTCTACTGACCTCTATCTTTATTTCTTGGTTCCCGATGTTGCTGCTAATTGGTGTATGGATCTTCTTTATGCGTCAAATGCAGGGAGGCGGTGGCAAAGGTGCCATGTCTTTCGGTAAGAGCAAAGCTCGCATGTTGACCGAAGATCAGATTAAAACCACTTTTGCCGATGTTGCCGGTTGTGACGAAGCGAAAGAAGAAGTCAGCGAGCTGGTGGAATATCTTCGTGAACCTTCACGTTTCCAAAAGCTGGGCGGAAAAATTCCTAAAGGCGTACTGATGGTAGGCCCTCCAGGTACCGGTAAAACGTTATTGGCTAAGGCCATTGCCGGTGAAGCGAAAGTGCCGTTCTTTACTATCTCTGGCTCAGACTTCGTTGAAATGTTTGTCGGTGTCGGCGCATCACGTGTCCGTGATATGTTCGAGCAAGCGAAGAAATCCGCGCCTTGTATCATCTTTATCGATGAGATCGATGCAGTGGGTCGCCAACGCGGTGCTGGTTTAGGCGGTGGTCACGACGAGCGTGAACAGACGTTGAACCAAATGCTGGTTGAGATGGATGGCTTTGAAGGTAATGAAGGGATCATCGTTATAGCGGCAACTAACCGCCCTGACGTCCTTGACCCTGCGCTCCTTCGTCCAGGTCGTTTTGACCGTCAAGTCGTTGTTGGATTACCTGATGTTCGTGGCCGTGAGCAAATCTTGAAAGTCCATATGCGTCGCGTTCCATTAGCAACGGATATTGATGCCGCGATCATTGCTCGTGGTACACCAGGTTTCTCCGGTGCAGACTTAGCAAACCTCGTCAACGAAGCGGCACTTTTCGCTGCCCGTAGCAACCAACGTGTTGTCTCGATGGTTGAGTTCGAGAAAGCGAAAGATAAGATCATGATGGGTGCAGAGCGCCGTTCAATGGTCATGACTGAAGCACAAAAAGAGTCAACGGCTTACCACGAAGCAGGACACGCGATTATTGGTCGTCTAGTACCGGAACATGATCCTGTACATAAGGTGACAATTATCCCACGTGGACGTGCGTTAGGGGTGACATTCTTCTTACCTGAAGGTGATGCAATCAGTGCAAGCCGTCAGAAATTAGAGAGCCAAATTTCGACCCTTTACGGCGGACGTTTAGCTGAAGAGATCATCTACGGTCCAGAAAAAGTCTCTACCGGCGCTTCCAACGATATTAAGGTGGCGACAAACCTCGCACGTAATATGGTTACCCAGTGGGGCTTCTCCGAGAAATTAGGTCCTCTTCTGTATGCGGAAGAAGAAGGTGAAGTTTTCTTAGGACGTTCCGTTGCTAAAGCGAAACATATGTCCGACGAAACCGCGCGTATTATCGACCAAGAAATCAAACACTTGATCGACAGTAACTATCAACGCGCTCGCCAGCTGTTGAATGAGAACATCGACATCCTGCATACGATGAAAGATGCTCTGATGAAGTACGAAACTATTGATGCTCCGCAAATTGATGATTTGATGGCACGCAGAGAGGTTCGTGCTCCAGCTGGTTGGACTGAACTGGCAGTGAAAGAAGAAGAGTCTGTCGCGCCACCGCAAGCAGCTCGTCCTGTCGACGCACCTGAGAATAATGATCCCGGCAATCCGATGTAATGTCTGAATCATTCGATAAATAGTGCCAGTTCGCGCTACAATAAAGCCCCGCTTATGCGGGGCTTTTTTTTTGCATCACATCGATAGAGCGTTAAAGAGGATACTGAATGAAATTGCGTGCCCGAGGGAGTGAGTTAGATCTCTCTTTTCCCCATATTATGGGAATTTTAAATATGACTCCAGACTCCTTTTCTGACGGTGGCCGCCATAAAACGCTGATCGATGCGATTACTCATGCTAATGAAATGGTGATTGCCGGAGCGACTATTCTCGATATTGGCGGCGAGTCGACTCGCCCTGGTGCTGATAACGTTTCAGTAGAAGACGAACTGGCGAGAGTTATCCCAGTCGTCGAAGCATTATCTCAACGATTCGAAGTGTGGATTTCGGTCGACACCTCTAAACCTGAAGTGATTCGTGCTGCTGCTGCCGCAGGCGCCCACTTGATCAACGATATCCGCTCATTAAATGAACCTGGCGCGCGTGAGGCAGCAGCTGACGTCGACCTGCCGGTCTGCTTGATGCATATGCAGGGTGAGCCGAAATCGATGCAGCACAGCCCGAGCTATCAGCAGATTATTACCGAAGTGGACAGCTTCTTAGCCACCGAAATTCAGCACTGTATGGCTTCAGGGATACGTCGAGAAAATATTCTGATCGATCCCGGTTTTGGATTTGGCAAAAATCTGCAACATAATTATGAGCTACTGGCTAATCTAAGCCATTTCCATCATTTCGATCTGCCGTTATTAGTGGGCATGTCTCGAAAGTCCATGATTGGCCAACTCCTTAATGTCGGGCCAACTCAGCGATTGAGTGGTAGTCTAGCCTGTGCAGTTATCGCCGCGATGCAGGGAGCACAAATCATTCGAGTGCATGATGTTAAAGAAAGCGTTGAAGCGATACGCGTGGTTGAAGCGACTCTCAGAGCAAAAGGATAATTCATGAGCGAACGTAAATATTTTGGTACCGATGGTATTCGCGGAAAGGTTGGCGAATCGCCAATAACGCCTGATTTTGTCTTAAAATTAGGCTGGGCCGCCGGCAAAGTACTTGCTGGACAAGGTTCCAAAAAAGTCATTATCGGGAAAGATACCCGTATATCGGGATATATGTTGGAATCGGCATTAGAAGCGGGCTTGGCCGCTGCAGGATTATCGGCGGCGTTCACTGGGCCTATGCCAACCCCAGCGATTGCCTATTTAACGCGTACATTCCGCGCGGAAGCCGGTGTGGTGATATCCGCGTCTCATAACCCATTCGATGACAATGGAATAAAATTCTTCTCCACCGAGGGTACTAAGCTTCCTGACGATGTCGAAGCTGCCATTGAAGCGGAACTCGAGAAAGAGATTACCTGTGTACCCTCAGCAGAACTAGGACGCGCTAGCCGCATCGTTGATGCAGCCGGACGGTATATTGAATTCTGCAAGGGGACTTTTCCCAGCGAACTCAGCTTAAATCAGCTAAAAATCGTCGTCGATTGTGCAAACGGTGCGACTTACCATATTGCACCGAATGTTCTTCGTGAGCTGGGGGCTGAGGTGATTACGATCGGCGCTTCGCCCAACGGAATGAATATCAATAAAGAGTGTGGTGCGACGGATTTAGGCCAACTTCAAAAACGCGTGCTAGCCGAAAAAGCCGATCTTGGTATTGCGCTTGATGGTGACGGCGATCGTATCATGATGGTCGACCATCTTGGTCAGGCGGTCGATGGCGATCAAATTCTCTATATCATCGCGCGTGAACGTCTACGACAAGGAAATCTGCGCGGTGGGGTTGTTGGCACACTGATGAGCAATATGGGGCTAGAGTTAGCCCTGAAGCAGTTAGGCATTCCCTTTGAGCGTGCGAAAGTCGGCGACCGCTATGTATTGGAAAAGCTGAAGGAACGCGGATGGTTTGTCGGTGCCGAAAATTCCGGACATGTTATTTTACTTGATAAAACCACAACCGGTGATGGCATTATCGCCGGTTTACAAGTGTTAACGGCCGTAGTGGGGAACAAGCTATCCCTTCACGATTTATGCAGCGGCATGAAGATGTTGCCACAAGTCCTAGTTAATGTGCGCTTCTCTGCGGGGAGTGATCCGCTTCAACATTCTGATGTATTAGCGGCGTTACACCAGGCTGAACAGCAACTGGCTGGCCGAGGTCGGGTCTTGCTACGTAAGTCGGGTACTGAACCGTTAATTCGCGTGATGGTTGAAGGGGAAAATAAAGAGGAAGTAACAGAACTGGCCCAATCTATTGCGGAGATCGTCAAGCGTTTATAATCGCGTAAAGGTGTCTGTGATCAGGTGATTCGCTATGAGAAAGGCTTTTCCCACATTGGGGATAAACAGCCTTTAGCTAGTGTTGCTGCTTTTTTCCGCGATCAAAACCGGCAACGTAAATTGCACTTGCAGAGTGCGTTGCCTTTGGTTAGTATTCACATCCTCTTCAGGGGAGTTCTTTCCTCGTGAAGGTAGATGCGTTTTAAATGTACGATTACGTACAAGGAAACAGGTTAATTATGTACGAAGCTCTTTTAGTTATTTTCCTGCTAGTTGCTGTTGCGTTAATCGCGATGGTGATGTTACAGCAAGGTAAAGGCGCTGATATGGGAGCATCTTTCGGTGCAGGTGCCTCTGGAACATTATTTGGTTCAAGCGGTTCAGGAAACTTCCTGACACGTATGACCGGTATTCTTGCTGCGCTGTTTTTCATTATTAGCCTGGTGCTTGGTAATCTAAACAGTAATAAAACACATAAAGGCAGTGAGTGGGATAATCTGAGTGCTCCAGTAAAGTCTGAGCAAACTCAACAGCCAGCGAAAACCTCTTCGCCAGCCAGTGATATCCCGCAGTAACGCCAACTGATTGCAAGTATCAGCAGTGCCGTGGTGGTGGAATTGGTAGACACGCTACCTTGAGGTGGTAGTGCCCAATAGGGCTTACGGGTTCAAGTCCCGTCCTCGGTACCAATATTGAGAAAAAAGACGCTTAATAGCGTCTTTTTTTGTTTGGTTACTATTTTAAAAATACCCTTTGCAAATTTTACTATTGAGTGAGTGCTTTTTTTACCTCTGCGAGGGTTGTTACGCCAGAAGTACTTGGCTTTTTCGTTAATGTACGATCGATATGGAGAGTACGATTAGCGCTCTCTACAGAAAATACTATCGTTTCATCTGTAAGGGTGTTGGGTGAAGCCGCTTGATAGATTACCGCGATGTTGATTTATTTCTCCTTAGCTGAAGAAATAATACCTACTACTTTCGTTTCTCTACAACTCTCTGATTGCCAGTCATCATAGCCCATCGTGGGATAATCGTCTTAACCACTGTGTTTTGTACGGACCAACCGATAAAGCAAACATTGTCATCCTGTTCATTGAATCCCTTGCCTGCGATAAAGGTGCTTAGTACCTTACCGTTACCGGTTAATGTGAAGGTTTGACTGTTTACAGGGATTCCCCCTTAGGTCGTCTTCTCCAGCGCTTTGTAAAATATATTTTTCTTAAATAGTGTATCACTCGTCACCTGTAGGAAAGTTTGGGCGAGAGCATCCTATAACTCTGAAACTATTGTTCTTTGGCAATCTATCGGCTATTGCCTAACTAGTCTTGATTGGTTATTCACAGTTAAATTTGCTTTTGTGCTCGCCTAGGCGTAATATTGAGCTGTTTTTCGGACGCGGGGTGGAGCAGCCTGGTAGCTCGTCGGGCTCATAACCCGAAGGTCGTCGGTTCAAATCCGGCCCCCGCAACCATTTTCCTAGTTCTTTTTCCAAATCGACGTCGGTAAGACGACGGGTTTTAGAAAAATGTCTATTGAAAATGGCTCCTGTCCTTTGACAGGCCCATACAGGATTCTGATCAAAACCCCGACTTTTCGGGGTTTTTTATTATCAGAAAAGCGTTGTCATACTGGGCGTTAGCCCTTTTTTTATGTCTTGGGGGTGGCTTTGTCCACGTTAGAACAGAAGTTAACAGAGTTGATTACAGCGCCAGTTGAAGCACTGGGTTATGAATTAGTGGGGATAGAGTTTGTGCGGGCTCGCACCTCTACGCTTCGTATCTATATTGATAGCGAAAATGGTATCAATGTTGATGACTGTGCCGATGTCAGCCATCAAGTCAGTGCTGTCATGGATGTAGAAGATCCTATTACTGTGGCGTATCACCTTGAAGTGTCTTCCCCAGGGCTTGATCGACCATTATTTACCGCAGCGCATTATGAACGTTTCGCTGGCCAAGATGTCAGTGTGGTATTACGTATCGCTGTACAAAATCGTCGCAAATGGCAGGGGACTATCAAATCCGTTGAAGGTGAGATGGTCACATTGTCCGTTGATGGCAAAGACGAAGTGTTTGCTCTGAGCAATATTCAGAAAGCAAACATTATCCCTCGTTTTTAAACGTTCTGATTGAGGCTAACCAGGATGAATAAAGAAATTTTAGCGGTTGTTGAAGCCGTTTCGAATGAAAAAGCCCTGCCGCGTGAGAAAATTTTTGAAGCGTTAGAGAGCGCGCTGGCAACGGCGACCAAGAAAAAGTACGAACAAGAAATCGAAGTTCGTGTAGAGATCGATCGTAGAAGCGGTGACTTCGATACGTTCCGTCGTTGGATGATCGTTGATGAAGTGACGATGCCAACTCGTGAAATCACGCTGGACGCGGCGCGTTTCGAAGACGAAAGCCTGCAACTGGGTGAATATGTTGAAGATCAGATCGAATCAGTGACCTTTGACCGCATCACGACACAAACGGCGAAGCAAGTTATCGTTCAAAAAGTTCGTGAAGCAGAGCGCGCGCTAGTGGTTGACCAATTCCGCGAGCAGCAAGGCGAAATTATTACGGCTATCGTCAAGAAAGTGAACCGCGATAACATCATTCTTGATCTCGGGAATAACGCTGAAGCGGTGATCCTGCGTGAAGACATGCTGCCACGTGAGAACTTCCGTGCTGGTGATAGAATCCGCGGTGTGCTGTATGCAGTGCGTCCGGAAGCGCGTGGTGCTCAACTGTTCGTCACACGTTCTAAACCAGAAATGTTGGTCGAACTGTTCCGTATTGAAGTGCCAGAAATCGGTGAAGAAGTCATCGAAATCAAAGGCGCGGCACGTGACCCAGGCTCGCGTGCGAAGATCGCGGTGAAAACAAACGATAAGCGTATCGACCCGGTCGGTGCTTGCGTAGGGATGCGCGGTGCGCGTGTACAAGCCGTTTCAAGCGAATTAGGCGGTGAGCGTATTGATATCGTGCTGTGGGATGATAACCCTGCGCAGTTCGTCATCAATGCAATGGCTCCAGCGGATGTTTCTTCAATCGTAGTGGATGAAGATAATCACACCATGGACATCGCTGTAGAAGCGAGTACTTTAGCGCAAGCTATTGGCCGTAATGGTCAAAATGTCCGTTTAGCCTCTCAACTAAGTGGTTGGGATCTGAACGTGATGACGGTTGAAGATTTACAAGCTAAGCACCAAGCGGAGGCACATGCCGCGATTGCGACCTTTACCCAATATCTTGATATTGATGAAGAGTTCGCTACTGTGCTAGTTGAAGAAGGGTTCTCTTCTCTCGAGGAGTTGGCTTATGTTCCAGTCGATGAATTACTGGAAATTGATGGCCTTGATGAAGAGATGGTAGAAGCTTTGCGTGAACGCGCTAAGACTGCGTTGACCACCCTAGCCCAAAATTCTGCTACTGGCGGAGCCATTAAACCCCCTGCAGAAGACCTGCTGGGCGTAGAAGGCATGACTCCCGAGTTAGCAAATCGTTTAGCGGCTATTGGTGTTTCCACCCTGGAAGATCTTGCGGAGCAAGGTGTTGACGATCTAGCAGATATCGAACAATTGGACGAAGAAAAAGCCGGTACGCTGATTATGGCGGCTCGTAATATCTGCTGGTTTGGCGACGACGCATAACACACAGGAAGGAAAAGCATGACTGATGTAACAGTAAAAGCGCTGGCAACACAACTGAATACTCCGGTCGATCGCTTAGTTCAGCAATTGGCTGATGCGGGTATTCGTAAATCCGATAACGATTCTGTGACGCAAGCAGAGCAAGAGACCTTGCGTGCTCATCAGAAAAATACAGCGTCGAGTAAATTGACGCTTCAACGTAAAACTCGTAGTACGCTTAACGTTCCAAGCACTGGTGGAAAAAGTAAATCGGTGCAGATTGAAGTCCGCAAAAAACGTACCTATGTGAAAGAAGACGCTGAAGCGGAGCGTAAAGCTCAAGCCGAAGCCGAAGCGCAAGCACAGCGTGAAGCGGAAGAAAAAGCTAAGCAGGCAGCAGAAGAAGCGAAGCAGGCGGCTGAAGAAGCGAAGCGTAAAGCGGAAGAAAAAGCTAAACGTGAGGCGGAAGAAGCCGCTAAGCGTCAGGCGGTGGAATCAAATAAAGTGACCCAACAGAATCAAACTATGAATAAAGACGCACAGTCAGAAAAAGCACGCCGCGAAGCTGAAAATGCTGAGCTGAAGCGTAAAGCTGAAGAAGAAGCGCGCCGTAAAATTGAAGCGGAAGCGCAACGTGTAGCTGAAGAAGCACGTCGTCTTGCTGAAGAGAAAGGCGAAGAGTGGGAAAAAGCGAGTCAGAAAACCGAAGAGGAAACTGACTACCACGTAACGACCTCACAACACGCTCGTCAAGCTGAAGACGAGAATGATCGTGAAGTAGAAGGCGGTCGTGGACGCAGCCGTACGGCTAAAGCCCCTCGTGCTAAAAAAGGCAACAAGCACTCTGAAGCGAAGACCGATCGTGAAGAAGCCCGTGCAGCAGGACGCGGTGGTAAAGGTAAGCATCGCGGTAAGAGTTCACTGCAGCAGGGCTTTAACAAGCCAGCGCAAGTTGTAAACCGTGACGTGCAAATCGGTGAAACCATCACTGTTGCAGAGCTGGCGAACAAAATGGCCGTTAAAGGCTCGCAAGTGATCAAAGTGATGATGAAAATGGGTGCGATGGCAACCATTAACCAAGTTATCGACCAAGAGACTGCACAACTTGTGGCGGAAGAGATGGGCCACAAAGTTATCTTACGTCGTGAGAACGAATTGGAAGAAGCGGTAATGAGCGACCGTGACACCGGTACAACGGCTGAATTAGAACCGCGTGCACCTGTTGTCACCATCATGGGTCACGTCGACCACGGTAAAACCTCGTTACTGGACTACATTCGTTCAACGCGTGTTGCTTCGGGTGAAGCCGGCGGGATCACCCAGCATATCGGTGCTTACCACGTTGAAACAGATAACGGTATGGTCACCTTCTTAGATACTCCGGGACACGCCGCGTTTACCGCAATGCGTGCACGGGGTGCTCAAGCGACTGATATTGTTATTCTTGTTGTTGCAGCGGACGATGGCGTGATGCCACAAACGATTGAAGCGGTTCAGCATGCAAAAGCGGCGAACGTTCCGGTTATCGTTGCGGTCAACAAGTGTGATAAGCCAGAAGCTGATCCAGACCGTGTTAAGAACGAACTGACTCAATTCGGTATCGTGCCGGAAGAGTGGGGCGGCGAAAATATGTTCGTTAACGTTTCGGCGAAAGCGGGTACCGGGATCGACGATTTACTGCAAGCAATCCTATTACAAGCCGAAGTTCTTGAGCTGACGGCTAACCATAACGGCATGGCAAGCGGTGTGGTAATCGAATCTTTCCTAGACAAAGGTCGTGGCCCCGTTGCAACCGTACTGGTCCGTGCGGGAACCTTGAACAAAGGGGATATCGTACTGTGTGGCTTCGAATACGGACGTGTTCGTGCAATGCGTGATGAACTCGGCCGCGAAGTGATGACTGCAGGACCTTCTATTCCTGTGGAAATCCTGGGTATGTCAGGGGTTCCGGCTGCAGGTGACGAAGCGACTGTTGTTCGTGATGAGAAAAAAGCACGTGAAGTTGCGTTATATCGCCAAGGTAAATTCCGTGAAGTTAAGTTAGCTCGCCAGCAGAAATCTAAGCTGGAAAATATGTTTGCTAACATGACTGAAGGCGATGTCTCTGAACTGAACATTGTTCTGAAAGCAGACGTTCAAGGTTCCGTTGAAGCAATCAGCGATTCACTACTGAAGCTGTCTACTGATGAAGTTAAAGTGAAAATCGTTGGGTCAGGTGTCGGTGGAATTACCGAAACAGATGCTACTTTAGCGGCAGCTTCTAACGCGATTCTGGTCGGATTTAACGTTCGTGCGGATGCCTCAGCGCGTCGCGTGATCGATACTGAAAGCTTAGACCTCCGTTACTACTCGGTCATCTATAACCTGATCGACGAAGTGAAAGCGGCAATGAGCGGTATGTTGGCGCCTGAGTACAAGCAACAGATCATCGGTCTGGCGCAAGTTCGTGATGTCTTCAAATCACCGAAATTCGGTGCGATTGCCGGTTGTATGGTGACCGAAGGGATCATCAAGCGTCACAACCCTATCCGTGTTCTTCGTGATAACATCGTTATCTATGAAGGCGAACTCGAATCATTACGTCGCTTCAAAGATGACGTCAATGAAGTGCGTAACGGCATGGAGTGTGGTGTTGGCGTGAAGAACTACAACGACGTCCGTGCAGGCGACCAAATCGAAGTGTTTGAAATCATTGAAATCAAACGTACTATCGATTAATTGTTAGCGAAGCTAGCAGTATTTGGGAGGCCTTTGGCCTCCCGAATTGTTTGAAAGGAAGAAAAAATGGCTAAAGAATTCGGACGCTCCCAGCGCGTCGCTCAAGAATTACAAAAAGAGCTGGCAGTTATCATCCAACGTGAAATTAAAGACCCGCGCGTGGGCATGATGGTGACTGTATCCGGTGTCGAGGTTTCTCGTGATCTCGCCTATGCAAAAGTATTCGTGACATTCTTAAACGACAAAGATGAAGATGCCGTGAAGCAAGGCGTCAAAGCACTACAAGATGCTTCAGGTTTTATCCGTACTTTACTGGGTAAAGCGATGCGTCTGCGTATCGTTCCTGAACTGACATTCTTCTACGACAACTCTCTGGTTGAGGGGATGCGTATGTCGAATCTGGTGACCAGCGTTGTGAACAAAGACAACGAACGTCACGTGGATGAGAAGAGCGAGGATAAGGAAGACTAATGGGTCGTCCACGTCGTCGCGGACGCGATATTCATGGCGTGCTGTTGCTGGATAAACCGCAAGGCATGTCATCGAATGATGTCCTTCAAAAAGTAAAAAGACTCTACAACGCAAACAAAGCGGGTCATACCGGCGCCTTAGATCCTTTGGCAACTGGCATGTTACCCATTTGCTTGGGTGAAGCGACAAAATTCTCGCAATATCTGCTCGATGCGGATAAGCGTTATCGGGTCATCGCGCGCTTAGGGCAGCGCACCGATACCTCCGATGCCGATGGGAACATTGTCGAAGAGCGGCCTATCCAGTTTACGCCGCAGCAGCTCGAGCAAGCCTTGGAACATTTCCGAGGTGATACTCAGCAAGTGCCGACGATGTTTTCTGCGCTAAAATATCAAGGTCGCCCCCTCTACGACTATGCTCGTCAAGGGATCACCGTACCTCGCGAAGCGCGTCCTATCACGGTGTATGAACTCTTATTCATTCGCTGGGAGGGAGAAGAGGTAGAGCTCGAAATTCACTGCTCGAAAGGCACCTACATTCGTACCATCATTGATGATTTAGGTGAGCGGTTAGGCTGTGGAGCGCATGTCAGTATGCTACGTCGCCTTCAAGTCGATCGTTATCCAGCGGAGAAAATGGTTACGCTGGCTCAACTGCAACAGTGGGTAGCGGACGCTGATGCTGCAGGGACTTCTGCCGCTGAGCAACTCGATCCATTACTTTTACCTATGGATACGCCCGCTGCGGCCTACCCAATGGTTAGCCTACCGCAAGCCAGCAGCCACTGGTTTAAATTAGGGCAAGCCGTGCAGGCCTCTGGCGCTCCGAGTGATGGGCTGGTACGGGTGTTTGAAATGGAAACGGATAAGTTTCTCGGTATGGCGCAAATCGATGACCAAGGTCGTGTCGCCCCGAAACGTTTAGTGGTGGAATTTCCTCTCTGAGGCGTTTGCACTCTGGCCTAGCGCAGAGTAGAATGTCTGCGCTAAAAGTGAGTCGCTGAATTAGAGATCGGCGGCTCGAATTCATTTAAATTTATTGGAGTATATTATGTCTCTAAGCGTAGAAGCTAAAGCTGAGATCGTTGCTAAATATGGTCGTGATGCTAACGACAGTGGTTCAACTGAAGTTCAAGTTGCACTGTTAACTGCTCAAATCACTCACCTGCAAGGTCACTTCTCTGAGCACAAGAAAGATCACCACAGCCGTCGTGGTCTGCTGCGTATGGTTTCACAACGTCGTAAGCTACTGGATTACCTGAAGCGTAAAGATGTTAAGCGTTACACTGACCTGATCGCAAGCCTAGGTCTGCGTCGCTAAGTTAAAAAATCTTTACGCGAAACTGCCTTGTATTTATACAAATTGCAGAATCAATGTTAAGATTACAGCGCACTATGTGTGTAAGGGGCCTACAAGGCCCCTTTTTTTGAATATTAGTTGTCCATTTTGTAACAGGCACTACAGTGTTATACTGTTGTTCAGTGAAAGAAAGTTGCACGATTCGCGCGGCTAATGACAGGGCTTAAGCTGTTTATTGAGTCTTACCATTAGTCGCGAGGATGCAAACTATTCACATTAATGATGACTTATTGCGTTACACTCCTCAATAAAGGAAACGATTTTGCTTAATCCGACAATTCAAAAATTCCAATACGGTCAACACACTGTTACCATCGAAACCGGTATGATGGCGCGTCAAGCGACCGCAGCGGTCATGGTAAGCATGGACGATACTTGTGTATTCGTTACTGTTGTAGGCCAGAAAAAAGCGAAAGCTGGTCAAGACTTCTTCCCGCTTACCGTTAACTATCAAGAGCGTACTTACGCAGCGGGCCGTATTCCAGGAAGCTTCTTCCGTCGTGAAGGTCGTCCAAGCGAAGGCGAAACGTTAATCGCTCGTCTTATCGACCGTCCAGTACGCCCATTATTCCCAGAAGGTTTCGTTAACGAAGTGCAGGTTATCGCGACCGTTGTTTCTGTAAACCCACAAGTCCACCCTGACATCGTTGCGATGATCGGTGCCTCTGCCGCGTTATCGCTGTCAGGTATCCCGTTCAACGGTCCAATTGGTGCGGCGCGCGTAGGTTACATCAACGATCAATATGTTTTAAACCCAACGGCTGAAGAGCTGGCGACAAGCCGCTTAGATTTAGTAGTAGCGGGTACTGAAAATGCAGTATTGATGGTTGAATCTGAAGCTGAGATTCTGTCAGAAGACCAAATGCTTGGTGCGGTTGTCTTCGGTCACGATCAACAACAAGTTGTTATTGAGAACATCAAACAACTGGTTGAGAAAGCGGGCAAACCTCGTTGGGATTGGCAGCCAGAAGCCGTTAACGAAAGCCTTAACAGCCGTATTGCGGCACTGGCAGAAAGCCGTTTAAGCGAAGCTTACCGTATTACTGAAAAACAAGAGCGTTATGCTCAAGTTGATGTGATCAAAAGCGAAACAACCGCGACGTTATTAGCAGAAGATGAAAGCCTAGACGAAGGTGAAATCAGCGATATTCTGCATGCGATCGAGAAAAACGTGGTACGTAGCCGTGTCTTAAACGGTGAACCACGTATCGATGGTCGTGAGAAAGACATGGTTCGTGGCCTCGATGTCCGTACCGGTGTTCTGCCGCGTACCCATGGTTCATCGCTGTTCACTCGTGGTGAAACTCAGGCGTTAGTGACTGCGACCTTAGGTACAGCACGTGATGCGCAGAGCCTGGATGAGCTGATGGGCGAAAAATCAGATTCATTCTTGTTCCACTACAACTTCCCTCCGTATTCTGTTGGTGAGACGGGTATGGTCGGTTCACCTAAGCGTCGTGAAATTGGTCACGGTCGTTTAGCGAAACGTGGCGTATTAGCCGTTATGCCTAAGCAAGATGAATTCCCGTACACCGTTCGTGTGGTGTCAGAGATTACTGAATCAAACGGTTCTTCATCAATGGCTTCTGTATGTGGTGCTTCACTGGCGCTGATGGATGCAGGTGTACCGATCAAAGCAGCGGTAGCCGGTATTGCTATGGGGCTCGTAAAAGAAGACGAACGTTTTGTCGTGCTGTCTGACATCTTAGGTGATGAAGACCACCTTGGTGATATGGATTTTAAAGTTGCCGGAAGCCGCGAAGGTATCACTGCACTGCAAATGGATATCAAAATTGAAGGTATCACGCGCGAAATTATGCAAGCGGCCCTTAGCCAAGCGAAAGGCGCTCGTTTACATATTCTGAGTGTGATGGAAGAAGCGATCGGTACTCACCGTGGTGATATCTCTGAGTTCGCTCCACGCATCCATACCATCCGTATCAGTCCTGATAAAATCAAGGACGTCATCGGTAAAGGTGGTTCAGTTATCCGTGCGTTAACGGAAGAAACGGGCACCACTATCGAAATCGAAGATGATGGTACGGTAAAAATTGCGGCGACAGATGGCGATAAAGCGAAAGAAGCGATTCGTCGTATCGAAGAGATTACCGCAGACATCGAAGTGGGTCGTATCTACAATGGTAAAGTGACCCGTATCGTTGACTTCGGTGCATTCGTCTCGATCGGTGGCGGTAAAGAAGGTCTGGTGCATATTTCTCAAATCGCCGACAAGCGTGTAGAGAAAGTTTCCGATTACCTGCAAATGGCGCAAGAAGTACCGGTTAAGGTACTAGAGATTGACCGCCAAGGCCGCGTACGCTTAAGTATGAAAGAAGCTGTGGAAAAACCGCAAGCTGAAGTCTCTGAAGCGACCGACGCACCAGCGACTGACGCTGAGTAATCGTCATGACTCTTTCCTGCTTCAATACTGAAGCAGGATTTATTTTTTGAGGTGTCAAAGTAATGAGACACCTCATTGTTGACTGCATCCGCATGCTGGTACCTGGGAGTGGAAGAATGAAGCCTTATTTACGCTGGGGTTTTATTGCGACAGCTTTGTTGCTCGCTGGATGTAGCAACGCAAATTGGCGTAAGGACGAGGTATTAGCCGTGCCTTTACAGCCAACTTTGCAACAAGAAGTGATGCTTGCACGTATGGAACAAATACTTGCCAGTCGCTCACTGACAGAAGATGAACGCGCGCAGTTGTTATATGAGCGCGGAGTGTTGTATGATAGTCTAGGTTTGCGGGCATTGGCACGGAACGATTTTTCCCAAGCATTGTCCATAAGACCAGATATGCCTGAAGTCTTCAATTATTTAGGTATTTATCTTACGCAGGCAGGCAACTATGATGCTGCCTATGAAGCGTTTGATTCTGTACTGGAACTTGATCCAACTTACAATTATGCGCATCTTAACCGTGGCATCGCGTTCTACTATGGTGGCCGGTTCAAGCTAGCGCAAGATGATCTGCTGGCGTTTTATCACGACGATCCTAATGACCCTTTTCGGAGTTTATGGCTTTACTTGGCGGAAGAGAACATCGATGCCGACAAAGCAACTTTTGCATTGCAGCAACGCTATAATGCAGCGAAAAGAGATCAATGGGGATGGAAAATAGTCGAATTCTACCTGGGAAAAATCAGCGAAAAGCAGCTGATGCAGAGTCTCCAGGAAGATGCTACGGATAACACCTCGCTCGCTGAACATCTCAGTGAAACCAACTTCTATTTAGGTAAACATTACCTAAGTCTGGGGGAGAAGGATAACGCAGAAGCGTTATTCAAACTGACGGTCGCTAACAATGTGAATAACTTTGTTGAGCACCGATATGCATTGTTGGAGCTGGCGCTACTCGGCCAAGCACAAGACGACTTATCAGAATCTGACCAGCAATAGCTGACAAAAACTTTTCATCTAGGAATTAACTTTCCATCATCCTTATGGGATGAGGGTGTCTTTTTTGTCAAAAACTTCTAATTTGAGCCGGTTCACACTTATCAATGAAAAGACCTGAAAGTTTTCATGACGAGTTATGTAGACTGGCCGCCGCAATCTACGAGGCACTTGTACTACATGACTGATATTCAAACCACTTTTTCCGATCTAGGCCTTAACGAATCCATTCTTTCTGCACTGAACGATCTGGGTTACGTAAAACCATCACCTATTCAAGCAGAGTGTATTCCACATCTGCTAGCTGGCCGTGATGTACTGGGTATGGCCCAAACCGGAAGTGGTAAAACGGCAGCCTTCTCACTGCCATTATTAAACAACATCGATCCTACTTTAAAAGCGCCTCAAATTCTGGTGCTTGCTCCAACGCGTGAGTTGGCGGTTCAGGTAGGTGAAGCATGTAACGAATTCTCTAAACATATGCGTGGCGTTAACGTTCTGGCACTTTATGGTGGTCAACGTTATGACGTGCAACTGCGCGCATTACGTCAAGGTCCACAAATTGTTGTGGGAACCCCAGGACGTTTACTAGATCACTTAAAACGCGGCACCCTTGACCTGTCAAACCTGCGTGGCTTAGTGCTGGACGAAGCAGACGAAATGCTTCGCATGGGCTTCATCGAAGACGTTGAAACCATTATGGCGCAAATCCCAGAAGGTCATCAGACAGCGCTGTTCTCAGCAACGATGCCAGAAGCGATTCGTCGTATTACTCGTCGTTTTATGAACAATCCACAAGAAGTTCGTATCCAATCGAGCTTAACTACGCGTCCAGACATCAGCCAATCTTATTGGACTGCTTACGGCCGTAAAAGTGATGCATTAGTTCGTTTCTTAGAAGCGGAAGATTTTGACGCGGCGATTATTTTCGTACGTACCAAAAATGCAACCTTAGAAGTGGCAGAAACCTTAGAACGCAATGGGTACAACAGCGCAGCCTTAAACGGCGACATGAACCAAGCGTTACGTGAGCAAACCCTCGAGCGTTTAAAAGATGGCCGTCTTGATATCCTGATCGCGACTGATGTTGCGGCGCGTGGATTAGACGTTGAGCGTATTAGCTTAGTCGTTAACTACGATATTCCATTAGACGCAGAGTCTTACGTTCACCGTATCGGTCGTACTGGCCGTGCAGGACGTGCGGGCCGCGCTTTACTGTTTGTTGAAAACCGTGAGCGTCGTTTACTGCGTAACATCGAACGCACTATGAAGCTGACGATTCCAGAAGTTGAGCTTCCCAATGCAGAACTGTTAAGCACTCGTCGCCAAGAGAAATTTGCTGCGCGTGTCCAACAACAACTGGAAAGCAGTGATCTTGATCTCTACCGTGGTCTGTTGACCAAGCTGTCTCCTCAAGAAGATCTTGATATGGAAACACTGGCCGCAGCTCTGCTGAAGATGGCACAAGGTGAGCGTTCATTAATCGTTCCTGCTGAAGCACCACGTCCTCCACGTCGTGAATTCCGCGAGCGTGATGATCGTCGTGACGAGCGTCGCGGTGATGACCGTCGTGGTAACCGTGAAGATCGTCCACGCCGTGAGCGTCGTGATGTGGGTGATATGCAGCTGTACCGTATCGAAGTTGGCCGCAATGATGGCGTTGAAGTTCGCCATATCGTTGGTGCAATCGCTAACGAAGGTGATATCAGCAGCCGTTACATCGGTAACATCAAATTGTTTGATGGTCACTCAACCATTGAGTTACCAAAAGGTATGCCAGGTGAAGTATTACAACACTTCACTAAAACTCGCATCCTGAATAAACCGATGAATATGCAGTTAATGGGTGATGCACAGCCAGGTGAACCACGCCGTGGACGTGGTGGTCGTGATGGCGGTGGCCGTGACGGTGCTGGTCGTGGTGGTCGTGAAGGTGGACGTCGTTTTGGCGGCGGTAACCGTAATGAAGGTAACCGCGGTGAAGGTCATCGTGGACGCCGTGAAGAATCACGCCGTTAATTAACGCTATGATAATGATTAAGGGAGCCTATTGGCTCCCTTTTTTATGCTGAAAGTGAATGAATGGTCTGATGCGCTTCCATTGCAAGTTGGTAAGAATAGATCCGGGCATCATTATCATAAATCTGACCGTTGACCATCACTTCATCGACTTGATACTGCTGCTGAATCGTACGCAGTCCATGCGTTACTGCCGCAAGATCGCCGACTAAAGAGAGGCTTAATGCTCGCTCCACGCCAAATCTTTCGGCAGGGGTCCAAATTTTATCCATAGTTTCCACTGGTTCGGGAAGTTTTCCCGGTACACCGCGACGTAGATGAATAAATTGCTGTTGTTGCGAGGTAAAGAGGAATCGTGCCCGTGCCCGACTTTCTGCCGCGATAATATTCACCCCTATCATCACATAGGGATGCGATAATCGAGCTGACGGTACGAACTCTCGTCGATAAAGTTCTATTGCCTGCTTAATCACATCTGGGGCAAAGTGCGAGGCGAAAGCGAAGGGGAGCCCCAATTTCGCCGCAAGCTGGGCACTGTACATGCTCGAACCCAGCAACCAGATGGGTACATTTAACCCAACCCCTGGTACTGGTCGGACTGTGAAAGCGTTATCATCTTGCGTATCAAACCATGTGATCAGCTGCTTGACGTCTTCTGGGAAACGCTCCTCACTCTGTGGCGTACTATGGCGGCGTAAAGCCTGCATCGTAGTGGGGTCGCTGCCTGGTGCACGACCAATACCTAAATCGATTCGTCCCGGATAGAGCGATTCTAAGGTCCCAAATTGTTCAGCAATGACTAAGGGGGAGTGATTGGGTAGCATGACCCCCCCTGAACCTAATCGTAAATGCTGGGTATTAGCAGCCAAATAACCGATAAGTACACTGGTTGCTGCGCTAGCAATCCCCGGCATGTTGTGGTGTTCGGCTAACCAATAACGATGATATCCCGTTTGCTCAGCGAAGCGCGCTAAGGCTAAGGAACGTTTGAAAGCATCTCTCGCGACACAGGATTGCGGAATAGGAGCGAGATCTAACACCGATAGTTTAAATGGGCGATTTTCAGACATAGGATACCTTCATATAAAGGGGGGCTGACATAACTACACTCTACGCACTGCCAGTATAATGTGACACGCAGTTTGTGCGAAGGGAGGTTCTGTTGTGTTGATATGGCGCAGGTTTCGTTAGGTCGCATAGCGATGTTGTGCGCAGTTACCGAGATGGCAGGGAGTGTGCTATGCTGACTTTCATCAAGGTAAATCGAAGTCTGTTCGAGCCTTTGCTTTTACCCCTTGCCTACATTTTCACGCTTTGCAGAGGAAAAACTATGCTTCTTCGTACTGAAATTGGTCTCGACGCAGCAGGGATTGATACGCTTATTCGACAGGGTGCTCAAGATCCGCAATTGGCGGAGCGTATTCAGGCACTCCGTGAAGCGGGGTTAATCACGCTTGGTGTTGTGGCGACAGATGATGAAGGAAAAGTGCTAGGCTATCAGGCCTTTAGTCCAATTCAACTAAATGGTGAAGACCTCAATTGGGTGGTTATTAGTGCCGCGGTCATTGATCCGCAGTACCGCTCAACGTCGCTAGCGAAGGATTTACTGTTCGAAGGATTAGACAGCTTAAATGAATTTAGTTATCGCGCGGTGGTTGGCTATCAAGCACTGGCTTGGCTACAAGAGCAGGGTTTTACCTCCGCACCAAGATTGACGCTGGAGACGTTGGGTGAACAAGAGATCGTCGTCTATCCCCTTGAAGAGCAAGGCGCCGCACAACACCAAGCAGTGTTAACTTTACCTAGCGTTGAACTGACTGAATTAACCAATCATTGATACTGGACGGCTGTTGATTGACGATAGCCAATTTTTTTAAGCGGCTAAGCTGCTTAACCCGGTATTCGAGGCGGAGTGCATTAGCACGATCGCCTGCGGGACTCTGAAAGACAACGGTTAGCGGGCCTCGCCCTCGTAGTGCTTTCGCACCGCGGCCACAGCAATGTTCTGCTAAACGGCGAGCGACATCGGTGGTAATACCGGTGTAAAGTGTCCCGTTTGCGGTTTGAATCAGATATAAATACCATTGGCAGTCGGCTTGTTCTTCAGCCCTGTCTTGATGCATGGTCAGGAGATCCTTGTGGACGAATTAGCACACTGCCTAAACTACTTAGCTGGCCAGCATGTGCTGACGCTTTGTGCCCGACACGGTGATGAGTTTTGGGCGGCCAACTGTTTCTATGTATTAGATAACGAGCATATCAGCTTTTGGCTCATGACAGAACCGAGTACCCAGCATGGGCGGTTGATGGTCGCTTCCCCGTCGGTGGTCGGTACAGTCAGTACGCAAACCGAATCGGTTTCTCAGTTACAGGGTGTTCAGTTTGAGGGAGTCATTGCTCTTGCGGAGGGGGATATAGGTCAACGAGGCCTTGAGGCCTATCAACAACGTTTTCCCATCGCCAAACAAAAATCTGCGCCGTTATGGCAGCTACAGATAAATCGCTTAAAAATGACTGACAACCCATTGGGGTTTGGCACGAAACTACTGTGGCAGAGGCCATAACAGCGCCTCCGCCTAAATTTCATTAACCGCGCAGTGCAATGGCTTCGATTTCGATGCCGACATCTTTGGGTAAACGGGCCACTTCTACACAAGAGCGAGCAGGGAAAGGCGCTTCGTGCTCAGTAAAAAATTGCTCGTAAGTGGCGTTAACGGTCGCAAAGTCATTGAGGTCTTTCACGAAGACCGTGGTTTTGACGATATTTTTCACGCTTAAACCCGCTTGTTCAATAATCGCTTTAACGTTGTTCAACGATTGGCGAGTCTGTGCCGCAATATCAGCAGGAACTTCGCCCGTTTTAGGATCTACAGGGATTTGGCCTGACGTCAGAACAAGCTGACCGAGGTCTACCGCTTGGACGTAAGGGCCAATGGCGGCAGGTGCATGGTGGGTATTAATTTCACGTGACATACTTCTTCCTCATGACGGTAACGAATAGCGTAAATTTCATTATAGGGGGTGGGTTGTTGATTACCAGTGCCCAATCACCGCCTGGCGGGAAAACTCTTTCTCGCAATAATGGCAACGTAGATACAGATCATCTCGTCGAGTTTTCACTGCAAAGCGTGAATTTACCGGTTCATTATGGCTAATACAGTTAGCATTTGGGCAGACCAATACGGTACGAATCTCATCCGGTAGCGTTGGGCGTAGCTTAGCCACGACTTTAAAATTCTCAATATTATTGATCGTCGCATTAGGGGCATAGATCGCGAGTTGGTTGATCTGATCCGCCGTTAGGAACGTATTTTCAATCTTGATTAGATCTTTGGTACGGCCTTCGCCGGAAGGGAGATTTAAACCGATGGTGACGCGTTGGTCAGTTTCGGTGAGGCGAAATAGTGTGAGTAATCGAAAGCCAAGCCGGGCAGGAATATGGTCGATCACACTGCCGTTATTGATTGCTTCAACCTGTAATTTATCCTGATTCATGACGCCTCTCCTACTAACGTTTTATTTAACACTAAAGACAATAGGGCTTGTCGAGCATAGATCCCGTTCCCCGCTTGTTGGAAGTACCATGCGTGAGAAGTCTCATCGACATCTGTCGCGATTTCATCGACTCTGGGTAGAGGGTGGAGGACTTTCATATTTGGTTTCGCGGCGGCTAGGTGCGAGGCCTGTAAAATAAATTGAGCCTTCATGTTCGCGTATTCGGAGGGATCTAAGCGCTCTTTTTGAACCCGGGTCATATAGAGGATATCAACTTGCGGGATAATATCTTCAATACTGTCATGCTGGGACCAAGGACAACCACTTTCGTCTAACATGTCAGTAATGTACGTTGGCATAGCGAGGGCATTTGGGGAGATAAAATAGAAATGGTTGCCTGTGAATTTAGATAAGGCTTGCGCTAAAGAGTGAACGGTTCGGCCATATTTTAAATCACCTACCATCGCAATATGCAGGTTATCAAGGCTCTGTTGGGTCTCTTGAATGGTAAAGAGATCCAATAAGGTTTGTGTCGGGTGTTGGTTAGCACCGTCACCGGCATTTAAGATAGGAACCTTGTTTGAAAACTCGGTCGCTAACCGTGCGGCACCTTCCTGCGGGTGACGCATTACGATAGCATCAACATAGTGACTGATCACCGAGATGGTATCTGCGAGTGTCTCGCCTTTCTTACCTAAGGAAGTATTGCCACCATCTGCAAAGCCTACGGCTGAAGCGCCTAACCGCTGAATTGCCGTCTCGAAGGAGAGACGAGTGCGGGTTGAGGCCTCAAAAAAACAGCTTCCAATCACTTTATGCTTCAATTGCTCTGGCTGTGGATTGGCTTTTAGATAGGCTGCCGTTTCTACAACTAGCTCTAACTCGCTACGACTGAAATCATTGATTGAAATGATATGTTTTCCATATAGGGGGTTTGCCACGGGAGATCTCCTCAACAGGGGGTGATGATGGCAAAAAAAAAGCCCCTACTATAGGAGCTTTTCTTCTGAAAAATGGGGCTTAGAAAACCACGGCACGTATTCCCGCTGACTGGCAGGTTTAGCATAGGCTGTGTTCGAATCGCGGTTGGCATAACAAAGTTCTCTAAGCGTAATGCTCGGCATTATACGCAGAGAGGCGAGGTTGGAAAATAGCTAATCTTTAATTTTTCTTTCGTCTTAGAGCGAATCGAATCGTCACGCGAAAAGTGGGTAACTTTAATCACGGCAACTTAGCCTAGCGACAAATAATATGTTGATGAAACAACTCACTAAGGTCGATGGCTGATTTGATATCATTGCGATTTGAAGAAAGGAAGAGACTATTCTATAGGAGTAAGAACCGCCCCATCAACGAGGCCATTCTTACTCAGTACTACTCTTTAGACTTGGTCGCTTAAGGTTGCCACCATTAAGGCCTTAATACTGTGCATCCGGTTTTCGGCTTGGTCAAAGACAATACTGTGTGACGATTCGAAAACCTCATCCGTGACTTCGATACCTTGCGGTAAATTATATTGTTCCGCGATCTGCTTACCGACAACAGTTTCGGTATCATGGAAGGCGGGTAGGCAGTGAAGGAACTTCACCTGCGGATTAGCTGTTGCCGTGATCACCTGTTGATTGACCTGGTAATCGCGTAATAATGCGATACGCTCTTCCCATACTTCTTTCGGCTCACCCATCGACACCCATACATCGGTATAGAGGAAATCAGCCCCCTTAACGCCTTCCTCAACATTTTCGGTTAAGGTAATAGTACCGCCGTGTTGTGCAGCCAGTGTTTGACACTCCGCGACTAACTCGGCTGTCGGCCAGCAGGCCTGTGGGGCAACCATCACTAGCTGTAATCCGGTCAGTGCTGCGGCTTCTAATAGGGTATTACCCATATTATTTTGAGCATCGCCCAAATAGGCCAGTTTAATGCTATTCCACGGCGTATTAGGTAGGTGTTCTTGCATAGTTAATAAATCGGCCAGCAGTTGAGTCGGGTGAAATTCGGTGGTTAACCCATTCCATACCGGAACTTGCGCATACTTTGCCAAGGTGTCGACAATCGCTTGGCCATATCCTCGATACTGAATACCGTCATACATTCTGCCCAGCACCCGCGCCGAATCTTTGATTGATTCTTTATGCCCAATTTGGCTACCGCTCGCCCCGAGATAGGTAACGCCAGCGCCTTGATCATAGGCCGCGACCTCAAAAGAACAGCGGGTACGCGTCGAGTCTTTTTCGAATATCAGCGCGATATTTTTACCTTCGAGATAACGCTGCTCGGTTCCCTGTTTTTTTGCGCGTTTTAAGTCGGCGGCAAGGGTCAGTAGATGGGATAACTCTTGCTGGGAACAATCGAGTAATCGTAGAATCGACCGCTGGTACAGTGAAGACATGACGAACTCCCTAATATTGAATTGATATTCAATTTATATGACTAAGAATTCACTTTCAACTTATTTCGATGATTATCGATTTAGGGAGTAGTGCCAAAGCCCGGTGTGTGGGAAAATAGCGCTATTATCCTGTGTGAAGCGAAAGAGGTTTTGTATGTCCAGTGAAGAATTATTAGCCGAGCAACGTGAAGAAACGTTAGCGATTATCGAAGAGTTACTGGAAGACGGCAGCGATCCAGATGCGCTTTACACCATTGAACACCATTTTTCTTGTGACAGCTTCGACGCACTCGAAAAAGCCGCAGTCGATGCCTTTAAAGCTGGTTACGAAGTCACGGAGCCAGAAGAGTTAGAACTTGAAGATGGGACCACCGTGATGTGCGTCGACATCATTAGTGAATCTGCTCTCAGCCCTGAACTGATCGATGCGCAAGTTGTACAACTTGTCTCTATCGCCGGTAAACACAATGTGGATTACGACGGCTGGGGGACTTACTTTGAAGACCCAGACGCGCAAGACGACGAAGATGACGAAGACGACGCTATCGACGAAGACGATAACGGCGTTCGCCATTAATCTCTCGTACACAGCAGCAAAGTCTGCTGTGTTTTTCTCAGCCAACAAGATGCTATGAACACCCAAACCTTACTGCAACCCATTCAACATTTCCTCCATTGCCAGACCCCAGATGCTTGGATTATCGAAGCGCGTAAACCGGAAAACCTCCCACTTCTCTTAACGGATCATTTAGTCTGTGAACTCAAGGCAGCACTCACGGCGACATGGCTTATTCGTAAATATGTGGCAGATAAACCCAGCGGCGAAGCTATCCTCGAATGGCTCAAACCTTATGAAGCCTTTGTTTACCGTGAGATGCCTGACCCCGATTTTATCCGCGCCCATAAGGGATTGAGTCGCCCAGTTACTACCGTCAGCGACTATGCGTGGGCAGGCGAGCTGGTGGAAAAGATGATGTTATTGATTAAAGAAGAGCTGCATCATTTTTATCAAGTATGGGAAATTATGCAGCAGCGAGGAATCGCCTACAAAAAAATGACCGCCAGTCGCTATGCCAAATCGCTTATGCGCGAGGTGACGACTCACGAGCCGATGACGCTGGTGGATAAACTTATTTGTGGTGCATACATTGAGGCGCGGTCATGCGAACGTTTTGCAGCGTTGGCGCCTTATTTAGACCCTGAGCTAGAAAAATTCTATATTTCGCTACTCCGGTCTGAGGCGCGTCATTATCAAGACTACCTTAACTTGGCTCAGCAGATCGCTGATTTCGATATCTCCGCACGGGTGCAAGCGATAGGCCGAGCCGAGGCGATATTAATTAGGTCTCCCGATCCGGAATTACGTTTTCACAGTGGATGCCCTATCCATTTGTAGTAAAGAGACGTCCACGATATATCAGCATCGTGGCGATCAAGATTAAGAGACATGTTTCAAAAACGTCTGTAGCCGTTCACAACCTTGGCCTTCACTTAATAACTGCTGAGGGGAGCCATCTTCGGCAATGGTTCCGCCGTCAATAAAAATTAAGCGGGAAGCTATATCGCGCGCAAAGCCAATCTCATGAGTCACAATGACCATGGTCATCCCTTCTTCGGCAAGAGACTGCATGACTTGCAACACTTCATGCCGTAATTCTGGATCGAGCGCAGAGGTTGGCTCATCAAACAACATCATTTTAGGTTTTATCGCTAAGGCTCGCGCAATAGCGACACGTTGCTGTTGTCCGCCTGATAGTTCGGAAGGGTAATGGTCCGCGCGGCTACTTAACCCCACGCGGTCAAGTAATTCTAATGCTAAGCGCTTGGCTTCACTTTTACTGCTATGGCGGACGCGTAACGGGCCAAACATGACATTTTCAAGCGCGGTCAGATGTGGGAATAAATGAAATTGCTGAAAGACCATCCCTGCTTCACGGCGAATATCGCACTCGTTGAGGTGTGGGTCGGTCATATGCATCCCAGCGACGATAAGCGTTCCTGAACTGATCTCTTCTAGTTTATTGATACAGCGTAGCAGCGTTGACTTACCGGAGCCAGAAGGGCCAATGATGACGACAACCTCACCACTTTCAATCTGTAGGGAGATATCGTGCAACACTTCTGTTTTACCGAAATTTTTAGAGACGTTTTGAAATTCCACCATATTCATAAGATATGCATCCTTTTCTCTAATTTTTTCAGTAAGAAGCTTAAGCAGAGTGTGACCACTAAATAGAGCGCGGCGACGGCTGTCCACACTTCTAAGGCCCTAAAGTTACCGGCGATGATCTCTTGCCCTTCTCGGGTCAGTTCTGCCACGCCAATCACAATAAAGAGTGATGTATCTTTGATACTAATAATCCATTGGTTACCTAACGCCGGAATCATTCTCCGAAGTGCCAGCGGCATGATGATATGCCATAGTGTCGCGCGGGAGGAAAGTCCCATGGCTAAGCCTGCTTCTTTAAAGCCTTTATTAATCGAAAGGATAGCGCCACGGGTTATTTCGGCAATATAGGCTCCTGAGTTAATCATAATAGTCACGACCGCGGCGGTAATGGGTTCAATTCGAATGGGCAGCAACAGTGGCAGGGCGAAATAGATAAACATGACTTGCACCATGATTGGGGTACCGCGGATCAACTCGACAAAAATAAGTGAAAGCGTTTTACTGATACGGCCACCTAATGCACGTGCCACTCCGGCAATCAAACCGATAATAAAGCCACCACACAAGCCCAGCAAAGAGATAAAAAGCGTGAGTTTAAGTCCCTGTAACAATATAGGGAAAGCTTGCCACACGTAGGTAAAATCGAAATTCATAAGCGGTGTCCGTCAACAATACAAAAAAGGTTGGCCAGCGAGGCTGGCCAACAAGACTACTTAGGCGCTTTATCGAACCATTTTTTATAAATTTTTGCGTAAGTCCCATCCGCTTTTAGCGCTGCGAGCGCTTTATTAACCTGCGCGGTATAAGGGCTATTTTTCTGTAAGGCGAAACCATATTGTTGAGGTAGTACGCTATCATTTTGACCGGTAGCTTTAATTTTCCCATTACCGGAAACCTTGATGTAATACATGACGTTAGGGGAGTCATGAACCACGGCATCGATATTTCCTGCTTGGAGATCTAAATAGGCGTTATCGATATTTGGGAATTCAACGTAATCCGCTTTCACGTGAGCTTTCATATAGGTCGCCCCGGAGGTTCCCTGTTTCAGTCCCACTTTTTTCCCTGCTAAATCGCTGAATTTGGTAATACCGGATGCACTGCTTTTAACCGCCATCAGTAAATCTGCATCATAATAAGGCGCACTAAAGTCAACGGCTTGAGCGCGCACAGGAGTGATAGTGATCCCTGCCATGGCGACATCTAAATTACGTGACTGAAGGCCGGGAATTAGCCCTGAAAAGTCCATCGGTTGTAATTGGTAATCGACGCCCATTTTTTTAGCAATGGCATCCCAAAGGTCGACATCAAAGCCTACATATTTATCAGCTTGTTTAAATTCGAAAGGGACAAATGCGGTATCGACGCCGACATTGAGGGTCTCCTTCGCTAACACACTGGCACTGAATAATGTTGAAAGTAATGTGAAGCCTACAGTTATTTTCTTGATGGTCGTGAACATGTTTATTTCCTTTAAGGTGTTAACGAAAGCTAACCTTTTAAAGCAAAAACTATGCCAAAGTAAGAAAATAGTATGGAAGTCACGGTAAATATAAAGAAATACCCTTTACAGCTAGATCTGGCGAGAGGAGCGGTATTTAGCACTATTTATTCACCTACTAGCGCCCTAAATAGGGGAAGAAGAGTCGCTGAGTGGTGCTTTTTTCATCCAAGGAAAACACCGCTAATCGAAGGTCACGTCATAGTGGTGCAGACCCTGAATACCGTTTCATGATTGTAGGGCAAGTGATGGTTAACACAGGCGAGCGTTAAGCGGAACGCTACCTGCTACAGATATGTTATGCGGTAACGCCCTACGCCTTATAAACGCCAAGTTAGCGATTAGCAATATAGCTTCCTGACTCAAACAGATACTTTTCAGACTTCTCAATACTTTGTACGGCAGGTTCGCCATGTTTGGCGACTAAACTTGCGAGCAATGCCTCGGCAATGGCCATACCTGAAACAACAGAGGGGAAAAACGATGCACTGTCGATCGAAAAGAGAAGCGTACAGTCGGCCACTTGCGCCAACGGCGAGGAGGGAGAGTCTGTGATGGCGACAATTTTTGCTCCCACCTGCTGAGCGGTCTCTAGGATCTGTAGGGTTTCGCGTGAATAAGGTGAGAAACTCACCAGTAACACACTATCTTGATCGGTCAATTCACGGGTAAAGATTTGCTGGCTGTTTGCAAGGTTATCGATCAAGGTTACTCGTTGTTGAAAGAGTCGATAAACATAATAAATTGACCAGGCAATCGAGAAACTTGCGCGAAAACCGCAGACATAAACTTGCTGAGCATCGTCCAACAAATCCACCGCGCGCTGCAAAGAGTCTTGATTCAACGATTGCGTATCTTCGAGCGAATTGCTCAAGGTCGAGAATACCGCGTCATACGCTGACTCTTGTTGCAAGTTTTGCTGTAAGCGTACCGCTCGGCTTGCGTAGCTGCTACGTGTTAATTTCAACGAATAGATAAATTCTGCTTTTAAGGCTTCCCATCCCTCATAACCGAGTTTTTTAGCTAATCGCGAAAGTGTAGCAGGTTTAAGATCGGCATTGTGCGCAATGGTCCGCATTGAGATCAACGCGACATCATTGATATTTTCCAAAACAAAAGCCGCCGCACGTTGCAGTTCAGGTGTTAGGGTAGGGTAATGATCAATGATGAGTTTGCGAAGGTCCATAGATAAGCCTCGGTAGAATCGCGGTCGAGCAAAGAAAAGCCGGGACGATGCCCGGCTATTTATTTATAAATTATTGATTAGAGTGCGGCAATGACGCCCTGTTGCTCAATAATTTTTGCTTTAGAGTGTTCTAAGTCGGCAAGACGTTCGCGCTCTTTGGCCACAACGGCTTCTGGCGCTCGCGCGACAAACCCTTCGTTACCCAGCTTAGTCGCGATTTTTTCAATCTCGATATCGACCTTACCTAACTCTTTCGCCAGACGCTCTAACTCAACATCTTTGTTGATCAAGCCCGCCATCGGGATAAGGAGCTCAGCACCGTCGACCAGTTTAGTGACCGAGACGGGAGCTTTCTCTTCTGCGGTAAGTAGAGTGATGGTTTCCAGCTTCGCGAGACGCTTCAGGAAGGTCAAGTTTGCCGAGACACGACGCTCGACTTCCGAGGTCGCACCACGCAGTGATAACTCCAGAGGCTTGCTCGGCGAGATATTCATTTCAGCACGGATATTACGTACCGCAATGATCGCTTGCTTGATCCACTCAATATCACTCTGCGCCTGTGCATCTTCTTTCTCTGCCGCCCATTCTGGGAAGGCTTGCAGCATTAGCGTATCGTCGGTAATCCCTTTCAACACTTTGACGCGCTGCCAGATGGTCTCTGTGATAAATGGAATAATCGGGTGCGCCAAGCGTAATAATGCTTCCAGTACGGTCACTAGGGTGTTACGAGTACCGCGCAGTTCCGCTTCACTGCCATTGTTCATGACAGGTTTGGTTAATTCTAAATACCAGTCACAGAATTGGTTCCAAGTGAAATCGTACAGCAAGTTAGCGGCGATATCGAAACGATAAGTATCTAAGGCTTCGCGGTAAGCTTTTACCGTACGGTTGAACTCACTGCGGATCCAGCGATCGGCAAGAGAGAGCACCTGTTCGCCGCCTTGGAAACCACAATCTTGCTCTTCGGTGTTCATCAGTACAAAGCGGCTGGCATTCCATAACTTATTACAGAAGTTACGGTAGCCTTCGAGTCGTTTCATATCCCAGTTGATGTCGCGACCGGTCGAAGCGAGTGCCGCTAAGGTAAAGCGCAGAGCATCCGTTCCTGAAGGTTCAATACCATTCGGGAATTGCTTTTCAGTACGTTTACGGATTTTCTCAGCCAGTTGTGGCTGCATCATATTGCCGGTACGCTTCTCAAGCAGTGCTTCTAAGGAAATCCCGTCCACCATATCTAAAGGATCGATAACATTCCCTTTAGACTTCGACATTTTTTGCCCTTCTTCATCACGGATAAGGCCAGTCATGTAGACAGTTTTGAAGGGAACTTGTGGCTTACCTTGCTCATCTTTCATGAAATGCATTGTCAGCATGATCATGCGAGCAATCCAGAAGAAGATGATATCAAAGCCACTGACGATGACGTTGGTCGGGTGGAACGTACGCAGTGCGTCGGTATTTTCTGGCCAGCCTAGTGTTGAGAAGGTCCACAGTCCAGAAGAGAACCAGGTATCGAGAACGTCTTCGTCTTGGTTTAGGACAACAGTATCGGCAAGGTTATGCTCGCGGCGAACTTCTTCTTCAGTGCGTCCGACATAGACTTGGCCATTTTCGTCGTACCACGCAGGGATACGGTGTCCCCACCATAGTTGACGTGAAATACACCAGTCTTGAATATCGCGCATCCATGAGTAGTACATATTTTCGTACTGCTTAGGGACGAACTGGATATCGCCATTTTCAACCGCTTCTACCGCAACTTTAGCCAGCGGTGCTGTACGGACATACCATTGGTCAGTCAGCATTGGTTCAATAACGACGCCACCCCGGTCACCGTAAGGAACGGTTAAGTCGTGTGGCTTAATTTCTTCTAATAACCCTAACTCTTCTACTGCCGCAACGATGGCTTTACGCGCAGCGAAACGCTCTAGTCCCGCAAAGGCGGCAGGCATTTCACTTGAGTAGGCATCAGACTCTTCACCGTTAGTATCGAACACTTGTGCCTGTTGGCGAATATCGCCATCAAAAGTCAAGATATTGATCATTGGCAGTTTATGACGGCGTCCAACTTCATAGTCATTGAAGTCATGCGCTGGCGTGATTTTTACGCAACCGGTGCCTTTGGTCATGTCTGCGTGCTCATCCCCAAGAATAGGGATGCGACGGTTGATCAGAGGCAGGATCAGTTCTTTGCCAATTAAGTCAGCATAGCGAGGATCTTCAGGGTTAACCGCAACACCAGTATCCCCTAGTAGGGTTTCAGGGCGGGTCGTGGCGACGATGATATAATCTTTACCGTCAGCCGTCTTAACGCCATCAGCAAGCGGATAGCGGATGTGCCACATCGATCCTTTCGACTCACGGTTTTCGACTTCCAGATCGGAAATCGCGGTACGCAGTTTAGGATCCCAGTTAACGAGGCGCTTACCGCGGTAGATCAGGTTCTCGTTGTATAAGCGGACAAAGACTTCTTTTACTGCATTGGAAAGCCCATCATCCATGGTGAAGCGTTCACGTTCCCAATCAACAGAGTTACCGAGACGGCGCATCTGATTGGTAATGTTGCCTCCTGATTCCGCTTTCCATTGCCAAATTTTATCAATGAATGCATCACGGCCATAATCTTGGCGGGTTTTACCCTCTTCCGCAGCGATCTTGCGCTCAACAACCATCTGAGTGGCGATACCAGCATGGTCAGTACCTGCTTGCCATAGGGTATTTTTGCCTTGCATGCGTTGGTAACGCACCAAGGTATCCATGATGGTCTGTTGGAAAGCATGTCCCATATGTAAGCTGCCGGTAACATTCGGCGGTGGGATCATGATGCAGTAGCTCTCTTTACTTAGATCGCCATGTGGTTTGAAGTAGCCTTGCTTTTCCCAGTGCTCATAAAGCGGCTGTTCGATCTCTTGCGGGTTATATGTTTTTTCCATAGGAATTATGCCGATGCTGCCGTTACAGTATTCAATTGAAATCCAGCACTGCGATACGCTTTATAACGATCACGGGCCAGTTGTTTTAAGTTATTATCTTCAGGGACGAAGTCTACCACTTCATAGAATCCCGTAGCAAAGTCTGCGAAGTGGGGAAGTAAACTAATCAGTAGGTCACGTGCGCTGCTTCCACGCTTCTGTGGCCAGGCCAGTTCGACCGGCGCACCTTGTCGAGGTCCTTCACCTGCTAAATTATGCGGAACGAAAGCGTCGGCGGGACGTTGCCAGAGTGCTTCATCCAGTCGTAATGCTTGCGCTTCGTCATGACAGGCAATAAGGATACGTTTACCTTCACGCCAAAAGTGCGCGGCGAGGTCGCAGGCCGCGATTTCAGCTGCGCTAAGCGGCTGATCAGCAGCGTCTGCAGGAAGCAGGTAAAACGTCGCATTTTTCATGTTAGCCTGTAAACCCTAAGAATAAGGAAAGGAACCCAATGAAGGGCTCCTTAGTGTTGTGGGGGCGATTACTCTTCTGGGGTCAACCCTGCGCGATTCAGCAAGAACTGAGAAAGAAGCGGAACCGGTCGCCCGGTCGCGCCTTTCGCTTTACCTGAACGCCATGCCGTACCCGCAATGTCCAGGTGCGCCCAATTATATTTACGGGTGAAGCGCGACAGATAACAGCCCGCGGTAATTGCGCCGCCAGCTCGCCCACCAATATTCGCGATATCGGCGAAATTAGATTCAAGCTGTTCTTGATACTCATCGGCCAAGGGTAAACGCCACGCGCGGTCGCCGGCTTGTTCCGAGGCGCTGACTAACTCATGTGCCAGTGGGTTATGGTTAGAGAGTAAACCACTGATATGATGGCCCAGAGCGACGACGCACGCGCCGGTTAAGGTCGCAACATCAATAACCAGTTCGGGATCGAAACGTTCGACGTAGGTGAGGGCATCACAGAGTACTAAACGGCCTTCAGCATCGGTGTTCAACACCTCCACGGTTTGGCCAGACATAGTGGTGAGGATATCTCCCGGGCGCAGTGAACGTCCGTCAGGCATGTTTTCACATCCTGCCAGAATCCCCACTACGTTTAGAGGAAGTTTGAGCTCAGCGACCATGCGCATTACGCCATAAACTGTTGCCGCGCCACACATGTCGTATTTCATTTCGTCCATGGCTTCGCCAGGCTTGATAGAGATACCGCCGGAGTCAAAGGTTAATCCTTTGCCGACTAATACAATAGGGCGGCTATCTGCGTCTGGGTGGCCTTTATACTCAATGACCGACATTAAGGATTCAAAATGCGATCCCGCACCAACGGCCAAGTAGGCATTCATGCCTAGCTCTTTCATCTGCTGTTCGCCAATCACCCGGGTAGTAATGTGGGTGCTATTTGCGTCCGCCAATTGACGGGCTTGCGAGGCAAGATAGGCCGGGTTACAGATATTGGGTGGCATATTGCCGAGATCTTTCGCAGCTTGTACACCGGCAGCAATTGCCAATCCATGCTGGATGGCACGCTCGCCACTGGTTAACTCACGGCGAGTCGGCACGTTAAACACCAGTTTACGCAGTGGTCGACGTGGCTCGATACGGTTACTTTTTAGCTGGTCAAAGGAGTAAAGTGATTCTTTTGCCGTCTCGACTGCTTGGCGGACTTTCCAGTAATTATTCCGGCCTTTAACATGCAGTTCGGTTAAGAAGCACACGGCTTCCATTGAGCCGGTTTCATTCAACGTGCTAATAGTTTTTTGAATAATTTGCTTGTATTGACGCTCGTCAAGTTCACGTTCTTTACCGCAACCGATCAATAAGATGCGTTCGGAAAGTACATTTGGAACGTGATGAAGTAGCAGCGTTTGACCGACTTTGCCTTCTAGCTCGCCGCGACGCAGTAGGGCGCTGATGTATCCGTCGCTGATTTTATCCAGTTGTTCCGCGATCGGGGATAATCGACGAGGTTCGAATACCCCAACGACGATGCAGGCACTACGTTGTTTTTCTGGGCTACCGCTTTTTACACTGAACTCCATGTATTCTCCTGAATCTTAAAGACAACGACCTTGACACTTAATTAACATACATAACGGCTTAAGTGTATAATGACCGTCAATACTCAACTTTATGCTATTGTCGTTTATATTGAAGGGTGATTGAGCAAAAGCCCTCACCACTCATGCATAGGGTATATGATACACTGTAACAGCAAAAATGTGTTGATGAAGAAAACCAGCAAATAAGCGTTGAAATTATCGACTTTCCTGCAAAAAGACAAGTTTTCACAGGCGTATTTAGCGTGATAATAATCAGATATTTGGTTCGTGAGACGCTTAAGAGTCAACTAGCGATTCTCTTTATCCTGTTACTAATCTTCTTTTGTCAGAAGTTAGTACGTATTTTAGGGGCTGCCGTCGACGGTGATACCCCTGCAAACTTGATTCTAACGCTTTTAGGTTTGGGTGTGCCAGAAATGGCGCAGCTCATTCTACCGTTAAGCCTTTTCCTTGCCATCTTAATGACCTTAGGCAAATTATACACGGACAGTGAAATCGCCGTGATGCACGCCTGTGGGTTAGGAAAGAGCGTGTTGGTGAAAGCGGCACTGGTCTTGATACTGATTACGTCGGCGGTTGCCGCAGTGAACGTGATTTGGGCTGGTCCTTGGTCGGCGCGTTATCAAGATCAAATTATGCAGAATGCGCAAGCTAACCCAGGAAGCGCGGCGTTGGCGGCAGGGCAATTCCGCCCCTCCAGTGATGGGAGCTTCGTGCTATTTATCGATAATGCACGAGGTAACCATTTTAGCGATGTGTTCTTGGCGCAACTGCATCCGCGTAACAATACTCGCCCTTCAGTCGTGGTGGCTGACCGCGGTCATATGTCGCAGCAAAAAGACGGTAGCCAAGTTATCACACTCGATAACGGTACTCGTTTCGAAGGTACCGCCATGCTGCGCGATTTTAGAATTACGGACTTTACGCAATATCGTGCTTACGTGGGTTACAAAGAGTCGGTACTCGATCCTAATGATGCCGATGAAGCCACTTTTACCACCCTATGGCACAGTAATACGCCGCAGTTCAGATCTGAATTACATTGGCGTTTAACGTTAATCTTCTCGGTATTAGCCATGGCATTAATGGTTGTACCGCTTAGCGAAGTGAATCCTCGGCAAGGCCGAGTTCTCTCCATGTTACCGGCGATTTTCCTCTACCTGATTTTCTTCCTGATTCAGAGCTCGTTTAGAACCAATGCGAGTAAAGGAAGGTTAGATCCAGCGGTATGGATGTGGAGTGTGAATATTCTCTATCTGGGCTTAGCGGTAGTCTTAAACGCATGGGATACCTTACCTGTCCGTCGGCTACGCGCGAAGATTAGCCGCAAAGGAGTCGCGTAATGTTTGGCGTATTAGACCGCTATATTGGTAAAACCATCTTTAATACCATCATGACGACACTGTTTTTACTCGTGTCGTTATCCGGCATTATTAAATTCGTTGAGCAGTTAAGAAAAACGGGGAAGGGGGCTTACAGCGTCTGGGATGCGGGTTACTTTACGATTCTCAGCGTACCGACTGACTTAGAGCTATTTTTTCCGATGGCAGCATTACTCGGGGCGTTGTTAGGCCTTGGTAACTTAGCCCAGCGCAGTGAGCTTGTTGTGATGCAAGCGGCAGGATTTACGCGTTTACAAGTTGCGGCATCGGTGATGAAAACCGCTATCCCCTTAGTCTTTTTATCAATGGCTATTGGTGAGTTCTTAGCCCCGGCAGGCGACCAACTGGCGCACAATTACCGTTCAGAACAGATCGATGGTAGTTCGCTCCTCGCGGCCCAAGGTGGTTTATGGGCGAAGGATGGTAATGACTTTATTTTTATTCAAAAATTACAAGATGAGCGCCATTTAAATGGCGTGACAGTCTACCATTTTAACGATCAACGTCGACTTGAGAGCGTACGTTATGCGGCCAGTGCTCAGTGGGATAAGCATCGTAAAGAGTGGAATTTGTCGCAAATCGATGAGTCGAACCTCTCAAATCCCGAGCAAATCACAGGGAGCCAGCAAGTCAGTAGTATTTGGAAAACCGCGCTTACCCCGGATAAGTTACAGGTTGTCGCGCTCGATCCGGACTCGCTCTCCATTCGTGGATTACACGATTACATTCAATACCTCGATCAGACCGGACAGAAGTCAGATATCTATCGTCTGAATATGTGGAGTAAGATTGTCCAACCCCTATCGGTTGCCGTAATGATGCTGATGGCGCTGTCCTTTATCTTCGGGCCGTTACGCAGTGTCTCGATGGGCCAGCGAGTGGTTACCGGCATAAGCTTTGGTTTTGTCTTCTATGTATTGGATAAAATCTTTGGCCAGTTAAGCTTAGTGAAAGGCTTACCGCCGGTGCTTGGCGCGATTGTACCGAGTGCCGTTTTTCTCGCCTTAAGCCTAGTGTTACTGATTAAACGGAAATAGAAAAAAAGCCCCGTGATAACGGGGCTTTTTAGATTAGGGGATAAGCCGCTAAAGTTGTTGAATTAACCAAGGTAACTGCGATAAAGCAAAAAGTACTAATCCAATTAACCCGCCTACCACCGTCCCATTGATACGAATAAACTGTAGATCTTTACCGATATTCATCTCGATCTGTTCCACTAATAATTTATCGTCCCAGCTTTTAATCGTGTCGCTGATATGGCGGGTTAAGAAACGGGCGCTTTCGGGGCCGACCGTTCGCACAGTTTGCTCGATATGTTGATTGAAGGCTTCACGCAGTTGCGGATCACGGCTGAGCGTTTCCCCCATCCAGCCAGCAGCGCGTTGTAGTTGTACACCGATACGTGAATCTTCATGATCTAAATCGTTAGTTAACCAGCCGCGGAGATCTTGCCAAATCTGACCAATATAAAGGGCGAAGTGCTCATCTTCTTTCAACCATGTCTTCATACGTACCATACGCTCGGTCATTTTAGGATCATGCTGCAGATTGTGAATAAACAGCTGTACGGCCCGATTAAATGTTCTACGTAGCTGGTGATCGGGATCACTGGCTACGTCGAGTAAAATCTGATCGGTGAGTTTGGCGACCTTGACGGCTCCTTTTTCGCCTAACCATTCGCTCGAGACCACTCGCGAAATAGTTGGGTATTCTCGTTGAAACCAAGCGGCTATCTGGCTAGCAACAAATTGGCGGGTCTTGGGTTTTTCAAGCAGCTTAACCACCTGTCTGATAACGGTATCAAGGACGGCTTGATGGCGATTCTCACGAGTAAGGCTCTCCAATAAGATTATTGCACTATGACGAAAATCGACCTGATCAATAGCGCGATTCACTGCTTGACGAATAAAGCGGTTAATTGCCTCGTCATTGCTTGCAGTCAGTAATCCGCGCAGCACCGTTTTTAAGGCACGTGCAAAGCGTTGCTGGTTTACAGGCGATGTCAGCCACTCGGCCATCTTTTGTGAAAGGTCGTGCTGTTTCACTAAGCGAGAAAGCGCTTCTGCATTAAGGAAGCGTTCCTCAACAAATACACCTAAATTATCGGCAATACGCTGTTTATTACGTGGCACAATCGCGGTGTGCCGACTAATAAACGGAATAGGGATGCGGCGAAAGAGCGCACTAACTGCAAACCAGTCGGCTAAGCCACCCACCATGGCCGCTTCGGCGACGGACTTAAGGGCTTGTGCACCCAACGTGGGGGGAAGAAATAGACTGAGAATAAAGAGTCCGGTCGCACAAAGCAGCAGAGATAGCGCGATTCGCTTGGTACGACGGAGTGCATGAGATTTTTGCATAGCACCTGCTTAGTCAATGTGCGGTGGCAACCAGATGGCTACCACCTGAAAAATGACCTACTTACGACCTCCGAACAGGCTCCCTAATACGCCGCGAAGGATCTGGTTCGCGACTTGTCGGCCTGCACTTTTTGCCATTCCTTGAACGACACCGTCATGGCGTCCTCCACGAGGCCCGGTGTAACCGAACAGGACTTTTTTCACCTCATCCATGATGCCGCCTTCTTCTTTGGCTTCAGCCCGTGGCACCGATGCGCTAGATGACTGTTGAGCATCACTATTCGCTACCCCTTTTTGCAGCATTTCAAAGGCTGACTCGCGATCGACTGCCTCATCATATTTACCGTACAGCGGTGAATGATTAATCAGGCCATTACGTTCATCAGTTGTTAAGGGGCCCATACGGGAACCTGGCGCGATCACCATGGCACGCTGTACCACGCTTGGGCTGCCTTTTTCATCAAGGAAGGAGATTAGGGCTTCACCTGTGCCGAGAGACTGAATTGCCTCTTCGGTGTCGAACTCCGGATTAGCACGCATGGTATTGGCCGCCGCTTTCACCGCTTTTTGATCGCGAGGGGTAAAAGCACGTAAGGCATGCTGCACCCGATTTCCGAGTTGCCCCAAGATATTATCGGGAATATCGGAAGGACTTTGGCTAACAAAGTAGACGCCGACACCTTTCGAGCGGATCAGACGCATCACTTGCTCGATCTTCTCAAGCAGGACATCGGGCGCGCCGTTAAAGAGCAGGTGTGCCTCATCGAAGAAGAATACCAGTTTCGGTTTCTCGACATCCCCTACTTCTGGCAACTGCTCGTAGAGCTCAGAGAGCATCCACAGTAAGCTGGTGGCGTAGAGTTTTGGCATCTGATAAAGCTTTTCTGACGCAAGGATATTGATGACGCCTTTACCTTGATCGTCGGTACGCATCCAATCTTTAATATCTAGCATCGGCTCGCCAAAAAAGTACTCAGCGCCTTGTTGCTCGAGACTTAATAACCCTCGCTGGATAGCGCCTACCGAGGCACTATTGATATTGCCGTATTCGGTCGTGAACGTTTTCGCATTATCCCCAACATACTGTGTCAGTGCGCGCAGGTCTTTAAAATCGAGCAGTAATAGCCCTTGTTCGTCGGCAATACGAAAGATGATATTAAGAACACCGGTTTGGATCTCGTTAAGGTTCAGCAAGCGAGCGAGGAGTAAAGGCCCCAAGTCGGTCACCGTTGCACGAACGGGGTGCCCCTTTTCACCGAAGATATCCCAGAAAACGGCCGGATTATTGACGGGTTGCCAGTCTGTCACTCCGATCGCTTCTAACCGTTTGATCAGTTTTTCTGATGCTTCACCGGCTGTCGCGACACCACTTAAATCGCCTTTCACATCAGCCATAAAGACGGGAACACCAATTGATGAAAAGGACTCAGCTAATTTTTGCAGGGTAACGGTTTTGCCTGTCCCCGTCGCGCCAGTAATCAGTCCATGGCGGTTAGCAAGGGCAGGCAGTAAATCGAGTGATAATGCCTTGGTGCATGCAATACGTAGCGGTTCTGTCATAATCAGGGTCTCATCCATGGAAAAATCCTAAGAATGCAATGATCCCCTGTAAGGTGTCAATCGGCAGGATCTGTAATCTAGACTTATCAATGTAAATGGGTGGCAACCTCGACGATGCCGTTGATCACAAACTGAATCCCCATACAGACCAACAAGAATCCCATTAAACGGGAGAGCGCTTCAATCCCGCCTTTACCGATAAGTCGCATGATCGAACCGGAACAGCGCAGCGCTAACCAGAGCATAATAGCCACTAGGACGAAACAGATAACGGGCGCCACCATCAGGATCCAAGCGGGATAGTCGACCCCCGATTTTACCGACGCCGCAGTACTGATAATGACCGCTAGGGTTCCTGGGCCAGCAGTCCCCGGCATGGCGATTGGCACAAAGGCGATATTGACGGTCTGGGGGCTATGCGGGGTGGCATCCATCTCGTCTTGTTTATGCTGAACCTCCGGTGCTTCGTGTACCTGCTGCACCGGAAATAGCATACGAAAACCAACGAAGGCTACAATCATCCCGCCCGCAATACGTAATCCGGGAATGGAGATCCCAAAGGTGTTCAACACCGCGCTTCCCGCAAACCAGGTGATAAGCATAATGAGGAAAACATAGATCGCCGACTGTAAGGCCTGACGATTACGTTGTTGAAAATTCATATCATCGGCGAGGCTGAGGAACATCGCTACTGCAGTCAACGGGTTAGCGAGAGGCAAAAGGATTAGAAGTCCCCAACCGATCGCGTTAAGCAGCGTCATCATAGTCAATCCTTAACGAGTGAACAGGTTTAGTCAGCCTAGAGTGCGGGGAGGGGAGTTGCAATAAGCGGTAAAAAAATTAGGCACAAAACGGCAGTTCACTAGGGCGAGCAGGCGCTCACCCTATAAGGCGATTACATACCGAGGTATTTTTTACCTTGGTCTAACACAACGTTACAGGCTTTAGTTTTTAACTTTTTCCCCATTTGCGTATTACTCAGGGATTTGAGATCGATTTTCTGATTATTACTTGTGGTGAGTAGCCCCTGCAACCCTTGAAGATAACCATTTTCTTGCTGAGTACCAGACGTTTGTGTGGATTGAGTTGATTGGCTGGCAGTGTCCGTTAACCCTAATTTACTTTTTAACTGATCCGCCACTGAGCTGACGTTGTTATCAACGATATTGTTTTTCGCACAATATTGCAGAATACCCGTAACGTTCGACATGCTATTAGCACTGACCGCGCTATTGCCACCGCCTAGCAGCTGAGTGATCGAGCCGAGGGATAAACCACCATTGGCTGCGGTGCCTGATGTGCTGGTTTGGCTATTCCCTGAATTATTCATCAAGTCAGAAGCAGTGCTGCTTAGTTTATCCTGCCAGCTTGCGGCGTGGGCGAAAGAGGTGAAAGCGGCGGTAGCGAAGCCAATCGCAAGAAGAGTTTTAGATGGAGAACGCATAATGTTGCCTCATTGCAGTAGATAGGAAGTCCAATAGTGATTAAGGACGTTGTAGCAAATTAAGTTCAGAATTTCTAACCTAAGCCTAGCCCTATCGGAATCATCTGTCTAACTAGCCTTTCTGCAGCGGCCAAGAAAAACGAGTCGCCGTTTTTTTCAGCAATCGAACACAACTTGACGTTAATCCCCTTGCGCGCATCGGTCAGGTAGGTATAATCGGCCACGTTTACACATCCCCTTCAGTGCCGAAGTGGCGAAATCGGTAGACGCAGTTGATTCAAAATCAACCGCCCTTTGGGTGTGCCGGTTCAAGTCCGGCCTTCGGCACCATCGGAACATCAATAGACGTCAACGGACGTCTTTTTTTGTGTCTGAAATCAAGTCACCGCAAGGCTTTCCACGATTTTCACCTCAACTGAAGTCAATCTGAGTTACCCCACATCAACATGCTTGTGAGTATAGAACCGAGTATATATGCTGGTTCGATATTGCTTATATACTCACGGCAGTACTATGGAAGGATAGCCGCTATGGCACTGACAGATACTAAGGTTCGTTCTGCTAAATCTGAGGAAAAAGAGTATTCACTTGTTGATGGTGATGGCATGTTTTTGCTGATTCACCCCAATGGCTCAAAATATTGGCGTTTCCGCTTTCGCTTAGGTGGTAAACAGCATTTGATGGCGTTCGGCGTTTACCCGGATGTTTCGCTGGCGGATGCCAGGAAGAAAAGGGAAGAGGCCAGAAAGCTAGTAGCTGCTGGTATCGATCCTCGTGAGCATAAACGTGCTGTGAAAGAAGAGCAGGCGAAAGAGATTATTACTTTCGAGAAGGTTGCCAGAGAGTGGCTCGTGACCAACCAAAAATGGTCGGAAGATCATGCTAATCGCGTAAAAAAGAGCCTGGAGGATAACATCTTCCCGGCAATTGGTACTCGCAACATCGCTGAACTGGGTACCCGCGATCTGTTAATTCCCATTAAAGCCGTAGAGACATCTGGACGTCTTGAAGTGGCTTCCCGTCTTCAACAGCGCACCACGGCTATCATGCGTTATGCAGTGCAAAGTGGTTTAATTGATTACAACCCAGCGCAAGAGATGGCGGGGGCGGTAGCTTCCAGTAATCGGCAGCATCGTCCTGCGTTGGAGTTAAAGCGTATCCCTGAGTTACTTGAGAAAATAGACGGCTATACCGGCAGGCCGCTAACCCGCTGGGCAACGGAACTTACTCTACTTATTTTCATTCGTTCCAGTGAGCTGCGTTTTGCTCGCTGGTCAGAGATCGATTTTGAAACGTCGATGTGGACTATCCCGCCTGAGCGAGAGCCTATTCCTGGCGTGAAACATTCTCAGCGAGGATCAAAGATGCGTACACCTCATCTGGTGCCGCTTTCAAATCAGGCACTGGCGATTCTGAAGCAGATAAAACAGTTTTGTGGTGATAAGCATGAGCTGATTTTTATTGGCGATCACGATCCGCGTAAGCCAATGAGTGAAAACACCGTAAACAGTGCGCTACGGGTGATGGGATATGATACTAAGGTTGAGGTTTGCGGTCACGGTTTTCGTACTATGGCCTGTAGTTCGTTGATTGAGTCAGGGTTATGGTCGAAGGATGCGGTAGAACGGCAGATGAGTCATATGGAACGCAATTCGGTGCGAGCAGCGTATATTCATAAAGCGGAACATCTGGATGAACGCAAGCTGATGTTGCAGTGGTGGGCGGATTTTCTGGATGCGAATCGGGAGAGAGCGATTACGCCTTTTGACTATGCGAAGATCAATCGGGGTAATGGCGTGTGAGTTGAATGCCTTTATTTCTCGGTTAATGTTTAAATTAAAATGACCAACCAGCCCGCTTAGGACTGGTTGGTCGCTGTATTTTTTACCGTTGTTATCAGAATTCCATCTGCCAAGTACAGATCCTCCAGACAAAAAGGATGTCTGCAATAATGCCTTGAATGTACATATAGTTGCGAGCATCATCGCAAACATGTGCTCATGGATTCTTCAACGCAATGACCTCTGACAAAACCCTAAAGCAAGCGATATCAAATATTACTATCTGGCGCAAAGGCGAACAGCGTGCGCCACATAAACCATTATTGCTGCTGCACGTCCTCTCACACTATCGTCAGGGTCACGATCGCCTGTTTAACTATGGTTCTGAAATCTACGAGCCCCTGTTGGATCTCCTGGAACGTTATGGACCGCAGCGCCGTGACCTGCGCCCGGACATGCCGTTCTGGCGTCTAAAGGGCGATGGCTTTTGGGAACTACAAAACGCGGAACTGTGCTCAACCAACGGTAGTCGCCAGCCGCCTCGACGTGAACTCACTGAATATAATGTCGCAGGTGGATTTGATACCGACAATTTTGCGTTGGTGGCAAAAAATCACAGGTTAATTGATACGCTGGCGCAACAGCTCCTAGAGGCGCATTTCCCGGCCAGTATTCAGGAAGACATCGCTGACGAGATGGGTTTTGATATTCGCACCTCTCTCCGTCAACGCGATCCGAAGTTCCGCCAGATGGTTCTACGTGCTTACAATTATCAGTGCGCGATCTGCGGTTTCAACATGCGCCACGACAATGCGCCGATTGCTCTGGAAGCTGCCCATATCAGATGGAAGCAGCATCATGGCCCTTGTGAAGTACCTAATGGTCTAGCGCTGTGTGCGATCCATCATAAAGCGTTTGATCGTGGTTCAATTGGTTTGGATGAAAATATGCGTGTGATGGTTTCCGACGCGGTAAATGGTGGTGGGGTGGTACAGAGTCTGTTCTGGGATTTTGCGGGAAAGGCGATTGCGTTGCCACCGATTAAAGAAAATTATCCGGGCGAGCGGTTTGTAGAGTGGCATAGGGAAGAGGTGTTCAGAAGAGAATATTGATCTGGGGTAGGGCAGTTATTTTGCGTGTGGTATCCAAACTATTCAGCTGTATTAGCTCAGATTTTACCTGACACATGTATTGCACAGAGCTAATACAGCTAAACCTAATCTGAAAGGCCGTTCTATGCTGTGAGTTCAACTGATGGATGCAACACACTTATTAAACCGCTCTGCGGGTGATTCATAGTCTAGCGTTATTCTCGGCCTTTCGTTGAGCTGTCTGGCAACACTGTTTAGTCTTTGCTGGCTGTGAACCGATAAGTCAGTTCCTTTCGGAAAATACTGTCTGAGTAATCTGTTTGTATTTTCATTTGAGCCGCGTTGCCAGGGGGATTGAGGAGCGCAGAAATAAATCTGTATGTCTGTCGTTATAGTAAACCGGGTGTGGCTGGTTATTTCAGCGCCTCGATCCCATGTTAGTGTTTTATAAAGCTCAACAGGTAACTCTCGTACTTGTTTGATGAGTGCAGATATAACAGTTATGGTCTTGTTGTCCCTGACTTTGGCCAGTATAACAAAACGGTAATGACGCTCTACGAGGGTGACGATATAGGAGTTTTTCGAGCCTTGGATCAGATCACCTTCCCAGTGACCAAGTATGGCTCTGTCTGCGACTTCTGGTGGCCTTTCGCTGATAGGTATCGAATTCGGAATTTTCCCTAATCCTTTCCATTTAAGCGATGATGTCTGGATCTACGCACGACTCTTCTGCTTCTGAGGCATTGCTGCAGTTCTTTTTTTAATGCACCCCGGGTTTGTATAAAAAGCGTTTTATATATCGTTTCGTGTGACACATGCATTTCCTGATTATCCGGATAACAGCGTTTCAGCCAGCCAGCGATCTGCTCCGGCGACCAGTTCTGATGCATCTTCTCTGCAATGATGTTACACAATGCGGGGCTTTCAATTAGCTTGCAAAGTTTTGGTCTCAGAGCATTTTCCCACGCAGCAGTATCGGCTTTTGCTGCCCGGTATTTTTTTGCACCGCCGTGCCTCCTGATCTCGCGGCTAATCGTTGAAGGGACTCTTGATAATTTGGCAGCGATGTCCCTGATGCTGCATTTTGCTACCAATCCTCTGGATATCTCCTCTCTTTCATCAAGCGAAAGCGCTAAACGGTGCCGTTTTCGCACGGGGGGACGATAGCCACCTGTTTGGTGGATTGTAGGCATAATAGAAGAGTGAAATCTGTCGAACATTCTGGCGATATCATGCAGGGAATCACCTTGCTTGTATCTGTCCCAGATAATCGCCTTTTGTTCAGACGTGTAGTAAATGCGAGTTCTTCGTTTCATGGCAACGCCCCTTGATCAAGGATAGCGTTGCATCGACCCATTGAACTCACAGCTAGGAGCGGACGTAAGAACTAAAACGTACCGCGAGGTATCTATGCCAGAGCGAGTAGCGCTGAGGTCGTCCCCGTGAAGAAGGCGTTGCTGACAAATACCAGCCCTGAACGGCCTCATCACCCAGCCAGAAAGTGATGTCGCTACGGTTAATCGGGGCTCTGTTGTTGATACGCCATTTGGCGATTTTGAAAATTCTGCTTTGCTGATGCAAGTTACCAAATTGATAGCTGTACGGTCGATAGTCTACGGCAGTTCAAACAAATTGTTGAATCATGTGGAGGAAAAATCCAAGTTCATGTTGAACTACCAGACGGCCCAAGCCACGGTTTCAAGCTGTGATATTCCTACTTTCACATGTGAAAGCTCATCCTCTACCAGTTTCTGTCTAAAAAATCATCCTTAACAATAAAAATTCAAGGTTAAATTGAATTTTTATTGTTAATAAGGCTAAAATCAGTTTAAACAGGGCCAACCCAGAGCAAAGAAATGATACGTTGCCATCTCGCCCGCCTAATGGGGGAGCGGAAAATGAAGATCTCAGACGTTTTACGAGAGACAGGGCTTAGCCGCAATACAGTGACCCTGATGTACAAGGAAACAGCTCAAAAGATAGATATCGAGGCATTGGATAAGCTCTGCCAGCTCTTTGCTTGTGAAGTGGCGGATATACTGGAATTCACAGATGAATAGCGTAACACGTGTAGAGACACCCTATGCCCGCGACGTATCAAAATCATTAGGTGTAACCCATGACTAAAGAACAACAAATTGAGCAAGGTTTAATCGCCAGGCTACAAGACCTCAAATACACCTACCGCAGCGACATTCGCGACAAGGCTAGCTTGGAACAGAACTTCCGTAAGAAGTTCGAAGCTTTGAACCGAGTCAACCTATCCGATGTAGAATTCAACCGCCTCCGTGAAGAGATCATCACAGCGGATGTCTTTTTGGCTGCCCAAGCGCTGCGTGAAAAAGGGAAATTTACCCGTGAAGATGGCACCCCGTTGGAATACATGCTGGTTAATCTTAAGGACTGGTGTAAAAACGACTTTGAAGTAATTAACCAGTTTCGTATCAACACAGATAACAGTCACCATCGCTATGACGTGATTCTATTGCTCAATGGCCTACCACTGGTACAGATTGAGTTGAAGTCACTCCAGATCAGTCCTCGCAGAGCGATGGAGCAAATTGTTGAGTATAAAAACGACACTGGCAACGGTTATACCAATACTCTACTCTGCTTTATGCAGTTATTTATTGTCAGTAATGGTAACGATACGCGCTATTTCGCCAATAATCGCAAAGAACACTTCAGTTTTAATGCCGATGAGCGTTTCCTGCCCATTTATCAGCACGCAGATAAGAACAACAAGAAAATTGCTCATTTGCATGAATTTGCTGATGACTTCTTGTCAAAGTGTACCTTGGGTCAGTTGATCAGCCGCTATATGGTACTGGTGCAGAGCGAGCAAAAAATGCTCATCATGCGCCCGTATCAAATCTATGCCGTTAAAGCCATTGTGGATGCTATTCATCAGAACCGTGGTAATGGTTATATCTGGCATACCACAGGCTCTGGTAAAACACTTACGTCCTTCAAAGCCTCTACGCTATTGAAAGATAATCCTGATATTGAAAAATGCTTATTTGTGGTCGATCGCAAAGATCTCGATCGCCAAACGCGAGAGGAATTCAACAAATTCCAGGAAGGATGTGTAGAGCAAAACACCAACACCGAAACACTTGTACGCCGCATGTTATCAGAAGATTATGCCGATAAAGTGATTGTCACTACCATTCAAAAGCTTGGTCTGGCCTTGGATGAAAATAGCAAACGCAACAAGGCTCAGCAGAAAAATGGCAAACAGACCTATAAAGAGCGTTTGGAGCCGCTGCGTGATAAGCGCGTGGTATTTATCTTCGACGAATGTCACCGCTCTCAATTTGGTGAGAACCATAAAGCCATTAAAGAATTTTTCCCCAAAGCTCAGTTATTTGGTTTTACCGGCACACCTATCTTTGACGAAAATTCAAGCTATCAGCAAGTAGATGGCAACTTGGCCTCTTTCAAAACCACGGAAGATATTTTCGAAAAAGAGCTACACGCCTATACCATCACCCACGCCATTGAGGACAAAAACGTACTGAGTTTCCACATTGACTATTATGGGAAAAACGATGGTAAAGATGCTCAAACCAAGCTTAAGAAAAAAGAACTGCCACCACCTGAAGCAGTAATAAAAGCCATTCTCGACAAACACGATAGCGTCACAAATCAGCGCCGCTTTAATGCCATATTAGCAACAGGATCGATCAATCACGCCATCGAGTACTTTGAGCTGTTTAAAACGCTTCAAGCACAAAAGCAGTCTGAAGACGAAAATTTCGAGCCACTAAATATCACCTGTGTATTCTCACCTCCGGCCCAGATTGCTAAAGAGAACGATGGTAACGGCAATGGTAATGTAAACGGCAATAAGAATGCGGCAGACATTAAGCAGTTTCAGGAAGATCTGCCCCAAGAAAGTGCTGACAACCAGGTAGAGCCCGAAAAGAAAAAGGCTGCCCTGATGGCGATTATTGCCGACTACAATGTGCAATACGGCACTAATCACACCATTAACGAATTCGACCTTTACTATCAGGATGTGCAGCAGCGCATTAAAGACCAAAAGTATAGCAATGCTGATTACCCTCGTAAAAACAAAATCGACATCACCATTGTGGTGGACATGCTATTAACCGGTTTTGATTCAAAATACCTCAATACTCTGTATGTGGATAAAAACCTGAAGCATCATGGCCTTATCCAGGCATTCTCGCGCACAAATCGTGTTCTGAACGATACAAAACCCTGGGGCAACGTTCTGGACTTCCGCTATCAGGAAAGCGAGGTAAACGCAGCAATTGAGTTATTTTCTGGCGGGGCGAAAGATAAAGCCCGAGAAATCTGGCTGGTCGATCCCGCGCCCAAAGTGGTTGAGGCATTCCAGAAAAAAGTGGACGAATTGCAAACCTTTATGGAGTCCAAAGGCTTAAGCTGTGAGCCATCTGAGGTGCACAACCTGAAAGGCGATACGGCCAAGGCCGAGTTTATCAACCACTTTAAAGAAGTGCAGAAGCTGAAAACCCAGCTAGAGCAATACACTGATCTGGACGAAGAAAGCAAAGCCGCTATCGAACAAAAACTGCCGATGGATACCCTGCGGGGCTTTAAAGCGATTTACCTCGACACGGCTATGGAGCTAAAGCGTAAACAAGGTAAAAGTGATGACATTGAAGAATCGGTGGAGCAGCTTGAGTTTGATCTAGTGCTTTTTGCTTCCAGCATTATTGATTATGACTACATCATGGGGCTGATTGCCAAATCCACGCAAAAAACTGGCAAGCAAAAGATGACGCGCCAAGAGCTGATCGACCTGATCAGCGCCAATGCTAACTTGATGGAAGAGCGTGAAGATATTATTGCCTACATCAATAGCCTCAAGGCGGGTGAAGCACTTAATGAAAAGCAAATCCGCGAAGGTTATCAAACATTTAAAGCGCAGAAAGCTGTGCAGGTTTTAACGCAAATTGCTGAGAAACATAGCTTGCAACCGCAATCGCTTCAGATGTTTGTGGACAGCATTTTAGAACGCATGATTTTTGATGGCGAACAATTAACAGACCTACTTGCCCCCTTGGAGTTGGGTTGGAAAGCGCGTCGCGTGGCAGAGCTGGCCTTGATGGACGATTTGGTACCTTACTTACAAAAACAGGCCGAGGGGCGTGAAATTTCGGGATTAGATGCGTATGAGTAAGCAAAAGAAAGATTTGGTTCCTGAGCTACGGTTTCCTGATTTTGAGAAGGAGCCTAACTGGCCGTGTGTGCGATTGAATGCCGTGGCAAAAAGGTCAACAAGTAAGAACAAGGGAGAAAAAATCACTCGTGTACTGACTAATTCTGCGGTTGATGGAGTCGTAGACCAGCGAGATTATTTCGACAAGGATATTGCTGTTAAAGGGAATCTTGAAAGCTACTACATCGTTGATAAAGGCGATTACGTCTATAACCCGAGGATATCATCCACGGCACCAGTAGGGCCAATCTCGAAGAATAAGGTTGGCAAAGGGGTAATGTCTCCGCTGTACACTGTCTTTAGGTTTAATAGCAAGACAAATGATTTCTTCGAGCAGTTTTTCAAGTCGTCTAAATGGTATGCCTATTTGCAAATTGTATCAAATAGTGGCGCTCGTCATGACCGTATGAGTATTACTAGTGGTGAGTTTATGGCCATGCCTGTTCCAAATCCATCTGAGTTGGAACAACAAAAAATCGCCGATTGCCTTGCCTCTATTGATGAGCTGATCGCGCTACATACTCAAAAGCTCAAATCCCTCAAAGACCATAAAAAAGGTTTGATGCAACAACTCTTTCCTGTCGAAGGTGAAACTGTACCCAAGCTCCGATTTCCTGAGTTTCAGGATAAGGGGGAGTGGGTGAAGAAACCGTTCGAACGAGTTATAGAAATTGCGTCTGGCCAGGTTGACCCCACAAAGTCACCATACTGCGACATGCCTCATATCGGCGGCGAGAATATTGAAAGCGACTCTGGGAAAATCTTAAAAGTCAGCACAGCAAAAGACCTTAATCTTATTAGTGGAAAGTATGCTTTCGATGAAAGTTACATCCTTTACTCGAAGATCCGACCTGCACTGAATAAAGTCGCGAGACCGAATTTCAAAGGCATTTGTAGCGCTGATATTTATCCGATTCGCCCAGCGACTGATGAACTTCTTCTGGTTTTTCTTAATTATATACTTCTATCCAAGAAGTTTTTGGATCACGCGAAAAAACACTCTGATCGAGGCAAGATACCTAAGGTTAATCGTGAAGCGGTGATGGCCTATATCGCTTCGCTTCCGGCCCCCGACGAACAATATAGGATCGCTAATTTTCTCTGTTCTATCGATGAGCTACTTGCCTCTCAAACTCTAAGAGTTGGAGCTCTCAGGGCCCACAAAAATGGTTTGATGCAAAAGCTCTTCCCCGTCATGGATGAGGTGGTGTGATGGCAAAAAACTTGGCTACTTTTCAAGAGATAAGCGAGGTCGCAGCTTATCTTCGGGAAATACTAGACACTAAAAAGTATGTTCTCTTATTTGCCTATAACGGTACAGGAAAAACTCGGCTATCAATGGAGTTTAAAAAGCAAGGAAAAAACAGCGATGAACGGGATACCCTTTACTTTAATGCGTTTACTGAAGATCTGTTCAATTGGGATAATGACCTAGAAGCTGATGTAAGTAGAGAACTTCGATTAAATACTCACTCACGATTTTTTGAGGGGCTGTTCGCATTAGAGATGGATAATAGAATTCGTCCTCTATTGCAATCCTATGCGGATTTTGATTTCAAAATCAAAGAAAAAGAAATCGAAATTACAGAGGGGGATACGGTTTATAAACAATCTATAACATATGTATCGTTCGAGCGTGAAACTTTGGTTGATGGCAAAACGGAGTTGGTCGAAAACATTAAGATTTCACGAGGCGAAGAAAATCTCTTTGTTTGGTGCTTCTTCCTTGCCATTGTTCAGCTTGTGCTCGATAAAGAGGAGGGATCGCCATATGCCTGGGTTCAGTATATTTACATTGATGACCCAATATCTTCCCTCGATGATAATAATGCAATTCAAGTGGCAAATCACTTGGCTCAATTATTAAAATTGAGCAACAACGGAATTAAAACGGTTATTTCTTCGCACCACGCACTGTTTTTCAATGTGATATGTAATGAGTTAAAAAGTGGATTGAGATACATGCTTTGCAGCCATGAAGGACGAGTGAAGTATTCCCTGAAAGACACGTCAGATACTCCGTTTTTTCATCATGTGGCGTCTTTAAAGAGGTTGGCAAAAGCAGCTAAGCGTAATGAGCTTTACACTTATCACTTCAGCATCTTGCGTAACATCCTTGAACGTTCCGCGAGCTTCCATGGTTTTAACGGCCTGTCTGATTTTGTAAAACGCGACAAGGATGATCATGATGGTGTACTACATCATCGTATTATTCAGTTGTTGAATCATGGCGGCTATTCTCATTTTGAGCCACAAGAGATGATTGAAGAAAACAAACGTCACTTTAAGAATATATTAAATAATTTCATGAAAGACTATGGATTTAACCCCGAATTGTTTCCAGAAGAGCAGGAAGAGACAACAGAATGACCAAAGAACAATTTAATCAGCTAGGTAAAACCCTCTGGGATATCGCTGATCAATTACGCGGCGCGATGAATGCTGATGACTTTCGCGACTACATGCTGTCCTTTCTATTCTTGCGTTATCTGTCTGATAACTACGAGCAAGCCGCTAAGAAGGAATTGGGCAGTGATTACCCCGAACCGGGCAATTATGATCGTCGCGCACCACTAGCAATCTGGTATCAGAACAACCAAGCTGATGTTGCCGATTTTGAAAAACAGATGCGTCTTAAAACCCATTATGTTATTGAGCCTGAGTTTCTGTGGAGCAGTGTGGCCGAAATGGCACGTACCCAGCATGCGGATTTGCTGGATACACTATGGAAGGGGTTCAAATATATTGAAGAGAAGTCATTCAACAGCACATTTCAGGGCTTGTTCTCGGAAATCAACCTACACTCTGAAAAGCTAGGCAAAAAGCCTGCAGATCGTAATGCCAAGCTTTGTGCCATTATCCAAAAGATTGCCGAAGGTATTTCTGGTTTTAGCAATGCCAGGGACGATCTGGGTGATGCTTATGAATATTTGATTGGCCAGTTTGCAGCAGGTTCAGGAAAAAAAGCTGGTGAGTTTTATACACCTCAACAAGTTTCTACTATCTTGTCAGAAATCGTCACATTAGATAGTCAAGACCCGACGACAGGCCCAAAGAAAAAAATTAAACAAGTAATGGATTTTGCCTGTGGCTCAGGCTCGTTGCTATTAAATGTACGAAACAGGTTAAGTGATGAAGGGGGTTCTATAGGTAAAATATTTGGCCAAGAGAAAAATATCACTACCTATAACCTTGCGCGCATGAACATGCTGTTGCATGGAGTAAAAGATACTGAGTTTGAAATTCATCACGGTGATACGTTAGAGAATGACTGGGATATTCTTAATGAGATGAATCCTGCGAAGAAAATGCAGTTCGACGCCATCGTCGCTAACCCACCTTTCAGTTTGCGTTGGGAGCCAACCGAGGCATTAGGTGAAGATTTCCGCTTCAAGAACTATGGTCTTGCACCTAAATCAGCCGCTGATTTCGCCTTTCTTTTGCACGGCTTTCACTTCCTCAGCGAGGACGGGGTTATGGCGATTATTCTCCCGCACGGTGTTTTATTCCGTGGCGGTGCAGAAGAACGGATACGTACCAAGTTGTTAAAAGATGGGCATATAGATACCATCATTGGCCTTCCTGCCAATCTGTTCTTCTCAACCGGCATCCCTGTTTGCATTCTGGTGCTCAAACGCTGTAAGAAGTCAGACGATGTATTGTTTATCAACGCCGCAGAACACTCCGGGAAAGGAAAACGTCAGAATTACCTTCGAAGAACTGATGAAATGCCTAATGGAGAGTTGGGTGATATAGAAAAAATTATCGATACCTACCAATTCCGAAAGGAAGAAGAGCGATATTCTCGTCGTGTGTCTATGGAAGAGATTGAGAAAAACGGCTTCAATCTGAATATCTCACGTTATGTCAGTACAGCGCAGGCAGAAAAAAGAATAGATCTGAAAGATATCCACAGTAAGCTAGTGTCATTAGAAGAAAGTATTAAGAGTGCAACTTTCACTCATAACGCGTTCCTCGAAGAACTAGGACTACCACCACTGCCCTTAATCGAAAAAGACTAATTTGGAACGATATAGCTTATAGGTGAAATATAGAACCCGAATCATCAGTAGTCGGGCTCTATATTTATCAACTTAACCTTCAGTAAGATAATGTTATTGATCGGCACAAGAAAGGTAAGTGTCCAGCCAGCACCGTATTGACAGGATAATCCGGAGATTACTCCCCGGGTAGGGTGGCGCGCCACGGCAGTAACTCACCGACGCGATTGACTGGCCAGTCTGCGATCACCGACAGCACGTGACGAAAATAACGCTCTGGATCGATACCGTTCAGACGGCAGCTCCCGATAAGCCCGTACAAGCCTGTATAAAAGCTAATGCACTTCTGTAGAGAAATTTCCGCCAGGTAATGATTCGCTTAGTACTTTATATTCCTATATGGCTTTTCAAATGCCACTCTTCGGGCACTAGCCGCCGCTAACGGTATGGGTAAAATTACTACATGGCACGATCGCCGTATCGTTCCAGGTCAAGAGTTTGAACACCAGATAGATCTGTACTTTTCCCAAGCAGATATTATCTTGCTATTGATCAGTAGTGATTTCATCAATTCTGATTACTGCTATCAGGTTGAAATGTCTAATGCGCTTGAGCGGCACAATCGGGGTGAGGCGGCGGTTATTCCGGTAATCTTAAGAGATTTCGCTTGGCATCAGTTGCCATTCGGCAGCATTATGGCGGCGACAATCGATGGTAAGCCGATTACCCGATTTTCCAGCCACGATGAAGGCTATGTTCAGGTCGTCGATGCTGTCTCCCGAGCCATTGCCAATTTGGAAACGAAAAAGCCGCAGCAGAGTGTGCACGCTGTAGCTCCGCAGACAAACACTTGGTTTCCGTGCTTTGATGGGAGGATTTCGCAGTGGTAACTCACGAGAAGAGCTGCTGACGAACGAAGGGATGTCAGAGCATCTTTGGGAGATGTTTTTCGGAGTAATTAAGCAACGTATGTCCCGGTAATTCACTGCCTAGCCTGATCTGAGCGCTGCCGTCCAGGTGAATTGCGAAAAGGATTTAGAAATGTTGCAACTTAATCTTGCCAAAGCATTGCTACTTTCGTGCACCATTCGCTTTTTAAAATCATGGTTGCTCATGTGACAGATCAAGTGAAGCTGTAGTTTGGCATCTCCTCAACAGGCAGGGCAATTCAGGTGTAATTATTCTGCCAGTTTGCTTCCTCGATGCTGTAGATACCGGTCTGGCACCGGTAACAGTACTTCGTGCCTTGGTAATGATTACCGCACCACACACAGTACCAGGACAGTGTTATCACCGTTGCATCCAGCCCGTTGATGATGCTGCGTAACTTTCTGTGACGAGTCTCGGCTTTCACTTCCGGGTCCAAGTGGGCACAGTTCATCAGCACATGCCGCGCCACGGTTTGCGCATCGTGTTCAAACTAGGCAGGGTCACCGACAGAGCCGGCATGTAACACCAGACGACAGCCACAGGAGGCACAGCGCCATACCTGCCCTGGAGCGTTCATGGCCTCGCTGGCCGCCACAAAGTGGCCTTCGCGGTCATTTGCCAGGTAACATTTCAGTACGCGCATGCCGTTACCCCCTCTGTCCAGTTTTCAGTATCAGAGAGTGCCGGGCTGTATTCACCGGTTTGGCAGGCCAGACAGTAACATTCACCGTGGTAATCTCTGTTGCAATCATTGCAGTGCCAGTCAGACTGGAAAACCAGCGGGTAGGCATCCGGTACATAAGATTGCAATTGCCGTATCAGTAGTTTCTCTTTCCGATCTGGTTTGACATACGGGCAGTGCTGCTGACCGTTCTTCGTGAGTTCTTCCACAGTGTGTTCAAACCACGGGCGAACCGTGTCGTATTCCGGATGGTATCGCAGCGTACTGCCGCAGATGTGGCAGGTATAGCGGTCGTAAGAGGAAATCTGTGTGGTACTCGTACCGGTGAGGCGGCCATTATCGTCAAGGGCCATGAAAAATTTGGCGTACATCGTGGCAGGGGATGAATGGCGGATCAGTTATGCGTTATCGGAAAATGATTCGTGGTATTCAGTCTCTGCAGACCACTAGGATTATGGTTGTGCAGATACAACAGGGATGTGAAAACAAACGGGGCAGGGCCTGGTACCACAATACTGTCGCTGACAATGGGGACACTCCCAGCGCTCTGGAATGTTCTGTCGTTTAGTACGGTATTGTTTCCATTCTGCTCAGACACCACGGGAATATGCAATACGCTGCCGCATCCAGTTTTCCACTTCACTTTTGAACCAGCGGGAACTGCGACCCAGCTTTATGGGCTTGGGAAACAGACCGTCGCTAATCAGTTTGTAGAACCATTTGTCCGTCATGCCGGTGTACGTGGTGATAAAGGTCATATCGATAAGCGGGTCTTCAGTATTAAGGATAGGATTATTAGTGGACATGGAGTCTCTCCCTCTGAAAGTAAATGATGGGAGGAGTCCGACGTAGTTGAGTTCTATTACTCATCGGTACTCCTTCAGAGGATAGGGATTGCCAGTAAAAAAATACCTGAGCGATTTATCTGCCTCTATAGGCTGGATGAAACCCAGCTAAGAATTTAGTGCTGACTGCATCCAAAGTTACGCTCTCCATCACAGGTGACTTTGGTATGATTTTTTGCAAGATATGAAGCCCGTACTAATGCCTCCTGTAGTTGCTCGTTATTCCCCAAGTCAATCCAGCACGCAGGATTTTGTGGAAAATGTGCCAGTGTTGCGTACTCGCCATTATCCACACGCAGAGCGCTACACCATGCCTGTTTAATTAATCCTGCCAGAGACGTTGAATCATTATAGTTACCGGCAGAACACCAGACTTCACGATTGAGTAATAACACGACATGGTAATGTTTTTTACCGTTAAGCTCCCCGTATTCCCTTGCCCAGATATAACGTAGGTCGGTCATCCGTTTTCGATTACCCTCACGGTGTTTACGTAACAGGTACGCTGAGATCTTTACTTTCAGGGAATCAATAAAGCGTGAGATCACAGCCGCATCTGTAGCGGCTGGCGTATTAGGTAGTCGCAGGTCAACCCGTAGCATTAATACTCGCGGATAGGCACCTAGGGCGTTTGTGAATGTGTCAGCAATACGCTGTTGCCAGAAAGGGTTAACGGTGTAATTCATTGTTAGGACCTCCAGTAATTATGGTTCACATCAATTACTGAAGCCGTAAATAAATACACAGGAAATGGTTGTTAAGATGATGAATACAGTGAAGTGATATTTCATGCTGTAGAGGTTAACTCATGTCTTATTACAGAGAGACTCTGCAGATGGTATCTCTAGTATTAGATTTAACTAAAAGAGGAGTAGGGTAAGCTACATATATTACCAATCCGACAACGAGCCTCATTTAATTCTCTAGTACAAACGGTGTATGTACCTTAAATGTTTTCTTTTGAAATAGTAAAATTACTCTGGAGTTAACTTCATATGAAAGTACATGTAATGCTCTTGAAATTTTCATTTTACGCCAGTGTCCAATGGGGTTTATGAAGTTAATTAGGAACGTTTTTTCCTCATTTAATCCACGATAAATCAGCTTTTTTTACTCTAAAAGTCTACACAGAAAACTGGGTTTTAGTTACTCTAAGGATATTTTATATGAGGGTGTTGATATGAGTGATGAAAGTGATAATGTGAGAGAAAGGATTAAAATTAATGCTGCTTTGGCGCTTTCTGATGGCGATGTGGCAGTTATAAAGGAATACCTCACAGGTTTTTCATTGTCGTTGCTTCAGCGGATATTTATTTCACGTAATAACACATTGGCAAACTCCACCTTCCCGAGGGTGGCAAATATAAAATATAAATTAATTGATTTTATTGTTAGTGATGTTTTCTCTGATAAAAGAAATATGTCATTGTCTAAGATAGATAAAATAATCAGTGATCTTGAAAATAATATTTTCCCGGAAAGTGTTATTGCATGGATAAAGAATGATGAGGAGGCTTGTTACTTTTTTTGGTGGTCCTTGGTAACACTTGAATGGAGAGATGTGTTTAGAAAAATCAGACCAGATAATATATATCTGTATAGTAATTATGAGGTAGAGGGTGAAAACCTTTATGTTTTTGATACATACGGCATATCCAGTGTGATATCTGGTCATAAGGAACGTTATAAAATAATTTCTATGACATTCAATTTATTACCGTTTGAAAAAGAAGAAACAAACATCCTTTTTTCTTACTTATCTCGAGAATATAAAGACAGAAAAGCCATTTGTAAAAATGACGTTAATATTACATCTCTGATGAAAAGCAAAGACTCAGTTGATTTTTCAATCCGTTACTTGAAGAAGAAGAAACTGTTCTTAACTGGTTTAGAGCCTCTCGCTGAAACTGAAAATAAATATGCACTCATTACACAACTGTATCTTCTAGCTAAAGGGAATGGTTTTAACGAGTTAGCTTCCTCGCTAACCAAAGCATGGTCGCAAAAGAAAATACGCGAAAGAAAAAAAGAGCTGGATAATAAAACAATCAAGCCAACTTTAGGACTAAGCAAAGAAAGCATAAAAATGCTTAATGCATTATCCAAAAAATACGAATTAAACCATGTAGAATTGATAGACATGGCGGTTAAGTCGCTCTTTAACGACATGAAGTGACTCATCAATAAATCAAATATATATCACGATTGTGTAAAGCTATCCGCAAAGATAGAGTGCAATAGCGATCAGTTATTACCATACCACAGCGCTGGCTATGGTTACGTTATGGGTGATCATCCTTGACATAACTTGTCGCACTCCACTGTTAATGTTCAATAATTATCCGATTAAGATGACACATCCATGTCACTGCGTCCTTTACAGTGTGGCCTTCCACCACATTGACTGAGGACAAGTAATGGCTGTCTACCGTAATGACCCTGATTTAAATCTACTGGGCCAGTGCAGCAATGAAGAGCTGCAATTGCTGGTTTCCATTCTGACCATCGATCCCCGCGACGGTGACACCCGTTGGACCGAGAGTCTAACCGGGAGTACTGAGTACCGTATTCTAGCTCCGCAGCACCGCCTCTACTGGCCGCTGATAGCGGCTGAGCTTCAGCGCTATGGTGCAAATACCTTAATGAGCTTGGCTCGGCTAGGCCAAGGGGTGCTGTATCGGGAAATTCTCGACGATGTCTGTCAAAAACTCGATGTGAATTACAACCAGAAAAGTGCGACCGAATCCATCGAACTCGCCCTGTTAATGAAGGTTCTAGAGAAAAGCCTGAATACAATGACACCGGACGTGCTTGGGACATTTTCTCGAACCCTGCAGCTTGACCTGACCAACCCCACGCCGCAACTCATTCTGATTGCCGTTCAGGCTGCTATTCGCACTTCTTCACTGGCGGCACTGGAGCTTGCTACGGTGCTCTCTGCCAGTGTCATTAATTCCCTCGGGGGTATCGCCACTTGGGGCACGGTTGCGGTTGCCTCTCGAGTCCTGTCTGTTATCGCAGGTCCCGTTGCTATTGCGCTCAGTTCTGCGTGGATGATTTCTGATATTACTGGCCCCGCCTATCGAGTCACCATACCCGCCTGCATTATCGTGGCCTGGCTGCGTCAGCAGCATATTTCTCATTAATTTATTTTTCGCCGCCTCTGGTGAGTCCGTCTATTTCTGCAGGGAGCATTGATTATGGCTGAACAGGAACACCGCTATGACCGGTTAGCCAACCGTCTCGCTATGCTGGTCAGTCGTCTTTTTATGGGGGAATCACTCCGCGTCAGTCAACTGGCGCAGGAATTTGGCGTTTCTGAGCGCACGGTACAACGCGACCTGCGTGAACGCCTGCGTTATCTTGATACGGAATGCATCGATGGTCACATCAGTCTCCGTGATGCACGAGGCCCCTACCGCACCAACAGTGATATTCTGCGTTTTGCCCGAATAACCAGCGTGGCGCATTATTTTCCGGCCCTTGATCCTAAGCTGCTTTCAGTGCTTCTTGATAGCGGCCAGGACTCTCCCTGCATCATCTGGAATGATCCGCCTCCCCAAGCCCCGGCATTATTCGGCGGTTTTCAGGTCATCGTTCAGGCCATCATCCGTAACCGCCTTATCCACTTTCTGCATCATGAACGTTCACAATCTTCCGTCGCACCCTACAGACTTATCTGCCAAGAAGGAGAATGGTATCTGGCGGCGGTATGCAAAGACCGTATTCAGGTTTTCACTCTTTCAGAAATTACCGATGTGGTAATGACGGTCAGTCATTTTGCTCGGAACAGACATATCGACCGTATCTTGCAGGAACCCAGATTTATGCGGGCACTTCCTCATTTTGATTACATCAGCGGAATTATGAATAAATAAATTGATTACATAGGCGCGGTATATATGGATTGCCAAATTATCGATCCACTTAACTGCACCCCACCACGCTCATTATCCCTATCAAGGAACATAAAATGAAAATAGTTAAATCAGCACTATCTCTGCTCGTCATCTCAACCCTAACAGGCTGCGGTGATGATTTTGCCTGTGACAACCCAGCGGCTTTAAAAGCAGTTAACGAGGTTATCATCAGTAACGCGCTTAATGAACGCGATTTCAGAACCTTTCGCCCCTACGGTCAGGCAGGTCTGACCAGCAAGGCGGTGACGATAACCCTGGATAATCCTATCGCGATTGACAGCAATCCGAATGTTAAATCGTTGACCTGTAAAGTCCATCTTACAGCTAGGTTGTCGGATGATGAAAATAGTCATTTAAAACAGCGCATTGATGATATTACCCAAAAGGCAATGAAGGAACCAAGCTACAAAAGTAATAAAGACTTTATCGCGAATGTGAATAAAGCCGCTCTCGATATGGCAAAAACCAAACAAGTCACGGGTACAGTAGAGTATACCCTCTACCCCGCAAAGGGACAGGTCGTGGCTGAGGTCAACAATACGCCAGAGGCCAGCCAGGTAATTAGGCATGTTGGCGATGATTTATTACGTCCGATGGCAAGAGTTTATGCGGCTCAGAACGGGGCTCTGTCATTAACTGATTTTTACTCCATCGATATTATGTCTATGTTTCGTGCCCGATAAAAACGAGGGAATTTTGGGGATTTACGAACATAGATTAAGTCGTTAAATTTCCAGTATTTATAAAGGATAAGTAATGAAAACAGTCTCATCTTTCCTGCTAACCGCTGGGCTACTCGGTGCTGTTCCCAGCGCTTACGCTGTGCCTAATCTCTGGCGTTCCGGCTTTAGCATGGGCGTATCGGAGTTTATCATCACCGATTCCCAGAGCACTGAGTTGAATATCAGTTGTACCAGTAATCCCGATGAATCGCAGGTGCTACAGCACAGTGTGCTAGTCACATTGCCGGATGGCAAAATACTCAGTTCACAGGATGAAAATACCCAGATAGCGCTGGTTAGCGGCGATACACAGTTTGCGGTCCCTCCCTCTTTGGGCTGGCGTAATGGCGATAATGCTTGGATCGCATTCATTAATGCTGTCAGAAAAACGACCTCATTTGAGGTCTGGGTTAACGACAGAAAAGTAGCCAGTTTTGCTCCCTCCACCAGCAATGTTCACAAGGTGCTTGCCGATATGTCGGCCTGTACAACCCTCACTGCAAATTAGCGTCACCCCCACAGCTCCCTCACAACATCCGTTTCTTCTGAAACGGATTTGCTTATTTCCGCCAAGTTTCGTTTTGTCTATCACCGAACAGTAACACTGAGGCTTTGCTATGCCCTTTTTGAAAATGTTCATTACCGCCTTAGGCCAGGTTCTGAACTGGTGCGGAGCCCATCAGGCCCGACAGTTTATTGAAATTCGTCTTCGCCAAGGAGGCTACGATGACAGCTTTATCGATATCGCCAGAGAAGCGGTTACGTTGCTGGTTACTGAGCTAATGACGGCTCTGATGACCTGGATTCTGCGGTTCCTTGACAGCCTTTGATGCCGTTGGGTGTTGTGATGACAGATAACCTAAGCCCCTGCCTCCTAATGGAGCGGGGGTTTTTACTTTTATGCTTCTTAATTAAAAGGAAATAGTGATGAAATTAGCCAGTCGTTTTGGATCCGCCAATAGCATTCGCCGTGACCGTCCGTTAACTCACGAGGAGTTGTATCGCACGGTTCCCAGCGTTTTCAGCCAGGAGAAACATGATTCTCGTAGCAGTCGTTATACCTATATCCCTACCATTACGCTGCTCGAGAGCTTGCAACGGGAAGGTTTTCAGCCGTTCTATGCTTGTCAGACCCGAGTACGCGATTTGAGTAAGCGCGAGCATACCAAGCATATGTTACGCCTGCGCCGGGAAGGCCAAATTACCGGTAAACAAGTACCGGAAATTATTCTGCTCAACAGCCACGATGGCTCCAGTTCCTATCAGATGCTGCCGGGGCTATTTCGATTCGTTTGTCAGAATGGCCTAATCTGCGGTGAGAGTTTTGGTGAAGTGCGTGTACCCCATAAAGGCGATGTGGTGGAGAAAGTGATTGAGGGGGCTTACCAAGTACTTGGGATATTTGACCGGGTGGAAGAGAAGCGCGATGCCATGCAGTCCCTGCTATTACCGCCACCCGCACAGCAAGCCATGGCGAAAGCGGCACTGACCTATCGCTTTGGCGAGGAGCACCAGCCAGTTACGGAATCACAAATCCTTGCCCCACGTCGTTGGCAAGATGAAAGCAACGATCTCTGGACCACTTACCAGCGTATTCAGGAGAACCTGATTAAAGGCGGGCTATCTGGCCGCACAGTGAAAGGCCAGCGGGCAAGAACCCGAGCCGTTAACGGTATCGACGGGGACGTAAAACTTAATCGCGCCCTATGGCTAATGGCTGAGAATATGCTGCAGCTTGCCTTATGAGCCTTTTTATTATCTTTTTCTCAGGCCTTGCCAATCAACCGGTGAGGCTTTTTGTTTTAAGGAACAATGATGTCTGTATTCAATTTATCCCCGGTATTCCCCGAAAACGAGCAACGTGTTATTCGTCGGGCGTTACGACTGCTGGAAAAATATCAGCGTCAGCCGAGTGAGCCATTTATCTCCACCAGCTTCACTAAAACCTGGCTGCAATTACAGATGGCTCATCAGGAACGTGAGGTCTTTATCGTGATATATCTCGACAACCAACACTGCCTGCTGGAATGCGAAACACTGTTTACCGGTACGCTCAGCCATACCGAAGTGCATCCACGGGAAGTGGTTAAATTGGCTCTGAAACACAATGCCGCTGCGGTCATACTGGCGCATAACCATCCATCGGGTACGACGGAAATCAGCCAGCAGGACAAACATATCACTCAGCGGATTGCAAAAGCATTGGCGCTTATGGAAATACGCGTATTGGATCATCTGGTGGTCGGGAACGAAGTGGTTTCTTTTGCTGAGCAAGGTTTACTTTAAATGGAGGGAGTTATGCCATTAACACCATCCCATGAATGGGGGTTACAAATCGATGTCACTCCGCGCTTTGGCGCAAGGCTGGTTCAGGAAGGCAACCGGCTGCACTATCTGGCAGACAGAGCGGGATTGACGGGGAGCTTTAGTCCAGAGCAATTACAACAACTGGAACGGACATTCTCGCTATTTATCGAGCAGATGGAAGGAATGCTGCATTCCGGTAAGCTAAACCCACACCAACAACACCAGGTGACTATTCAGCTTGCGGGTTTAACCTGCATAGCGGATACACGTGCCAGCTTCGGCTACGTTTGCATTTCTATTTACCCAACTCAGTAGCGCCTCTTCACCTCTTCTTTTATCAGGACTCAACCTATGAATATCTCAACTGTACCGGCCACGGTGCCGGTTTCATCACGCCTGTCGCCCGTTCAAGTCTGGCAGCAGCTGTTAACCTATTTGCTGGAACATCATTATGGCCTCACGTTAAATGACACCCCCTTTCATGATGATACAGCTATCCAGGAACATATCGATGCCGGTATCACACTGGCCGATGCTGTTAACTTTCTGGTGGAAAAGTACGAGCTGGTTCGTATCGATCGCAGGGGATTTAGCTGGCAGGAACAATCGCCTTATCTGCGGGCTGTAGACATTTTGCGGGCGCGACAGGCAACTGGTCTGTTACGACAAGGCCATAATCTTTCGACACGCTGAATCTTGCGAGCCTCCTTCCCGAATTATATTCCCGATCTGTCTTCCTTATTTACTCATTGCATAATGCGCCTGCCACTCCCGGCAGGCGTGTTTGCTTTTATACGGACAAAAATCATGCAAACAGAAGCTGAAGTCTTAAATGACCATAATGAGCTAATTTGCTCAACCAGTATCGAACGCATCGTCACAGGACGTGATGCTGCGCTGAGCCTGATAGAAATCCTGATCCATAAGCTTGATGATATCTCACGGCTAACCTCCAGCATCGGTGGTGATGTGGCGGAGCATTGGGCGATGCGACAGGGCCATTCCTTTGACTGCTGGCTGATGCAACCAGTAGATAAAGCGATACCGGTGATTACCCGCAATATCGACCGTAGTATCTGGCGCGATCTCATGCTGAAGTCCGGGATGTTGACCCTGATGGATGCAGAAGCCCGCAGCAAGTGGGCGAAGAACCTGGAGGAGGGCGATCTCCCGGCTATTAGCGAAGCCAACATCCTGAGTACCTTTGAACAACTCCACCACAATAAGCAGGACGTTTTCGAACGTGGGATTATCAATGTATTTAAAGGGTTAAGTTGGGACTACAAAACCAATAATCCCTGTTATTTCGGTAAGAAGATTATCGTCAACAATCTGGTGAAGCATGACAGATGGGGCTACAGCCTGAATTGGGGCTGGCGGCGCGATCAGTTAGCCGATCTGGAACGGATGCTCTACTTGCTGGATGGTAAAACCATTCCCGATAACCGGCATGATGTCTCCATCCGGTTCATGGATTTCGTGCGCGACAATCCGCATCAGCAGATTTTCGAAGATGAGTTGTTCACTATTCGCTACTTTCAGAAGGGCAGCGGACATATCACGTTTAAATGCCTGGATCTGGTGGAGAAGATGAATGACATCGTGGCGAAGCACTTTCCGGGGATGTTGCCTGCAAAATGAGATGTGATTTTTTTATAGGCACCTCTATGCTAACCTTAATAGGAGCTATTAAATGTTATTAAACGAGGTAATCCCTATGGGTTCGCTTACTAAACAAACCATCAGCGCACAGATACCCGTTGAATTGGCTGCTGCTGTTGAAAATCTGGCAATTGAGTTGGACCGTTCTAAGAGCTGGATTATTAAAGAAGCGTTGACCAGTATGCTGGCCGAAAGAGAACGGCGTCATCAGAGCATTCAGGCCGGTCTTGCCGATGTGGATGCTGGTCGCGTGGTGAGCCACTCGGACATGGTGGATTTTGCTAATCGCTTAAAGAAATCCTGATAAATGGAAATTTACTGGGCGCTTAAATCTCAGGATGGCCTGGAGCGTATCTATCGCTTCGCCCTTCAGTATAGCCGCCAGCATGCCGATAACGTTTTGGATCGCCTGATGACTGGTTGTGCTGGTCTTACAGCGCATCCGGCAATTGGCGTACAGCAGACTCGGTATGAACCTCGTGAGGTCCGAAAAGTATTATTCGATGATTACGAGGTTCACTACGAACTTCGTGATAATGACATCTATATCGTGGATCTCTGGCATACCAAAGAAGAACGATGAAAAGATGCTCTTCACATTAGCGAGTATTTCTCACTAACTTAAAACTCATTTTTGTGTTTTTTACTCTTTACTGTGTTTTAATGATATCCATTACTTCTTGGTAAGTGGGGAGGGCATCATGCAAAACAAAATCAAAGAACTTCGTATTCAATTATCAATCACTCAGCGTGAATTGGCGGATATGGCTGGTACCAGCCAACAGCAGATCCAACGTATAGAGACAGGGAAAGTTGCGGCCAAGTTAGGACTGGCGCAGGCGATAAGCGCTGTCTTAAAGAAACCATTGAATGCAGTTTTTCCTGGTAACGATACTTTATTGCAAAAAGTGCGCAATCAAAGTAGCCGTAGTGATGATGATCTGGAAAGCATCGCCGCTAATGGTATTGAAATGGATGGCTGCATTTGGACGGTGAAACTCTGGTTACGAGGGCAGCAAGATTATTTGCTGTTACCCATTTTCCCGGCTGATAAGCGTCGTTTTTACTCATACTTTCAGGAAAGATCAGCACCTGATTATGAGCATTTCTTTATTTTCGACTCTGAACAGCATCGTTATGCCTTAAATGCCCGAGAGGTGATTTTCCACCAATTCTTGTTTGATGGTTTTCCCCCCGTTTCTGATGAAGAAGATAGCGATGAAAATGAAGGCAGGTATGGGAATGTCCAAATCACCATGGTAAATAGTGGCCCGGTTATTGAGCTTTGCTGTGAGCCGGATGAATCCGAGGACGAAAGTGATGACGATATCGGTCAGTTGAATGCATTTTTTGACATTCTTGAATCAGAGCCGGAATCAACCGAGCGGTATCAGTTAACCGACGAAGATGGAGAAGATGCTTTCATCCGTATTGGTTCTATCGCTATGGTACGAGTCGCACTTGACGCGTTAGAACCTGTGGAAGATGATGAAGAGTAATTTTTTGAGTTAGCTAAGACTTCAGAAAATCGCGTTGAGTATACATGTGAGTATATATAGCGGTTCTATTATTTTTTAATATCAAAAATTTCAGTTGGTTACGTAGATGATCGCGGTCCGGCCTTCGCACCAGTATCCTGTCCATCCCCGTCCGGGGAAGTCCAAAAAGCCTTTTAAATCAAACATTACCATCAATTTATCGTCCGAGAAGTTCCGTTGTAATCCAGACCCTTCTGGGGGCATATTAACCTCGATGGAAAAAGTGCCCCCAAATGAAGCTGAACGCCAGACAGGTAGAGACTGCGAAGCCAAAAGATAAGACGTATAAATTAGCTGATGGTGGAGGGCTATATCTTGAGGTTTCAGCGAAAGGATCTAAATATTGGCGAATGAAGTATCGCCGCCCAACTGATAAGAAAGAAGATCGCTTAGCTTTTGGAGTGTGGCCTATTGTTACGTTGGCGCAAGCAGGAGCGAAACGAGACGAAGCTAAAAAATTAATTAGTCAGGGTATTGATCCCAAAGCAGAGCAGAGAGAGGCTCAATCTGAAAACTCCGGTGCCTATAAGTTTGAGACCATTGCCCGAGAGTGGCATGCCAATAATAAGCGATGGAGCAAAGACCATAGCGCCCGCGTTCTGCGATATTTAGAGTTATATATTTTTCCGTTTATCGGTGGTGAAGATATACGTCTACTCAAGACAAGTAACTTACTAGCGCCAATAAAAAAAGTTGATGCCAGTGGTAAGCATGATGTCGCACAGCGTTTACAGCAAAGAGTGACGGCAATAATGCGCTATGCAGTACAAAATGATTATATCGATTCAAACCCCGCAATGGATATGGCTGGCGCATTGACTACTACCAAGGCTCGCCGCTATCCAGCTTTACCCTTCCACAGATTCCCAGAGTTTTTAGAGAGGCTTTCTCTATACAGAGGTCGCAAGATAACTCGTATTGCAGTTCAGCTATCACTTCTAACTTTTGTAAGGTCTAGCGAGCTTAGATTTGCTTGTTGGTCTGAATTCGATTTAGAACGTGCATTATGGCGCATTCCTGCAAAGCGTGAAGAAGTGGAGGGGATTCGCCATTCTCACAGAGGAATAAAAATGAAGGAAGAGCATATAGTCCCTCTTAGCTCACAGGCACTCGCCATACTCTATGAGCTTAGACAGATTAGTGGTGATAACCCTCGTTTATTTCCGGGGGATCATGATGCAAGAAAAGTGATGAGCGAAAACACGGTTAATATTGCGCTTCGTACAATGGGCTACGACACAAAAACCGAAGTTTGCAGGCACGGATTTAGAACTATGGCGAGGGGAGCCTTAGGGGAATCAGGTTTATGGAGTGATGACCCTAAAGAAAGGCAACTCAGCCATACGGTACGTAATAATGTTAGAGCAGCTTATATTCATACTTCCGAGCATTTAGAGGAGCACCGTTTAATGGTGCAATGGTGGGCTGATTATTTATCCAGTATTACTAATAAACACTTAACGCTTTACGAGTTTGCAAAAAAGTCGTGTAACTGTTTTTGTTCTTTTCTTTTTCAGTTTCTTATTGTGTAGATAATCCTACAAGCCCTAGGGCATGAATCAGGTAAGTAAAGGCGTTAGTTTTGTACTGATAGCGGCACAATTAACGCTTAACCTTATTCAGAGTGAGAAATATATGAGTAATAGCCTCAATGGCGTTCCTAACGCTTCCGCCCTGGTCGAGGGTGATAGCGCTACAGAGTGTTTTACGTTTGGTGATCCTATCCCAGTGCTTGATAGAAGAGAGATACTCGATTACGTCGAATGCGGACGATATGAGCATTGGTATGAACCCCCTGTCAGTTTTGACGGGCTAGCCCGAATATTCCGTAGCGCCGTGCACCACTGCTCACCAATTCAAGTAAAACGTAATATTTTAATCAGTTCGTTTATTCCCTATAAACTTTTGAGCCGTCAAGCCTTCAGTAGTTTTCTTCAAGACTATCTCGTTTTCGGAAATGCTTATTTAGAGAAAAGAACAAACCATTTTGGCGAGGTGTTATCCCTTATGCCGTCACTGGCTAAATTTACTCGCCGTGGGATTAATTTAGAGTCCTACTGGTTTATTGGTAATCGCTTTGCGAATGATTACTATCTATTTTCGACAGGGAGCGTTTTCCACTTGATGGAGCCTGATTTAAATCAGGAAATTTACGGATTGCCTGAATACCTGTCTGCGATCCCCTCAGCGCTTCTTAATGATGCCGCTACGCTGTTTCGCCGTAAGTATTATGTCAACGGTTCCCATGCGGGCTATATCATGTATATGACCGATGCAGCGCAAAACCAGGAAGACATAAATAGCATTCGCCAAGCGATGAAAAGCTCAAAAGGACTAGGGAATTTTCGAAACCTTTTTATGTACTCGCCCAACGGCAACAAAGACGGTATTCAGATAATCCCTCTATCTGAGGCCACGGCTAAAGATGAATTCCTAAATATTAAGAATGTGAGCCGTGATGACATGATGGCGGTGCACCGAGTCCCCCCTCAGATGATGGGCGTCTTCTTTTTGCGCTTGACTCTGCTGTGTGGCAACGTTGTATTTTCATAGCAAAAGAGAGGCTTTCTGTCTTCTGGTTTGTCGGTGCTTACCGTAATTATGTATGCGTTTTTCATATCATTCCGGACACTAAATGATTCATTTATCACTCGAATTATAATCAATCACTATTTTAATCGGAGTAAATAACTCGCTTTTAGGTTTTTTTACATGGAAAGAGATTGAGCCTAGAAAAAGATTTCAAGATTCCAATTGTTTTTTTAAAAAAACTTTCAAATTCCAGATTAAAATCAAGGAAGTGCAAAGAAATTTCGTATTATGTTTGACTCTGAATAGATAAAGGATGATAAAAATGCTAGAGCCAAAAAAAGGAATGCTGACATTTAGGTCAGAAGGTAATAATTTAAAATCAAGTAGAGATTATTAAAAAAAATACACTGGCCTGGGAATTCTGTATCTTGCCAGAAAGATAATTCAGGAGTGACAATTGGTAGAGGGTTTGACCTCGGTGATAGAAGTGAAACTAGCGTGCTCATTGCTTTAAAAAAAGCGGGTATAGAAAATAAAAAGGCCGAAGTGATTTCTAAGGGCGCTAAAAAGAAAGGATGTTTAGCCTATAACTTCGTCCTTGAAAATAGGGATTCTATTGAAGAAATAACAGATATTCAGCAGTTAAGGTTATTTGAGATAGCTTATGAAGAATTAGAAAAGGATGTTGAGAGAATAAGTAAGTTACATAAAAACATTCACGACTACCATCCAAACCCAAACACGCCACCAGATTTAGCTTGGGACAACATTCCTGATAAAATAAAAGAGATGCTTATCGACCTTAGATACCGAGGTGATTACACACCAAAAGCCCGAGAGCATATACAACGAATGGCTTACGCTGGAGATATAGAGGGTTTAGGGAAAGCCATTTCAAATAGAAGTTATTGGATAAAAGTACCTAATGATAGGTTCAATCGGAGAGTTGAGTACTATGAAAAAAATTAAACATTTTTCCTTGATTTTTCTTTTTTCATTTAATGTGAGTGCTGCATTCACAGAGCCAGAAATGAGCCAACTAAACGAAATAAATGAAAGATACATAAAAAAAGAGAATGATTCCAGAGAAAATCTAAGCGTAGCTATAAAAGAATCGATAGCTAACTTACCAAAAGAAAAATCAAATATACTAAAATTACATGAGCTGTGGAGTCACGCTACTAAAATAAAGTGCAGACTTGCTATACTTGAATCACTAAATACTGATGCAGAAACAGCAAGTAAATACGAATGCCTTGCTAATGAATACAATTAAGAAGCTAATTTTTTAAATAGCATATATTAAATTTATATTAAGAGAGGTATGAGGGAAACGGCTATAATGCAAGCAATTTTGACTAAAATTCATTAAACATAAGCCCTTGTTACGCGCACCACTCAAGCGCCCTCAGGGCCATTCTGGAGCGTAACCCATAAAAAACATCTTGCCCCTTAAAACGCCTCAGAGTGGCTTAAATAAATCCTTTCGGCATTAATCGTTATGTATCCAAGTGAATAGCGGATGATTTGATAGCCAACCCCAAAAAATACTGTTCAATCACCTCATCGACAACAGTGAACGGGAAAATAACTTATTCACTATAGTTATATTGACTGACAGAGAAACATCAAACTCAAATGGTTTTTATCAAACTTTAATGTGGTCATATACCAGCGCTTTCTGCGGCGTATCAAATCCGGCGCTTTACCCCTTTGCGCCCGCC
>NZ_JALBCV010000059.1 GCF_022602565.1 Rosenbergiella metrosideri
CAACGCGGGCAACACCAATACGGGTGGCTTCAACCCGGGCAACGTCAACACCGGCTGGCTGAACACCGGCAACTCCAACACCGGCATCGCCAACTCGGGCAATGTCAACACCGGCGCGTTCAACTCCGGCAGCTTCAACAACGGCGCGCTGTGGACCGGTGATCACCACGGGCTGGTCGGCTTCTCCTACAGCATCGAAATCACCGGCAGCACCCTGGTGGACATCAACGAAACCCTCAACCTCGGTCCCGTCCACATCGATCAGATCGATATTCCCGGCATGTCGCTGTTCGACATCCACGAACTCGTCAACATCGGGCCCTTCAGGAT
>NZ_JALBCV010000060.1 GCF_022602565.1 Rosenbergiella metrosideri
GGAACCTGCGGTTGGATCACCTCCTTACCTGTAAGATACATTGCTGCGTAGTGCTCACACAGATTGTCTGATGAAAAAGTAAAGAAGCAAGGCGTCTTGCGAAGCAGACTTATGTCCCCTTCGTCTAGAGGCCCAGGACACCGCCCTTTCACGGCGGTAACAGGGGTTCGAATCCCCTAGGGGACGCCACTTGCTGGTCTGTGAGTGAAAGTCGCCGACACTATTATCTTAAAGCTGACTTACGAGTCGTCTTTAAGATATTGCTCTTTAAAAATCTGGAAACAAGCTGATAAATTGAA
>NZ_JALBCV010000061.1 GCF_022602565.1 Rosenbergiella metrosideri
TGGGTGATTAGCTCAGTTGGTAGAGCATCTCCCTTACAAGGAGGGGGTCGGCGGTTCGAATCCGTCATCACCCACCAAATTCAGCCAAAAGGTATTTTTATACCGAAGTGGGTGATTAGCTCAGTTGGTAGAGCATCTCCCTTACAAGGAGGGGGTCGGCGGTTCGAATCCGTCATCACCCACCAAATTCAGCCAAAAGGTATTTTTATACCGAAGTGGGTGATTAGCTCAGTTGGTAGAGCATCTCCCTTACAAGGAGGGGGTCGGCGGTTCGAATCCGTCATCACCCACCACTT
>NZ_JALBCV010000062.1 GCF_022602565.1 Rosenbergiella metrosideri
TTTAGAGATTTTATAAACTAATCTTGTTATCGATTTTGATAATTTTTCAGGGAAATAATCTCCACTTAAAACATCAACTAAGTAAAAATAATTCACCCTCTCATTATATTTGGTTTTTCGCCATATTTTCATTTCTGAATCTTTATCGAACTGCATAAAACTATTATCATTGAATTCGAAAAAATTATCAAAACTTGCATTATCAGTTAATGGGTAGTCTTGACCACTAATTAAATGGAAATAATCAAAATTTATATTAGAATCATACGCTTTTTCTAATAAAATATTAG
>NZ_JALBCV010000063.1 GCF_022602565.1 Rosenbergiella metrosideri
GTTCCACCAGGCCCGGGATCGGGTTGCCGAACGGGGACGTGGTCGGGTTGTTGAGCACCTTGACCAGCCGTCGCTCGACGTCCTCGCTCATCACGTGCTCCCACCGGCATGCCTCGGCGTGAACTTCTTCCCACGGCAACCCGATGACATCGACGAGGAGCCGTTCGGCGAGGCGGTGCTTGCGCATCACGGCGATGGCCAGCGCGCGGCCCTTTTCGGTGAGCTCCAGGTGGCGATCGCCAGCCACCCGAAGTAGCCCATCGCGCTCCATCCGGGACACGGT
>NZ_JALBCV010000064.1 GCF_022602565.1 Rosenbergiella metrosideri
GTTCCGTGTTGCGTGCGGCCAACGCGTGGTCGTCGCGATGCAGCTCCGGATTCGCTAGAAACGCCATAACCCCACGAGCCAGGCACGCCAGCAATAGCTGCACCAGGTCGGGCGAATCCGGCAGGCACAACAGAACCCGATCACCACTGGATAGTCCGCGGTTTCTCAGCACTTCCCCAAGACGTGCGGCACCGTCGTGGATTTGACCATGAGTCACCACATCGGCCGCATAGAAGGCCGGCCGGTCGTACCATCCCGCCTCCGATGCCTGCTCAGCC
>NZ_JALBCV010000065.1 GCF_022602565.1 Rosenbergiella metrosideri
CCCCAGCACTGACCACCTAGACTGCCACCCGAAGGATCACGCGAGGAACCTTCACTCGTACACCACGTCCCTGGCCTTGGCCAGGAGGAGAGCAATCATGACTGAAGCCTTGATCCCGGCACCGTCGCAGATATCGCTGACCCGCGATGAGGTGCGCAGGTACAGCAGGCACCTCATCATCCCGGATATCGGCGTCAACGGCCAACAGCGGCTGAAGGATGCGCGCGTATTGTGTATCGGCGCCGGAGGATTGGGTTCGCCTGCTCTCCTGTATCTTG
>NZ_JALBCV010000066.1 GCF_022602565.1 Rosenbergiella metrosideri
GCTCATACACGGGAACAGGTTTCGAGGTGCGCTCGCAGTCGATGCGCATATGCGCCGCCACAAGACCACGAAGGCGTCGGCCTGGCGTCAGCTGGAGGCCCGGTTGAACCTGTTGCGCGTGCACGCGTCATTCCTCTTCGAGGAAGTGGCTATCAATAGCGAGCAACATGTGCCCGCGTTCGACCCGGAGTTCACCGCCGCCGAGGACGCCGCCCGGTTAGTCCGTGCCCAGTGGCGCATGCCGATGGGCCCGGTCGTCAACCTGACCCGGTGGATGG
>NZ_JALBCV010000067.1 GCF_022602565.1 Rosenbergiella metrosideri
GCAAAGAGGAATTCAGCGAAACCATCCGGTATTTCTCGACGATTCTGGCCAAACACGGTGTCGAGGTGCGACTGGGCACTCGGGTGGCCGCCCAGGAGTTGACCGGCTACGACGAGGTCGTCTTGGCCACCGGCGTGGCACCGCGCATTCCGGCCATCCCCGGCATCGACCACCCCATGGTGTTAACCTACGCCGAAGCCATCACCGGTGTCAGACCGGTCGGGCGAACCGTGGCTGTCGTCGGCGCCGGCGGCATTGGCTTCGACGTCACCGAACTG
>NZ_JALBCV010000068.1 GCF_022602565.1 Rosenbergiella metrosideri
GTATCGAAGGAGGTCTGCGCGATTCGTGCAATCTCGTTAAAGGACAATCCGGCGACTGGAACGGTCACCGGGATCTGCCCGGTGAACCACCCCTGCGTCATAAGGTCGGCTGGTGTGCGGATATCTTTGGGAGTAATTCCAAAATAGGTATCGGCGCCGGTCAACTCGTGTATCGCGATGGCGATGCAAGCCAGCATGCCACCAATGAAACGAGCGTTCGCCGCCATGCAGGCGGATTCGAATCGCTGTGTTTGCTGCTCGTCCATTAGCATCATGC
>NZ_JALBCV010000006.1 GCF_022602565.1 Rosenbergiella metrosideri
GTGCTGGCAACAAAGGATAAGGGTTGCGCTCGTTGCGGGACTTAACCCAACATTTCACAACACGAGCTGACGACAGCCATGCAGCACCTGTCTCAGAGTTCCCGAAGGCACTAAAGCATCTCTGCTAAATTCTCTGGATGTCAAGAGTAGGTAAGGTTCTTCGCGTTGCATCGAATTAAACCACATGCTCCACCGCTTGTGCGGGCCCCCGTCAATTCATTTGAGTTTTAACCTTGCGGCCGTACTCCCCAGGCGGTCGACTTAACGCGTTAGCTCCGGAAGCCACTCCTCAAGGGAACAGCCTCCAAGTCGACATCGTTTACGGCGTGGACTACCAGGGTATCTAATCCTGTTTGCTCCCCACGCTTTCGCACCTGAGCGTCAGTCTTTGTCCAGGGGGCCGCCTTCGCCACCGGTATTCCTCCAGATCTCTACGCATTTCACCGCTACACCTGGAATTCTACCCCCCTCTACAAGACTCAAGCTTGCCAGTTTCAAATGCAGTTCCCAGGTTGAGCCCGGGGATTTCACATCTGACTTAACAAACCGCCTGCGTGCGCTTTACGCCCAGTAATTCCGATTAACGCTTGCACCCTCCGTATTACCGCGGCTGCTGGCACGGAGTTAGCCGGTGCTTCTTCTGTCAGTAACGTCAATGCATGAAAGTATTAATTTCACACCCTTCCTCCTGACTGAAAGTACTTTACAACCCGAAGGCCTTCTTCATACACGCGGCATGGCTGCATCAGGCTTGCGCCCATTGTGCAATATTCCCCACTGCTGCCTCCCGTAGGAGTCTGGACCGTGTCTCAGTTCCAGTGTGGCTGGTCATCCTCTCAGACCAGCTAGGGATCGTCGCCTAGGTAAGCCATTACCCTACCTACTAGCTAATCCCATCTGGGTTCATCTGATGGTGCGAGGCCCGAAAGTCCCCCGCTTTGGTCTTGCGACATTATGCGGTATTAGCTACCGTTTCCAGTAGTTATCCCCCTCCATCAGGCAGATCCCCAGACATTACTCACCCGTCCGCCACTCGTCAGCAAAGTAGCAAGCTACTTTCTGTTACCGTTCGACTTGCATGTGTTAGGCCTGCCGCCAGCGTTCAATCTGAGCCATGATCAAACTCTTCAATTTAAAGTTTGATGCTCAAAGAAATTATTCTGTTATTCGTAAATGAATTTTCAGTGTCACTCTTCAAGACTTGATACTACAAAGTTTTTTGTGATATCAATCCTGCGAGTGCCCACACAGATTGTCTGATAAATTGTTAAAGAGCATTGCGAATCAACGTTTTAACTCGTTGTCGCGAGGTGGCGTATATTACTCGCTTCACCTCAGGAGTCAATCATTATTTTGATTTTTTCTCCTGGACCGAATCGCTTCAGTCCCTGTCACCGCGCTGCGTATCTCGCTTTGCCGTGTCAGTGGATGCGCATTATAGGGAGTTCCGCTCAGAGCGCAAGGGATTATTTAAAAAAAATTATCGTTCGTTTCTTTTCTAACCTAACCACTCAATTTGCCACCGATTTGCTCTTTTTCTCAGCGATTTTCAGGGCAAATTCGCGAACCTTTTCCCATTGCGTGTATTCAACCTCTTTAGTCTTATCGGTTTCTCCTCCGGTCATCTTCATAATTAATCCGATCATAAAGCGATCAAACCAACGATAACGGGGATAACGTAACGCGCCAGCGAAAACAGCGACCTCATCCGGTACCCAAGAAGAAGCGCTTAAAAACTTATGTGTATAGACATTGGTATCGGGAGACGCTTTGTCGGCTTTCCGCGCCGTAAGGTTTACCGAATAGAATGCACTGTAGCGCTGACCTAATTCGTCAAGATGTGCCTCAACAAACTCTGCCAACTGAGGCGCAAAGCGCCCGTAGCGAATCGACGCTCCGATAATTACTTTATCGTATAGCGACCAATCAATAGGAGGTAACGCCGTTAAATCATAAAGGTCGACCTGTTGCGGAACCATATCCAGCTGGATAGCTTGCGCAATCTTATGAGTCTGCCCATCGCGCGTGGAATAAAGAAGAAGAGTTTTCATTCATATACCTTATTGACGCCAGAAGGTTGGCGTGAAAAGAACGAGTAGCGTAAAAACTTCTAAACGCCCAAACAGCATAGTCGAAATCAGTATCCATTTCGCGGTGTCATTCATTGACGCAAAGTTATCGGCCACTACGCCAAGCCCTGGGCCCAAGTTATTAAGTGTTGCAGCCACCGCGGCAAATGCAGAAAAGTTATCTACGCCCGTTGCAATGATTGCCATCATGCTGACTAAAAAGACCAAAGCATAGGCCGAGAAGAATCCCCATACCGCTTCGATGATTCGCTCAGGTAGAGGGCGATCCCCTAATTTGATGGTGTAGACTGCGTTAGGGTGCACTAGCCGTTTTAGCTCACGGTTACCTTGCTTAAACAGTAAAAGGATACGGATAACTTTAAGCCCCCCCCCTGTCGAACCAGCACACCCACCAATAAACGCGGTACATAATAGAAGGACAGGTAAGAATAACGGCCAATGAGCAATACTGTCTGTAGTGAATCCAGCCGTTGTTGCCATCGAAACAACTTGGAAAAAAGCTTGATCTAATGTCGCCCAAAAGCCGTGATAGACATGGTGCGTCATGAGGATCAAAGTGGCGATGACCACTAAACTTAACTGCACACCAATAAAGACGCGGAACTCCGGATCACGCCAATACACTTTAAGGCTTCTCCCCGAAAGCAGCGAGAAGTGGAGACCATAGTTACAGCCAGAAATCAGAAGGAAGATTGCAATAATACTGTTGATCAGTGGGCTGTTGAAATAACCGACACTCGAGTCATGGGTAGAAAAGCCCCCGATCGATATGGTTGAGAAGCTATGGCTAATCGCGTCAAATAACGGCATACCGGCAAACCAGAGCGCTAATGCGCACGCTATCGTCAGCAATACATAAATCAACCATAAGGTTTTAGCCGTTTCAGCAATCCTAGGCCGCATTTTATTATCTTTTAAAGGGCCCGGCATTTCTGCGCGGTAAAGCTGCATCCCCCCTACCCCTAATATTGGTAGAATGGCTACGGCTAAGACGATAATTCCCATCCCCCCTAACCATTGTAACATTTGCCGATAAAATAGGATTGCCTTAGGTAAGGTATCGAGACCGATGAGCGTTGTCGCGCCAGTAGTGGTGAGGCCGGAGAATGACTCGAAAAAAGCGTCCGTAACAGAAAGATGTGGTCGCTCGGCAAACATAAAAGGTAATGCTCCGACGCTACCAAGCACTATCCAAAATAGGACTACGATAAAAAAACCTTCGCGAGGTTTCAGCTCTCGTCGATGCTTACGGTTAGGCCACCAGAGTAGCGATCCAATCACTAATGCAGTGAGAAAGGTCTGGCTAAATGCTCTTCCTGCCCCATCTCGGTAGATCAGTGCCACAAGCCCCGGCAACATCATGGTGCCTGAGAAGATAATAATTAAAAGACCTACAATACGGGTAAGGGCTCGGAATTGCATGCTGCCTGTCCTATTCGACCTGATTCAGGATTATTTATTGCTGCTGTAAATGGAGTTCACCACGGCTAAATTGACTCAATGCCTCATTGCACTCTGCTAAAAATGCTTCAGGTAAGGCAATATTAACCGTGACGTGTTCGGTGAAACGCGTATCGAGAAGTTCACCTTGATGGCGCTGCACGATACGTTCGATTTCTGCTAACTGGCCATACTGACATTGGAGCCAGTAGGTCTGTTTAGGAATTTTAATCTGCCGCTCGACATGCTTCAGAGCTTGCTGTACCCCACCGCCATAGGCTTTCACTAATCCCCCGGTTCCGAGCATGACGCCACCATAGTAACGCACCACGACAGCGGTGACCTCGCCTAACCCGCTCCCCATCAACTGGGCTAACATAGGTTTACCTGCCGTTCCCGAAGGTTCACCATCATCCGAGAAGCCCAGTTGTTGCGAGTCATTAGGCGCTCCCGCAACAAAAGCCCAGCAATGGTGACGAGCCGTGGGATGTTGTTCTCGAATAACTTGAACAACATTTTTCGCGGCATCAACGCCAACGGTATGCACAATGTAAGTGATGAAACGACTTTTCTTTATCGTCTCTTCAACAATTGTTTCTGCTTGAACAGGGATTGGATAGCTATGCATTAGGGTAGCTGTAAATCACGCGTCATGTTCTCGATACGGTCTGGCCATATAATGACATTATCTTCGATACGAATCCCACCATAGGCTTTTAAATCATCGATTACATTCCAATTAAAGTGTTGGCTGTACGAACTATTACGCCATGGTGCGAGGAGCGACTCAATAAAGTACAAACCCGGTTCGATCGTTAGCACCATACGAGGTTCAATCATTCGCGTGCAACGTAGCCATGGGTATTCAGCCGGGGCAGCAAGGTGTGTTCCCTGCTCATCTTGCATAAAACCTGCAACATCATGAACTTGCAAGCCGAGTGAATGCCCTACCCCGTGTGGCATAAAGGTCGAAGTGATATTTTCACTCACCAGAGCCTCTTCGCTAATACCTTTCATAATACCGGTTTCGCAGAGAATAGAGGCAATACGCTGATTCATTTGCAGATGATAATCGCTGTAATGCTGTCCCACTGTTAGCGTATCAATTAACGCCAGTTCATGTTGATTCACCGCCGCCACCAGTTCGGCATATAACGTGTTCGGTGATGCTGCATAAGAACGTGTTAAATCAGCGGCATAACCATTGAACTCGCTGCCCGCATCTAATAAGAAACTCCGAGGGGTTTTCGGCCGTTGATGATCGAGATGCGTATAGTGTAAGACAGAGGCATGTTCATTGATTGCCACAATATTCCCATAAGGCACATTGGTATCACGCTGTCCTGTCGCCGCGAGATAATCATTGTTGATTTGGAATTCACTTGCTCCCGCGAAAAAACTCTCGCGTGCGGCCAGATGCCCTTTCACCGCACTCTGCTGCGCTTCACGCATGCAATACAGCTCATAATCCGTTTTAAAACTACGGTAATAGTGAAGATAGTCGATGATCTGTTGCGGGTTATGCTGCGAGGCAGGGATCCCAAGCGCTGTTGCGCGATGCGTCGCTGATCCAAGGTAAGCAACATTGCTGCGATCGGTCGGCAGTAAGGTTGCGATATCGTTGGCCTGTTTTAATGCCACAATGGTAAATTCTTGGCTCCAATATGTGTCAGGCAGCGGATCGACTTTGTGCCAATAGTCGGTAGGTGAATAGAAATAGAGTGTCGGGCGTGCCTGGCCATCAATCCATAACCAACAGTTTGCGGTTTCAGTAATGGGCAGCCAGGCTTTGAATAAGGGGTTAACTTTAAATGGATACGCATGGTCATCTTGGAACGCCGTGATGAGCTCTCCAGAATGAATCAATAGTGCATCGCGCTGTGATCGCGCCAGAATAGTGCGTGCGTGAGCGATCAAACTTTCAATATGAGCACGATAGAGTGCGGGTAACGAATTCATTCTGCCTTCTCCAAACGGTTCAAAATCAGCGCATATGGTAGCACAGCTTTTTACTGGAGTGCGCAATGGCTGCTTAGCGGTGCGGGGCAAAATGGCATAGGGTAAAAAGCATCGAATACTAGAAAGAATATCTGTTAAATAAAAAGGCCGATAACGGTAAGTTAATCGGCCTTTGAATACAGAGTCTGCTGCTTATAAGAAAGCGAACGCATCCCCGTAGATATTTTCAGTTTGCGCACCGGCTTCGGCACAGAAACGCTCGCGAGCAATTTTGGCCATTTCGAAGCGGCCGGCAATATAAATATCGTGCTCTGCCAGCGAGACGTGATCGTTAAGCACCGCAGGAAGAACCGTTCCCGTACGCCCTTGCCATTGCGTATCGGGTTGCTCGACTACAGGAATAATTTTGAGCGAAGGGTGACGTACAGCCAAGGCCTCCAGCTCAGTTAAATCATAAAGGTGTTGAGGCTCACGCCCGCCCCAATAAAGCTCAATCTCACGGTCTGGGTTTTCGGCTAAGGCGGTGAGCAGGATTGAACGGGCATAAGAGAACCCGGTCCCCCCAGCAATAAGAATCATTGGTCGTTGACCACCTTCACGTAACCACGCATCACCATGGGGCATGTCGACTTGAATGGTTTTCTGCTGACGGATTTTATCCATAACTGCCATGGCATAAAGGTTCATATCCGAAGCGCCAATATGTAATTCAATAATATCTTTTTCCATTGGCGTTGAGGCCACAGAGAATGGACGTTTGTCTTGATCATCCATCACCACCATTAAGTATTGGCCCGCGCGAAACGTAAATTCGGTTTCAGGAACAATCCTCACCCGATAAACGGTCTCAGTAATGGCTTCTACAGAAATTACGTTACAGCTTAAAATAGTCATTCGTTACCTCTGTCAGGCATTGACAAGTTTATTGTAATGTTCGCCTTCATTGCTTCGGAAAAATCGCTAAGTCATCCCACAGGGCGTCCACTCGAGCGGTGACATCGGGATCTTTGACGATGGGGCGTCCCCACTCACGGTCTGTCTCACCCGGCCATTTGTTGGTTGCATCCATGCCCATTTTGGAACCTAATCCTGAAACTGGCGAGGCAAAATCTAGATAGTCTATGGGTGTATTCTCGACTAGAACCGTATCACGTGCGGGATCCATTCGTGTGGTGATCGCCCAAATAACGTCGTTCCAATCGCGCGCATTGACGTCATCATCACACACTATCACGAATTTGGTATACATAAACTGACGTAAGAAAGACCACACGCCAAACATAACGCGCTTTGCATGCCCTGCATACTGTTTCTTAATAGTCACCACGGCTAAGCGGTATGAACAGCCTTCCGGCGGTAAATAGAAATCGACAATTTCCGGAAACTGTTTGATCAGAATAGGAACCAACACTTCATTCAAGGCCACACCGAGTACAGCAGGCTCATCTGGCGGGCGGCCAGTATAAGTCGAATGATAGATAGGCTTATCACGATGGGTAACATGCGTTACGGTGAAGACGGGGAAATCATCCACTTCATTATAGTAGCCAGTATGGTCACCATAAGGGCCTTCGGGCGCTAAATCCCCGGGTTCGATATAACCCTCCAACACAATTTCCGCGCTGGCGGGGACTTCAAGTTCAGAAGAGAGGCATTTTACGACTTCAGTTTTGGTCCCTCTTAATAACCCCGCAAAGGCATACTCTGACAGGCCATCGGGTACCGGCGTAACCGCGCCTAAAATTGTGGCAGGGTCAGCGCCCAAGGCAACACTGACAGGGAAACGTTCTCCCGGATGAGCTTTACACCACTCTTGAAAATCGAGTGCACCGCCGCGATGGGATAACCAGCGCATAATTAGTCTATTTTTGCCGATGACTTGTAAGCGATAGATACCCAGATTTTGTCGCTCTTTATGCGGTCCACGCGTCACCACTAATCCCCAGGTAATCAGGGGGGCGGCATCTTCTGGCCAGCAGCGCATAACAGGGATTTTATGCAAGTCGACGTCATCACCTTGTGCGACGTGTTGTTGACAAGGCGCTGAACGCAGCCTTTTCGTCGGCATATTTAAGACATTTTTGAAACGCGGGAGTTTATCAAAGAGATCACGAAAGCCACGAGGAGGCTCAGGCTCTTTCAGGAATGCCAGGAGTTCGCCCACTTCACGTAGCGCGCTCACCTCTTCCCGCCCCATACCGAGGGCGACACGACGCGGCGTACCGAACAGGTTACACAATACCGGCATATCGTAACCTTTGGGGTTTTCGAAGAGTAACGCCGGGCCCCCTGCCCTCAAGGTCCGGTCAGCAATTTCAGTCATTTCAAGATTCGGATCGATCGGGAGTGTGATACGTTTTAACTCACCGATGGCTTCCAACTGCTGGATAAAGTCTCTTAAGTCCTGATATTTCATAACGGGTGATATCTACGATTATGATGGGCAATAATGCCATTATATGTATGAATAGCGTCGGGCGCTGCGATTTATTTGGGTCAATTCCAGAATTTACTGAGATCGCTTAGGCTTAACCCACAAGTAAACTATACCAATAAATATCTCTTTGTTATTATTTACCGTTATCTTTGGAGAGATTATGGCTGGTTGGTATTTACTGTATTGCAAGCGTGGTCAGATGGCTCGCGCACAAGAACATTTAGAGAGACAGCAAGTCACCTGTTTTGTCCCGATGATTGAGACGGAAAAGTTGGTGCGGGCAAAGGTGAAAAAAGTCTGTGAGCCACTCTTCCCAAACTATCTCTTTTTACAGTTTGACCCAGAGGTGATTCACACCACTACCATCAGCGCCACGCGCGGCGTTAGCCACTTCGTTCGTTTTGGCTCCACACCTGCCTTGGTTCCCGAGCAGGTCATCGCCCGTTTACAAACTTGCCCTTCAGACAGTGCTTTATGTCCCGCCTTACCGCAAGCCGGTGAAAGTGTCATGATTACTGAGGGAATTTTTGAAGGGATGAGCGCTATTTACCAAGAAACCGATGGTGAAACACGCTCAATCTTATTACTCAATCTGTTAAACAAGACAGTGGCACGCAGCGTAGAGAACGATGCGTTTACCAAACACTCACTATAAACCGCTAAGGCCGAATAACCGGCGGGCATTACTGTCAGTTTGTACCGCCAGACTTTGCGGATCTTCGCCACGCCACGCCGCGACCTGATGGACAATATGCGGAAGATAACAAGGTTCATTACGCCTTGAAGGGGGGCGAGGTCGCATATCTCTTGGAAGCAGATAAGGCGCATCGGTTTCGAGTAATAGACGGTCAGCGGGAATGAGAGGTAAAAGCTCTCGTACTTCAATCCCACGTCGTTCATCACACACCCATCCGGTAATACCCACCATCATGCCTTGTGCAAGATAGTCCTCAAGCTCCTTACGCGTGCCGGTAAAACAGTGCACGACGACCGCAGGAAGCTTATTTAGCCATGGCGTGAGGATCGCCATAAAACGATCATGTGCTTCACGACAATGAAGAAAGACTGGCATGGATAATTCGGCCGCTAATTCAAGCTGCGCGTTGAACGCGTACTCTTGTTGTTCGGGCATTGAGATATTGCGATTGTAGTCCAGACCACACTCACCGATCGCGACTACTTGGGGTTGACTCGCTAACCGGCGAAGAGTACCAGCGGTTTCTTGTGACCATTCACTCGCGTGATGTGGGTGTACGCCGGCAGTAGACCAACAATAGCCCGGGTGCTGAGTAGCGAGAAATTGTGCTTGCTGACTTTCGAGTGCATTCGTGCCAGTAATGAGAATGCCAGTAATACCTGCTTGCTGGGCACGCGTGACGATCTGTTTTCTATCTTTTGCAAACTGCGTACTTGTTAGATTAACACCAATATCAAACATCTTATTTTCCAACGCGAGGCCACCCTAAGGTGGCCTGGTTCAACGTTGTTCCGCAGCATATTCCGCAGAACCTGAGAGTGGGACCTCAGGATTCGCTATCCTGTTCCTTATCCCAACGTCCTTTTCCTACATAATAACGGGAGAAGAATACGCCGACTTCGAATAGGCAGTACATCGGAATAGCGAGTAAAGTTTGAGAAAAAACGTCAGGAGGTGTTAACAGCATTCCCACCACAAATGCACCGACCAAGATATAAGGCCGTTTTTTACGTAGATCGTCAGGCGTGGTTAAACCGGTCCAGCACAACAGAACGATTGCTATAGGTACCTCAAATGCCACACCAAAGGCGAGGAAAATCGCCATAACAAAATCGAGATAGTTACTAATATCCGTAGCAATCTGTACGCCTTGCGGGGCCGTCTTGGCAAAGAAACCGAACGCCAGTGGGAAAACAATAAAATAAGCAAACGCCACCCCAACATAAAACAGCAAGGTACTTGAGAAAAGTAATGGCATTACCAGTTTACGTTCATGGCGATAAAGCGCTGGCGCGATAAATGCCCAGACTTGATAAAGAATGACAGGAACCGCCAAAAACACTGAAACGATGATGGTGAGTTTGATTGGGGTAAAAAAAGGTGACGCGACATCTGTCGCAATCATACTGGCCCCAACAGGCATTTGCCGGATCAGCGGTGCAGCAATCAGTTGATAAATATCATTCGCGAAATAGATTAACGCGAGGAAAATAATAAACACAGCAATAATACAGTTAAGCAGCCGCTTACGTAGCTCGATTAAGTGGCTGATAAGCGGTTGAGTATCTTCGACTTCCATTAACTTTTATCTTCGCTAGGAGTGGAGGTGGCTTCTTTGACGACACCCTGAGCCGGTTCAACCGCTGGGGTTGGCTTGGCGGTAGCAGCCGCCTTTTCGTCTTCTGGGGTCACTAAACGCGAGGAAGTTGCTGTCGACTTAGGCACTTCGCTGGCTGCCTGACTCGACGTCGAGGCTTTCGCTTTTTCGACTGAATCAGTATGAGAGGCTAAATCTTCATCCCGCTCAGTTTCAATCGATTCATGGTAGGTTTGCTTTACAGAATCAGCAGTTTTGCGTAACTCTTCGATCGACTCTTTTAGCTCAGGAGAGAGCATGCCCTTACCGGCTTCTTCCACCTTTTTAACGCTATCCTGCAGTTCTTGCAGCTTTAATTCTTGCGCCAGTTCATGCTGCACGTTCGCAGCCAAAGAACGGATAGCACGGATCCAACCGACGACCGTTTTTACCGCAACAGGCAGTCGCTCTGGGCCGAGTACTACAAGCCCTATCACGAAAACCAACAGTAATTCGCTAAATCCAATATCGAACACGAGTTATACCTGATCTTTATCTTTGTGCTTAACTTCAGATTGCGAAGCGTTTTCGGAATCAGAAAGGGATTTTGTTGAGAAATCGGCATCCTGATCTTTCTTCGTTTCGTCGTCGCTCATTGCTTTTTTGAAACCTTTAATCGATGAGCCTAAATCGGAGCCTAAATTACGTAGCTTTTTCGTTCCGAAGAAAAGGATAACAATAACGGCAATGATGAGGAGTTTGGTAATACTGATCCCAGCCATGATGACCTCAAAATGATAATAGCTTGTTAATTAAAATTAATCATATCAGATGTTCCATTGCAATGCTGTGCTCTGCCATGACTCTTTACGTAGTTTTTCGCCAGCCCGCTATCCAACTAATCAAGGCTCCTGCTAGTAATCCCCCCGACATCCATTTCAATTCCGGATGAACGAGCATTACGGCCGTGCTGCTGAGCAAGCAAATTGCCCCCATTCCCCACAAATATCGCACCTGAGTATGACGGTTATGCTGTTGGTTAAGCTGATCCGCGAGTTTATCGACGCTGTGCTTTAACAGTTTATGATGATGAAGCGTATCAAAAACCAGCTCCGGTAGCTCAGGCAGACGCTCTGCCCACATCGGGGCTTTAGTTTTCACCGTGCGCCACAGCGCAGGCAGCCCCACCTGATCCTTAATCCAGTCCTCAAGGAAAGGCTTCGCCGTTTTCCATAAGTCGAGTTGCGGATAAAGTTGGCGACCAATTCCTTCAATATAAAGCAAGGTTTTCTGTAATAATACCAGTTGCGGCTGGACTTCCATGTTGAAGCGACGCGCGGTGTTGAAGAGATTCAGTAACACATGGCCAAAAGATATTTCAGCCAAAGGCTTTTCAAAAATCGGTTCGCATACCGTTCTGATTGAAAACTCGAAATCCTCGACATTGGTATCTGGTGGTACCCATCCAGAATCGACGTGGAGCTCAGCGACTCGCCGATAATCACGATTGAAAAAGGCGATAAAGTTTTCTGCGAGATAGCGCTTGTCATTTTTATTTAACGAGCCAACAATTCCGCAGTCGATAGCGATATATTGCGGGTCATCAGGATGGTCATGACTCACAAAAATATTCCCTGGGTGCATATCCGCATGGAAGAAGCTGTCACGAAATACTTGGGTAAAGAAGACCTGCACGCCACGCTCGGCGAGGAGTTTCATATTAATGCCCCGCTCTACCAGTGTTTGCGTGTCAGAGATCGGAATACCGTAGATACGTTCCATCACTAACATCGTTTCACTGCCATAATCGGAGTAAACCTCCGGGACGTACAGCAGATTATTGCCTTCAAAATTGCGACGTAACTGAATAGCGTTGGCCCCTTCACGTAGGAGGTTCAGCTCATCAATTAACGTTTTTTCGTAATCTTTAACAACTTCAATCGGGCGAAGACGACGACCATCCGGTAAGATCCTCGGTAACCAGCTTGCTAACCGATAAATCAGTCGCATATCGGCTTTAATAACAGGCAGAATATCCGGACGGATCACCTTAATCACGACATGCTTCTGATTCTCTTTGAGAATAGCCGTGTGTACCTGTGCAATCGATGCCGAAGCTAATGGGTTGATATCAAAATCATCGAAATAGGTTTCAACTGGTCCCCCTAACGATTTTTCAATCTGAGCTTTCGCGCGGACGCCGTCAAAAGGCGGTACACGGTCTTGCAGCGATGCTAACTGGTCGGCAATTTCAGGAGGGAAAAGGTCGCGTCGCGTCGACAACATTTGCCCCAGCTTAATCCAAACTGGACCTAACTGCTCAAGGGCAAGACGCAGACGTAAACCTATCGCCTTATCTTGGTGCTTATTCGGTATCCAAAAAACACCCTTACGCCAAAGCCTAAGCGGTAAGGCTAAACGCGTTCGAGGAATTAACTCATCTAATCCGTAAGTTAAAAATATACGAATAATAAAATAGAGCCGACGCAATTCACCAAACGTCATAGAGTCTCCAATTTCGATAAACGATCTTCTAACACATCACATTGCCGTGCGACCGCTTGTGCTTCTTCACAAAACCACGCTTGTTCTAAAGCACCGGGGACTACGCGCCACTCTTCGATCAGCGTATCACTGACTTGAGACTGACGCCTAAGCAAGGTTCGCTGGACGAAGTGGGCAATATTTTTCCCCGTCTGGGTCACCGATTGGGCGATTAAGTCGCCGACCCAAGGCGCAAGATATTCGGCAGGGTCGAATTCAGCTAAATCGATCAAGGTTGAAAAGAGTTGAATAACTTGGAGATCACCCTCAACGTCAACTTGGCTCGATTTAATCAACGATGTTAGGTTTTTACGATCCTGAAGCTGAGGTAAAACCTTCATGCTGAGCGTAACAGTACAATCACTGTCTGGCGTTGCCGTATTCAATACGTCGATCTGCTGATCGCTAAAGTATAGTACTAGCGGCTGTCCCAGCTCACGAATATTAAGGGTAAGAATTTTCCCTTTTAGGCGCTGCCGAGTACTTTTCGCCCCGCGATCCTGCCAGAGCGTCCGATTGAGCCCTTGCTCAAGAAGCGCCGTGATCATTGGCATGGTTGGCATTAAAATTTATACCCGCGATGCAGTGCAACGATCCCACCGGTTAGGTTGTAATAGGTGCTGTTTTCAAACCCAACGTCTTCCATCATCTGTTTTAAGGTCTCTTGATCCGGATGCATACGAATAGATTCCGCCAGATAGCGATAGCTTTCAGCATCGTTTGCCACCAGCTGACCAATACGGGGAAGAATATGGAAAGAGTAAGCATCGTAAACTTTGCTAAGTGGCTCAAGCAGCGGTTTCGAGAACTCTAGAACTAATAGGCGACCGCCCGGCTTTAAGACACGAAACATCGAGGCTAACGCTTTATCTTTATCGGTAACGTTACGCAGGCCAAAAGAGATAGTAATACAGTCAAAATAATTATCCGGAAAAGGGAGCGCTTCAGCATTTGCTTGTACGTAACTCACATTCCCTGCAATGCCGAGGTTGCGCAGTTTTTCGCGTCCCATTTTTAGCATTGAGCTATTGATATCCGCTAGGACGACTTCACCGGTCTCGCCCACTAAGCGAGAAAATTTTGCCGTTAAATCGCCCGTCCCACCCGCAAGGTCGAGAACGCGTTGACCACGACGCACACCACTGCAATCTATGGTGAAGCGTTTCCATACTCGGTGAATGCCCATCGACATGAGATCATTCATCAAGTCGTATTTTGCTGCGACGGAATGGAATACATCGGCTACTTTGCCGGCCTTTTCATCTTTAGCTACGGTTTGAAAGCCAAAGTGGGTGGTGTCCTTGGAATTATCTGCCATCTGTATTTACCTGCTTAGTCAATGCGTCTGTATCAAGTGTATCAGAGTCCGGCTCATCTGACATGGCTTGTTCGGTTAATTGCTTGTCTATAGGACGTTTTACCTCAACCCCTAACTGTCGGAAGGCTTCGGTTTGTGCCAGCATATTACCACGTCCATGGGTGAGCTTTTTCATCGCTTGATGATAACTGGATTGTGCCTTGTCCAAGGTCCCTCCCAATATCGTCATATCCTCTACGAAGAGTCGCATTTTGTCGTAGAGTTTTGCCGCACGTTCAGCGATTTTTTGCGCGTTCTGGCTTTGATGCTCGTAACGCCAGAGGTTATTAATCGTGCGTAACGCCACCAACAACGTGGTGGGACTGACCAACATAATATTATGAGATAGCGCTTCATTGATCAGCTCGGGTTCCCGGTCCAAGGCCAACAGAAAAGCCGGTTCTACGGGGATAAACATCAAAACGTAATCAAGACTGCGTAAACCCGGTAAGCCTTGATAATCTTTACGACCCAACCCACGGATATGCTGTCGTACTGCCAAAATATGTTCTTGAGCGGCTTGCTGGCGAGCCGCATCGTCCGTGGCATTAAAGTAGCGTTCATAAGCAACCAAGGTCATTTTAGCATCGATAACCACATCTTTCTCTTGAGGTAATCGCACTATGATATCGGGTTGATAGCGCTTTTGTTCACTCTGGATACTGACTTGGGTCTGGTATTCGTAGCCCTCACGTAACCCGGAAGCTTCTAATACGCGTGCTAAGACAACTTCTCCCCAGTTCCCCTGAATTTTGTTATCTCCCTTCAGGGCATTTGTAAGGTTAAGCGCTTCTTGTGCCATTTGGCTATTGAGTTGTTGTAACTGTTTTATTTCATGCGTAAGCGTATGTCTTTCGCGCGCCTCTTGACTGAAGCTCTCACTCACGTGACGACGAAACCCATCCAGTTGCTCACGAAGAGGGGATAGCAATCCGGTGAGGCTTTGGCGATTCTGTTCGTCGACCCGGCGATGGCTCTGCTCGAAAATTCGGCTGGCAAGGTTTTCGAACTGCGTGGTCAGACGCTTTTCACTGTCGGTTAATAGCTGATGCTTCTCTTCCATCGCACGTTGCGACTCTTGCCAACGAGTAGTGACTTCTCTTAGCTCCGCCTCTTGCGCACGATTAAGGTCAAATTGGTGACGTAATTCCTGATTAAGCTGCTCAGTTTGTTGCTGCCAGTAATCCAGTTGTTGAAGCTTTTCCTGTGCGGCCGCAGCTTTCGCATGCCATTCACTTTGCCGTTGCTGTAATAACTGCAGCTGCTGCTGCAGCGCTTGTTCCCGCTGCTCGCTAAGCTGTAGGTTTTGTGAGAGGTGGCCGAATTCTGCCTCACGTACCGCTGTATTCCGCCCTGTACGCAAAATAGCGATTAGCCACCCCACAACAATGCCGCACAACACCAACGCTGCATAGATTACGTTCTGAAAATTCAAGGTTACCCTCTTAATATTTTAATGTATTAGCGCGAACTGAACGCGAGTTTTGCAGCAAACAATATAAATACGCCTGCCGTAACACGATTCATCCACTGAATGATTTTCGGCTGCTGTAAATACCCTGACGCTTTGGCAGCAATATTGATTAGTACCGTTGACCATAAGGTCCCGATCGCGACATGAATAGAGACCAGCAAGAAGGTCCATATCACGGGTGATTGCCCTACCGGGATAAATTGCGGCAGGAAGCTGACGTAAAAAATACCAATTTTAGGGTTTAATACATTCCCCAAACAGCCACGCAAAAACCAATTTGTCGTTTTAAGTTGATGGCTCGCCGGGGTGATCGTCAAGGGTTGGGGGCGGGCAAGAATAAGCTGTATCGCTAACCAGAATAGGTAAGCGGCGCCGATCCATTTTAAACAGTCGTAGGCAACTTGCGAGGCAGTAAGCAGAGCACCCAGCCCTAGCGCCACAATGGTCCCCCAAATATAGCATCCCGCATTAATCCCTAATGCCGCTTTAAAGCCGTTTTTGCGGCCTTCGGCGATAGAGGTTCTGAGTATAAGGGCTGTGTCGAGTCCAGGGGTCAAGGTTAGCAGTATTGCTGCAAGGCTAAACGTTAACAGTGTCGCTATCATTACAATCCACCTCATGGGTTAATTGAGCTAATAGCAACACTATACGTTTTCTACCTAATAAAGCGAGAGCGTTTATAGCAAGCGACGCGCCGCCTCGACGACAATACGTACGGCCATACTTTCCGTATTTTGCATCGTGCTTTCGTCTGGGATCTCTTGCTGTGTCCGGTTGACAATTACGCCTGCGATCATGCCTGCCCGTAGGCCTTGGCTTGCACACTGAGTAAATAGTGTCGCGGATTCCATTTCATAGTTAAGCACCCCCATCAGTTGCCATTCTTGTAGACTCCCTTGAAAAGCACTGACCACTCGACCGGAATAGGTATCGTAGCGCTCTTGGCCGGAGTAGAAGGTATCGGAAGAGGCCGTAATACCAATATGGGTCGAGGCCCCCAAAGCTTTTGCCGCGTCGACTAAAGCGGTGGTACAGCTAAAGTCGGCCACCGCCGGGAATTCTATTGGGGCAAAATGACGGCTTGCGCCGTCAAGTCGGACCGCCCCGGTGGTGACTAATACATCACCCACTTGAATATCCGGTTGTATCGCGCCAGTTGTACCAATACGTAAAAAAGTACGGATGCCCAATTGTGCTAACTCTTCCACCGCAATAGAGGTAGAAGGCCCGCCAATCCCGGTCGAGCAGACGATCACCGCCTGTCCGTCGATTTCTGCCCGCCAAGAGGTGAACTCGCGATGCGAAGCCAGCGGCTGTGGATTGTCCATTAATTCGGCAATTTTCCTGACTCTTTCAGGCGCCCCAGGAACAATGGCTAGTGTCGCGCCCTGTAAATCGGCTTTTGTTAAACCAAGATGAAAAACTTCTGCTTTCGACATACGACCCTCACTTGTGCTGGATATTAATGGCGTTAATTTTATGACACCCTAGCGGAAGGCCAACTAGTGTGACTAGAAAAATCGATAACGTTCTCAAAATTAGTTATTCACTGACTCGCGTTGTCGCCTAACTGGTCACGGAGTGTCCATTCCGTTAAGACACGGCGAGCCCCAGCAAAGTGCTGTTGCCAGAATGGTGCATCAAGCTGACTTATCCGAATCGCTAAGCCGGTGCGTGGCGCTTCAATAAATTGGTGGTTACCTAAATAAACGCCTACGTGGTCGGGAGCGGTTTGTCGATGAATCGTAAAAAACAGTAGATCCCCTCGGCGTAATTGTCCTGGGGCAACGGCGCGCATCCGTCTATCGCTAAATAGCGTACTGGCCGTTCGAGGAAGCGGCCAGTTAACATAGTTTCGGAACGCAAACCAGACCAGCCCACTACAATCAAATCCTTGATTAGGGGTTTGCCCTCCCCAACGATAAGGAAGCCCTATCTGGGCCTGCAAGGTATCGATCACCTTTTCAAGCGTGGCTAATAATTTCGGCGATCCGGTTTCTCGTAGTAACTCATCGGGGGATAATAGTGCCCACCCCAAGCCACTTTCCCCTGGGATAATGCCTCGATTTAACAGCCAAAGTGAGTGCTGCCGACGCCGTTTTTTATCTTCTTCCGCGTCAGGCGCAATCGCGGTGGTATGCATTGCCTGATGATGCGTTACCAGCCGCCACAAGCGCAGCCGATTCCTTTCGCGCTGTTGTTTGTCGGCGCTATGCTGAGGGATACTCGGGGGCATCTCGGCATAAGCCTGGGGGATGACAAGCATTATTATTACAATTAATAAATAACGCACTGCCTACTCACTACTCGTGCGCTGACGATGTCGGAATGGCGTGCGTAGCAGGTATAGCAAAGGAGTTCTCCCAAGCAGATAGCCCCGCCGCAGAGAGAATAATAAATTCTATACGGCGGTTTATCGCATTGGTCGGCTGCTGCGGATCCAGCAGTTTCTGATCGGCCACCCCCGATATCTGGATGATCTTATCGCTTTCAATCCCGGCGCGTAATAGCACCTGCCGTGCAGACTGCGCACGGTTAACGGATAAACTCCAATTATCGTAAAATGGATTTTGCTGATAAGGGGTCGCATCTGTATGGCCGATAATCATTAGATGAGATCCGCTCTGCTTCAATGCTGGCACGAGGCTTGCCAACAGCTGTTGGAAATAGGTCGTCACTTTAGCACTGCCGCGCTCAAACATCATACGGTGCTGGTCATCATTCACCACGACTCGTATACCTTGGGCGAGGCGTTCAATTCGCATATTACTCTGTGCTTGCTTACCTATCATCAGGCTTTGCAGTGCTTGCTGTAAGTGTTGTTGGTCTGCATCCACTTGCTTAGCCGGATCGGTTACCGTACTGGCTACAGGTTGCGGTGAGACACTGGCGTTACCCTCCGCGCTAGGCGTCACTTCTGGCGCATTGGCGGACGCCGGATCGTGAGCAGAAAACGAAATCGGGCTGAAAGAGTGGCTATCGAAGATCGACTGATTATTTAAGGTATACATAATGGCTTTTCGATCTTTCTCTGAGACCTGACCCATAATCCACATCACCATGAACAGAGACATTAACGCTAGCATAAAGTCAGCAAAAGCAACTTTCCATGCCCCGCCATGCCCGCCTGTATGGGCACGGCGTGCACTGCGTTTAATGATCGTCGTGTGACCTTTCTGACGCCCACTCATGCCGCTTGTGCATCCTGACGTGTATCGACCCAGCCTTCCAGCTGCGTGAAAGACGGTTTACTCTCTACAGGTAACATTTTACGCCCCGCATCCACAGCGAGTAGCGGTGGCTTACCCGCCACTTGATTGACCATGATGGTGCGTAAACATTCGAAAGAGGTCATCTTCTTCTTCACCAATTGTTCCATCGCATTGGCTAAGGGATCGATCAGGCAATAGCAGATAAATACGCCGAGGAAGGTACCAATCAAGGCTGCCGCTACTTTTACGCCAATCACAGCAATCGATCCATCAATCGATTGCATTGTGATAACGATACCGAGTACTGCGGCACAGATCCCAAAGCCGGGCATTGCTTCGCCCATTCGTTGTAAGGATCGCGAGGCTTGCAACAGGTTCTCTTCGACCGAGTTAAGCTCTTGCTCTAATAACCCCTCTAGCTCATGTTCATTAATCTTTCCCATCGCCATCATGCGAAAGTTATCCGCAATAAAAGTACAGAGTTCGGGGTCGCTGGCAATAAGGGGATAACGTTGAAACAGCTCGCTATCAGAAGGGTTTTCGATATGGTTATCTAGGCTTCTTAATCCACCATTTTGCACGCTGTCCAGTAGCTCATACATCAGCATCAAGAGTTGTTGCGAATACACCTCGTTGTAGCGGCTCTTACGCATGACCTCTTTGAGTTGTGCGAGGATCTGTTTAAGTACTGAGCCAGAATTGGCAAGCACTAAGGTGCCGATTCCACAGCCCATGATGATCACAATCTCTCCCGGCTGCCAAAAGGCGACGAGGCGACCACCAGAGTGGAGGTATCCCCAAATTAAACAGATAAATACAATAAGTATTCCGCCTATCTTTAACATACTGACTCACTTTGCTTTATATGGGCGACCAATTTATCATTTAATCGCTTGTTTAATTGACAGACACGCGCTTCACTGATTTCCAATACCAAGGCGATCTCTTTAAAATTCATTTCATGATGGTAATAAAGCGTCAGGATTAACTGTTCCCGTGGGTCCAATACCGCTATCGCCTGCGAGAGTTGTTGCTGTCTGGCATAAAAACGTTCAGGGTTATCACGATGCGTACCGAACTGCGCATCGCCCTCCCCCTCCATCACCGCATCGAGGCTTTCTACGCTGGCTAAATATTCGCTTTGAAGATAGTCATGATAGGTTTCTGCATCCAAGGCTAACGCCTGTTGCAGATCGGCAAAATCTGGTTCTCGCCCCAGCTTTTGGGTTATTTGCCGAATTTGATGCGAAAGTTGATGGGTTTTCTGCCTCAACGTTCTGGGCCGCCAGTCGGCCTGACGTAACTCATCAAGAATTGCGCCACGGATCCGGTATTTGGCATAGCCTGGAAATTCCGCATCGGGAATGCCATATCGCCGTAGGGCGGTTAATAGCCCCACTAAGGCAATTTGCTGCAAATCGTGGCTATCGACGACTGTATTGGCGTGATAACTCAGCTGCCGTAAAATTTTATTTACTAATGGCAGATACTGCTGAATATAATCAGCCTCCTGCTGTGCCGTAAGTGCATCAGTTTGCAAATAGCCATTGATTGACATGCTGTCCACTTACTGGAAAACCATCTTACTGATCATGATGTCGTCAAAGGGAAGCGCCTGAAAGCCAAGGTGCGCCGCTTCGTCTTGATAGCGCTTAAGTAATTGATCGTGCAACGACAAAAGCTTACGCGATCGCACCTCTTCGAAAGGCTGATTATTTAACAACGTAACCGTCGCGCTTCTTACTGCCGGTTCAAAGGCCTGAGATTGCGTTGATTGCTCTTCCCCTCGAACCACCAAGACAACATCAAGTAACAGGTAACGTGGGCGGTTCTCTTCCGCCTGTAACGTGATCACTAAGTCTTTTATTTCGATAAAACTGGCTTGAGGGGGCTTACTCTTAAACCAACTGCCCATCCCCTGTGACGCTTTATTTTCCGTTTTATGATCAGCGATTATCCACCATCCCCCTACTCCCATCACGGCAAGCAGGAGAACGATTACGACAATGATCAGGGATTTCTTCATGGTGGACTCTTATAGCGTAATTAAAATGGAGTGGTCGGTCGCCGACGCCTGAGTATCGGTAACGCTAAGGTGATTAGCGGAAATGACCTCGGAATGCTGTGGCTGCGGAGCCTGACGCCGTTGTTGATGTCCCTGCGACGAAACATCGACGGCGACTTGGCCACCTTGGCTCAGGGTTAAGCTCTCTTTCAGGTCATTCACCGTTTGTTGTAACAGTTGCTGGGTTTCAGGTACCTCTGCGTGGATATGCAGTTGTAACGCGCTGGCATTCATATGCAGCGTAATCGTCATCGCCCCGAGTTCAGCTGGGTGCAATTGCAGCTCGACACTCTGCTGTTGTTGAGAAATCTGCCAGGTGATATGACCACTGAGCGCGGTGACTAATGGCTGCGCATACCCCGTTTGATCGAGGTTCAACGTCAGCGGTAAAGTTAACGCGTCCTGTCCGGAGGTTTTCAGCGAAGGATTGTGCGCGGTGTACGCCGTACCCGAAGACGATACAGCCGTTGAGGCCTCGGCTGGCGTATGCTCAACGACCATAGGGGATGGCATACCGTCTGCGCTGAGTAATGGCTGTGAGATATGATCACTTTGGCCCGTTACCGAATGTTCAGCCGGTTGCGGGAAAAAGTAGAGGGCCGGTACAGCGGTTTCATCTAGCGCTTCTGACGTAAGGGCAGCCTCACTCGTGGTTGGATTATCCCTTGTCACCGACTCGTCATTCATTCGACGTTTCACTGTATTCAAGGAAAGGCCCAACACTGGCAAGCTGGCTAGCGGTTGCGTCTCTGTGTCCGCCGCTAAGCGGTCGGTGCTTTGCCTTGGGCCGATGGCCTCACAGTAAGCAAATTGCGCCTGTAAACTGTCCAACAGCGGTTGCGTTTTTTCGACACTCAGGCCACTTTCCGTAACCGGATCAGCCGCATCACGAGGAAGCGAATCTGCCACTGCTGTGGAGAGTAAAAAGGATCCCGCTGACGACTCAGCTTGTCCCGACCCCTCGGAGATCGAGACTACCGGAGCCGAAGACGATATCAAGGTTGCAGAGGCTAACGGAGTTATGTTCATGCAGCTATCCCGAGAAACTCTCGGGATCCCCGAAACAGGCGTATGCAGCCATTGCTTCGCGGTCATCCAGCGTTTTTTGAATTTTCTGCCATAAGGTATCGGCGTGACGTTGGCATTCGGCCAAGCCAATACGATAGAAATGCTGGAGTTGCTGGCGTTGCCGATCCGTCACGCCCTCAGCCTGTAAGCTAGAGGCGAGCCGTTGGTTCGCACAGGACAAGGCATCCCAGTCTTGTATGCGGATAGCCTCGTTTATCGCGAGAACTAACTGTTTCAAGCGCTGATCATCCAACATGTTATACCGCCATCTCGCGCCAACCGGCCTCGATCTCCGCCAATAACGCCTCTACCTCAGTAATTTTTTCAATCGAGAGTTGATGGCTAGCCTCATAGAGGCAACGGACAGCGTAGTCGTACAGGCTGGCCAACGACTTAGCTAATTCGCCCCCCTGTTCAAGATTCAGCGCGCTACTCAGCGCATTGAGAATATCGATGCAACGATTAATACTGTGCGCTTTCTGTTCATAGCGTTTCGCGTGAATATGGCTTTTTGCTCTGACTAACTCATCCATCAGTCCGCTAAACATGATTAGCACGAGCTGATGAGGGGTTGCCGTGGCGACTTGACGCTCCAAATCGGCAGAAAGGTAGTCATAACCATCAAGGGTGTCATTACTGTACATAGTCTGTCTCGTTAACCTAATAAGCTGCTCAGGGTATTGTTCATATCCTGCATCGCGCTCTTTAATTTGGTGAACTGCGTTAAGTAGCGGTTATAGGCATCGTTATAGCGAGTGGTAATTTTCGTTTGCCGATCGGTGACCTCACTCTGCTGCCGATCAAGCACCTCTTGGCGACTTTGTAAGACACCATGACTGGTACTGAGATAGTTATTCATCGATTTATCAATAGTCGAGAGCAGCCCTTGGCTATTAAAAAATTGATTGATCGATTGCGGATTTTTACCCAGTTGTGTTTTCAGCGTATCGCTGTTTAACGTCAACTTGCCGTCTTTATCAGAGGTCACGCCAAAGCGGGTCATATCGAAGCCATTGGCCGTTCCGCGGATCACGCTATTTAACTCAGTATTCAGTGAGGAGACTAAGCCATCGTTACCACCGGTCGCCGAGCCTTGAGTATCTAATACTGTACGTAGACTGTTATAAGCATCGACGAAGCTCTGCAGATTTTTTTGCGTTGTGCTGGTGTCCGTGCCTACGGTAATGGTTAAAGGAGTATCCGTTGCGGTAACCGCTTGTAGATTGATCGTGACACCTTCAATCAGCGAGTCCAATTTGTTAGAACTACTACTCAATGCAAGTGAGCCAATACTGACTTTTGCATCCTTCGCCGCAGAGATCGCTACACCTTGGTTAAGCGCCGCCGCCGTTTGGCTATCCAACTGGTCGGTGGTTAAGGTTAGCGCATTGGCGACACCACTTTCGTCGCTACTCAGCATCAGTTGGACCTTGCCGTCGGTTTTAATTAATGAGGCAGTCACACCCGGGTTATCGGTTGCTTGATTGACGGCATCGGCAAAATCAGCCAACGAGGTTAACTTCCCCATATCAATTGAGATACTTTTATCTTGAATCGCGAGCGTCAAGGATCCACTCCCCTGTTTGACCATCTCGTCGGTTAAGCCGGTATACGCCGTCTGTTGGGCAGAGGCTAGCTGGCTAACGGTCAGTGAGTAGGTCCCGCGATTGGCTTGCGAGGTGGTCGTGACTGTCGCCACGGTTGATTGGCTTAAGGTCGCCGTATTCGCCAACATCCCTTGCGTGGTACTGTTCAAGCTAGCCATACTGCTGCGAAAAGTGGTGAGTGCCGTTTTTAATTTGCTGAGATTATTACTCTGCGTGGTCAGTGACGTTTGCTGCTTAGTGACGGCACTTTGCGACGCTTGAGTATCGTAACCGGCCATTTGCGTCGCGAGGGTTTGCGGATCAAGGGAACTGATATCGGTCATGGTGGTTATACCCGCTTGAAAATCTAATCAACACGCCGTGGCATCGGCTTCACAAGACCATGTTAAGCAAATATCATGCCAACTAGCCAAGCGCCGCACCATGGCTGTTAAGAAACGACAAAGCGGAAGACGATCTTCCGCTTTATTGGCGAGAGGAAAGCCGAGGGTCACTCCCTCTCACTAAAAGTCTTAACCTAAAATACTCATCACTAAGCTCGACATGCTGTTGGACTGCTTAAGCATAGAGGTGCTGGTTTGTGCCAGCATTTGGCTACGAGTCATTTTTGATGCTTCCGATGCAAAGTCGGCATCTTGGATATTACCCAGAGCTTGATCGGTATTGTCTTTCATATTGGTTAAGTTAGCGGAGGCATGGCTAAGGCCATTGATTGAAGCCCCGAACGAAGAACGCAGGCTAGAGACATTATCTAATGCGGTATTTAGAGTATCGATAAGAGCGTTGGCATTAGTTGTACCACTGGTTGTGGAAGTCGTACCATCATCTGCCTTCGTTGTTGTGTCAGAAACTGTCGCCCCAGACAGTGAACTAATGCTTCCCAAAACACTGTTCAATTGACTCGAAACGTCCACTTTAGTGGTTTCACCGCTTTCCGAGCCAGTTTGGAACGTCATCTCTGCGCCCATCTTGGCTGTAGTTGTTTTCCCATCTTTCGTTGTATCGCTAAATAACTTATTACCCGCATAAGAGGTATTGCTCATGATGCTGTTAAGCTCTGTTTTCAGGCTATCCATCTCAGTATCGATCGCTTTACGGCTATCCGCAGTATTGGTATCAGTGGCGCCTTGGGTCGCCAGATCTTTCATGCGATACATGATATTACTGACTTCATCCATCGCCCCTTCCCCAGTCTGCAACATGGTGGACGCATCGGCAATATTACGCTGAGCGACAGCCATACCATTGGTTTGACCTTGCAGACGGGTCGCGACTTGCAGTCCCGCCGCATCATCAGACGCTTTGTTAATACGTTTACCGGTACCTAAATTCTCCATCGCGCTCGACAGGGTCGAGTTCGCTTTTTGTAGTGCATTGCTGGCAGACATCGCGGATGAGTTAGTAAAAAGTGTAATAGCCATCTGACGGCTCCTTCAAAAGTGGACGATAAGTAGTAACAAAAGTTAATAACGACTGGCGTCTCACAAAAATAAAGGGCTAGGCTAAATATTTTCTACTCACCAACAATTAATTGATACACCACAGCGGTCGGTAGATTTGCTTGGCATTGTAAGGCTTGGTTTAAACCTCGAAATCCCCCTTGGCATGCCGAGAGCTGCTGACGAATAAGCTTTGCCATGCGTAAGGCTTGCTGGCCCTCTACCGGGAGGTCGCGTTGTGCAAGCTGTTGATCGACTTGTTGGCGTTGCCGCAGTAATTTTTGCCTTTCCTGCTGTAAGTGTCGAACCGCTTGCTCAGCGTTTAGTCCAGCCGCGGTGGTGTCATTGGTGAGTAGCTGGTGTAGCTGCTGTTCGAAACAGGGGATGGGTTGTGGGCGTAAGACCGTCAAACTGTCGGCCGCGAAACAGTTGCCACCCCCTCGAACGGTCCAAGTTGCCATGGATAACCACTGGCTTTCAGGCAGCGTAAATAATAAACGCTGGGTCGGCAGATCGTAATAACACCAGATCCTAAACTGACCTAACGCACGATTCAGCGCGAAAAGTCGTTGTCCTAACGACATTTCTGCCGTGATTACCAGTGATGCCCAGCGCCGGAATGTCCCTTCGCCCAAGGCAAAAGTGATGATTTCTCGTTGCTCAATCACCAATAAAGGGTCTAACGCCTCGCACTGAAAAATGATCTGTGCTGGACGGTCTAGGCAGGCGGTAAAATTGCGGTCTACCGTCCCACCGGATAACTGTACGCGGCGTTCAACCCATTGACGAGCGCGGTGCAGCTGTCGCTGTCGCTTATCTCGACTCATCGTCTGTGCCAAGCCTCTCAGCGACAGCTCTGCTTCGTTTAAATAGTCGCTGGCGCGCTGTACCGCGGTTATTTGTAGATTTAACTGCGTATTGAAGCGCTGAGGATCACGACTGATCAGCAATTCGTCCGGAAACCGTAGCCCCTGTCGTGATGAAGCAACCCGCTCAAGTACCTCGTGGGTCGTCGGGACAGCGGAAGGTTGGGAGCGCGTCGCCCCTTCACTACTCAGGGGGCGATTGAAGGTTCCAGAAGAGAGTGGTGATAACATGGTTAAATCACGTCAAAGAGAGAAAACTGATTCATGAGACCATACGCCTTACTGCTGTATTCGACCGTCTTCATCCAAGATTGTAATTGCAGCGTCGTTTCAGCAGTGTCCGTGCTTTGCAGATGGTTTAGGACTTCACTGTTCGCTGCGCTCAGATCGGTATACATATCCGAGAGCTGTGTAAGCTGATTTTGCCTGCTACCGATCGATGCTCTGGCACTGCTGACCTTATCCGACGCATCACTGCTCTGTTGAATCAAGGCTGAAAGCGTCGAGCTATCAGGTAAGGACTGGCTCGACGACTGTGTCAGTTTACCGATCTGATTCAACAAGCTCAGCGGGTCGCTCCCCGCAGCAAACAACGAACTCACCGCTGTACCGGCACTCATCCGTTGTTGTTGCCCCACCTGCACGCTTTGCGTTTCATCGTTACCCTGCCATTGGTACTCGCCTTCCACCTTGACCACTGGGGGTTGGGTATTATTGGTACCAGCAAAAATATAGTGTCCCTGGGCATCTTGGCTATTAAGTAGATTGACGATCCCTTCACTCAAACTGGAGAGTTGAGCCATATAACCCGCCGTCTGCGTCGTCGATTGTGTCGCACTATTCATACTGCGCAGCTGATCTTGTAAAGAGAGCACCTGATCACTCATGCTACTGAGTAGTGTATCTTGACGGGTCAAGGCATCGTTTGCCGAGGTAATATTCTGCTGGTACTGCGTGGTTAACGCCTGTTGTTGTGTTACCGCCGCCGTACGCGCGGCATTGAGCGGATCCTCCGAGGGCAGCGTCTGCTTTTGCTGCGTGGCCAACTGATCCTGTAACCTCTGTATCTGAGTATTACTCGCTTCTAAGGTGGCCAACATTCTTTGTGGCTGACTGAGACTGCTGATACGCATAATAATCGCCTCCGCTAGCTAAATAGTGTTAAGAGTTCGCTAAATAGCTGGTTGCCTACTGACATAACCTTCATATTGGCTTGGTAGGATTGTAGGTAGGTTTGCAGGTTCACGGCTTCTTCATCTTCATTCACCGCGCTTAAATTGTCCCGTTGCTGCTGCCACTGCTGGTTGACGGCAGTGGCCACCGCGAGTTGATTACTGCTCTGGCTATTTGCCAAGGCTAAGTGGCTGGTGATCGCCGTGGCCTGATCAGTAACACCGCTTGCCGTTTGCAGCCCGCTTAACGTTGTAAGATTACCGCCGTTTGCGGGCGTTGTTTTATCAAGCGATAGTCCCAACTGTGCGGGAGTTAAGTCGGTGGTCGCAAGTCGAGCCACCCCTGCGCTATCTGTTGAGACAGTGAACAACGCCTTACCTTGATCACCTTGTAAGTCATAGCCGCTAGCCAAGGTGTTATTAACCTGCTCACTCACCGAGTGCATCAAGTCCGTCACCTGCGTTTGTAACGGTGAAAGCACCTGCTGTTGATAGTCATACAAGGCCCCCAGCTGTCCACCCATGGCCGTGGATAAGGTTGATGACGTTTGTCCCATACGGCTCTGTAATTGCGCGTTCCCTTGCGTATCCGTGCTGGAAGAGATCACCGCCGCCTGGTTTCCCGCAACCAATGTCGCCCCTTGAGTGGTTAAGGTATAGCTGCCGGTTTCGCTTTTCTCGACCGATATCGCAATCAATCCACTCAGTGTCTTAACCTGTTGGTCACGCTGGTCCTGTAAACTATTACTCTCGGCGCCATCCCCTAAACGTGCAATCTGCTGGTTAAGGTCCGCAATTTGCGAAGAGAGTTGGTTAACTTGCTGAAGCGTAGACTGCTGTTGTTGGCCAATACTGGTCTGCTGATCAGCAAGATTTTGGCTGGTTTGCGATAAGCCATTAGCTAAACTGGTCGCGCTACTGATCAGCTGCTGCCGATACGCCGTAGAGTCAGGCTGACTAGTTAATGCGCTGACTGAGTTAAAAAAGCTGGTCAATAGCGTTGAGGGCTGTGTGGTGCTGGAGGAGATAACCTTTTCTAATGAGGTTCCCCAACTGTTCAATGACTGGTAATACTCTACCGCACTCTGGGTATGCCATAAGGCTTGATTGAGTGTTTGATCCGTAATACGGCTAGCATCGCTTGTCTTTACCCCGTTGCCAAGGTTGCCCACCACCGATGCGGTTTGCGTGATCGCTTGGCGGGAATAGCCTGCCGTTTGCTGATTAGCAATATTTCCCGCGCTGACAGAGAGCTGGTTCTGGGCGGCTTGTGCACCTTGGGCGGCAATAGTAAAAAGGTTCATCATCAGCGTTGGTCCCTAAATTTCTGTTCTACCGAGTCAGAACGACCGCTCGTGTCGATTTCTGAAGGGGTTATCTTAGGAGAAAGCTGTTTGACGATCATTTCAGCTAAGCCAGTAGAGTGGGTCGCCGCAAGATTGGCACTCAATTGATCATCATAAAAGTCACGCCATAAAGCCTGCTGCTTACTATCCACTGGCGAGTCTTTAACCAGTGCATCCGTTGCATGACGCATCTCTTTAATCATCTGTCTAAGAAATTGATTTTCGAACTGCTCAGCCGCTTGCGATAAGCTGTGTGGCTTTTGCTGGGTACCGATATCGCCAGGTACCAGTGCTTCACCTAGGCCAAGTGATCCCGTTAATGAAATTGTCATATCACCACCAATTCCGCCTCTAACGCACCGGCTTCATGCAAAGCTTGCATAATCGACATAATGTCGTCAGGCGTTGCACCCAGACCATTTAAGGCATTGACAATACTGCGTAGCGTGGTCGCGTTCGGGATCACCACACTATGACCATTGCCTTGGTTAACCCTGAGTTCACTTTGCGGCGTAACTGCCGTGCGACCGTTACTCAATGGTCCCGGTTGGCTAACGGCGTTTGACTCGCGAATGGTCACCGTTAAGCTGCCATGGGAGACCGCCGCAGCGTGGACCACCACATTTTCGCCAATGACGACCGTACCGGTACGCGAATTAAACACGACACGTGGCGACATTTTGCCTGGCGTCACCTCAATATCTTCCAATGCAGACATAAAGGCGACTCGACTACCAGGACTAAGCGGGGCTTTGACGGCGATACGCGTTGCGCTTTCAGCTGTCGCGGTGCCGTAACCAAAGTTTTGATTCAGCGCACTAGCGATATTGTTGGCGGTCTTAAACTCGGGACGATGGAGGTTAAGATAGACCTGATCATTGCTCTGAAAGTCCGTCGCGATCTCCCGCTCGACGGTCGCCCCATTGGGGATCAACCCAGCGGTCGGCGTGTTAATGGTGATGCTTGAGCCGCTATTACCTTGAGCTTGCATCCCGCCGACCACCACACTTCCTTGGGCCAGCGCGTAGATTTCGCCATCTGCTCCCCGTAATTGCGCTAAGAGTAGCGTGCCACCGCGTAAGCTTTTCGCATCGCCGATCGATGAGACGGTCACATCGATCGATTGACCTCGACTGTAACCGGGCGGTAACACCGCACTGACAGCCACTGCCGCGACATTCTTTACCTTAGGATCAATTTTGGCGGGTAACTGTACCCCAAACTGACGCAGCATATTCGTCACAGATTGGTTGGTAAAACGGACTTGGTTTTTATCCCCCGTTCCATCCAGCCCCACCACTAAACTGTAACCAATAAGCTGGTTGCCGCGGATACCTTCCACATCGACCAGATCGCCCAGACGCGCAGCGAAGACGTAGGTGGGAAAGAGTAACGATAGCCAGAACCAGCGTGGAAGTCGATAACGCACTGAAAGCCCCTTACATTGGGAAAAGTGGATGATTAAAGAAGCGCGTAAGCCACCCGGCGCTGTTTGCATCGCTTAATGCCCCACGTCCGGCATAGGAGATACGTGCATTGGCAATACGTTGCGAATTCACAGAGTTATCACGGTCGATATCATCTGCACGGACTAAGCCGGTGATGCGGATATATTCGTCCCCTTGATTGAGGGTCAACCACTTCTCACCGCGTATCACCAACACACCGTTAGCTAGTACCCGGTATACGGCCACCGAAATAAAGCCCTTCAAGCTATTTTGTTGTTGTGAGCTACCATTACCATTGAAAGTTCGATCGCCATCCACTGAGGCTGAAAGACTGTTTACCGAGTGACCGAATACATTCGGGATGCCGAAAGTTGTATCATTTTTCTTATCAAAACCGGTCTTGGCCTGCTTACTGGCTTGTGTCGCTTCATCCAACCTCACCGTCAGAATATCGCCAACGCGATAGGCGCGTCTGTCTTGCGTCAATGACCAATTGAATCCTGTGGAAAATACCCCTCCACCGTGAGTGGTGGGCGTCGGCGCCAAAATTTCATCCGGTGGCGCGTAGGCTTCATCGTCTTTTTTAACTAAATAGGGCGAGCTTTCGCATCCTGAGAGCAAAAAAACCATGGCGATCATCACGAGCAACGGGTAGCGCATTGTCTTTCCTATAGCGTTTGAGTCACAAACTTCAGCATATCGTCCGCTGCAGAGACCATTTTGGCGTTCATCTCGTAGGCACGCTGTACCGTGATCATATCCACCATCTCTTCCACCACTTGTACGTTGGACCCCTCCAGCGCGCCTTGCTCCAACTGCCCCAAGCCATCTTCGCCGGGCGTTCCTTCCGTCGGTTCGCCGCTGGCCGCCGTTTGCTGATAGAGGTTATCGCCTTGCGCCGCTAGCCCGGCGGGATTCATAAAATTAACCAGCGTCAGCTGCCCTAACTCTTCGGGGTCGGTTTGACCGGCAACCGTTGCGCGCACCGTACCATCTTTTCCAATCTGGATATCCGTAGTATTGGCCGGAATATCGATTTGCGGTTGCAGGGGTAATCCTTGTGCTGTAGTGAGTACACCATCTTGATTACGCTGGAAATTTCCCGCACGGGTATAACCGATATCGCCATTGGCGAGTTGCACTTGAAAAAAACCCTCGCCGGTAATGGCGACATCTAATTTTTGTTCGGTATTTTGGATATTCCCGACACTGAACTCTTTTTGAGTGCCTACAATTTTCACCCCTGTCCCGTATTGTGTACCGATGGGGGTATTATCTTGCTGATCGAGTGGACTACCCGGAGCGCGTTGGTTTTGATAGAACAGATCCGCGAATAAGGTACGATCTTTTTTAAACGCCGTAGTATTTACGTTGGCTAAGTTATTGGAAATAGAGGTCAGACGCGCATCTTGAGCACTGAGACCGGTTTTACTTATCCATAATGCTGGATTCATTCTTTACGCTCGCTTAACTATTTCTCAGTAGCTGATTCCCCGCTGACGCTAAATCGTCGGCGGTCTTCATCATTTTGATCTGTGCTTCGAATTGACGGTTGATCGCCATACTCGCCAGCATTTCACCGATTGCCGAGACATTCGAGCCTTCGAGATGCCCTGATGCCAGGCTTATGGTTTCATCCACAGGATTCATACGATTACTGCTCACTAGCAGACCTTGTGCATTTTTCGAAAGACTCGTTGCAGCAGGGCTGGCTAATTTGATCCGATCAACCTCGATTGGCGTGGTATTACCACTCTCTTGCGGCACGATAGAAATGATTCCATCTGCACCGATGCTAACCGAAGAAAAAGGGGGTAAGACGATCGGACCATTGTCACCGGCTACCGGATAGCCATGTGCAAACATTTGCCCTTGTTGGTCAACCATTAGCTGGCCATCTCGCGTATAGGCTTCTCCCGTCGGAGTAACTAACGTGAGATAACCGTGCCCTTGAATGGCCACATCGAGATTACGCCCTGTTGACTGGATTGCTCCCGTCGACAAATCCACCCCAGAAGGCTGCTCTGCACTCAATATACGCGTTTCGTTCTCTCGCTGTGACAACGCTTGCTGCTGTGCCAAGGCATAATCTGCGCGAAATCCTTCCGTGTTGACGTTGGCCAAGTTATTCGCATGGATTTGCTGCTGCTGCTGCGCCACATTCGCCCCGCTGAGCGCGGTATAGAGTAATCTATCCATTAGATGGCTTGGAACAGGGCAGTAAACATGCTGCTGTCGGTACTAATCACTTTGGTATTGGCTTGGTAATTACGCTGCGCACTCATCAAGTTCACCAGTTCACTGGTTATATCAACGTTCGAGGATTCGAGAGAGCCGTTATGTAAGCTACCCAGTACGCCCGTTTGAGCCACCCCAAATTGTGCCGCGCCTGAGCCTTCGGTAGCACGCCATAAGGTACCGTCCTCAGGCTCCAACTGATCCATATTGGCAAAGCTGGCAAGCGCGACTTGACCTACCGTGGCCGTCTCACCGTTACTATAGGTCGCCTGAACATTCCCTTTTTCATCGAGATTAACGTCACTTAAGGAGCCATCATTACGTGTTGAAGGAATCATTATGGACGAGACGGCACCCGTAGTTGTTCCCGCTGGATAGCCTTGATATTTCAGTCCGGCGTTATTAACTAAGTACCCGTCTTTATCGACTTGTACATACCCGGCGCGGCTAAATTTTTGGCTACCATCGGTATCTTGTAAGGCAAAAAAGCCTTTGCCACTGATGGCTAAATCCAAGCTACTGGAACCATTGATCACCGATCCGTTGGTATTTAAGCTTTGCTGAACGCCTTGATCCAGTACACCATCCCCTTTGCCGTTGACGTATAATGCCGAAAAATTTTCGCGACCAGACTTATAGCCAACCGTGTCGGCATTGGCGATGTTGTTTGAGATGGTATCTAGCTGGGCACTGACCGCATTCAGCCCACGAATCGCAATATTAAAACTCATCTTTAGTGTCCTTAAACGGAATCGAAGGCTATGCCATCGTAAATTGGGTGATAGTGCTGTAATCAACGTCGCCAATCCCCTGCAAACTCAAGACTGGATCACTGCCAGACAGCGGAAAACGTACCGCTTTCACCGTCCCTAATAGTTCGGTAGAGAGATTATTTTGATTATTATCTGTCGTAACACTCAGGCTATAAGTGCCCGCCGGAAGCCCGATTGCGTTCGGATCGACAGTAAAACTCATATCACCCGCTGAGGCTGCGCCGAGGGAAAGGGGGTAGCTATTACCGGCCGAATCTTTCAGCGTTAAGGTGACCTGTGATGCGGCATGAGCCAGTGTTAGCCGACCTGTGACCGCGGTGGTACCATCCGTCGATAACTGGTCTGTCGCCACCATCACTTTTTGTCCAGTCAACGCGCCGATGCTCTGTTTTTGTAACGAGCTGACTTGCCGAGAAGTGCTGGTCATTAAACTTGAGATGCTATCCATGGACTGTACTTGGCTTAATTGTGCCAATTGGCTGACATACTCTTTGCCGTCCGTGGGATTAGTCGGGTCTTGGTTTTTTATCTGCGCCACCAGAAGCTGTAAAAACATATCGCTAATTTGACTGTTACCGCTGGTCGAGGTGGTCGTGCCACTGGTGCTGGCGGTGGTCGTTGTCGTTGCGCTATTACTGATATTCATTAGGTCACCTCGCCGAGGCGTAATAAGCTCTGCTGCATACTTTTAACGTTGGTCAGCACATCAACATTAGTCTCGAAGCTACGGCTAGCTGACATCATATCCGCCATCTGATCGACCGTATTGATTGCCGGATAATAGACATAGCCTTGCTCATCCGCTAAAGGATGATTCGGTTCGAAGCGGGCGACAGCACCAGGTTGCTGGCGGATTGCCGTGACAGCAACACTTTCCCCTGCACTCACCTCTGATGAGGCTTGGCTCATCACCGCGCTAAAAACAGGAACGCGCGCCTGATAGACACTGTCTGCCGACGAGGCTGGCGTATCAGCGTTCGCCAAATTACTGGCAACAGTATTTAAGCGAATCATTTGTGCATTCATTGCCGAACCGGCAATTTGATAAATCGCATTAAATCCCATCATCACTCCTCTTCATCAGCTTTTCCCTTCGATGGCCTTTTGTAGGCTCGCTAACTGCATCGAAAGGAACGATAAACTTACCTGAAAACTCTGGCTATTACTGGCAAAGGCCGCTTGCTCGGTATGTAACTCGACCGTGTTGCCGTCCGCCCCGATTTGCTGAGGGACGCGGTACAACACCTGCGCCGGTTGAGAGGTCATCTCTGTACGCTGTCGTTGCATTTCAGCCGAAAAATCAATATCTTTGGCTTGATAATTTGGCGTATCCGTATTCGCTAAATTGCTGCTTAAAATTTCAGACCGTTGTAATCGTAAGTCGATGGCCTGCACGCTATTGCCTAACGCACGGCTGAAAGATATGCTCATTAAAAGAAGCCCTATTCTTAATCCCTAATACCGTTAAGCAATTTCTATGCCAATAAATAAAATATTTTTTTTGGCTTATATTTCAATGGATTAAATCCATGCCAATCAAAAAGAGGAAACGCGACTTCCGCTTTCGCCGCCTCGCCATGATGACGTTCTGCACAAGTCTTATCGGGACATGGGCTAACCTTGCCTGCGCAGCGCTGCCGATCGAGAAGCAAGCGACGCAATGGATCGATCAGCAAATCCAGCAAGTAGGCCAACAGCAAGGGTGGCAATCAGTGAGCAGTAGCGCCAGCGTACAACTGTTCAATGCCAATAACCGATTATCCCCCTGTAGCACTCCTCTCGTCTTCACGGCACCTTTACTTCCTCAGTCGCCTACCCGCTTCCCGCTGGTTATCAGCTGTCACTCGACCAGTGGTTCGTGGAAAATAAGGGCGCAGGCTAATGTCGAAATACATCTGGCTGCCGTGGTAGCAGTCAGCGGTTTGCCAGCCGGGACGACCTTAACAGCCGATGATGTGCAGGTCATGCCGGTGGTACTGAAACCCGGCGCACGGATTGGCGTGATAACGCAAATCGAGGCGGCGCAACAGATGACGCTTAAGCGAGCAGTAACCGCTGGGCAACCCTTGACCGCCCTCCTCCTTAGCTCGCCTACACTCATCCATCGCAATCAAGCGGTTACCCTGGTTATCCAGCAAGAGGGGCTTGAGTTAACGACAGGTGGGGTCGCCTTACAGAATGGCAGCAAAGGTGAGACGATTCGCGTCAAAAATAGTGGCAGCGGCCGAATCATCAGCGGAACGGTGAGGGATGCTCAACAGGTATTGATCCGTATAATTGAATAAAAATGATGAGATGACTTAATTTCTCCGCTCCCCGAGTCGTTGTAAGTCATAAATGGAGATTTTTTTATGATAAAACTAACCCCAACCTTGCCCAATGACAGAGTCAGCATCGCTTCGACTCAGCCGGCGAAAACCGAGAGCAGTGACAACGTTGCGCCGCCAAAAATATCTTCGCCCTCGACAGAACAGACGCTCACGCAGGCGCGTGACCAGTTGGCACAACTGCCTGAGGTCGATCTCGATAAGGTTGCCGAAGTCAAAGCAGCCTTGAGCCGAGGTGAAATTGGACTCGATAGCGAGGCTCTCGCTCGCTCTATGCTCGCGTTCTTTCAGAGGTCGGAATGAAACGGATCGATATTGTTCGCCAGCTAGTGGCCGATTTATTGGATGATCACCAACACTTTCAGCAGATCGAAACCCTGCTCTCCGCGCAGCGTCAGGCTATTATCAGCTTTACGCCTTCGCAGCTTGAAAGCCACACTGAGCAGCTGATGCAACATTATCGACACATTCATCAACACGCTCAGCAACGCATTCGGGGCTTACAACAGCTATCATTGAGTGCCGACCAGCATGGCATGCGCCAGCTACTCGAAGGCCTTGCACCTGCGGCACAGCAGCATTTGCTTACGATCTGGCGTGATCTCCTCACGAAATTACAGCGCTGCCAGCACGCGAATAACGCTAATCAACAACTCCTCGAGATGCAGCACAGCCTCTTTACAGAGTGGTTGCCTGAGAGTGACCCCGCCGCTTGGCTTTATCATCCCGAAAGCCTAGGCTAAGCTTTTCGATTAAAACGTAACGCCGCAACATCGTCACTTACCTTTTGATCCTGCCGCTGTTGTTGCTTCTCCCGAGTCTCGGTTACCCCTTGGCAATACTGCTCAAGTTGTTTTTCTTGACGATGGCTGGCGATAAGCTGAGCTTGTCGTCGCGCTAATTCCTGCTCCGCAGAGTGACATTGTTGCTGTTGCCATTGATATAACCGCCGCAGTTCTTGCACATAATTCTCATGGTTTCGTAACGCGAGACCATTGCTCAGCGAAGGGATGGGAGAATCGATAAAGTGCTGTAAGGTGTTCAACTTAATACGCATCTGCTGTACGTGGTGAAGCTGTGCGTTGACCTGTTGTTGGCACGTTGTTCGGCGCTGCAGCCTTAAGCGCTCTAGCGCCTTGAGCTGGGCTGGAAGGGGGGCACTCATCGCTCACCCTGCATAACAGTGGCGAGTTCCTGCAAACTCTGGCTAAGCGGGCTTAACTGCTGATCCGATTGCTGCAAGAATTGCGTGATCGCCGGGGCGAATTGCATCGCCCGGTCAACGTCGGGATCGGCGCCCGCAACATACCCCCCTAGGGCTATCATCGGCTTGATCTCCAGATAACGACTGTAATGCTGCTTCAAGCTTCGCGCTAAATCACGATGCTCCTTAGTGGCCACTAATCCCATGCAGCGACTTACGGATTGAGCAATGTCGATAGCCGGAAAATGCCCCATTTCCGCCAAGGTTCGCGACAAGACAATATGCCCGTCCAAGACAGCCCGAGCGGCATCGACGATAGGATCTTGCTGATCATCCCCCTCTGCCAATACCGTATAAACCGCCGTTAAGCTCCCCTCACTATCACTATTGCCAGCCGTTTCCACTAAACGTGGGATTAACGAGAAGACAGACGCTGGATAGCCCTTAGTTGCCGGCGCTTCACCAAGAGATAAGGCGATCTCGCGCTGTGCCATGGCATAGCGGGTGAGCGAGTCGATCATCAATAATACATGATAGCCTTGATCGCGAAAAAAGGCGGCGATGGCATGACAAAGTTCCGTCGCTTTTAAGCGCATCAAGGGACTTTCATCGGCAGGAGCAGCCACCACAACGGCCTTTTTTAACCCCTCTTCCCCAAGTGTATGCAACAGGAACTCATTGACTTCTCGCCCGCGCTCACCAATTAATCCAACAACGACTATCTGTGCATCCGTGGCGCGAGCCATCATACCGAGTAACACGCTTTTGCCCACACCGCTTCCGGCCATCAGGCCTACCCGTTGACCACGCCCTAAGGTTAATAAACCATTAATCGCGCGAATCCCGACATCTAGAGGAGCTGAGATGGGGCGACGTCGTAACGCCGAGATGGAAGGTAAGTGGCGGGGAAGCGTCGCACTGCCAGTGACAGGGCCTTTCTCATCGATAGGTTCCCCTAATCCATTGACCACACGCCCCAACCACGCCAGCCCTAGGCTTAACTTTGGATGCTGAGTAGAGGGCAGTACCCTCGCCCCACTCCTTAATCCTGTCAGACTATGAAGCGGCATTAAATACGTAAGTTCACGGTTGAAGCCAACCACTTCAGCGATCACCCTTTTTTTATCGACGGTTTCGACTTCACAACGCTCGCCAATCGCTAAAGGGCAGCCGCTGACTTCCATTAATAACCCAGTGACCCGACATAATTTGCCAAAATCTTGACTTAACGGAATGGCCCCGAGTGAAGAGAGGGCGCGTTCAAGTCCCTTCATCCTTCGTTACTCTTGGGGGTGAGACTCTGTTCAAGCGTGGCTAAACAACTCTCAAGCCGTTGCTGACAGCCCAGATCAAAATGCTGCTCCGCCGTATCGATAACACACTCTCCACGAGGAAGATCCGACTGGGGTTGTAGCTTCCATAGGTCGATTTTCTCTGGGGCCAAACGTTGTAAGGCGTGATAATCCGCCTCAGCCACTCTCACGGTAAAGGTCGCGGCCACCAACTGCTCGTCTGCCACTTTTTCTTCGATCCATGTCAGTAATAGCTCAGGTTGCGTCGCCAACTCGTGTTGGATAACTAGCCCTGCTATACGGGTCACTAAGGCTAAGGTCGCCTCTTTTTGCTGTTGTTCGGCGTGAAGGGTGAAATGGTTGAGTGCCTCGACAAGGTTGGTTATCGGTGAGCTGGCTTGCTCGAATAACGCTTTACTGCTCGCCATGCCTGACGCGTAGCCCTGTTCGTAGCCTTGCTGTGTGCCTTGTTCAAGTCCCTGCGCAACGCCTTGCGCATGCCCTTCTGCCAAACCTTGCTGGAAGCCGGCCTGCTTCGCTTCGTCGATCAGTGAATGACTCTCGACGGTTTCACTCGCCTTATCGGTCTCCTCGACCGAAAACGCCTCATCAGTATGTAACGCGGGAAACCGGTAAGGGATTGGGGTTTTACTCATCGTCTATCCACTATTCGACCGTACGCTCGGCGTACATTTGGATGGTAATTTCACCCTCTTCCGCTAGTTGGCGAAGTGTCGCCATAATATCCCGCCGTACCTGTTCAATTCGGCTGATAGGGATCGGCCCTAATCGCGTTGAGGTTTGTTCCAATTGCCCCACTTGGCGTTTAGGCATGATGCTGAACACTGCATCACGCAGTACCGGCTCGGCACCTTTCAATGCGATGGCCCACTCTTCAAGCGAAACCTCTTCAAACAGACGCTGTAAGGTCTCTTCGCTTTGACGGCTCAAGATGAAGAATTCATACATTTGGTCTTCGAGTGCCTTGAATAAGTCAGCATCCTGCTGTTTCATCTGCGCGAGTAATTGGTTCTGCTGCGCCGGCAGACGATTAATGATATTAGCCGCATGGCGTGCGCCGGTAATGCGGGAGCCATGTTCGGAGATCGTAGTAATCCCGCGTTCGATCAACCGATCCAGTTCGGCAATCACATCGCGGTTAATGTCGTCTAGCCGCGCAATCTTGAACAGGATGTTATCTTGCTGCGCGTGGGGTTGCATCGCCAGAACGTCAGCCGCCACATCGGGGGGAAGAAAGGCTAAAAAGATCGCTTGCAGTTGAACATGTTCTTGGCTAATTAAGGCCGACAGCTGTGAGGTATCTACCCACTGTAACCGTGCCATACGGTAGCGTATCGCATCGCCGTAGATATGGTTCATCACGCTGGTCGCGATCTCTTGGCCCAGTGATTTTTGCAAAATAGTCTGTAAATAAGCGCGCGATCCGCCATGGATACCACTTTGCTGACGGTAATCGTCGAAGAAGTGATTGAGCGCCTGATGGGCCTGCGACACTTTAACACCCTGTAGTCGTGCCATCGTTTCACTCAATACAATCACCTCCTCTCGGGAGAGCTTTTGCATCACCTGCGAAGCGGCATCCTCGCCAATACTCAGCAGAAGGATGGCGGCCTGCTCGACACTGTTACGTTGTCGGGTAAGCAAGGAGACGTTAGACGTTGTCGCGGGATCGGTCATTGCTGTTTATCCACTGTTTGATCACTTCAGCCACGCGGTCAGTTTCATTCGCCGCCAGCTGTTGTAAATAACTTACTTTATCTTCGATGCCCGATGCACGAGGGGGCAGGTCGGCTTCATTTTCAAATTGATGTTTTTCACCTCCCACCGCCGCCGTTTGGTCGGCATTAACGACACTATCCTTGGCTAAGGGCCCTGATCGCGTGCCCACAACGGTTTTCATCACCGGACGTAGAACAAAGAGGATCATCAAAATCACGACGGCGCCGACCCCTCCCCAAATCGCCCAAAATTGGATATCCGGTTGTTGCCACCAGCTTAGGGTGGGAACGGACAGGGGGGCAGGAACGATAAAGGCAAGCTTATCAAGGGTTAAGGTATCACCCCGCTTAGCGTCCAGTCCGGCGGCATTTTCAAGCAAGCTTTTAAGTTGATCCAGCTGGCTTTCCGACATTTTAGCGACCGACTCAGTGCCCGTGTTCAATGCCACCGCAATCTGTAATCTGGCCAATTGTTGAACCGGATAGTTAATATGTTTAATTTGGTGGTCGTAGGCGTATTTACGTTGCGTTTGGCTAACGGAACGTTGGGATTTCTGCGGTTCTGCGCTATTTGATGTCTCAGTGGTGGGGCGATTGCTTAAGGTGCCTGGTACGCCAGTTGCCGCCGCTTGATCGCTGCTATCATTGTTGACTTGCTCTTCGAGTACCTTGGGATCGCCTTGATAGGTCTCTTGGGTTTCTTCAGTACGACGAAAATCGATCTCTGGCATCACCGTGACACGGTAATTCTTTTGCCCGACGGCTGAATCAAGCAGTTGCGTTAAGTTCTGAGTAATAGGTTGGCTAATGCTACGAATACTATCCGGTGAGAGACTGGCGGTATCTTGCGTGGCTTCATTCAGTAGTGCGCCAGTTTGGTCGACAATATGAATATTACTCGCCGTTAATCCTGGAACACTGCCGGCCACCAGCTGAGTTATCGCCCGAACTTGCTGGCCGGTTAAACGAATACCAGGTGCCAAGGTCACCAATACTGAGGCACTGCTTGCCGGTTGAGTGGACAGTACAAAACCGCTTTCGGCTTGAATCCCCAGATGTACCCGAGCCTCCTCAACCCCTTGCAGTGACATAATACTGCGAGCCAACTCTCCCTCTAACCCACGTTGATAGCGGATATTTTGGATATATTGGCTGGCCCCCAGGACTTCATCTTTATCCATTAGCTCGAAACCGGGCGCTACGATCGGCTGGATATTCTTACTCGCCAAAACCATCCTAGCTCGAGCTAACAGTTTATCGGCAACTAGTACTTGGCCATTATCAGGATTAACACGAAAATCGATCTGTTCCGCGGCTAATGCACTGGCGACAGCATCATTGGGGACGCGCTGATGAGCGCCGTACAACGGGACATAATCTACCTGGCCACGCCATAATGTCGCGACGATAATCAGGGTTAACACCCCCCCGGCGCTGGCAAGTACCCACGGTTTTTTTAATAACTCTAGGGTGAGATTGCGTTTTGCAAACCACGCGCTAAATGAATCAAACATGATGGCTCCGCATCAGAGAGGGGTATTTAAGATATCGTCTAGCGCACTCGTCAACTTGTTGCGCACTTGCAATAACGCACTAAAGCTAATATTTGCTTGTTGGCTGGCTACCATTGCCCCCGCCAAATCGTCGCTTTGACCGGCGTTGATCGCTTGCTGCTGTTCACTTGCCGCGACCTGCAATTGATTCACCTGTCCAATCGCGTCAGCCAGTACCGACTGAAAGCTTTCGTTAGTATGATTTGCTGGCATAACCGGGGTTTGCGGGAAACGTTCTCCCCCCTGAAGGGCGGGGGAAAATAGTGAAAAGGTGGGATCAATACTCATTTATCCATTCCTCCAAGGGAATTAACGACATAAACCGGCTTGACGCATTGAGCTAAGGCGGTAACGTAACGCTCGTGGCGTAATGCCAAGCTTTTCGGCGGTCAACGTTTTGTTGCCGTTAAACTGTTTGAGGACATCCAACACATATTGTTGTTCCACCTGCTTACCTAAGTCTCTAATTGCCGGAATACTGTCGACCCCGCTAGTCGATATTGTTTGCGGTGGACACGTCTCAGGTAGTCCAAGATCTTCACTGGTCAGGCTAGCGCCCTGGCAGAGGATCAGACCGCGCTGCACTTAATTTTCCAGTTCTCGAACATTGCCGGGCCAGTCATAGCTCAGTAATGCCTGTCTAACCGAGGCAGGAACCGTAATCTCTGATGAGGTAAATGCCCGATACTTCTGCATAAAATGATTCACTAAAGGCAGAATATCTTCAGGACGTTCGCGTAGCGGCGCAATGGTAATGGGTAAAACGGCGAGTCGATAGAAAAGATCTTGCCGAAACCGCCCTTCTTTCACCGCGAGCGGAATATCTTGATGTGTCGCAGCAATCACTCTGACGTTAAGCTTAATACGCCGAGTGCTTCCCAGCCGCTCGACTTCCTGCTCTTGCAAGACTCTCAGTAGCTTAACTTGCAGTGATAGAGGCATATCCCCAATTTCATCGAGGAGTAAGGTTCCACCGTTCGCTTGTTCGAATTTGCCGGGCATGGTTTGAACAGCCCCCGTAAAGGCGCCCTTCTCATAACCAAACAAGGTAGCTTCTAATAGACTTTCGGGGATGGCCGCACAGTTAACGCCGATATAGGGTGCGGAGGCCGCTGCGCCGAATTGTTGTCGATGGATGTAACGAGCAATACACTCTTTACCGGTGCCCGATTCACCGTAAATCAGAACAGGCACACTCACCTTGGCTATTTTTTCAGCTAGGCGTAAAGTGTCGATACTCTTTGCAGCGCATGAAATAAGATCAGCATCAGCAGTATTTATCCCAGAAGAATAAGTACTCATTGATATTTCCCAAGTGTAAAGTAAATGTTTTGATAATTTTTATTTATATTTGAAATTAACAATGACAAATTTATCTGTTCGATTTATAGGCAAACCCCTACGTGAGAGGACGCTTTTCTTGTTTATAATTTATTATTATTGGCGATATTTTATTCATAAATAGGTCTTATTACCCGATATCGCCGTATTTTTAAGCGAAAACTGATTTTTTTTAGATCAACTTTCAGGAATCTTCTGATACAAATCTAAACAAAACCCTTGCAAGCCGCAACCAATATCTCATAATATTCTTAATAATTCCTTACGAAATGCTTAGTATTGCTTATCAGATACAGCATCAGAACGCCGGACAGAACATGGTTTTCGCTAAAGATACACTGAAAAAACTAAACATTGACGGGGAGGATAATGTGCTGCCTCTGGCGGTCAGTCAGCTCGGCAAGCCTTGGCATAAGCTCGCAGAACATTTTAATAAAAATTATGATAATTTCGATGTGAGCGTCAGTCGTTATTTTTTGAATAAATTCAGAATTAATACTTCGCTAGCTAACATTACTTTTTCTATTGAAGAAAATAAGAAATGCCACCAACTTTATTCCTGCTCTGCCGGAAAAATAGCCTTCGAAATAGACCGATCTTTATTACTAACATTATTAAATGACTTTTATGGCGTCACCGATAGCGCTGACCTGAACGAAACGAATGAGATCACTCAGACAGAGTTACGGTTACAAGAGCGGCTTGGGGATGAGATCAGTCAAATATTTTTAACGCCCGAGGTGGTTGGGTTACCTATTAGCTTACAGCCTCATCATAACCAGCAGCACAGCCATTGGGCTTGGTCTCTCTCCTTTCAACTTCGCGGCTACCCACAAGGTGTCATCACGTTACATTTTGATCATCAACTGATTGATCAGATGTTAAGTGGTTTACGCCAAGAAAATGGACAGCCTGTGCACACGACGCTATCCGGCGACCAGTTGGAGCGGCAATTACGGCGGGTTCCCTTTACCTTAACGGCTCAGCTGGCCAGTGTTGAAACAACGCTGGAACGTCTACTGGCCTTACAGGTTGAAGAGGTTTTGCCTATTTTTCTGAATGAGTCAGTGCCAGTTATTTTGGGTGATGAAGTCCTCTTCCAAGCTAAAGTTTCTGAGCATCAAGGTCAGCTCGTCTTGTCAGATTTTATTGATCATTACACCAGGTAACGCAGTATGAACTACGACAATAATACGACGCCGTCCGCGTTTAATTTGGACGATATTCACTTGGACGATCTTGGCCCGCAAGTGGCAGATCCCGCCTCAACTGCCGACTACGCACAACAAAAAGCAGATGAGCGTAAACGGCAGCTTTTTAACCGAATTCCCCTCACCTTAACGCTTGAAGTGGCCTCGGTGAATGTCTCCCTCGCCGAGTTATTGGCGATCGATAACAGTTCAGTCATTGAATTAAATAAGATGGCAGGAGAGCCGCTTGATTTAAAAGTTAACGGCGTGCTGTTTGGTAAAGCCGAGGTCGTGGTGGTAAATGACAAGTATGGCCTACGTATTATCGAGTTTACTGGACAATCGTTGAGTGATCTGACCTCATGAAGCTGACTGCCAAAGCTGGTTGCTTTATAGCCAGTATCGGGCTGTTAGCCTCTGCCACACTCTTTGCCGCCGAACCGGGATTAACCCTGTTCGGTACACAAGCGGCCAATGGTTCACAGCAATATAGTGTCAATATTGAAGTGCTAGTGCTGATGACCCTGCTCGGTTTATTGCCGATCATGGTGTTGATGATGACCAGTTTTACCCGCTTTATTATTGTGTTAGCGATTTTGCGCCAAGCATTAGGGTTACAGCAAACGCCGCCAAACAAAGTCCTCACGGGTATCGCATTATGTCTTACCTTGTTGGTGATGCGTCCGGTTTGGACCACCATCAATCAACAGGCCTTTCAGCCTTATCAAGCACAACAGATTTCATTAACCGATGCCCTGCAGCGCGCCAGTGACCCTTTGAAGAAATTTATGCTCGCGCAGACCAGTAAACCGGCGCTCGCGCAGATTATGAGTATCGCAAAAGTAAGCGGTAATCCCGAAGATCAAGATCTTACAATCATCACCCCCGCTTATCTGCTGAGTGAGCTTAAAACCGCCTTCCAGATTGGTTTTATGATCTATCTGCCTTTCTTGGTTATCGATCTGATCGTCTCGAGTATTTTGATGGCGATGGGGATGATGATGCTATCGCCTATGGTCGTCTCCTTACCCTTTAAACTGCTGCTGTTTGTTTTATGTGATGGGTGGACATTAATTACCGGTACGCTTACACACAGTATTCAGGGGTTTTAAGATGTTTACGCTGGATAGTATTAGCGATCAGATGGGAGGTGCCATTCAACTGGTTCTGCTCATTTCAGCCGTCATTATCTTGCCCGGTCTCGTCGTCGGCCTCTGTGTCAGTATCTTTCAAGCGGCGACACAAATTAACGAACAGACGCTGAGTTTTCTACCGCGCTTAGTGGTGACACTCCTAGTATTAATCGTCGCGGGGAAGTGGATATTGATCAAATTGATCGATTTTACTGAGTTATTGTTCCATCAAGCGGGTTCCCTGACTGGATAGCAGCATGTTGGACTTAACGGGCTTCTACAGTCATCTCCTTACCCTATTATTGCCTTGGGTGCGCATACTCGCCTTTTTACAGTTCAGCCCCCTCGCCGAAAGCGCGCTGATCTCGCGAAAAGTTCGGTTGCTCCTCTCTCTCGTGCTCACCGCGCTTATCGGCCCATTACTCACGCTCCCCCCTTTACCCCCACTACTTTCGACCACTCTGTTGATACTTGTCGCAGAACAGATCGGCTGGGGGGCGATTTTTGGTCAACTGCTGCAGTTCGCCTTCTCGTCGTTACAAACGGCAGGGCAAATTATTGCGATGAATATGGGCTTATCGATGGCAGTGCAGAACGATCCGGTGAATGGCACAAGTAATACCTTGGTCGCACAATTATTCAACTTAACGGCGATCCTGATTTTCTTCGCGGCAAACGGGCACTTACTGCTGATCACTCTCTTATACAAAGGCTTTATCTATTGGCCTATCGGCGCTGCCTTAAGTTGGCCCAGCTTACAGGTGCTGATCAGTAGTTTTGGCTGGATTATCTCTGCAGCGGTAATTATTGCACTACCTTCGACGATCATTATGTTGCTCATCCAAGGCGTATTTGGCTTACTCAACAAGGTTTCGCCAAGCCTTAATTTATTCTCGCTAGGCTTTCCGCTCGCAACCTTGGCCGGTATTGTCAGTATTGTTTTATTGATCCCATCCTTGTCTGAACATTACCTATCGTTGACCAACCAAATTATTCACCAGTTCGATCTGTTGCGAGGGGCCAATGTCTCAAACCAGCGATAAAACGGAAAAAGCGACCCCGAACAAACTCAAAAAGGCACGTGAAAAAGGGGATACTGGCCGTGCGAAAGAGCTCTCCTCTGCGGCGTCCTTAGCGGTCGCCTTCGCCACCTTAATACTGTTAACGCCATGGTATTGGCACCTGATTGCTGAATTATTTCAGCGCCTCCCCCAGTACCGGGTCGCCCCGTATTCAAACGAGGAATTACTCTCCTTAGTGGGTAGCGGCCTGCATACCGTACTAATGATAGTGCTCAGTTTTTGTATCGTGCCCTTGGCCGGAAGCGTAATCGCGCTCTTTAGCGGCGGGTGGATCTTTAGCCTGCCTAAGCTACTGCCCGATATTAAACGCCTCAATCCCCTTACGGGGATTGCACGCCTTGTCGCCTTAGATAACCTGATCGAGTTAAGTAAGGTGATGGTGAAGAGTATCATCATCTTGGTGATGTTAGTCATCCTGCTGCGCCATGCCCTGCCTGAGATCATGTTGCTGTCTCGCCTAAGCTGGCCAACGGTACTCTCCACGGGACTGCTGTTAGCAGTGAAGCTTTTTGGTTATTTTGTGGTACTGATGGTGGGCTTTGCGCTGGTTGAGTGGCCATTAAGCCGCTACCAATTCCAGCGTAAGATGCGCATGAGCCGCCAAGAAGTCAAAGACGAATTTAAAAACACAGAAGGTAACCCGCAGATTAAAGGGCGTTTACGCCAGCTACAGCGGCAGATAGCCCAAGGTCAATTACGTCAAAGCGTCCCGCAAGCCAATGTAATTATTACGAATCCTACTCATTATGCTGTGGCGTTAAAATATGATCCGCAAGCCGCCGCCGCCCCCTATGTCGTCGCGAAAGGTATCGATGATCTCGCGCTGTTTATCCGGCAGTTGGGGCAAGAGCATGCGATTGAGGTGGTCGAGTTTCCGCCATTGGCTCGTGCGGTATACGCCTCAACACGAGTGAATCAACAAATTCCCCATCAGCTCTATCAGGCCATCGCCCATGTCTTGACCTATGTCATGCAGTTACGCCGTTGGCGGGAAGATCACACATTACAAAAACCAAAAATAAATAAAACCTTAACGCTGCCAGCCGAAGGACAATTTAGTGAATAAATTCCAACTCACGCCATGGATAAACGCTGCCAAAAAGTTTCCATTAGGCCTACCGATCCTGCTTTTATCGGTACTGTCGATGGTAATTTTGCCTTTAAGTCCTTTGGTTCTCGATTGCCTATTTACCTTCAATATCGTGCTGGCCATCCTGATACTGCTCGTGTCAGTCAATGCGCAACGGCCGCTCGATTTTAGTATCTTCCCGACCTTACTGTTAATCACTACCTTGCTACGGCTATCATTGAACGTTGCCTCGACTCGGGTGGTCTTGCTGCACGGGCATGAGGGAGAAGGTGCAGCCGGTAAAGTGATCGAGGCCTTCGGTCAAGTGGTGATCGGCGGCGATTTTGTGGTCGGTTTAGTGGTTTTCATTATTCTGATGATTGTTAACTTTGTGGTCATCACCAAAGGGGCTGAACGGATTTCTGAGGTATCGGCTCGTTTTACCCTCGATGCCATGCCCGGAAAACAGATGGCTATCGATGCCGAATTGAATGCCGGAGCCATCACGCAAACACAGGCTCGTGAGCGACGCGCGGAAGTGACCCGAGAGGCTGATTTTTACGGTTCGATGGACGGTGCGTCGAAGTTTGTCCGCGGTGACGCTATAGCAGGGATGTTAATACTGCTGATTAACATGGTCGGCGGGATCATGATTGGGATGGTGAAATACCATCTCGATGCCAGCCAAGCGTTCCAACAATATGTGTTACTGACCATCGGTGATGGCCTGGTTGCACAGCTTCCTTCGCTACTTCTCTCGACGGCGGCTGCAATCATCGTTACCCGTGTGAGTGATGGGCAAGATATACGCCACGAAGTTCGCGAGCAGCTACTCGCCCAACCCACAGTTCTTTATACGGTAGCCGGCATCATGTTTGTCATGGCCTTGGTGCCCGGCATGCCGCATATCGCTTTTTTAAGTTTCACCCTCTTATTGGCCTTTACTGCATGGCGTCAGTCGAAACGTATCGCGGCGGCGAAGGTCATGCCCACCGCCGAGATTGACCGTCATCTTGAGGTTCAGCCTCCGTCAGTCGATTGGGAGAGTCTTACCCAGACCGAGGCGCTCGGCCTAAACTTGGGGTATAAGCTGGTGACGCTGATTGATCCAGCACAGGGGAGCTTGCTCTCGCAACGTATTACCGGGGTACGGCAGATTCTATCTGAAAACAGTGGCATGTTGCTTCCTGAAATTCAGGTAAGAGAAAACTTCCGCTTAAAACCCACCCAATACAGCATTACAGTGCAAGGCATCCAGGCCGCGACGGGGGAAGTCTATGCCGATAAGCTCATGGCGCTGGCCAGTAATGAAATTTACGGTGAGCTTGACGGCATTCTCGGCACTGATCCCGCTTATGGGATGTCCGCTGTCTGGATTGACCCAACACAAAAAAGCCAAGCCTTACGCTTTGGCTATCAAGTGGTTGACTGTGCCAGTGTCATTGCTACCCATGTCAATAAAGTGGCGAAACTTCACCTGCCAGAACTGTTTCAATATGACGATATTACCCAACTGCATAAACGTTTAGCCGCACAAGCCCCTCGTTTGAGCGATGACCTGCAGCAAGCCCTCAGCTATGCGCAACAACTACGTATTTACCGTACGCTACTTCTTGATGGCGTGAGTTTAAAAGATATTGTGACCATCGCCACAGCGTTGTTACTGGGTCATCAAGTTACTAAAGACCCACTCCTTCTCGCCGCCGATGTGCGATATGCATTGCGTCGACAGATTATGCAAGGGATCAACAAAAATCGGCCACAACTCGCGGTATTCACGCTTAGTGATGAGCTGGAGAATCTCCTATTAAGGGCGCAGCAAGCCTCGGGAAATAAAGAGTTAGATAACATTCCTCTCGATCCGCATTTGTTATCTCAGCTACAAACCAATATGCCGTTGATTACTCAGCAAATGAAGGCCGAAAACTTACCGCCTGTATTGATCGTACCGCCAGCATTGCGTCCCCTGCTCGCCCGCTATGCGCGTTCTTTTTCAACCGAACTGTTCGTCCTGTCCTATAATGAAGTGCCTGAAGACCGAGAAGTCACGATACGTGGGCACTTAACGTAAAATGTCCTTTTACAGCGATAAGCCGCTCTTTCGGAGTTAGGCGCAAAGCCCCCAAGTGATTATCGGCGTACACTCTTTTCACTTTCCCTCAGGGAGTCACTCTTTGAGGGCACTATATTGAATGAGAGGGCCTATGAAAGTATTGATTCCTGCCACTCTGGCAGCATTGGCATTAACCCTGTCGGGCTGCAGCACTTACCATCGATTTGTGGATTATTTTTCCTCATCCTCGCCAGCCACCCCTTATGCACAGCAAGCGGAACTCGACCAACATATTAAGGGCTGTGAGTCTCAACAGGGGGAAGCCTGTTTGGCCGCGGGAACGATGTATGAAATGCGCGGTAGCAACTATTACTCGCAAGCCTTGCGTTACTACCAGTTAGGAACGGGGTTGAAACAGCCTGCTGCCTACAGCGCACTGGGGCATATGTTTGAGAACGGTTATGCGGTCCCGCAAGATCTCACGCGCGCGCGCGAGCTTTATCAACAAGGGGCTGACCTGGGCGATGCAACCTCTTATCTTTACTTATCGAACCTTTATCGGTATGGGCGTGGGGTAGATAAAAATCTGCCTAAAGCGCGCCAGTACGCCACACTTGCCTGTAAGAAAGGAAATGTCATGGCATGCAGCACCCGCCGCTAGAGCGACTTATCCTCGCTAACCAGGATGCCCCGCATTAAGCTAAGGTGGGGTATTACAGTACCTTATCCAACCGATCGGCCATCCAATCGATATCGGCGAGACACGCCCCATGGATATCATACACACTGGGACCTATCTCATTAGGGTACTCGTACTCTTCAAAGGATTCGAGCTGTTCGAGGTCATCATGGGCGACGTGTGGCGATACTACCTGAATCAACTTGGCAAGGGCGTTACCTTCCAACCGAGTCGCGTTATGGTTCAGCTTAAAGCTATCCGCCGCCCACATAAGATAGGTTTCCCACTCTAAGTGATGGGCTCGTGCGGCTTGACCGAGTAAGACATCATTCTTTTTCATCGTGCAGTCACTGCTCCTTCGTTCTGATTACCTTGCTGAGGTCCTGTCGAAGCGCCCTTCCCAGCATCCTTATTAATACACTCATTAAAATCTAGGTAATCAATGACTCAACGTCAAGATCAGTAAGGCGTTCGGCGAAGCAATTCTACGCAGCCACGCTAAGTCGCCATCCATTTATTAGGTGATGAAAAAAATGCGTGATCAAATTGAAGAAAAATAACATAGATGTTTAGCCATCCAGATGTTTACACGCCTGATAATAATCAGTACATTACCTGCTAAATAAATAAAGTGATGATTTCTCCCCTTAAGGCACACCATGATTGAGATTAAGCATCTGAAAACACTGCAGGCATTGAAGCAGACGGGATCATTAGCCGCGGCAGCCGCTTATTTGCATCAAACTCAGTCAGCCCTCTCCCATCAGTTTAGTGATATCGAGCAGCGTTTAGGCTTTAAGCTTTTTATACGTAAGAGTCAGCCGCTACGTTTTACGCGGCAGGGCGAAGTATTATTACAACTGGCTGATAGCGTACTACCGCAGGTGCACCAGGCGCTACAAGCGTGCCAAGCCCCACAGCAAACGACGTTACGCATTGCGATAGAATGTCACAGCTGTATTCAATGGATGACTCCAGCGTTAAACAGCTTTCGCGAACAGTGGCCACAGGTTTCCGTCGAATTCGCATCAGGGGTGACTTTCGATCCACAACCGGCTTTACAGCAAGGTGAATTAGACCTCGTATTAACCTCCGATATTTTGCCAAAGAGTGGACTACACTACACCCCACTCTTTGATTTTGAGGTAAGACTGGTCGTTGCCGTGGGTCATCCTTTAGCGACCAAGGCGGTGATATTACCGGAAGATTTGACCGATGAGACGCTGCTTATCTATCCCGTACAGCGCCAGCGTATGGATATCTGGCGGCATTTTCTGCAACCGGCTGGCGTGAGTCCATCCTTAAAAACCGTCGACAATACCCTACTACTGATCCAGATGGTTTCTGCCAATATGGGGATTGCGGCCTTACCGCACTGGGTGGTCGAAAATGTTGAGCGGCAAAAGTTAGTGGTGACACGAACGCTAGACAACGGTATCTGGAGCCGTCTATATGCAGCAACGCGGGAAGGTGAGAATCGCCAACCGATGTTGGATGCCTTTATTACACATGCCCAGCAACACGCGCGACAATTACCTTTCGTGAGGGACGCCTCGGGCGCTTTGGTCACCGCTTAGCCCTCCAATACAATTATTTAAATATTTTGTAACATTTGTGTGATAGGTCAACGTTGTTGGACCCAATAATCGTTACCCTTGCGGCCTACACACACGGAAGCCTTACTTTCGTGTCCATCCGATTAGGGAGAAGACGATGTTTAATCTATTTAGACCGGCTGCACATGCCGTACCACTCGCTGATAAGCTTATTGACCCCACCTATCGCCGACTACGTTGGCAGATTTTTATCGGTATCTTCTTCGGTTATGCCGCTTATTATTTAGTCAGAAAAAATTTCGCTTTGGCTATCCCCTCGCTGGTTGAACAAGGCTTCAGCCGTGGCGACCTAGGCTTTGCCCTCTCTGGGATCTCTATCGCCTACGGTTTCTCCAAATTTATTATGGGCTCGGTCTCTGACCGTTCGAATCCGCGCTATTTTTTGCCAGCGGGGCTAATCTTAGCCGCACTGGTAATGCTAATGATGGGCTTTATCCCTTGGGCTACTTCAAGCATTATGGTGATGTTTTTCTTACTGTTTCTATGTGGCTGGTTCCAAGGTATGGGCTGGCCACCCTGTGGCAGGACCATGGTGCATTGGTGGTCACAAAAAGAGCGTGGCGGTATCGTTTCGGTATGGAACTGTGCGCATAACGTCGGGGGCGGTATTCCCCCCTTACTCTTTTTATTGGGCATGATGTGGTTCGGTGATTGGAAAGCCGCGTTTTATATGCCGGCTTTCTTGGCGATCATCATCGCCCTGATCGCCTTCGTTCTGATGCGAGATACCCCACAATCCTGCGGATTACCCCCCATTGAAGCCTATAAAAATGATTACCCTGCAAACTACAGTGCGGAGAGTGAAACTGAATTAACCACCAAACAGATTTTTTGCCAATATATCCTGCCTAATAAGCTTCTATGGTACATCGCGTTAGCGAACGTTTTCGTCTATTTGCTGCGTTACGGTATTCTCGATTGGTCACCCACTTATCTGAAAGAAGTCAAACATTTCGCCTTAGATAAGTCGTCTTGGGCCTACTTCTTTTATGAGTATGCTGGCATTCCGGGAACGCTATTGTGCGGATGGGTTTCCGATAAAGTCTTTAAGGGGAATAGGGGGATCACCGGCGTTATCTTTATGAGTTTGGTCACCCTAGCCACCATCGTTTACTGGCTTAATCCCGCAGGTAATCCGAGCGTAGACATGGCGTGTATGACCGTGATTGGCTTCCTCATCTACGGCCCAGTGATGCTAATCGGTTTACATGCACTGGAACTGGCACCGAAAAAAGCCGCTGGCACCGCTGCAGGATTTACCGGCCTATTCGGCTACTTAGGAGGCTCAGTTGCTGCCAGTGCTATCGTGGGCTACACCGTTGATTACTTTGGCTGGGACGGTGGATTCCTCGTCATGATAGTCGGGTCAGTGTTAGCCGTGCTCCTGCTGCTGCTGACAACGATCAGTGAAAAGAAACACAAACGCATACTGCTGCAGAATGACTAGGAGAAGATAGTGAAATATTTATTAACTGGACTGGCATTATTTACCTGCAGCGTTATGACGCATGCCAGCGAGGATAAGCTGGTCATTGCGCATCGCGGAGCAAGCGGCTATCTCCCCGAACACACGCTACCTGCTAAAGCGATGGCTTACGCGCAAGGTGCCGATTATCTTGAACAAGATGTGGTGATGACACGCGACGACCAACTCGTCGTACTGCACGACCACTTTTTAGATCGCGTCACCGATGTCGCTCAGCAGTTCCCAAACCGCCATCGAGCAGATGGCCGTTATTACGCTATCGACTTTACTCTCGCGGAAATCAGGCAGTTACACTTTACCGAAGGTTTTCATCTCGAAGGTAAAAAACAGGTTCAGAATTACCCTGGCCGCTTTACGATGAATCGCTCGGAATTCCGCGTCCATACCCTGGCAGAAGAGCTGGAGTTTATTCAAGGCCTTAACCACTCCACGGGTAAAAATATTGGTATCTATACCGAGATAAAATCACCGTGGTTTCATCGCAAAGAGGGAAAAGATATCAGTAAAGCCGTGCTAATCACCCTAAAACAGTATGGTTATACTAAACCGACGGATAAAGCGTGGTTACAGTGTTTTGATTATGATGAGCTTCAACGGATAAAACAGACGCTGGAGCCGCAACTGGGTATGGATCTCAAACGGGTACAGTTAATCGCTTACACCAAGGATAACGAGACGCAGACCTTACAAAATGGCCATTGGCGTAATTACGATTACGATTGGATGATGACTCCTGAGGGGATCGAGAAGTTATCGAAAACAGTGGATGGCATTGGCCCTGATTATCATATGCTTATCGATGCACAGTCGACACCAGGCCATATCCGCTTAACCCCGATGGTTGCCGCAGCGCATCGCTACAAGCTCCCCATCCATCCTTATACCGTTCGCGCGGATCAGCTGCCGAGCTATGTCAGCAACGTCGACGAGTTATACCAAATTCTTTACCAACAAGCCGATGTTCCGGGGTTATTCACAGACTTCCCCGATAAAGCCGTCTCATGGTTAGCCCGTCATCCACAGGCTGAGTAACCTTAGCAGGCTGCTGATCCCTCAGCAGCCTTTACCCGATTACTCCGTAACGGCAAACAGTTCACGAAGATAATGTGGCACAGCATCTTGACCATTAGTGCCGATAACGGCGAGCTCCGGTAATAGGTCTTTCAGTCGCTGTTGACCGTTTTCCATGATACAGCCTTTACCCGCCATACTGAGCATCTCTTTATCGTTCATGCCATCACCAAAGGCGATACAGTCTTCAAGGCGGTAACCTAAGCGGCGCGAGACACTGTCTAGCGCATGACCTTTCGACACCCCACCGGCCATTACTTCTAGGCATATTGGTAATGAGAAACTGACGTTAACGCGATCGCCAAAACGGGACACTAGTGCTTCTTCAAGTTGAACGAGATGCTGGTGGTCATTACAGGTGAAAAAGACTTTACTGACCCCCTCAACAGAGAAATCCGCTGGGTTGTAGAGCTGATAGCGGAAGTCTGATTCCATAAAGAATGAGGCCTCATCACGGCTTTCCCGGGCGATAAACCACTCATCATCTCGATAAATTTGTGTGAGGATCTCAGGATCGTTATAGCGGAGCGAGATTAACTCTTCGGCGATCGCAGTTTCGAGATTGTGTGCAAACACGAGATTGCCTTCCATATCGTGGACACGTGCGCCATTTGACGTGATCATATAAGCCTCTATCCCGAGTTTCTCACGGATTTGTCCCACATCCACATGGTGGCGGCCGGTCGCAAAGACGAAGGAAACGCCTTGTTCGGTAACGCGTTGTAATGTTTTAGCGGCAAAGTCAGTCAGGGAGTGCTCTGGCGAGAGCAACGTCCCATCAAGATCAGAAGCAACGATTTGGTACATGATGACCTCTCAAGGGGACAGGTTGAAAACCCTTTCGAACCTGTAAAATTAACGACTAAAGGTTGAAAAATATTCCGTGATCTTCTGTAAGGCTTCGGCACGGATCTCATCTTTTTCAAATAAAATTTCATGGCGCGCCCCTTCCATCACCTGTGGATGGTCGCCATAACAGGGGAAGCCCGCTAAGCTTCTCGCAAGCGAAAATCGGTCCTGAGCTTGGTTATCCACCACTTGATCCTCGCTGGCTTGCAGCAGCAGTACAGGATGGTGTAACTCTGGGGCAATGCTCTCGATATATCGGCCGGTTAAAATTGCCTCTCGCACCCAGTGCGTGGTGGGTCCACCCAGCTGTAATCCTGGCTGATCGGCATAACACCGTAGACTACGTTGGTAACGCACTCGGCTGTGAGTCAGCGTATTTATGCCGAACGGCGTCGCATGCCAGCGCCCCGTCCCAAAGGCAAAACCTTCCCGTAGATGCGGTCGTGTGGCGGTCCAATTTAGGATCCGCTCAACCACCCATTCGGGCATCGGTAGGACAATACCGAACATCGGGGCAACCAGCGCCGTTGCGGTGAATAGGGAAGGATGTCGCTGAGACAACAGGGTCGCAATAGCCCCGCCCATGGAGTGGGCGAGCGCAAAGGTCTGCTGATAACGTCCCCCTGACAACTCCAACTCACATAACGTTTCTAAATCGTCTACGTAATCCGAGAACTGTGCCACATGCCCTAGCTGTGGATCGTCCAATAGTCTTCCCGATAGGCCTTGTCCACGATGGTCTATCACAAAAATATCGTAGCCACAGTTGAACAGATCCCATACCACTTCTGGGTATTTGCTATAGCTTTCCGAGCGGCCCGGTACAATAAAGATCGCCTTCTTATGCGAGGCGGCAGTCATGCGCATGTAGCGAATAACCACCCCATCTTTACCGACGAATTGGCGCTCTTGTCGCTGACGCCAAAACGACAATAAGGGACCGGTAACGAACGCGGAGAAAGATTTCTCTCGATGCGTCCACTGTGACGGGTGCTTTTTCATTTTTATCGTGAAAAGATCAGGTGTAAGCCAAAGGCGACAAATAACGTTCCTGCGATACCATCAATCCATTTCGCCAGTTTCTGATATTTTGCCTTGACCCAAGGAAGTGAGAAGAGTGTGGCAACCAAGCTAAACCAAATCAATGTTTCCGCCACGATGAGGATAAAGATTGCGGTACGGGTCGCATTGCTCACATCATCGCCGACAATTAACGAGAAGATACTACCAAAATAGATAATCGCCTTCGGATTAGAGAGGTTGGTTAATAAGCCTCGAAGAAAGATATTTTTCTTACGCGATGGGTTGACCGAGGTAACCTCTGCGCAGGCAGGTTGCGGTTGACGCGCTGACTTAATCATTTGAATTCCCATCCACATCAAGTAAGCCCCTCCAGCCAACAGGATCAATTGATGTAACCAAGCCATCTGTTTCAGAATGAGGTTCAAGCCGAGCAGAGCGACCGCCGCCCAAATCGCGACGGCAAGCGTAATACCGATCACGCCTTTAAACGCATCACGTCGTGATTGGCTCGCCGCCGTCTGTGAAATAAAGAAAAAGTCAGGACCGGGACTGGCCAGAGCCACGATCTGAACAACGGCAACGGTAACAAAAAGGGATATCATGATAACTCCTTGTTTAGGCCTCGCGGCAGAATGAATTACTCATCGTCTAAATGTTGCTTAATCAACTGCATAAAAGGACGTCCAAAACGTTCCAATTTACGTTGCCCAATACCATTTATCCCTAACATTTCAGAGGGCGATATCGGTTGAATCTCCGATAATTCAATCAGTGTTGCATCGTTGAACACCACGTAAGGAGGAATATTCTCCTCATCGGCAATCGCCTTACGTAACTTGCGCAGTTTAGCGAAGAGCTTTTTATCATAATGGCTTCCCGACAAACGACTCACCACCGGACGAGTCTTGGTAACGATAATGCGAGGTACCGCTAGTTGTAAGGGTGACTCACTGCGTAATACCGGTCGAGCACTCTCTGTGAGTTGCAGTGCGGAATGCTGACTAATATTTTGCGTCACTAATCCGAGGTGAATCAGTTGCCGTAATACGTTAACCCAATGTTCATGACTCTGGTCGCGGCCAATCGCATAGACCGGTAACTTATCGTGCCCGAACTCTTTTATCCGCTGATTCGCGGCACCTCTTAGCACTTCGACAATATAGCCCATGCCGAAGCGTTGGCCTACGCGGTAAATGGTAGAGAGCGCTTTTTGTGCATCGACTAAACCGTCGTAGCGGCGAGGCGGATCCAAACAAATATCGCAGTTACCACAGGCTGCTTGACGATTTTCGCCAAAGTAATTGAGAAGCACTAGGCGTCGACAGGTTTGGGCTTCGGCAAAGGCGCCCATAGCATTCAGCTTATGCCGCTCAATATCTTGGCTTAATCCGGGACTTTTCTCATCCAGGCAGCGACGCAACCAGCCCATGTCTGCGGGATCGTACAACATCATCGCCTCCGCAGGTAATCCGTCGCGCCCCGCCCTTCCCGTTTCCTGATAATAGGATTCGATATTACGCGGGATATCGAGATGGAAAACAAAGCGGACGTTCGGTTTGTTAATTCCCATACCAAAGGCAACGGTCGCCACAACGATTTGCAGATCATCGCGTTGGAAGGCTTCTTGTACCCGTGCTCGCTCAGCTGCGTCAAGGCCTGCATGATAGGCGCCGACACTCCACCCGCGACTCTGTAATCGGGCGGTGATATCTTCCACTTTTGCACGGCTGTTGCAGTAAATAATCCCACACTTACCTCGCTGGTCGCGTAAGTAAGTGAGCAACTGGTCCGTGGGTTTGTACTTATCGACCAGCGTATAGCGAATATTAGGGCGGTCGAAACTACTTACCTGAATAAAGGGGTCATGAAGCTGAAGACGCTGCAAGATATCTTGGCGAGTGGTACTGTCTGCCGTTGCCGTTAAGGCCATGATCGGCAGTGTGGGAAATCTTTCTCGTAGGCGGCCTATTGCGCCATATTCGGGACGAAAATCATGTCCCCACTGTGAAATACAGTGTGCCTCGTCGACTGCAATCAGTGCGGGATGCCAACTGCTCAAGGTGTCGAGAAAGCTCTCCATCATCAAACGCTCTGGCGCAACGTATAGAAGCTTAACCTTACCTTCTCGACAGGCTTGATAAATCTGTTGCTGAATCTCTTTCGGTTGGCTCGAATTTAGGCTCTCGGCGCTGACACCGTTCGCGCGCAGCTGGTCGACCTGATCTTTCATCAGGGAAATCAGAGGGGAAACCACCAGCGTTAGTCCGCTACGCACTAACGCGGGTATTTGGTAACACAGTGACTTACCACCGCCAGTAGGCATTACCACAAGACAGTCTTGTCCAGAGATCGCCGCTTGTATAATACTGTCTTGACCGGGACGGAACTGCTGGTAACCGAACGTTTCCTGCAATACCTGAATGGCGTCAGCCTCCCGGTCCGCTTCTAGCACTGTTGCCACACGCTACCTGTTTTAATCAGAGAACATCATTAAGAGTTAGACCAATACCAACCCGCGTTTGACGGTGGTTATAATCGATCAACGATTCACCATAACCACTGTAGACTTGGGTGTAAAATCTGACGTTATGAGTGATTGGATAACTCCAGCCGAGTTGAGCGCCACCGTAACCGGAATTCCAGTTATATTGCCCTTCCACGCTGAAGACACTTTCGCCCCACTTATAGCCTAATTTAGCACGATAATGCCCCATATATTTGATGATATCTGGGTTATCGTCGTCACCACCGCCCGTATCAAGACGCACCCAAGGCTTGATTTCGGCTGTCATGTTACCATTTTCCGCCATTAAACGCAGGTAGCCACGGTTCCAACTACGGGAGGTCGGATCGCTGCGCCCATTGGATTCATGGTTAAAGCCGGTTTCGACATCGCGTAAGGTCCAGTCACCGAGTGAGTAATCTGTCGCCCAGCCAACGAAGAGTTGTGGTTCATAATTTGTTTCGCGGAAGGGGGAAGACTCTTTGCTGTTCGAGATTTGCCACCAAGAACGCTGAGTATAAGATGCCGCTAAGACTGAGTTATCACCCAAGATACCTCGCCAGATTGGGAAGGCTAAACTTAATTGGAATTTTAGCTCATCCTTACGGGCATTATTGCCCCAGTTATAGCTCTCAATCGCGGTCTTGTTGATATTACTGGTGTAGGTATACAACACATAGTTACTTTCGTAAGGATAGAGAACGAAAGTGCTATCGTGAGGTTGTAATAGATTGGAGATGATGCTGCCATGAACTGGCGGGTTATTTTGAACGCCCACATCATACCCACTACTTTCTGCATTAGCCCCTAGAGGTAACGCCAGCGCTGCCGCTAATACCAAACACTTTCGTTGCATAGTTGTCCCTATCACCCGTAATTGATCAAATTCGTCAGATATGACTAAAAAAAATTTCGATTAAGGGCGTAATTTTGACCTGAAATGGCTTTTTATGACAGCAGAATATGATGATAAAACAGAACTTCGCTGCGCTAAGTGAAATTGAGACTTATTTAAGCAGAAACCGAAAGTAAGCGAGAAAGGTGACAGGGTAGAAGAAAGGATTACAGTGGAGGATGAAAACGTGTATCACCCCCCAAAACGATTGATTAATTCTTACGGCCTAATCCTGAAACATCTTGGATATTGTGTAACACAGCCGTCATTCTGACGAAGTTACCAGAGCTCGCACCGGTAATTTTGTAATCAGCATCGTGGTTATCGGCAATCTTCATAATTTTATTCTCAGCGCCTTGTAACGAGATATCGGTTACGGAGATGCTTTTTGCAAAAGAAGCAGCCGGTAGTGCAAGTAAAGCGAGCATAGCGATAGTTGTTTTTTTCATAATTAGACTCCCTTGGTGTGAGTCCTAAAGGTACATCTTTGGTCGTAATTAAGCGTTTCGTTTTGTAAAAAACTGAATTAAATATTATCAATTATGAATAATGTTTTTGACAATATGTGGATTGAATCACATTAAAAATCGACTTTTGAATTAGAAAGTTGATTCATGTCAATAAGTTAAACTATTTATGATTAATTGTATTTATGTAAATAAGACGATGTCTTGGCCAGTGTTACACCATTACGCGAATCCCCATAAAAACGGCGCCTTGGGCGCCGTAGTGAAGGTTATAACCAGTTTTTACGTTTAAAGTAAAGATAAGGTGCCAAGCCTGCCACTATCATCAATAAGATAGCGCCGGGGTAACCAAAACTCCACTTCAGTTCTGGCATAAACTCAAAGTTCATCCCATAGCTGGATGCCACCAGTGTTGGCGGCAGGAAGACGACTGAGACGACCGAGAATATTTTGATGATACGGTTTTGCTCAATACTGATAAAACCCATCGCCGCTTGCATCAAAAAGTTAACTTTTTGAAAAAGCGATTCATTGTGTGGCAGTAATGAATCGATATCGCGTAGTACCTCACGGGCTTGTTCTAATTGATTGGCCGGTAAGCGAGCTTTACGGATTAAGAAGTTTAAGGCACGTTGAGTATCCATCAGACAAAGGCGAACTTTCCAACCAATATCCTCTAATTCTGCCAGACGAGAGAGCGCGGCATCATACTCTTCCCCCTGCTGCCCTTCCATGATCACGCGGCTTAATTTTTCTAAGGCGCTGTAAATATTCTCTATTTCGTCGGCCAGCTGCTCGATTTTGGTCTCGAACAGGTCCAACAACACTTCGAAAACATTCCCATCGATTAAGGTTTGGCTGCGGGCACGCATCCGGTATAAGCGGAAAGCGGGAAGCTCACGTTCACGTAGGGTGAAAAGACGTCCATCACGGATAGTAAAAGCAACTGTCGCATTACCCGCGTGATCGTCAGCGTCTTCATAAAAGAAAAATGAGTGGATATGTAGCCCGTCTTCATCTTCGAAAAAACGTGCCGAGGCTTCAATATCTTCAAGTTCAGGCCGTGTTGCCAAACCTTGACCTAGGGTTTGTTGTACCAGATCGCGTTCATCTTCTTCTGGTTCGATTAAATCGACCCAAACGGCATTGGAGAGTGCAACATTGCTCTCTTCAGGTTCCATCCGGCTTAAGCGATTTTCTTCGAGTTTGAAAGCACTTAACATAGCAGTATGACTCCCCTTGCTTTATCGGCAGGGACAAGACAAAGCCATTCCTCACTTATCTTAGTGAGTAAAGTAGCGTTACTTGAACACGGGGCTCACAGATTGTGAAAATATCAGTGCTGACGATCATGATGACGGGAAATAATCACCGGTAAACAGCTAAGTTCACCGGCCAAAGAACGGTAACCTTAGCAGTTTTTCCTAATCAGTAGGAAATTGATCCAGCATCGACTGGGTGTGTCCAAGGTCATTGTCCTCTAAGAATTATAGTGCGCGCATGGTACGACGAGACGAAAATATCGTCAAGAACCCTAACAATTAAACTGTTTCTAAACGTGCATAAGCCGCAACAAGCCATTTTACGCCTTGTCCTTGAAAAGCGATTTGTAAGCGACAATGTTCGCCACTGCCCTCAAGATTGATGATAGTCCCTTCCCCAAACTTACTATGACGCACTCGCTGCCCTAACGTCCAGCCGCTGTCATTGGCTAGCACGGGCGCGCCCATTCGTTTAGTGTCGACTGGGCGCGTAATATTCGCACGAGATCTCACCTCTTCGACGCACTCTTCCGGTAACTCACCAATGAACCGTGATGGACGATGACTGACTTCCTTACCATATAAACGTCGGCTTTCGGCAAATGTTAGCGTCAGTTTTTTCATCGCTCGAGTGACCCCAACATAGGCCAGGCGACGCTCTTCCTCCAAGCGGCCACTCTCTTCAATAGACATCTGGCTCGGGAACATCCCCTCTTCCATCCCGACAATGAAGACTTGGCTAAATTCTAAACCTTTCGCCGAGTGCAGAGTCATCAGTTGGACCGCATCTTGCCATCTATCCGCTTGCCCTTCGCCAGCTTCCAGCGCAGCATGAGAGAGGAAAGCTTGCAGTGGCATCAAATCTTCATTTTCGTCTTGATAACTGAATTGACGCGTTGCGGTGACGAGTTCTTCTAAGTTCTCTATCCGGGCTTGACCTTTTTCCCCTTTCTCCTGCTCGTACATTATCCATAGTCCGGAATCTTTAATCACCCGATCGGTTTGAACGTGCAGCGGCATTTCTCCGGTTTCGTAGACTAAGGACTCAATCAGTTCGATAAAGCGTTGTAAGGCAGATGCCGCGCGACCCGCCAACACTCTCTCTTGCAGCAGTTCACGGGCACTTTGCCAAAGGGTCATTTGTCGGTCGCGTGCGAATTGGCGAACAACATCCAGCGTCCGGTCGCCAATGCCCCGCGTAGGGGTATTAACGACGCGTTCAAACGCCGCATCATCATTACGGTTCGCCATCAACCGTAGATAGGCTAAGGCATCTTTAATTTCTTGTCGCTCGAAGAAGCGCATCCCCCCATAAATACGGTAAGGCAAAGTACTTTGTAGTAAGGCTTCTTCCAACACCCGTGACTGGGCATTACTGCGATAAAGTATTGCACAATCGGCCAGTGCACCGCCCTGCTCATGCCATTGACGAATACGGTTAACGACAAAACGAGACTCGTCCAACTCGTTAAAGGCACAATACAGCGAAATCGGCTCACCGGAATCATCTTCCGTCCAAAGCTCTTTACCGAGTCGTCCCGAGTTGTTAGCAATCAGAATATTTGCGGCTTGTAGGATATTGCGCGTAGATCGATAGTTTTGTTCCAAGCGAATGGTCTGTGCGCCAGGAAAATCGCTAAGAAAGCGTTGGATATTTTCGACTTGTGCACCGCGCCACCCATAAATCGATTGGTCATCATCGCCGACAATCATCACTTTGCTACTGTCGCCCGCTAGCATGCGGATCCAAGCATATTGAATATTATTAGTATCTTGGAATTCGTCGACCAACAGATTCGTGAAACGTTCGCGGTAGTGATTCAGTAAATGAGGTTTGTTAAGCCATAACTCATGGGCGCGCAGCAGCAGTTCGGCAAAATCCACCAGCCCTGCCCGGTCACAGGCTTCTTGGTAGGCTTGATAGATGGATAACCAGGTTTTTTCGACCGGATTGCCATAACTATCGATATGCTTTGGCCGTAAACCTTCATCTTTTTTGCCATTGATGTACCACATGGCTTGCCGCGCTGGCCACTGCTTATCATCGAGGTTTAATGCTTTGATCAAGCGTTTTAGAAGACGTAACTGATCTTCACTGTCGAGAATTTGGAAGTCGGCGGGTAAGCCAGCGTCAAGCGGGTGTGCACGCAGTAGACGATGCGCCAAGCCATGGAACGTGCCGATCCACATCCCGCCTTGGCTTGTTCCCACCACTTCCTCGATCCGATGACGCATCTCCGCAGCGGCTTTATTGGTAAAGGTTACCGCCATGATGGAATATGGAGAACAGCGTTCAACCGTGAGTAACCAAGCGATACGATGGACTAGTACCCGGGTTTTACCACTGCCTGCGCCAGCTAGAACCAATAAGTTACTCCGCGGGGCGGCTACCGCCTCGCGCTGTTTATCATTTAAGCCGTCGAGCAGTTCAGAAACGTCCATAAGCACCGTTGCATTAGTAAGAGGAGGCTGTATATATCTACAGCCATTATAGCAAGCTGGTCAGTGAATCCAACCGCGAAATTTCGAGATGAGGGAGAAGCCGCGCCGAGCCAGCAGAGAGCAGGTTCTGCTGACGATCATTGATCCAGCAGGCTTGAAATCCTGCCACCAGTGCACCTTGTACATCAGTAATCAGATCATCGCCGACATGTAGAACTGTATTAGGCGCTAGGGAGAGATGCGTTGCAGCAACCTGATAGAGGTCACCATAAGGTTTCGCTTTACCGTCAGGCCCCGCCCGTAGCACTAAGGTAAAATAGTGGGCGATACCCAACAACTCTGCATCGGCATTACCATTGGTGATGGCAACTAATGGGATTTTAGCCGCTAATTCCGCCAACACTCGGTGGGTCATTTCGGGAATATGCGCCGCACTGCGCCATCGATGGAAGACAGTCATGACTTCAGCAGCACCCGCTTGGGCCTGTTCGAGGGTTAATCCTACGCTCTGGATAAGGCTCACTAAGGTTGCGTGGCGCCACGCTGTGACATCATGAACAATCTCTGGATATTGCAGCTCAACCGACAGCCGTACGCGGTCATAATCTTGTGGCGTAATCGTCGCCAAGCTAGGATGCCACGCTTGCAGTGCCTGATGGGTTTTTTCAACTGTGGTGAGGATGACTTGGCGATTGTCATAAAGCGTATCATCCAAGTCGAATGTCATTGCCTGCGGGCGGTTAATCGGTCGATAGAAGCGCATTAGGGTTTACCTCGTTTAGCACGGGGGTGGGCGGCATCATAGACCGAGGCTAGATGCTGGAAGTCTAAGTGCGTATAGATCTGCGTTGTCGAGAGATTCGCATGACCTAAAAGCTCTTGCACGGCGCGTAAATCTCCGCTCGATTCTAACATATGCGTGGCGAAAGAGTGGCGCAGCTTATGCGGATGGATATGCGTTGTGATGCCTTGCAAGACGCCCCACTGGGCAAACCGTTTTTGAACGTTACGCGCCGAGATACGCTTCCCCTGTTGCGAGATAAAGACCGCCTGATCTTCTGGCAGAAAGAGTTCACGCATCGCGAGCCAGCGCTCCAGCCACTCTATCGCCGTGCGACCAATGGGTAGGCGTCGTTCTTTATTCCCTTTCCCCATCACCCATACTTCGCCCGATTCTAACTCGAGGTGCTGGCAGTCTAAGTTCACTAATTCGGAAAGACGCAGTCCTCCGCCATACATCACCTCAAGCATGGTGCGATCGCGAACCGATAGCGGATCATTGAGATCAATTGACAGTAACTGATTTACGGAATCGACATCAATATTCTTGGGTAACGGACGCCCCGCCCGAGGCGTCGCGATCCCTTTAGCAGGATTCGCCACTAACAAGCCCTGTGAGACTTGCCAATCAAGAAAACTCCGTAATGAAGAGAGCCGAAGGGCAAGACTCGAGGCTTTTAACCCTTCTCGCCGCGATGCCGCTGCCATAGAACGAATATAGACTGGGGTAAGCTGCGACCAATCACTTAAGGATGCCGCCGTAAAGAAATCACAGATGACCTGTAACTGCCGCTGATAATTGGAAATGGTCAAGGGACTGAGCTGGCGCTCGACCTGTAAATAACGCAAATACGCTTCACAGCGTTGAAACAATACGTTGGCTTCGCCCGTCATGATCGACTAATCCAACGCGTCAGTAAATGGGGAAGAAAGCCTGCGATACAATCCAATAATTCCGTCCCCATGCCTGGATGATAGTGATCTTTATTACGGCTACTAAAGATCAAAACGCCGACATCTCGCCCTTTGTCCGTCAGTAAAGAGAGTGCCACCGAGCCAATCGCTTTCGCTTCAGGGATCAGCAACAGCAGTTCTGGGCCTTGTAAGCGTCCAAGATAGTGGTTGTCGTGAGTAAAGCGTTGCAACTGTAATGGCGTGAAAGCGTTGCGATCTAACCCCAAATGGTGGAATCCAGAGGGGGCGGCCAACTGCCAGCTGTCATTAAATAAACGAAAGGTTGCCCCTGCTAAACCCAGTCCCCTCGCCCAATAGTGTAAACGGCTTTGTAATTCAGCGAGATCGCTAGCGGTAGCAAGGTGCGATTGCAAATGGAGCAGCTGCCCAAACAGATGCTGATTCGCTTGCGCTTGTTCCATTAACAGCGTGATTTCTTGCTCTAGATTCACTATTTGTTGGCGTTGACGGGTCAACTGCCATTCGACCAAAGACACACTGCCTTTTACCGGATGAGGAATAACCATCTGTTCGACTTGACGCGCATTATGAATAAAAAAATCGGGGTGCTCGCGAAGGTACTCGCTCACCCGCTCATCATCTAGCGGTTGACTCGGTAGGGCCGTCTGTTCTTGGTGATTGGTCATAAGTGAATAAATCCATCATAAACGTGAGTGGCTGGTCCGGTCATAAACAGCGGCGTTCCCGGTCCCTGCCAGGCAATATGCAGGGTACCACCCGGCAGATCAACCCGAACATTCTGACTCAGCAATCCTTGTTGAATTCCGCTCGCTACCGCCGCACATGCACCACTGCCACAGGCTTGTGTCTCGCCTGCGCCACGCTCATAGACGCGTAACCGAATATGTTCGCGGTTGACCACTTCCATAAAACCGACGTTGACCCGCTCCGGAAAGCGGTCATGGCTTTCAAGAATAGGTCCGAGGACTTCCACTTCTGCGGTCGCGGTCGCTTGAACTTGAATCACGCAGTGGGGGTTACCCATCGAGACCGCGCCAAACATCACGGTTCTCTCTTCAACACGTAACAGGTAGAGACTTTCTGCCTTATTGGCCCTAAACGGTACCTCTGACGGTTCAAACTTGGGTTCCCCCATGTTGACCTGCACCAACTCGTCGCGGTTAACCGTAAGCACCATCTGTCCAGCTTGTGTACTGACCCGAATACTGTTCTTGTTGGTCAACCCTTTTAACCGAACAAAACGGGCAAAACAGCGCGCTCCATTTCCACACTGTGCCACTTCACTGCCATCCGCATTATAAATGCGGTAGTGGAAATCAAGGTCTGGGTCATAGGGCGGCTCTACCACCAATAATTGATCGAAACCAATCCCTAAATGGCGATCAGCTAAGCGTCGTATCAGTTCTGGAGAAAAAAACACATTCTGAGTAACGGCATCAACCACCATGAAATCGTTACCTAGGCCATGCATTTTAGAAAACTGCATGCTTCACCCCATTGCCAAGTTGGCTAACTATAAGTTATTGGATTTTTTATTCGATTTTTTGAAAATACTTTGGTCGTAACCGGTATTTTGACCCTGTTGCTTACCCGCACTATCTTTTGGGAAATAGAGAGGGCCTTTTAATCCACAGCCTGTTAACGCAATAACGGCAATAAACAGAGTATATTTAGCCACAGCATTCTTCATTGTTATTTACTCACTTAACTTTCTATTCTACGTATCATCGCAGTTGAAACGGGAAAAGCAACAGAAAATCGTGGAATTCAAGGATGAACCCCTCTACTCGCTAAAACTCAGATGATCCATTGTTAAGCAATCGTTATACTAGTCAAAAAGAGGAGCGAGCATGAACGACAGCGAATTTCATCAACAAGCAGATCAACTATTATTAACTATCGAAGAGCGCTTAGACGAGCACGATGGGGATACCGATATTGATTACGAAACCCATGGGAATGTGATGACCCTGAGCTTCGAAAATGGCACCAAAATCATTGTCAATCGCCAAGAGCCATTACATCAAGTCTGGTTAGCCACTAAAGCAGGTGGCTATCATTTTTCTTTTAATGATGGGAAATGGGTGTGTGATCGCACTGGCAACGAATTTTGGGCGTTACTCGCCGAAGCCTGTACGGTACAAGCGGGGGAGTCTGTTTCGTTCTAATGCTAAGGACGATAAGGCGACCGCGGAAGAATATTTTGGCCGAGTTGCGGGGATACTCTCTCCGTAACTTCATCTTGACTTGGGGAGTGGAAATTGATGATCGTTGAGCGCCCTTGTTGTTCCACGACCTGATAAAATTGCGGTAAATTGAAATTAATCGATGACGTCCCGAACGTTAAACGATCGTGAGACGAAGAGTAAAATCGGCACACGTCACGCATCAGTTCTTCTTTACTCCCTTCGCAGTGCTGATAAACCTCTGCATGATTCTGTTCATCGAGGACATAAATACTAAAGCTTTCTGCAGGCGCATGGTCTTCGAAGAAAAACTGGATAATGCCTTCACTGGCATAATTTTTGACTACCGTAGGAAGATTCGCCTGTTTCGAGTCCATCTGGATCGATAAGCCTTGTAATTTGTTATTTGAAATCGCACCATAAAACTCTACCGCATTTTTGAGCTTCTGCACGGAGACTCCCATCCGCTCAAAGAAAAGTCCCCAAGTATCACTCGCTAATTTCAATGCTTTGAAACGCCCGGTTTCTTGACGATTACTGGAAAGGCGTAAATCGATACACTCTGAAACCAGCTGCAAGACTCGAGTCCGAATGAGCGCACGTAAATACGGGCTGTAACAGAATACTTCGACCGCCTCCGGCGGCAGTGCTTCTTGATGCATTTTGCCTAAGATAGTCTTTAACGCTTCAATCATCGCGGACTCACCTTCGAAATGCAGCGTTCTTACCTCGTTCCACGAGTTACGGTAGAGGAGATCGACACTGCCAATCAGGCACTGCTGCTGCTGACCGAAGCTGAAAACATCCATCTTACGAAAATCAAACAACACCACTTGATCGCGTAATGCCTGAGTCGGATCAGACTCTACGTTCACCATCAATGCCAGATGTCGTATTTCGCAAGGGCTGTAAAGCGCTTTGGGCGTTGGAGCGGGGAGACGTATCGGGAAATGCATCGTAATATCATGAACCAGTTCTTGCAGACGAGACAGATCACACAGACTCGTCCCTTTAATATGGAGATGTGTCTTTTCCGTCAATAAGCCATTAAACCACGCCCATGCCACCAGCTTATTTAAATAGCGGTTATATTCGAGCGGTTGATGGCTAATTATCGCATTCATCTCAGGAGCCTGGTTATACAAATACCATCCACGACGGTTAGCGCGCCCTTCGGCCACATAAATAAACGTGAGATGGTCTTCTGAAAGGTCTGGAGAGATTTGCGGGTTAAGCAGCGCCACCTTACCGGGTAAGGCCTCAAAGGCAGCATACAGCTTACGCGTAAGGACACCAATGTCTTGCGGGCTTGCACTGACACTCAGGTTATTACGGCGTGCAAAACGAATCAGGTTTCGATAGCTTTGCATCATCGCATCGAGTAGCTCGTTATGGGCAATACGGACCTGTTCTATCTTCCAGTGCGCGCGCTCATCCAGTTGAGCGAGCAAGTCACTCTGCCATCCCCAGCGAGTCACCAACTGTGCCAGAATTTCTCGTCGCCAAGGCATCAGCTCGCCATGGCTCTCTGACGTCAACTTTTCAGAGACTTTCAAGTAAAAACAGCGGCGGACTAAATCTAGCCGAGCGGTATCATTGATGGCTTCTAAATAGGTAGTCACGCGTTCCAGCATCATACAATAAGGGTCGAGACCAAAATGAATAATCTCCCCATCATGTAAGCACTGTTTAATTTCTGTCGCTAACAGGCGCGTATTAGGGTACTCCCAGCTATAAGCTTCCAATAAGAGGGTTTTCAGCACGGCCTTATAGGGGGAGTCGATACTTTTATACAGCTGCCACAAGCTGGCCCCGAAATACTCTTCCGCAGACAGTGTCCCTAAACCGCCGAGGTCGATCCATTCGTTTGGTACCAGTGCCCCTTTGGCGTAAAGCTCCATCACGTACTCATCGTAATGTGCCTCGTGCTCACTGGGGACCATATTCCAAAGAATACGCTTACCCGCCAAGCGAACCGCACTACGGTAAAACTCATCCAGCAGCAGAATATGTTGAGTAGTGCCACAATCCTCTTTGCCAAGCGCACCGCTCTCGTTCATCCGAAAACGGTTTTCGTCAATCAGAAAGAAGCTGATCTCAACTCCCTGCTGTTTACACCATAGCTGGAGTTGATGACATTTATTCTGTAGGGCCTGACGTTCAGCACTATCCAACCAGGATTGGTGACAGACCCAGATATCGAGATCAGAGTCACTGCTCTGACCGATAGAAGAGGTACTGCCCATAGAATAAAGCCCCAGAATGGGGGCATTTTCCGGCGGGGGCGTCAGTATATAGGTTCTCTCTGGAAAAAGTGTTGCGAGTAGCGACTGTTGGGTCTCATCCGGCGTGAAGAAACTAATACCATACGGGGTGTTATGAGAAAGGTAACCTGGCATATCAGGGTGATGGTAATGCAAGAGCACAGGAAGCAAACTATAGATGTGACGAAACGCCGCGCCCATCGCCGCGGTGGCACGATCAGTGCGTAACTGATTAATCGCATCCAATCGTTGTTTCAGTGTCTCTATATAAAGGTACAAGGCATCACACCCGAACTCATGACAAGAAGTTGATAAAGGTTCCGCGCGGCGGTGCTGCATTCTCTACCACGGTCGGTCAATCTAACACTGCCACCCTGTCCGGTAAAGCGTGTTAGTACCTCCACCCTAGCATGTCTGCGTGGTCAACATTGAACAATCTATGTGTTGTGATTAAAAAATAAGCGATAGGGGTTTTCGTTGGTGGAAAGTGCCACATCCTAAGTTTAAATGTTAGGATAATAGATAAACGTAAAAGCATGGTTACGAGTATGACTGACAAAACAATCCGAATTGCCACCCGTAAAAGCCCGCTCGCCCTATGGCAAGCGGAATATGTGCAGCAACAATTAATCGCTCATCATCCAGGTTTACGTGTTGAGTTAGTCACTATGGTGACAAAAGGCGACATACTGCTGGATAGCCCGCTATCGAAAGTGGGCGGGAAAGGATTGTTTGTCAAAGAACTCGAATCGGCGATGCTGGAAGGTCGTGCTGATCTGGCGGTCCACTCAATGAAAGATGTCCCCGTCGCATTTCCTGAAGGATTGGGGCTTGTGGCCATCTGCCCACGAGAAAATCCTTTGGATGCCTTTGTCTCTAATCACTACGACAGCATTGATGCACTGCCACAAGGCGCAGTCGTCGGTACCTCCAGCCTACGCCGTCAATGCCAGTTGAGCGCACTGCGCCCCGATCTGATTATTCGTTCATTACGTGGTAACGTGGGGACTCGTCTGTCTAAGCTGGATGCAGGGGAATACGATGCGATCATCCTCGCCTCAGCCGGTCTTATTCGTTTAGGGTTAACTTCCCGGATCCGTTACTCACTGCCTCCGGAAGTCTCTCTCCCGGCCGTTGGCCAAGGTGCGGTAGGCATTGAGTGCCGTAATGACGATACGGCGTTACATCAATTACTCGCGCCGCTTAACGACTCGGCGACGGCAGTGCGTGTCATGGCTGAACGCGCAATGAATACTCGCCTAGAAGGCGGATGTCAGGTACCGATTGCAAGCTATGCACTGCTTGAAGACGGTAAGTTATGGCTTAGAGGGCTGGTCGGCACACCAGAGGGGGACGTCATCATCGCAGGAGAACGTCACGGTACGGCTGAAGAAGCTGAAGCGCTAGGAATTTCACTGGCCGACGAGCTATTGGCACGCGGGGCTGGCGATATCCTTCGCAAAGTTTACCAAGGGCAGTAATACGATGAGTATTCTGGTCACTCGGCCTGCCCCTGAAGGACAACAGCTCGTTGAACGGTTACGCTGGACCGGACGTCAGGCGTGGCATCTGCCCCTTATCGAGTTTCATCCAGGCCGGCAGTTATCAGAGTTCTGCTCATATCTCGCCACACTCACTCCCGGTGATCGGATCATCGCGGTATCGGCGCGGGCCCTCACGTATGTCGGCCCTTTTTTGCAGGCAGCGGATACATCTTGGCCCGCCGAGGTACACTATTTCGCTATCGGTAAAAATAGCGCCTTAGCGTTACACCACTATTGTCAACAACTGGTTGAATTCCCTGAATATTCAATTAGTGAAGAACTAGTAGACCTGCCCTTATTAGAGAATATTGCTGGTAAAAACTGTGTCATATTGCGGGGAAATACTGGCCGAGAACACCTCGGAAAAACCTTGCAGTCTCGCGGCGCGAACGTAACCTATTTCGAATGTTATCAACGAGTCGCTATAAATTATCATGGCGCAGAGCAGGCTTTTCGCTGGCGACAAAAGGGGATATCAACCATAATTGTGACAAGTGGTGAGATGTTGAACCTACTCTATGAATTGATTCCCGCTCTCGATCGGAACGAATGGTTACTCCACTGTCGGCTAGTTGTCGTCAGTAAACGCTTGGCAACGCTTGCCACCGATTTTGGTTGGCGAGATATTATTGTTGCTGATGGTGCGGATAACGATGCGTTATTGCGCGCATTACGCTGAAATTAAACTTATGGGATAAGCCTCTATGACGGAACACAAAGCCCCCTCCGCCATGCCGGAAGAAGTGAAAGAAGATAACACAGCAACACCTTCTCCGAAGTCGACTCGCACAGCTGACAATGGTAAAGCACTGGCGAGCCTCGCAATTGTTATTGCGTTAGCATCAGGCCTAGGTAGCGCTTGGTATATCACGCATACTCATCACGCACAATTGAGTTCAAATCAAGCGTTACGCGAACAACTTTCGCAAGCTCAGCAACAAAATGGTAAAGATCAACAGCAGCTGGTTCAACAGCTGTCTACTACCGAACAAGCATTAAAAGACTCACAGTCCCAGCTGCAAGAGACTGAAAAAGATCTACAGGGCCTGCGCGATAAAGTAAATTCCCTGACCGGGAATGATGCCAGTGTCTGGTTAGTCTCCCAAGCCGATTACCTCGTGAAACTGGCGGGAAGAAAGCTATGGAGCGATCAAGACGTCACTACAGCACTGGCCTTACTGAAAAGTGCTGACCGTAGTCTGGCGCAGATGGATGACCCAAGTATCATCAATGTACGCCGTGCGTTAAACCAAGATATCTCTACCCTAGCCAATATCAATCAAGTTGATTATGACGGCATTATCTTACAAGTCAGCCAATTGGCGAATAGTGTTGATAATCTGCGGTTAGCCGACGATAGCGATAACGATTCACCAATGGATAGAGATAGCAATGATATTTCAGGCTCCTTATCCGAGTGGCGCCATAACTTAGTGGCGAGCTGGCACGACTTTATGGATAACTTCATTACTGTTCGTCGTCGGGATAATAGCGCACAGCCATTATTGGCCCCTAATCAAGATATCTATTTACGCGAAAACATCCGCTCGCGCCTGCTTATTGCTTCGCAAGCCATCCCTCGCCATCAAGAAGATATCTATAAACAATCCCTCGAAGCGGTATCGACTTGGGTACGGGCTTGGTACAACACGGATGACCCAACGACTAAAGCTTTCTTAACGCAGATAGATCAACTTTCACAAACCCCTATTGCGATGGATCTTCCTGAGTCGCTCTCTAGCCAAGGGTTGATCGATAAATTAATGCAGAATCGCGTCCGTGGTTTAATGAGTAGCCCAAGCAATAACGATCCACAGCCTGCGCCAACACCGGCTACTACACCGCAACAAGGAGGTTAAGGTGATTAAAGTCTTAGCACTCTTTATTTTACTGATTGCCGGTATCGTTTTAGGCCCGGTTTTCGCGGGTAAGCAAGGCTACGTGCTGATCCAAACCTCTCAATGGAATATCGAAACCTCCGTGACAGGATTGGTGATCATCCTGCTGGTCGCACTGATCGTGATTCTCCTCATCGAGTGGGTGATACGTCGTCTGTTTAGAACCGGCTCACGAGCTCGTCGCTGGTTTGCTGGCCGAAAACACCGCTTGGCGCAGAAACATACCAGTACAGCATTGATTAAGTTAGCAGAGGGCGATTATCAGCAAGTTGAAAAGCTGATGACGAAGAATGCTGACCATTCTGATACGCCTGTCGCTAACTACTTACTCGCAGCAGAAGCGGCCCAACAACGGGGTGATGAAATCCGCGCGAATCAACACCTTGAACGCGCATCAGAGCTGAGTACCGATAATCAAATCCCTGTGGAAATTGCACGTGCACGCATCCTCTTAGCCCGGGAAGAGAATCATGCTGCCCGCCACACGATCGACCGTTTACTGGATGTTGCCCCGCGTCACCCGGAAGTGCTGCGTTTGGCACAAACGGCGTATCAACGCACGGGTGCCTGGTCGGCGTTACTGGATATCATGCCTTCGCTTGAGAAAGACCAAGTCGTCAGCAAAGAGGAAGCAGAAACGCTCACACAGAAAGCGTGGTTAGGCCTAATGGAACAAGCTATGGCGTCTGGCGGTAGCGAGGGTTTAAAACAATGGTGGGGCCATCAAGCCCGTAAAACACGTCAAGACTCACGTTTACAGGCCGCAATAGTGACACACTTAATCGAGTGTGACGATCATGAGATGGCACAGGCCATCGCGATGGAGGGGCTTAAACGCCACTACAACGAAAGTTTAGTGCTCTCTATTCCAAAGATTAAAACGGCAAACAGTGATGATTCCGAGAAGTTAGTCCGTCAGCTGATCAAACAGCATGGATCAACGCCACTTTTAGAAAGTACCTTGGGACAATTACTGATGCGTCGGGGCGAATGGCAGCAGGCTGCAGACGCGTTTAAGTCAGCCTTAGCACAACGTCCAGACAGTTTTGATTACGCTTGGTTAGCGGACGTTTACGATAAAATGCGTCGTCCAGAAGAAGCGGCGAAAATGCGCCGTGAAGGACTCCATCTCACGCTAACAAAATATCCTGATCAGTAATCTCTCCTACCTTTAGGCGGCTGTTTGCAGCCGCCCATTCCTAACACTTATTGCTAAGAACGCCAAACCGTGATGTTATCAGGGATCCCCACCCCTTAGGTATTAACGTTATGAAATCGCGTTTTGAACAAATCAATGTCTTTGCTAACCATTCCTTGAAAGGTAATCCTTTGGCCGTTGTCCATTGCCAAGAGGGAGACTACTCCACAGAGACCATGCAGGCGTTGGCACGCTGGACCCAGCTTAGCGAGACTGTCTTTATTACGCCATCAACAGAGGCCGCTGCGGACTATAAGGTGCGTATTTTCACGCCCGTCGAAGAACTTCCTTTTGCTGGACATCCAACATTAGGGTCCTGCCACAGTTGGTTGAATGGGCGTAAGCAGGCCGTAGTCCATCAGCAATCCGCGATAGGTATTGTTGAGATCCGCCAAGAGAACGACCTATTATTTTTTGAAGCTCCCCCTTTAGTGGTGCAACGTCCTTTCTCCGCACAAGAACAACAACAGCTTATCGCCTCCACTGGACTGCTTGCCGAAACAATCACCGCTACCCAAGTATTGAGTAATGGTCCGGTATGGCACTGCGTTCGAGTAGATTCAGTGGAAACGCTACTCAGTATCACGCCAGATTATTCCGCGATGGGCGATCTTAAGTTAGGGATCTGTAGCCTTAATCCGGAGGGAGATGGTTTGATGGTCCGCGCCCTGATGGGCTTAGAAGCCACTGAAGACCCGGTGACGGGTAGCTTACAAGCTGTGTTAGCGCAATGGCTGATTGAAACAGGTGAGTTACCAGAGCATTACCGTGCTCAACAGGGGATTTGTGTGGGTGCTGAAGGGGAAGTCACGATAAAAAAAATAGACGGGAAGATCTTTGTCGGTGGACATTCAACCACGGTAATAAGGGGGGACATCACACTGCCAACGGAGTAAAAATGACAAAAACAAAAAACCCCGCCGAAGCGGGGTTTCTCAAAATTTGGTCGGCGAGAGAGGATTCGAACCTCCGACCCACTGGTCCCAAACCAGTTGCGCTACCAAGCTGCGCTACTCGCCGAAATACTGCGGTACTACTTTATTTTTTACCTGGTGCGAGGGGGGGGACTTGAACCCCCACGTCCGTTAGGACACTAACACCTGAAGCTAGCGCGTCTACCAATTCCGCCACCGTCGCTCATCAGATAAAAATTGGGGTGGCTAATGGGACTCGAACCCACGACAACTGGAATCACAATCCAGGGCTCTACCAACTGAGCTATAGCCACCACCCCTAACTTCTTACTACCACTGATGTTAACACATCAGCCTAACGCGGTAAAACACCACCGCAGCTCGACACCTAAAAAACTGGTGCGCCCGACAGGATTCGAACCTGAGACCTCTGCCTCCGGAGGGCAGCGCTCTATCCAGCTGAGCTACGGGCGCTTAGCGCCGTTGCGGATGCGGATATTACGGTAGTGTTGCCTAGCTGTCTAGTGGTTTTTTAAATTAAATTATCGTTTGCTTACGCTTTGTTCACTTTGCGTGAAGTTTCGGCGATTTAGCCTCTTTTGGGGCCTTATAGCTCACCGCGCCAGTGGTAACCTTGATACTTAAGCAACTTTAGTTGACGCTTTAATCGAGAAGGTTGCTTAATCAGTCGATACAGCCACTCAAGCCCAAGTTTCTGCCACAGCAATGGTGCACGCTTCACTTTACCAATAAAGACGTCGTACGTGCCACCTACCCCCATATATAGCGCATCCGGGTATTTCTCATAACATCGCTGAATAAAAAGCTCCTGTCGTGGCGATCCCATCGCCACAGTAACCACTTTCGCCTGGCTCGCTTTAATCCGTTGGATCAGCGACTCGACCTCAGCTTCCGTAAAGTAACCATCTTGTTGGCCCACAACCGGCACCTGCCATTGTTGCTTAAGTTTATGGGTGGTCTGCACCAACACATCGGGTTGACTTCCAACCAAATAAACGGGAACAGATAATGCGCCGGCACGTTGCATTAATGACTGCCATAAATCCGCCCCCGCGATGCGCGTGACTTGGCTGTCGGGGTACTTTTTACGGATCGAACGGACGATACTAATGCCATCAGGATAGTTAATTCCGCCGCTGGTCAGGATTTGGTGCAATAGCGCATTATGTTCTGCCGTTAAAATCTTTTCAGCATTCAACGCAATTAGACGCCCAGTGTGTACCCGCAGCCCATCAGGCAGCAGGAAATCGGTAAACGCTTGCATTGAAGGAAAGCCATATACCGGAATCTGGCGAATAGTAAAACTTGGCAGCGTTATCGGACGGTTACTCACAGATATCCTTTTGTTTTGAGTAGAAGGGAGTGACGGAAGGCACTGATGTTGCCCCTACTCGTGATTTGACGAGCCCTGCGCGTTGTAAGAACCAAAATAAGAGTTTTGTCACCAGTAGACACAGCAGAAAAATAATCGCGAAAAAAACCACTCGCGAGCCAAAAGCGTCGAGTCCTTCACGCGCTAAGACAATCATGTTAAACACTGCACCGAAACAAAAACTATTGATTAAGGCTGCGGTATAACGATTTGGCTCTTGGCGAGCGCGATAATAGAGGCTATCGAATCCTTTAATGATCAGGCCGACTAACAATGCGCCAGGCAGCAAAGCCCCTACCCCACCCATGACGAGTAACGAACCGATTAGCGTCGGAGATATCGCTAACCCTGAATGGTTATCTAAAATCTGCCAAGTAAAATAATTTGCGCTATTCAAGATGGCAGAAGGACGTTCTGGCCATAACCAACTTGGAATGAAGACATAAAAGTCTCGCCACATCGGGGCCGGACCTTGGAAGTCGAGCTGCGAATAATGGCTGAAGATCAAACCCAAATTTTCCCAAGGCGAAAACGTATCGCGTGTCAGATAGAGAAAGGTATACCAAGCCTCTGGACCCGCCACATTCAGATTATAGCGCCGCAACGCTAACCAAAACATTCCCACAATCGACATCGCCCCAGCACCAAGTAACATCGATAACGTAATCCAGCCACGACTAATACCAATAAATAAAAATAGCGCAAATGCAATGATGATATTGGCGCGTGTTCCCCCCACCACCATGTAAGTAATCAGACCAAAAGTCACTGTCACCACAAGAAATAGGCACCACTGCCGTAACGTGGGCTTAAGGAAATACACCACCAACATGCCAGGGATAAAAAAGTAAAAGAAGCGTTTTAAAGCAACACCAGAAACCTGACTGGAAAAAATTTGGCTATAGGAGGTCAGTCGAAAGAGTAATAGCCCATTGTGCGCAAAGAAGATCCCTAGGCTAACCAGCGCAACCAGGACTAACAATCCTGAAAAGAGATGAGTCTCTAAGCGAGTCATGGTAAAAAAGCCGCTGACGGGTGCCACGGGTTTACGGGTTAATCGAACCTTATACGTCACATAATAGATGGCATAAAATCCTGTAGCCGATAACAAGGCTTGTAACAGATAGAGAGGATCAACCACCGGCTCTTGGAAACCAAAGACTAATATCGAGGTTAGCGGAAAACCAAAATAGAACGTCAGTACAAAGAGTAAGGAAAAGAACAGATGAAAATTAAAGCGTTCACGACGGAACTCTTTCACCATTACCGTTAAGATAAAGCAAAGCGAAAGCACATATACCAAGGCTAAGCCTGTAAACTGCCCACCCGTCATGATCACTCCATCCCTTCCAATCGCTGTAACATGTCACGCCAGCCTTGCAGATAGCCGGGTGAGAAAAACTCAATAGTCGCTTTATCGTGGTGGACTAATTGCTGGCGAGCACGCTGAATAATCTCTCTATCCAGTGGGTCTTCATCAAATAAGACCGGTAAGTGTTGTTCAGCCAGATCGCGCCAAAACGGATTTTTTCGACTAATCACAAATGGAATATTTTTATCAATCAGTATACTGAGCGTGCCAATACCTTGTTGCCGAGCAAAGATAAAGTAGCCCAGATGACAACGATCAACCACCTTCAAATAGGCATCGAAGTTGAGCTTTTCTGTGACTATCTCGACCTGTCCGGAGCTAAAGAGCTGTGAGGCATGTGCACTTACCTTGGCAATATACTCTTGATTATTATCAGGATAGCCCATAGGAACGATCACCTTGACCGCTTGGCCAAAGCGGTGCGCGATATGTGTTAACGCCTGACAGTGTCGATTAGAGGGATCGCCCGAATTCCCCACCAATAGGGTCAACGGTTGGTTTGCAGGCTCCCCTACCGTGGTTTGCGGAGTTGTCGCCATTTTGGTCGGGAAATAAAGCTTATGCCCGGGGACCTTCGGGTATTTTTGCTGATAAACACTGAGGTCACCCAAGGTGGCATAGACCGCCGCAACGCGTCTCTGCGCGCGACGTCTTAGCGTATAAAAAAGCCGAAATTTCAGCGACCGTGACGCCTCATATAAATCAGCCCCCCAGATATGCCAATGTAACTGGTGCCTTCTTATCCGGCCACTGAGTAAGGCCAACCATAAAAGAGGATTAAATTGACCATGACAGAAAAATAAAGTTTGTCGATTTTGGGCCAATCCGATAACTTCTTGCGCTAATTGCTTCTTCGACCCTACACAGTCGATTGATAGGTTCGGAAACTGCTCAGCGAGTGCCATATCCTGAGTGACCACAATAAACTTCCTCGCTTGTGAGCAGGGAACCTCTGTGGTCAACACCTCATTAAAAAAGGCTAATAACGTCTTGTTGTGGTGAGGGATATCGGCCCCCAGTACATGAATAATCGCCATTATTTTCGATACCAATAAAAAAATGCTGCAATAACCAACAGTAAATAACAGACGTAGGTGATGCAATATGCTTGTACTGCCCCTAATACGCCGTGCTCAGCAATAAGCCAGTGGCTGGTGGCTAGCAGTAAACAAAATTGTGTGATTTCCGTCAGGACATAGGCACGTAGACTGCCGCGAGCAATCACCAGATAACCAAATACATAAGCAGCTACTTTGCAGATATCACCCGGAAGTTGCCAAGCAAAGAGGTCTCGCATCGCGGTGAATTGGTGAGAAAAAAGCAGAGCGATCACCTGATCGCGCAATAACCATACGCCGAAACTCAAGACGGCCACAGCGGGGATAACGCGCAAGAGTGTCCGGCGGATCTCTCCCGCAATCGCCTTCTTTTCCTTTAACCGACTCAATGCTGGCAGTAACCACACACTAAAGGTCGCCGTAATGAACTGTAAGTAAGCATCGGAAACGCTTGCCACGCCCTGCCACAGCCCCACCGCTTGCCAATCATTATAATCTGCTAACTGATGACGCATCACGACCCAGGCAAGGGGGAGTGTTACCGCGGTAATCCCGGTCATTAACGTATACTTTAATAAGCGGCCGGCCATTTCGCTATCCCAGCCGAAACGTAGCGGCCCCAAGCGCTCGGACGTCGAGCGTTGATAGAAATAGGCCGCGGGTAACAGCGCGATCGCCGGTACCACTGCCAACCCCACCAAAGCGCCTGTAAATCCCCCTATCGCCCAGCACGCTAAGTAACCTGGCACAGCGAGCAGACATCCGACTATGATAATCAGGGCGTTACTCCGCGCGTCCTTAATTCCCTTCAATTTTGCCTGTAAGAGATTTGCCCAACCGATTCCACACTGTAAGAAGGCGAGATAACGAATCACTGGGGCATAATCAGAATGGCCAAAAAGCCCTTGGCTGATAGGGTCTGCACACAGTAAGAGAACGAGGGCAATCAGCATCCCCGCCCCCACTACTAGGGTCGAGGCAGTGGCAGAGAGCTGCTGCAACGGGTGGGGAGCGTCTTGGTATTCCGCCACGTAACGCGTGACACCGTTGAAGATACCGGCCCCCGCCATTACGCTGAGGACAGTAATTAATTGCCGATAATTACTTGCCAGCCCGATACCTTCGGGCCCGTAAGTGACCGCCAGCAATTTGATAATCACCAAGCCGCACAGGATCTTGGTGAGGGTAGAACTCGCGGTCCAGACAGAGGCTCGAGCAAATGACATTAGGAGAAGAAACTCAGTAGCGACCCTATAACAATTTTTTGCTGGTTATCCGTCAAATTGTAATACATAGGCAACCTAACTAAACGCTCGCTCTCAACGGTGGTATAGCGATCCTCGCCATTGAACTCACCGAACTGCAGACCTGCGGGTGAGCTATGCAGAGGGATGTAGTGGAACACGCTGAGGATCTCGGCTTCTTTTAACCAGGTAATCAGTTGGTCGCGGTCCTGTTGATCACGCAATTTAAGATAGAACATGTGCGCATTATGCTGACAGTCCGTCGGGATCGTCGGTAGAGTGATCCGCCCCTGAGCAGCAAAAGGCTGTAATGCCTGATAATAATTTTGCCATAACGCCAAGCGTCGCTGATTAATCTGGTCGGCATTTTCTAATTGCGCCCAGAGATAGGCGGCTTGGAGATCAGACATCAGGTAACTGGATCCCAAATCACGCCATGTATACTTGTCGACTTGCCCACGGAAAAATTGGCTACGATTCGTCCCTTTCTCGCGAATTATCTCCGCCCGCTCGATCAAGGTAGGATCATTAATGAGTGTCGCCCCTCCTTCACCGCCTGCCGTATAGTTTTTGGTTTCATGAAAACTAAAGCAGCCGATATGACCAATCGAGCCCAGGGCGCGTCCCTTCCAGTAACTCATCACACCTTGCGCGGCATCTTCAATCACATACAGCTTATATTTCTCCGCTAACGCCATGATTTTATCCATATCACAGGCAACTCCGGCGTAATGAACCGGTACGATGGCGCGCGTTTTCTCGGTAATCGCTGTTTCGATTAATGTTTCATTGATATTCATAGTATCTGGACGAATATCAACGAAGATAATTTTCGCCCCACGCAACACAAAGGCATTAGCCGTCGACACAAAGGTATAGCTTGGCATAATGACTTCATCACCCGGCTGAATATTAATCAGCAAGGCCGCCATTTCGAGTGAAGCGGTACAGGAAGGGGTGAGTAAGACCTTGGGCACATGACAACGTTGCTCAAACCATTGCTGCACGCGACGGGTAAAGCCCCCATCACCACATAGTTTGCCGCTTGCCATGGCTGAGTGCATGTAATCGGCTTCACTTCCCGTTACCGGAGGAGCATTAAACGGAATCATCTCTTTTCCTATAGAGCCAATAACTCGTAGACGTTAAACGTGCACCGTGACGCAGGTAGAGACGCATCGCGGAGACATTACTGAGTTGGGTCGTGATATGCAGTTCCGACAGGCCTTTGCTCCGCGCCCAATCGGTCGCGGCAAGCAATAGCTGCTGACCGAGCCCTGCCCCTTGGTGAGTGCTCGCCACCCCTAATAGACCAATGCGAGCAATGTGCGCGGAGTGTCTTAAGCTCACAAAGCCCGACACGCCACCCTGCTCATCGAGGGTGAGTAAACATTGATCGTCGAAGGTACCTTGAACTGCGTTTTCAATCCACTGCGCATAAAACTGTTGAGTAAGAGAGTGATCAAACCATGGCGCGCGAAAACGGCTTCCGGTAAATAGGCTCCCTGCCAGATGACGTAAGGCATCGATATGGGCCGGACGCGCAATACGTATCCCCGGTTGTCGCGTTGTCTCAGTGATAGGGATAACCAGTTCAGCTTCCCCTTCCACTAACGCAAAGCCTTTGCCAGTCAAGGTATCTAGAGATTGATAATCTGTACTGGATACCTTGGCCTGAACCATGTCCCAGTCAGCACACTCCTCCACGCTCAAGCGATCGAGCTCAGCGAGATCGACCTTACCTATTCGCTGAGAGAAAAAATCACTTTCCCATGCTAAGAGATCAATAGTCATTTCAGTTACGCCAAACGCCGCGAGTGTCGATCACAAAGTCGGTCGTTAACTGTGACCTATCCAGTGCTTTAAACACCTTATGGTCGGTCAGGAGCACGACAATCTCTGCAGATTGCAAGGCTTCATCCACACTGGCTAAAGTGGCTTTACCTGTGAATGTCTGAGGTAACTGGCGAATATGCGGCTCGACTAATAACGTCTCGCCTTGGTGCCATTCACTAATCAACTTCGCCACCTGCATCGCTGGGCTTTCTCGAAGATCATCAATATCGGGTTTGAAGGCCAGGCCAAAGCAGGCAATTTTTATCGCCGACGCGGTCTTACCGTTCGCCATCAAGCAATCAGCGACCGCTTGTTTTACCTGGTCGAGTACCCAGAAGGGTTTACTGTCATTCACCTCACGGGCCGTACGGATTAAGCGGGCGAGTTCCGGCGTCTGCGACACGATAAACCACGGATCAACCGCAATGCAGTGCCCACCCACACCTGGGCCAGGTTGTAAGATGTTCACGCGAGGGTGGTGGTTGGCGAGCTGAATCAGCTCCCACACATCGATATCCAGTTCATGACAGATTAACGAGAGTTCATTGGCGAACGCAATGTTCACATCACGAAAGCTGTTTTCGGTAAGCTTACACATTTCTGCGGTACGCGCGTTAGTTGTCACGCACTCACCCTGTAAGAATAGCTGATAAAGCTGACTCGCCCGTAGCGAACAGTCAGGCGTAATTCCACCGACTACCCGGTCATTACTCACTAATTCTGCCATGACTTTGCCAGGTAGCACGCGCTCAGGGCAGTATGCGATAGCGATATTAGGCTGGTCGCTGTGTCCAGGAACTTGCAGCTCTGGTCGCAGTTCAGCAATCCAAGCAGCCACTTGTTCGGTTGCCCCGACAGGTGAAGTGGATTCTAAAATAACTAAGTCTCCCGCTTTCAGCTGTGACGCGATGGCGAGTGTAGCGCTCTTGACATAGCTAAGGTCTGGCTGATGTTCCGCCTCAAACGGGGTCGGTACCGTAATGATAAAGGCGTCAGCTGGCTCCGGGGTTAACGTTGCCCTCAATCGTCCTGCCGCGACATTACGCGCCACCACATTGGCCAATTCGGGTTCAATAATATGGATTTCACCCCGGTTAATGGTCTCGACTGCCACTGGATTAACATCAACACCTATGACTTGGCATCCCGCATCAGCCAAAATCGCGGCGGTAGGTAATCCTATATATCCAAGACCAAAAATGGAGACTGTTTTACTGTGCATGCTCAACCCATGAGTGTTTAATAAATTCGATAATTTTCTGACAACTTTGACCCGTGCCGTAAGGATTTTTGACCTGACTCATTGCTTGCCACGCTTGCTCATCATCCAGCAGTCGCGCTGCTTCCTTAACAATGGTGTCACTCTCAGTGCCGACTAAGCGCACGCTTCCCGCCTCCACGGCCTCGGGGCGCTCAGTAGTCTCGCGCATCACCAACACTGGCTTACCGAGTGAAGGTGCCTCCTCTTGGATGCCACCTGAATCGGTAAGGACCAAGTAAGCACGATTCATCAACCATACAAAAGGTAAATACTCTTTCGGCTGAATAAGATGGATATTTTCAACGCCCTGTAATAAGCGTTTCACTGGCTCACGGACATTAGGGTTCATGTGCACAGGGTAAACAATATCGACGTGTGGATAACGTTTTGCCAGTGCCACCAGTGCCTGACAGATACGCTCAAATCCGCCGCCAAAACTCTCCCGACGATGTCCCGTCACGAGGATCATCCGGCGTCCATGCATTAAATAGGGGAATTCTGCGGCAAGACGCTGTTCTAACGCCTTATCGTCGACGATTTTATCGCGTACCCATAACAAGGCGTCAATAACGGTATTTCCGGTAACAGTAATAGCGCTCTCGCGGATATTCTCCGCAAGCAGGTTACGCTTTGCATGGTCGGTTGGCGCAAAGTGCCAGTGAGCTAAATGCGTGGCAACTTTACGATTTCCCTCTTCAGGCCAAGGAGAAAATAGGTTGCCGGTGCGTAAGCCAGCTTCAATGTGTCCAACTTTTATCTGATGATAATACGCGGCTAAGCTCACGGCCAAGGTCGTGGTGGTATCACCATGGATCAGGACCAAGTCAGGTTGGTAATCATTGAAAATATCAGCCATCCCCACCAAGATACGGCTCGTAATGTCACTGAGCGATTGACCGGGCTGCATAATATTTAAATCGAAATCAGGAACCAACTGAAAGACATGTAGCACTTGGTCAAGCATTTCACGATGTTGTGCGGTAACACAGAGTCGAGACTCGATTTCCGTGGTGTTCTGTAACGCTTGCACCAGAGGCGCCATCTTAATTGCTTCAGGTCGAGTACCAAAGACTGTTAATACCTTCACGCTTTCCTATTCCTTTTTCTTTACACACTGAGTGAGGGCAACACCTGCACCAATAAGAATACCCACTAAGCCCCACATCACCATCAGTAGCGGTAAACGAGGACTTTGTCGGCTGATAGGTGGCTCGGGTGATTGCAACATTGTCCAGCTTGTGAAAGGTTTAAGAGAAGCTGGGCCGCTTTGAAGTGCGGCGAGTCGAGCTTGCTCATGCAGTAAGTTATCGGAAGCCACGGGACCAGTTTGCTCAATCACATTAATAGCAGTTTTGGTTTGATTATCGTCGGACTGTGCCGCTTCGTTTTTCAGCTGCTTAACCTGTTGGTCATAAGCTGCCTGCGCGACCGATTTTTCAAAAGCAATTTGCTGTGCGATCTTCGTCATTTCAGATTGCCACGCTGCGGATAATTGCTGTTGGACTTGAGCCATCACCTGCTGGTCAGTGAAGGTAAGATAGCGCTTAAGCAATTGGCTACTGGTCGCTGCACTTTCTGCGGTCAAGCTCAAGGTATCAACCGTTCCATGCAGTTTATCACCCGCAGTGAATTGAATACTGGCGACTCTTCGGTCCAACAGTGTTGGCGTCAGAGAAGTTCCTCTATCAGCTTTTTCTTGCTCCAACCAGAATCGACGGCGATTATCGACAGAAGCCAGCTGTTGTAAGAAAGTTTGGTACACCGCATCTAATACGGTGTCTACATCATCGTTATTGGCTGTCGACGCTGGGTCAGAATTGGTGCTGAGCTGATTTAATTTTGAGAGTTCTTGGTAATAACGCGTCACTTTCGATAAATCGGGGCGGCTAAATTGTGCCACGGCAACCCACTTTTGCGTGGCAAACATCGTGTAAGCCCATGCAAGCAGAATCCCTAAGATCAGGCCTAGACCGATCCATTTTTTACCGCGCCACAAACGCTGCACACAGCTTTCGACATCAAGCTCATTATCAATAGAAGAATGCATGATTTAATCCTGTGTTTGTTCATCACGTGCTTTACGGCGTAACTGCCATGCGCGTTTATTACGACGAATACGTCGAGCCACACGCCATGCGTGCTTTAAACAGTACCCATAAACGAAGAAGGCCATGAGAAACAGTACCATCATGAACCACTCTGGAATAAAGCTGAAAAATTCGCCCACCATTCCAATTCCCGCCAAGATCGCTGCCGCGAGGGTAATCAGGACAAAGGCTTGGCGAGAAGTGAAGCCAGCTCGCATGATCAAGTGATGAATATGCTGGCGATCGGCGGTGAAAGGGCTTTGCCCTTTACGTAATCGACGATACATGATGGCGACCATATCCATTAGCGGAATAGCAATCAACCATAGTGCTGTCACGGGACGTAACGGGTGATATTCCCCTTGGCTTGCATCCAGTAATACCCAAATCACTGTAAAACCAATCATGGTACTGCCGGCATCACCCATAAAGACTTTATAGCGCCGTCCGAGCATGCCGAGGTTGAGTAAAATATAGGGGATGATTGCCGCTATCATCGCAAAACACCAGAAGGCCAGACTGGGCTGACCTTGGTTATAAAGAATGAGTCCTAACGCGCCAAAGGTGACACAGGAGAGGCCGCCCAAAAGCCCGTCGATACCATCGACCATATTGAAAGCATTAATCGCCGCCCATACCGCAAACAGTGTAATGACATAGCCAAATGGCCCAACGCGAAGTTCGATGGGGCCAATAATAAATCCTAAGGAGTGCAGATACAGGTTCGCAACAGCCATCATGATTATCGCAATGGCAGCTTGTACCGCAGCGCGGATTTTAACGCTTATATCGAATTTGTCATCGATTACCCCGACCAGCACCAATACCCCAGCACAAGAGAGGTATAACATATCATTTGGTTGATAATAATTGGTGATCAAGAAAGCAAAGCAAACTCCGGCATACACCGAGATGCCTCCCACTAATGGTACTGTTCCCTGATGGCGTTTTCGAAAATTAGGCTTATCAACTAATCCGACTTTTTTAGCCACTTTGCGGGCCAAGAAAAGAAAGGTTAGAGAAAAGAGAAATGTAAGTCCTAATTCAACACTCATATTGAGCATATTCACATTCAAGCTCTCTATCGTAACACTTGCGGAGTAAATCCATTTCAGATTGTTAATGCTATATGCATTAAAAAAAAAACGCCACGTAAACACGTGACGTTTCTTAACTTTACAATAAATCTGACCTTAACGCGCGGTTAAGCTTCTCAGAATTACGAACGTTTCATCATATCGAAGAATTCATCGTTGGTTTTGGTCATCGCCAACTTATTGATGAGGAATTCCATCGCATCAATTTCACCCATCGGATGGATAATTTTACGCAGGATCCACATTTTTTGAAGTTCTTCAGAAGAGGTGAGCAGTTCTTCTTTACGTGTACCTGAACGATTGTAATCAATCGCTGGGAATACACGCTTCTCTGCGATTTTACGCGAGAGATGTAATTCCATGTTGCCGGTACCTTTAAACTCTTCATAGATAACTTCATCCATCTTCGAGCCGGTATCGACCAGAGCGGTGGCAATAATCGTTAAGCTACCACCTTCTTCAACGTTACGCGCCGCACCAAAGAAACGCTTAGGACGATGTAATGCGTTGGCATCCACCCCTCCTGTCAGCACTTTACCTGATGCAGGCACAACGGTGTTGTACGCACGGGCTAAACGCGTAATGGAATCGAGCAGAATGATAACGTCTTTTTTATGCTCGACCAGACGTTTCGCTTTTTCGATAACCATTTCAGCGACCTGAACGTGGCGAGAAGCTGGCTCATCAAAGGTAGAAGCAATAACTTCACCCTTCACCAAACGTTGCATTTCTGTCACTTCTTCAGGACGCTCATCAATCAGCAGGACCATTAAGACACAGTCGGGGTGATTATAAGCGATGCTTTGCGCGATATTTTGTAACAGCATCGTTTTACCCGCTTTAGGCGGCGCAACGATTAGGCCACGCTGGCCACGCCCAATTGGCGACGCGAGATCTAAAACACGTGCGGTTAAGTCTTCGGTCGAACCGTTTCCTCGCTCCATGCGTAAACGACTGTTTGCATGCAGAGGCGTAAGGTTTTCAAAGAGGATTTTATTACGGGCGTTTTCAGGTTTATCGAAGTTAACTTCGTTGACTTTCAACAGGGCAAAATAGCGCTCACCTTCTTTAGGCGGACGAATTTTACCGGCGATGGTATCACCTGTTCTTAAGTTGAAACGTCGAATTTGGCTTGGAGAAACGTAGATATCATCGGGACCGGCGAGGTAGGAACTGTCTGCAGAGCGGAGAAAACCAAATCCATCCTGCAGTATCTCCAGCACACCATCACCGAAGATGTCTTCGCCACTTTTCGCATGCTGTTTCAAAATTGCGAAAATAATATCTTGTTTGCGCATGCGCGCGAGGTTTTCTAACCCCATATTTTCACCCAGTGAAATTAATTCAGACACTGGAGTATTTTTTAATTCGGTAAGATTCATAGTGATGGGTTCTTGACTTGGGGTACTTCTTGAAATGTTAGTCATGAGTGGTCGGAAACGTCCCACGCCTGTTATAGATAATATCGTTTAGGTATCAGCCCTAGTCATTCATAGGAAGAAATGAGGCTGCGTAATTTATTAATTAAAGTGGAGATTCCACTGATGTTACCAAACCTGTTAATTGGGTAGTGATGGACAACAAGTTCGATTAGAAATCTAGATTCTGACTACAGGTAAGATCGTAATGCAGTGTTTATAACTTAGCACGCCACTTATGAGACGTCCAGTGATAGCGCAAAAATAAACCATCACTGGCATCTCTAAGAGTATTAACCGAGGTTAGCGTTTAAAAACTCTTTCAGTTGACCCTTAGACAGTGCACCGACTTTCGTTGCAACCACTTCGCCTGCTTTAAACAGCAGTAACGTTGGGATGCCACGGATACCGTATTTCGGTGCAGTTTCTGGGTTATCGTCAATGTTCAATTTGGCGATAGTCAGTTTGCCTTCGTATTCGTCCGCGATTTCATCAAGAATCGGGGCAATCATTTTACAAGGGCCACACCACTCTGCCCAGAAATCGACCAGGGTAACGCCTTCAGCTTTAAGTACATCAGTATCAAAGCTACTGTCGGTTAGGTGAACAATTTTTTCGCTGCTCATAGTTGGCTCCACAAATTTATGCCTGGTGATTCGGCTTCTATTAAATCAATATAGTTAACTTTATTTCAATTTATACGCTTTCGTAAAGCGCCAATAAGCTGATATTCTACCACACTATGAGCAAAACACACTTAACAGAAAAGAAGTTTTCCGACTTCGCCCTGCACCCTACGGTGATTAAAGCCCTTGATACCAAAGGCTTTACGCAATGTACGCCTATCCAGGCGTTAACATTGCCTTATGCTCTTGCTGGGCATGACATCGCAGGTCAGGCGCAAACCGGTACCGGAAAAACGATGGCGTTCCTAACGTCAACGTTTCATTATCTCTTATCTCGACCTGCTGCCGAAGGGCGTCAAGTCAACCAACCTCGCGCCTTGATCATGGCCCCTACGCGTGAATTAGCGGTACAAATTCACGCCGATGCGGAGCCATTAGCGCAGGAAACAGGTTTAAAAATTGGTCTCGCTTACGGTGGCGACGGCTACGATAAACAACTGAAAGTGCTGGCCCAAGGCGTTGATATCCTGATCGGCACCACTGGCCGTATCATCGATTACGTCAAACAAAACCACGTCGACCTCGGCGCTTTACAAGTATTAGTTCTTGATGAAGCTGACCGTATGTTTGACCTCGGCTTTATCAAAGATATTCGTTGGCTGATTCGTAAAATGCCACCGGCGACAGAACGCCTAAGCATGTTGTTCTCTGCAACCTTATCTTACCGTGTGCGTGAACTGGCTTTTGAACATATGAACAATGCTGAGTATGTCGAAGTCGAACCCGAGCAAAAGACCGGACATCGCATTAAAGAAGAGCTGTTCTACCCTTCTAATGAAGAAAAGATGCGTCTGCTTCAGACCTTGATTGAAGAAGAGTGGCCTGATCGTGCGGTAATCTTTGCTAACACTAAATATCGTTGTGAAGATATTTGGGGCCATTTAGTCGCTGATGGTCATCGCGTTGGGCTACTGACCGGTGATGTCCCGCAGAAAAAACGTCTGCGTATTTTGGAAGACTTCACTCAAGGTAATATCGATATTCTGGTTGCAACGGACGTTGCCGCACGGGGGTTACATATCCCGGAAGTTACCCACGTCTTCAACTATGACTTGCCTGATGACCGTGAAGACTATGTGCACCGTATTGGCCGTACAGGCCGTGCTGGCGCGAGCGGACACTCTATCAGCTTAGCTTGCGAAGAGTACTCGCTAAATCTTCCCGGCATCGAAGAGTATATTGGCCACAGCATTCCTGTGAGTAAATATAATAGCGATGCATTGATGACGGACTTACCGGCGCCAAAACGTTTCTCACGCCCTCGTTCACAAAATAACCAGCGCCGTGGAAACAATAATAATCGCCGTGGTAATCAACCACGTAATAACAACCGTAACAAACGTACAGGTTAACCACCATGCGAAGCGCATCATCACTCCATGCTGCCATTGATTTGGGTTCAAACAGTTTCCACCTGTTGGTGGTGCGCGAGATTTCAGGGTCGCTGCAGACAGTGGCCAGAATAAAACGTAAGGTACGTTTGGCCGCAGGATTAAATGCGGATAATCAGCTCTCTGAAGAGGCGATGCAGCGTGGCCTTAACTGCCTAGCACTCTTCGCTGAGCAGCTGGAGCACATCCCCCTCTCACAAATTCGGGCTGTCGCAACCGCGACACTGCGTATTGCCAACAATGCCGATGCCTTCCTTTGCCGTGCTCACGAGGTGTTAGGACTTCCTATCGAGGTGATCTCCGGTGAGGAAGAGGCAACGTTGATCTATCAAGGGGTGGCACAAACCACCAGCGGATCAGATCAGCGTTTAGTGGTGGATATTGGCGGAGGGAGTACAGAGTTAGTGACCGGTATCGGCACCGACGCTACCGCTCTCTTCAGCCTGTCCATGGGCTGTGTGACTTGGTTAGAGCGCTATTTTACCGACCGTTATCTTACTCGGGAAAATTTTGACCGTGCTGAAGCCGCTGCCCGCGCTGAAATCAGTAAAGTGAAAGCGACCTTACTGGCTAAAGGCTGGCAGATCTGTGTCGGGGCCTCAGGAACGGTGCAAGCGTTACAAGAGATTATGGTTGCACAAGGAATGGACGAGCAAATCACCCTCGCCAAACTTGAACAGCTTAAACAGCGGGCGATTCAATGTGGCAAACTCGAAGAGTTGGAAATTGAGGGGTTAACCCTTGAACGCGCCCTGGTTTTTCCTAGCGGCCTTTCGATTCTTCTCGCGATCTTCCACGAGCTGTCCATTACTCGTATGAGCTTGGCTGGGGGGGCATTACGCGAAGGCCTTATCTATGGCATGATCACCCTTCCGGTGGATAAAGACATCCGTAAAAGAACGCTAGAAACGACTCAACAGCGTTTTGCCGTCGATCTCGAACAAGCCGAACGTGTCAAAGCGACCTGCGCTGTCCTTATTCAACAGGTCAACGACAGTTGGGGATTAAGTGAGTATTGCCAACAGCTACTGTCTAGTGCGGCGGCTTTACATGAGCTAGGTTTGGCGATCAATTATCGCCATGGTGCAGAAAACGGCGCCTATTTAATTAGGCAGCTTGAGTTACCTGGATTTACTCCAGCACAGAAACAGCTGGTCGCGGCGATCGTGATGAATCAGAAAGGGAACATCGATCTGCCAAGCTTAAGCCAGCAGAGTGCACTGCCGTTGCAACAAGCCGAGCAACTCTGTCGACTTTTCCGTTTAGCCGTCATCCTTTGTAGCACGCGTTCACCGAGTGAAGTGACGTCCTTTCACCTCTTGGCAAAAGGGAACAATCTGGCGTTACAGATTGATAATCAGTGGGCAATCCACCACCCTTATCGCTTAGAGTTACTGCAACAAGAAGAACATCTGCAAAGTTATGTTCACTGGGGATTTACACTGAATTATTGAGAAGACTTAGCGCGATTTAACATATCTCTTAGCCCTGCGACACGACTCTGACTGTTCACCATTCGCTGCTCGCTGCTCATCGCTTTTTTCTGGTCTTCGTACTGCAAGTCGTCCTGTGGCAGTTCAAATAAGAAACGGCTTGGTTCAGGGCGATTAATCTCACCATACTGCCGACGTTCACGGCATAAGGTAAAGGTGAGTTCTTTCTGAGCGCGCGTGATCCCTACATAAGCTAATCGGCGTTCTTCATCAATATTATTTTCATCAATACTACTTTGGTGTGGAAGTAACCCCTCTTCCATCCCCACTAAATAGACGTAAGGAAATTCCAGCCCTTTCGATGCATGTAAGGTCATCAACTGAACTTGGTCAAGCTCTTCCTCACTCTCCCCTCGCTCCATCATATCGCGCAGAGTGAAGCGCGTGACCACTTGAGTTAAGGTCATTGGCTCGTCTAGCTCAGACCCTGAAAGCATTTCCGTCATCCACTGAAACAGGGTATTGACGTTTTTCATTCGCATTTCGGCCGCTTTGGTGCTGGCGGAGCTTTCGTATAACCAACTCTCGTAATCGATACCACGGATTAAATCTCGGACCGCATCAATCGGTTCGCGCTCACTTAAAGTAATAAGCGAGGCAAACCACTCGGTGAAGCCTTGTAAGCTTTTCAGCCCTCGTCCCGAGAGAGTCTCGGCTAAACCGAGATCAAAACTGGCGCGAAATAAACTCTTATTGCGTAAATTCGCCCATTCTCCGAGTTTCTGTAGCGTTGCTGACCCAATCTCACGCCGTGGCGTATTAACGATACGTAAGAAGGCGCTGTCATCGTCGACATTGGTCATCAGCCGTAAGTAGGACAAAATATCTTTGATTTCGGGACGAGAAAAAAAGGAATTTCCGCCGGAGATTCGATAGGGAATACGGTTTTGCATTAACAGCTTTTCGAAAACCCGCGATTGATGGTTACCACGATATAAGATCGCATAGTCACGATAAGCTGTCTTATTAATAAAATGGTGTGCGATTAACTCTCCGGCAACACGCTCGGCCTCGTGATCTTCATTATTGGTATGGATCACTTTTAATTTATCGCCTTCTCCTAATTGAGAAAAAAGTTTCTTCTCAAATACGTGGGGATTATTGGCGATAAGTATATTAGCGGCACGCAAGATACGTTGTGAGGAACGATAATTCTGCTCGAGCTTAATCACTTCCAATTGTGGGAAGTCTTCTTTCAGTAATACCAGATTTTGCGGTCTCGCTCCCCGCCAAGAATAAATTGATTGGTCATCATCGCCGACCACGGTGAAGCGCGCTCGGGTACCCACCAATAACTTTACCAGTTGGTATTGACTGGTGTTGGTATCCTGATATTCATCAACCAATAAGTAGCGTATACGTTGCTGCCAACGCTCCCGTACCTCAGCATTATCCCGCAGCAATAACGTCGGTTTTAGAATGAGGTCATCGAAATCCAACACATTACAGGCACGTAAATGTTGCTCATACAGATGGTAGCATTTCGCAAAAATTTGATCGCGCTCTGACCGTGCTCTAGCAGTCGCTTGCACTGGGTCAATCAGATCGTTTTTCCAGTTTGAGATAGTCGAGGTGAGTTGTTGTAACAGGTCCTTATCTTCCTGTAGCCAAGGTTGGGTCAGCTCTTTTAATAAAGCGAGCTGATCCTGATCGTCAAAGAGCGAAAAGTTCGCTTTCATCCCTAACGCACTGACTTCACGCTTGATAATCTCCAATCCTAACGTATGGAAGGTAGAGATTTGTAGCCCCCGAGCCTCTTTACGGCCGAGCGTCTGTGCAACACGCTCTTTCATCTCACGAGCAGCTTTATTGGTAAAGGTCACTGCAGCGATATGTCGAGCTTGGTAACCACTTTGTCTGATCAACCAAGCAATTTTATTAGTGATCACGCGCGTTTTACCGGATCCTGCGCCAGCTAAAACTAAACAAGGTCCGGTGACGGCTTCTACCGCGTGCTGCTGGCTGGGATTAAGACGCATAAAAAAAATCGCTCAGTGAACTGTGAAGAAAGTGGTATATAAGGCAGCAAGTATACACTCACGACGCTTAGGAAAAAATGTTATGGCGAAAACAGCAGCGGCCTTGCACATCTTAGTCAAACAGAAGGCGCAAGCCGAAAAAGTATTAGCCGACTTGGAGAAAGGCGCTCATTTTCAGACGCTGGCAAAGAAATATTCTACCTGCCCCTCAGGGAAACAAGGTGGCGATCTCGGCGAGTTTCGACGTGGACAGATGGTACCTGCTTTTGATAAGGCAGCCTTTAGCTGTCCGCTATTAATACCTTACGGACCGGTAAAAACTGCCTTTGGCTACCACATTATCAAGGTATTATGGCGTAATTAATTGCTCTCTGACGAGGGAGCGATAGCGGTATCGTTCGCGCCCTCTTCACCCTCGGTAATCAAATCATTATATTGCGCTTGTAATTGCTCAACGCTTGGCCCTTGCGTCGTCTCTGGATGCAGTAAGATAAAGCTCGCGGGTTGAGAGAGCAGCTGGCGTAACTCATGGTTTACGGCATCAAGCGTTAGGTTAGCTAAAAACTCCTGGCGTAGCTTCTGATATTGCTCAGGCGCAATATCGACCATCCCATTTTGCTGAGAACGTAAGCGCTGCATCATTAACATCTCTGTAGGAGTACGCGCATAGGTCGCGAACAGGCCACTCAGTTCAGTGGTTTTTTTCGTCAGCAATTGATCGAATTCACTTTGCGTTAATCCTTGATCCCGTAGTCGAACAATCTCATTCGCCACCGAGGTCAACTGTTTTATTAACGCCTCACCTCGCGCGTCAATTTTCAACCCACATTGCGCACGAGAAAATAACACTTGGCATTGAAGATCCACTGGCTCCAGAGCGGCTTGTTTTGAATCAGCCCCGGATTGCAGGTGCCAATATAAGGCTTCTCGAGTTAAGTCAGAGAGCCAGTAATGCTCAAGGCTTTGTGAGTCTTGGATCGGTAACCACATCGCATCCCAGTTCATCACTAAACGTGGGGTGTGTAAGCTATTATCCACTAGGTTGGTAGGTTGAGTTGGCAACGGCGACAGAACGGGTACGGGCGTTGGCAACTTACGTTTACCCTTAAGCGTACTGAAGGTTTTAGTAATCTGCTCGATGATGGCACGGTTTTCGACGTTACCAACGACGTAAAGGGTCATCGCATCCGGGGTATACCACTGATGATAATACTGTGCGAGAGGCTGAGGATTAGTCATCTCCGTCGGCTGCTCACTCGGATCATGATTTAACAGTGCCGAATTCTGTAAGCGATAACGCCACAATTGATCTTGGGTGTTATCCGGCCAGGTTGCCGTCGGATCCGTGGCTTTCAGTGCGGTCGCGATAGTCGTTGGCGTGACTTGCATATCGCCCGCCGTTGCCGCTAACCACTCCAGCGCCGACTTGATCAGTTCTGGCCGATTGATAGGCAGACTCAGATTATATTGCGTGTAATCGTATGACGTAATAACCGGCGGTAAGGCCCCGGACTTTGACATATCCGCATGCCAAAGCGTTCGTTGTTGTTCAGGCGTCAGCGCAAGATTATGTACCATGGCTAGACGAGCGATAAGATGGCTGAAACCTTTCTGTGCCGGCGTTTCACTTAACGACCCTGTCTTGACAACAAGTCGTAATTCAACGCGATCGGAGGGGCGCTGGGGCGTCGTCAGCACTTGCCAACCAAAACCATTACTCAACTGACCTTGTTGCCAAGCCGGATCAGGATGTAAAGGTTCTGCTTTGACCGTTAGGCTAAGTGTTGAAAAAAACACTCCACCAACCCAAAGCAGTGATTTAATGCCCGGCATGAAGACCTCTGAGAGTAGTAGTGAAATTAGGAATAGATAATGCTTAAGACCACAGAAAACGCCAAATATCCACCGGCGAATAAGAATAGTGTGTGTCTCTCGCCATTATCCTAATCTCAGCCATGAGGGCAAGCCTCATGCGTCGCAATAAACATCTTTTAACGAAAAAACTGCAAAAGCGGACAAAAAAACGTCTATCGCCAAGTATCAAACATCAGGATAGCCAATGTTGCGCAAATTCAGCTTCCGGAAGTGCGGGAGAATAGAGGTATCCCTGTGCGATACGAATACCACGCTCGAGTAACCAATCACGTTGTGCTTCGGTTTCTACCCCTTCGGCGACGACATCGACGTTGATAATGTCTGATATTGCGGCAATCACCCGTACCATTTTATCGTCAACCGGCAGTTCCGAGACGAAGCTGCGATCCAGTTTAATCCGACGCACGGGCAACGATCGGAATTGGTGAAGGTAATGCAGATTTGAGTAACCCATCCCAAAATCGTCGAGTACCATTGATACCCCTGCTTGCTCAATGGGACGCAACACTTTCATTACCCATGCAGTGTTGGTAATCTGTGCCGTTTCCGTCAGTTCAAGAACTAAGGTCCCTGGTTGGATATGGTATTCCGTCAGGAGTTGCTTTAAAAACTCGACCGTGGAGCTATCTCGTAGCTGCGCCGCAGAAAGGTTCACGCTTAGAGGAAGAGTAATCCCTTTTTCTTGCCAACTGGCCAACATACGGCAGGCTTCTTGGAAGACCCAGCGTCCGATTTCCGGCATCGCCCCAATCTCTTCGGCTGTAGTGATAAAGTTTTCAGGAAGTGAGTAACGGCCATCGTCGCGACAAACGCGTAATAAGGCTTCGGCACCACTGAGTTTGCCCGTTTGCATATCAATTTGCGGTTGAAGAAACAGCGCATACTGTTTCTGCTGAATCCCCTTCAAAATCTCTTTTATCTGTACCAAGCGTTTGTGTGAATTCTCGGTCATTTCCTGATCAAAAAAGAGTGCCTGATTTGCCCCTTTCGCGACCGCGCTTTGCATGGCTGCCACGCCGGATTCTAGTAACGACTCTGCGCTCATCTCCTCGGGCGTTGTGTAAGCAATACCGATATGAGCCTGCGCCTGTAAATAAAGATTTTCAATATGAAAGGGCTCAATCAGTGCTTCAATATAAGCCTCGGCATATCCCATCAAGGCGATGGGCGTTGGGGCATATTTGAAAAAGAGAATGAACTGATTATCCGCGAGTTGGCCAACCAAAATATCGTCGTGCACCAGTTGGCTAATTTTCTTGGCGAAGAGCCGTTTTACTTCACGTTGGTGTTCAGATCCCAACAGACTATCCAGCGGCGCAACTTTTACAGCCATCAATGCCACATGGCTTGATTGCGAAGCCATGTGTTGTTCCATGATGCCTAATAACAAGGCCTGCGAGGGTAGCTTAGTTAACGCATCGTGCGTGGTTGCCTGTTCTAGCTGCTCATAGATTGTGCCGCTCATCCGCTGGCGATGGTTGATACCGCGAACCAGCACACCAATTTCATCACCTCGGTGTCCTTCTGGCAGGGGGACTTCGACATCCGCCCCGCAATAAGGCAGGCTTTGTAAAGAACGCGCAACATGACGTAATGGATAGACCACTAAGCGGTTAATAAACCAACTAATTGATATAGAGAGCACGAGTGCCAGCAACAGATAGGTCACCACCATTGTGCCAATCGTTGAACGAATAAACTGATAGACCCGAGTCGAGTCAGCCTCAAGCACTAAGGAAGCCAGAGGTTTAGGCATCACGGTGTGCTCAGGGGAATAGAGTGGCAGCGAAATAATTACCGGCAGATTAAAAAGCCGCGCAATCACTTCGGGGACAGTATCGTAATCGGTAAAATCGACCTGCAGTGCCTGAAAGCCATCGGGAAGTGTAATTTCGGCTTTTCCCAAAACACCCGCTGGTTTAAGCGAGTTTAGTAAGCGTTGAGCATCTTCGATATTTCCACGCAAGACAGCATCCGACAAAGGTTGACGAATTGTATGTGCAATATTTTCCATTTGTTGTGCGTATTCAATACGACGCTGGCCAACAAAATGAAAGAGCTGAATAAGGGTAAAAATACAGACAACCACAATGACAACAGAGGAAACTGTCGCCATTTGTTTAATTGTCAGTGAGCGATGCACGCGCAATGGATAGCCGTCCTTCTCAAATTGCAGAAATTTTTCGATATTGAGTATATCTCAGCCTTTTACCTTAATTGTCAGGAATTATCCATTAATCTGGATATTTTGATTAAATTTTTTTAAATGATAAGCGATAAACCAGCATCCTTGCTTTATGGTTAATCCTTATATTCACGTCTCAGCTTGCTGTACGTAAAAGCAGGCCACTTGTTGACCATTGTATGACGTCAGAGGCGGCGATGCTTGCTCACACTTCGGCATTTTATAACGACAACGCGCAGCGAAAGCACAGCCCATTGGTGGGTTTAACGGGCTGGGTAACTCTCCACTAAGCTTGATACGTTCTTGCTTAGTCTGACTGTTCAACCGCGGCGTTGCTGAGAGTAATGCTTGAGTATAGGGGTGTTTAGGTTGGTTGAATATTGCCTGCTTGGTGCCCTTTTCAACACAACGTCCTAAGTACATGACCATCACCTCATCGGCGATATGTTCGACCACAGACAGGTCATGAGAAATAAACACATAGGATAATCCGAGTTCCTGTTGCAGCTCCATCATTAGGTTAAGCACTTGCGCTCTCACCGAAACGTCCAACGCCGAAACAGGTTCATCTGCAATGAGAACCTCAGGGTTTAACATTAATCCCCGGGCAATCGCGATACGTTGCCGCTGCCCACCCGAAAACATATGTGGATAGCGATCATAATGCTCCGCTTTAAGTCCTACCCTACTCATAATCGCCAAAACTTTTTCGCGACGCTGCACTTTGGATAGATCGGTATTAATAATTAAGGGTTCTTCTAAAATTTGACTGATCTTCTTACGTGGATTGAGAGAAGCATAAGGGTTTTGGAAAATAATCTGGATTTTTTTTCGACGAAGGGCTTCTGCTTGTCGGTCCGCTTCAAGCAAATTCTTTCCATTCCAATAAAGCTCGCCCGCGGTAGGTGTTTCAATCATTGTCAGCAAACGCCCAAGTGTAGACTTTCCGCATCCTGACTCGCCTACCACTGCTAATGTTTTCCCTCGCGCGAGGGTAAAGGTAATACCATCCAGCGCTTTAACGTTGGCAGTTTTGCCCCATAAGCCTTTCTTGACTGAATAATGCTTTTTAAGATCCCTTGCATCAATTAGCAACGGCTGTTCAAGGTTATGCGTCATAGCTTGGTCTCCCTGAAGCATTCAACGGGTAATGACATTTCACTTGCCGGCCTTCAAACTCAACAATATCCGGTTCTTGCTGGCGACAAGTCTCTGTTACGTAGGGACAACGAGGGCTTAATAGACAGCCTGCTGGTCGGTCGTATTTCCCCGGTACCACACCCGGTAATGAAGCTAACTTCGCTTTATCCGTCGAAAACTCAGGTAAAGCGTTGAGGAGCGCTTGGGTATACGGATGACGTGGGGTAGAAAAGATTTCCGAGGCCTGACCGATTTCCACGACTTGTCCGGCATACATAACAATGATTTGATGGGCCGACTGAGCGACTAACGCTAAATCATGTGTGATGAGAATCAGCGCCATATCCTCTTGCTGCTGCAACGCTAGCAGTAGCTCGATAATTTGTGCTTGGATGGTGACATCAAGCGCTGTCGTTGGCTCATCCGCAATTAATAATTTTGGCTTACACGCGATCGCCATCGCGATCATAATTCGCTGGCTCATCCCTCCCGAAAGCTGATGGGGGTACACGTTCATTCGTGAGGCTGGATCAGGAATTCCAACGCGCTCTAGCAATGTTATCGCCTGTTGCCGTCTTGTTCGACGACTGCCACCTTGATGGACCTTAATGGCTTCCATTATTTGATAGCCGACGGTAAAACAGGGATTCAAGCTCGTCATTGGGTCTTGGAAGATCATCGCGATATCTGACCCTACGATCTTACGACGCTGCTTAGCCGAGATTTGCTGTAGATCACTCTCAGCAAAATGAAGATCTTCCGCGATGACTTTACCCGGAAAATCAATTAATCCCATGATAGCAAGTGAGCTGACAGATTTCCCTGACCCAGACTCCCCAACAATACCAACGACTTGCCCGGCGTGAATGCTGTAGCTAATACGGTCTACGGCTTTGAATGGAGAAAGGGGATCGCCAAACTGCACCGATAGCTTATTTACGTTTAATAATGCCATGTCGATGCCTCTTATTGTTTAAGTTTTGGATCAAGGGCGTCACGTAAACCATCACCCACCAAATTGAACGCAAGGACAGTCAGGAGAATGACAATACCCGGGAACGTCACGACCCACCAAGCGCTGGCCGCATACTGCAACACATCTGAAAGCATCGTTCCCCATTCTGGTGTAGGGGGTTGCGCCCCCATACCGAGAAAGCCTAATGCCGCCATATCTAATATCGCGTTTGAAAACCCCAAGGAGGCTTGCACAATCAGTGGCGCTAAGCAGTTGGGGAGAATATTAATAAACATTTGACGACTGGCACTCGCCCCCGCAACCCTTGAGGCGATGACGTAGTCTCGCTGAGATTCGACTAATACTGCCGAACGCGTCAATCGAATATAATGGGGTAACGCAACGAAGGTTAATGCTAGAGAAGCATTCCAAATCGACGGACCAAAAATCGCCACTAATACTAAGGCGAGTAGCAAACTGGGCAACGCCAACATGATATCGACGATACGCATAATCGCCGCATCGACCGCGCCACCAAAATAGCCTGCTATCAAGCCAAATACCACACCAAATAAAAGAGAGAGTACGACGACAAGGCAGCCCACTAATAAGGACAAACGTGCGCCATACATAAGCCGGCTAAGAATATCGCGTCCGACATCATCGGTTCCTAAGATAAACTTCCACGTCCCCCCCTCTTGCCAAACGGGTGGATGCAAGAGTGCATCACGAAATTGTTCAGCAGGACCATGAGGTGCAAGAAAATTGGCAAATACCGCCACTACTAGCATGATGCCGATAAATATTGCGCCGACCACTGCCCCGCGGTTTTGGCAGAAATAAACACGAAACTCCTGAAGAGGGGTCAGAGGCTTAGACGGCATTATTTTACTGCGAGTATCTTGAATAGACATAAATGCCCCCTATTTCTTATGTCTAATACGGGGATTAACCACCCCATATAAAATATCGACAATAAAATTCACTACGATAATTAATATTGCGATCAACAATACCCCTCCCTGAACGACCGGATAATCTCGGCGTTGTAGGGCCTCAATCAGCCAACGGCCTAATCCTGGCCATGAGAAAATAGTTTCGGTCAGAATTGCTCCCGCCAATAAGGAACCCACTTGTAAACCGATAATGGTGATAACGGGTAACATCGCATTGCGCAATGCATGAACTAAAATCACGCGAAACGGCGTCAAACCTTTGGCCCTCGCCGTGCGGATATAGTCCTCACCCAATACCTCTAACATGGCGCTACGGGTCATACGCACTATTACGGCGAGAGGGATGGTTCCTAGCACAATGGCTGGTAAGATTAAATGTTGGATAGCGTCTTTGAAGTCCCCTGGTTCACCCCATAGTAAGGTATCAACCAACATGAAGCCGGTCAGTGGTTTACTATCATCCAAAAAGACAACATCGCTAATACGGCCCGAGACGGGCAGAAGATTAAGCTTTACCGACACAAACATAATTAACATTATTCCCCACCAAAAAATCGGCATGGAATAACCCGCTAAAGAGATACTAACGGCAGTGTGATCGAAAATAGACCCGCGCTTCACCGCAGCAATGATTCCCACTGGAATACCGACGACAATCGCAAATAGCATCGCGCAGATACCGAGTTCTAAGGTTGCTTGGAACCGGGGAACAAACTCATTCCATACAGGCGTGCGGCTACTCAACGATATACCTAAATCCCCATGCAGTACCCCTTGGATATAAATAAAATATTGTTTCCATATCGGAAGGTCTAGGCCGAATTGATGCATTAATAAGGCATGACGTTCTGGAGAAATTCCCCGCTCGCCAGCCATGATCATGATCGGATCACCGGGAATAAGATGCACAAAAGCAAACGTCAGTAAGGTAATACCGATAAAGGTAGGAATAACCAACCCCAATCGTCGAAATATAAATTGCAGCATTTGAAATCTCGTTCAATTCCCAATCGTCACGTTGGGTTATCGCTCATCTTGCTCAAAAACAGATAGTGGTCGAGAGATGCACCTGACATAAGGTTGCCAGGTGCAGGATGATTAATCTTTTAGATCGACTTCTTCGAAGTGATGTTTACCGAGAGGATCAACACGATAGCCAATCACTTTATTACTGACTGGCTCATACACCGTTGAGTGGGCAATAATAATGGCAGGAGCTTGATCATGCATAATGACTTGCGCCTGTTGGTAGTAAGCAATTCGCTTTTGATGATCGCTTTCTGAGCGCGCTGGCTGAATCTGATCTTCGAAAGGCTTATAACACCAACGTGAGTAATTTGACCCATCCTTCGCCGCCGCACAGCTGAATAAGGTTGCGAAGAAATTATCCGGATCCCCATTATCTCCCGTCCAGCCCATCATGACGGTTTGATGTTCTCCAGCCTTGGCTCTCTTGAGATATTCTCCCCATTCATAGGTCACAATGTTGGCTTTCACCCCAACTTTTGCCCAGTCAGCTTGAATCATCTCCGCCATACGTCTTGCATTCGGGTTATAAGGACGCTGCACGGGCATTGCCCAGAGATCAATGGTAAATCCTTTTTCTAAGCCCGCCGCTTTGAGAAGCGCTTTCGCTTTTTCAGGATCATATCCATAATCTTTGATTGTAGGATTGTATCCCCACATAGTCGGTGGAATTAAGTTCTTAGCTGCCTCGCCAGCCCCTTGGTAAACCGCTTTAATAATTGCTTCTTTATTTACCGCATAATTTAATGCTTGGCGAACTTGCACGTTATCCAGCGGTTTTTTCTCCGTATTAAAAGAGAGATAACCGACATTTAATCCCGGCTGCTGCAACAAATTAATCGCTTTATTTTGCTTCATACTGGCCAGATCGGCAGGATTAGGGAAAGCCATCACTTGGCATTCGCCTTTCTGTAATTTTGCATACCGTACTGAGGCATCTGGCGTAATAGAGAAAACTAAACGTTCAATTTTAGGATGAGGTCCCCAATAGCTTGGGTTTGCTTTATACAGAATGCGGGAGTCTTTTTGATACTGTTGTAAAACAAATGGCCCTGTCCCTACCGGATTAAGATCCACTTTCTGTGGCGTCCCAGCTTTTAGCATTGCATCCGCGTACTCTTTTGACAGGATAGAAGCAAAATCCATTCCTAAATCGGCTAAGAAAGGGGATTCTGGGCGATTTAGCGTTATTTTTACCGTTAAATCATCCACTTTTTCAACACTTTTGATTAATTTAGGCATATCCATACCTTCAAAGTATTCGTAGCTGCCACCCGAAACATTGTGGTACGGATTATTTTTATCCAGCTGCCGCTCGAATGAGAACACAACATCGTCGGCGTTCAGAGTGCGACTAGGCGTAAAATCTTTAGTCGTTTGCCACTTAACTCCTGGACGAAGGTGGAAAGTATAGGTTTTACCGTCCGTGCTGACTTCCCAACGTTCAGCTAGCGAAGGTTGGAGCTCAGTGGTGCCCACTTTAAAGTCGACTAAGCGGTTATACAGAGGAACAGAACTCGCATCGTAAGTGGTTCCACTGGTGAATAATTGGGGGTTAAATCCTTCGGGTGAGGCTTCTGAGCAATAAACCAAGGTTTTGGCACTGACTCCTCCACTCACCATTAGCGCGCCGGTTAACATACTGAGTGTGGATAACTTACGAAGATGAGACCGAGTCTTTTTCATTGTCACTCCATGGATCATAAATGTTGTGTGCATAAGTCAGCAAGAAGTTCTGCTTGATAAATTATTTTTATTATTGCGCAGGCTCAACGAGTGAGATGCCATCAGCCAAATGGTGGCTGAGTAGCTCAATGTGATGAAAGAGAGGGGAGGAAGTCAATATATCTTCTATCGTTAGAAGCCCAGATTTGGCCGAAAAGATAGTGGGTTTCGCTTATATATAACACCACTTGAGTAGCATTAACCTCATTATGAATAAATACCAGCTTACCTATCTCAAAATTGGCGATTATTCAGTTTAAAGCTTTTATAACAAAAAATTCTATCGATGAGGTGGAGACGACTAGAGATTAACCAAATTGAGTTGATTGAAGGATGTGGTAACGTGACTATTTACAGACAAAAAAAAACCTGAACAGAATGTTCAGGTTTCTTAAATTTGGTCGGCGAGAGAGGATTCGAACCTCCGACCCACTGGTCCCAAACCAGTTGCGCTACCAAGCTGCGCTACTCGCCGATGGGGGCGCATATTACTGCGCTCCCCGCTCAACGTCAACCGCTTTTTAAGCCCCTCGGTTGCGAGTGCCTAAAAACCCAGCAAGCCTTAATGCTGTGCAGTCGCGGCCTTAATCGCCGCATCGGAGGTTGCACGGTCACACCAATTATTTTTTGCTTCAATCCCACCATCGTCAGAATGGTAGCCTAAGCATCCCATTAACGAGTCGAAGATTTCAGTGTGTTTATGCATAACACCGGCTTTAGCCTGCTGTTGTAGCAAGCTAAAGCGCTGTTTATTATCGCTATCTGCCAAGAAAGGTGTAGAGGCCCAGACAATCATCGGCACGCGGAATTGCTCGGGAGGAGCCATCTCTCGGGGTGTGCCATGGAAATGCATATTGTCACTGATCGACTCACCATGATCCGCTACATAAAATACTATCGCTTTCTTATCGCGCAGCTGATCGTAAATCGCCGCTAGAGTGTGGTCGACATATCTCACGGAGTTATCATACGCGTTGATCAATTGGTCTTTAGAGCAGAAATCGTTACTGCCAATACACTCTGGTGTGTATTGGGCAAAACTTCTCGGATAACGCTGCGAATATAAATAATGAGACCCTTTAGTATGTAAGATGATCAGGTGCTTTCCTTTTGGAAAATGACTGACTGATTGGGCAACTTTAGGGACCAGCAACATATCATCCACAGTTTTACCGCGGTTTTCAGGTTCTGAGCCAATTTGTTCACGGAACTCGATATTGTTGGCATCAGTCTTACTGTAGAACCAGACTTCACCCTGCATCGCATACAGCTCTGAGGTAAACCCTAGCTCGCGTAGGACTGAGAAGACATTTTCCTCTTTAAGGGTACGGCCTGGGTCATTGGCTGCCCCGCCCTCACGTACAAACATACAACGTAACGACAACTTCGTTGCTGTATCGCAAGACTCACCTCTAAACGCCGCTAAATTAGGCTCTTTTGCTAAATTTGGCGTGGTATCACGGCCGTAACCAAAAATCCCCATATGGTCCCAGCGAGTGGTCTCACCGATGACGAACACTACGTAGGTATCATCAAGACTTTTAGGGGCGCTGTAATGAAAACGCTCAGCGGGGTCGAGAAGTTCCTCAGAAAAAACATCTTCGTTTAATCGTGACCATGCAAAAATACCCAATGAAGATAACCAGTTTGCAGGCAGATAGGTATGGGCGACAGTGCCCCCATAACTTGGCATATCACGATTCGTTTGATGTTCTTGCACTTTATAGGCTTTATCGAGAGTTCGGATGGGTAACCAGGCTAACGCCACCGCTAAGCATAACGTCCCCCAACTTACTAGTGCTGATTTCACCTGACGTGACTGTACCGCCAAACTTGCACGGCACTGGTTTACCCAGATTAAAAACAGTGGTGGTAAGCCTAAAAGAATCAACCAAAGATAAAACCATACGCCGACAACTTCAGTTGTTAAGTCTGTATCAGTCGTGGTGAGTACCGAAGCGATAATCCCGTAACCAATAATGACATTGAACATAAACATATAGTAGGCACTGGCAACAGAGACCAGGGCAATAATGGAGGAGAGTATTTTAAAACACCACCTTCCTCCCAACGAGGTCAAACGTAAGAGCAGAAAAGTCGCGAAGAAAGTCGCCAGAAACTCGGCGAGAATGGAACACCAAGTCAGCATAGAGGGTTGCTGAAACGCTAATTTGATATGTCTGTAAAAGATTACACTGTTTAGAAACCATCCCACATATATCGCGAGAAAGAGAGATACTTGAGTTTGACTCAATGTACGAACTTTTATCATTACACCCAACTTGTAAAAAAATATGCCATCTATCAGGACAAGACTGAGAGTATTAGAATAAAAATGAGTTCGAAAAAAAAGAAAAAAAGCACAAAAAAATAAGAAAAAGTCACAAATTAAGATTAAGCGACTGCTATTTTCTTAGGTTAGCGGGGGAATACGGCGACGTAACTTTAACGCGACACCTCATCTTTACCCCCTACTTTTTAGCGTAATTTTCGTATTGCCCCGTTGGCGTTGGACGCTGTTTGCTCTATTCTACTGATCACGCGCTTGAGATATCTCATAGGCTGCAAACCGATTTAATACAGGAGTTGTAATCAATGGCATCAGGACTTTCACAAATGATGAAAAAAGTAGGTGGGTTAATTGCGTTACTGATGGTGATGTGTCAACTCACTGCGTGTGGCGATAAAGATGCGGACCAACGTAAAGCATTTAGTGATTTCTTACAAAATACGGTTATGCGTAGCGGAACGCAATTACCAGCACTCAGCGAGAACCAAAAGAAATCGTTCGGTAATTATGTGGGCGACTATGCCATCCTTTATGGGTTCTCACAACAGCTTACTCGCGCGTTAAACGATGGTATCCGCCCAGTCACTGATCAACTTTCCATAATTCACACTCCACAGGATTACCTAGCCCAGCGTGATGCGTTACGTCAGGCAGGTGGTGCGCTCAATGTCGTCTCTCAACAAGTACAAAATGCGCGTAACTTAGCCGATAGCAGTAAAAGCTCGTTAAAACTGCCAGAAGATCTACAAAAAGTGTATGAAGACGCGTATAAAAAGACGGTAACCACCCCAGCGGATAACTTACAGCCGATTTTACCGGAGCTGCAAGCATTAACCCAGGCGGTATTGGACACTGCTGACTTTTTACAAGCACAAGACTCTCGTCTGAGCTTCAATAACAATGCAGTGCAATTCCCTACCCAAGATCAAGTCAATCAATACAACACCTTAGTCGGCAATATTAGCAGCCATGCTAACTCTTTAAGCCAAGCTAAAGGTTTACTCCAGTAATAAAGCGTTCTCCGTAGGTGGATTCTGCTCCACCTACGCTGCTCCCATCACATTTTTCGTGTATCCTATCTCTAAGCAGAAAGGAGCCCAATTATGAAAGATCCCATCAAGGCTGAAATTAAACGTCTCAGCGATCAACTCGACAGCATCAACCACAAATCACAGCCTCTATTAGAAAGCGGTAATGTGGAAAAGCTTGGCGAGTTAATGAAAGAAAAAGTCACGATTGAAGAAGAACTTCAACGTCTTCGTGAAGCTCATACCGCTAGTTTGAGTAAAGAAGCGCAGAAACTACAGAAACTCGGTTTTCAGCGGGCAATCACCAAGAAAGAGCAAGCAGATATGGGGGCACTGAAGAAACGTGTTCGCGGGATTATCGTTGTTCACCCGATGACAGCACTAGGCCGTGAAATGGGCTTAGAAGCTGTAACAGGCTTTGCACGCGAGAAGTTTTAATGCGTTCACGAGGAGATCGTCGCTCGCCGACGTCTCCTCATGCGTAGTCATACAGATTTTTGCTCGATTTGCTGCTGCAAATCATCCAGCAATTGATAACGTCTACGGTATTCAGCCCGCTTTTTACTCGCAATATCTTCAATATTTTTTCTTGGTTGAGTTAAAGGCAATAAGAACAGTTTATTAGCTTGCTCTTCCCCACCTAAGGTTGTCCAAAACTCGTTATATCGCGCATGTATCAATTCCCGCTTGCTTAAGCGGTAGCGCAACTCTTTAACGAAGATATGAGATTCATCGCCTACTGCGCAGATTTGGGTAAGATGACAAGCCTTTGCTATCAACATCAGCGTTTCGACAAGCAAACGCTTCGGAAAAATCCCTTCACAAGCTTTGGTTGCGTCCCGAATAATATTCTGGTCAAGATGGCGCCCTGGCCCCTGCAGGCCAGCAATGATAATACTTGGCTTATCCTGATAATCGGCTAAGGAGAAACTGAGACTCGTAATGGCTTCGTTACGGAAGTGAAATATGAGTGTCAGTTCGCCCTCACGATCAAATATTGCCGGCACGCAATAGATAGTAATCGGTTCATCGTTTTTGCCTAACCAGCTCAAGAGAGGGATTTCACGCCGTTGCCCTGATAAAAATGCACTCAATTCACTTGGGTGAAGATGTTCAATACGCTGATAGTGAGAAAGAATTTTCTCCGCTCGTTGTGACGCTTTCAATCCGCCAATTAAATAGGGGCGATGAATTTTTGCCGGCACGATGCCGTGAGTGTCTAAAATAAGCGGTAAATTTTTTAATCGCGTTAGCGCGGAAAAATAGCGGTAGCTCACAAGTGGCGCGCAAGCGCTACGAAAAACAAACTTTCTATAAAAGCGCCCACGTTTCCAAGCTCGGTGCGGCTTGTATTTACGCTTCAGCAAATCAACGAGTAGTTGCTTATGAGTCAAAGACTCGTTCGAAGTAGACATAGGTCTCTCTGGACTAAATAATGTGTGTTGAGTCGATTTTATGCCTTATTAAATAAACTTGTGCTAAATAAAATGCGATAACAACTAAAAATACAAAACCTCATGCAAATCTCTCAATCTGCATGAGGTTAAATCGAACCTTACCGTTATTTTGCGTTAGCAAAACGGGCTGCAGCTTCGTCCCAGTTCACAACATTCCAGAATGCTTTAATGTAGTCAGGGCGCTTATTTTGATATTTCAGGTAGTAAGCGTGCTCCCACACATCTAAGCCAACAATTGGGTAGCCTGATGCGCCAGAGATTGCTTCACCCATTAATGGGCTATCTTGGTTAGCCGTAGAAACTACCGCTAATTTGCCACCTTTTTTAACCAGCCATGCCCAGCCAGAACCAAAACGAGTCGCCGCGGCTTTTTCGAATTCTTCTTGGAATTTTTCGACGCTACCGAAATCTTTTTCGATCGCTGCTTTTAATTCACCTTGCAGAGTGGTGCCGGTTTTCAAACCTTTCCAGAAGAAGCTATGGTTAGCGTGACCGCCCGCGTTGTTACGTAAGACAACCTTTTTATCAGCAGGAACGTTGTCTAATTGAGTGATCAGCTCTTCAACGGGCAGATCCGCAAATGGCGTCCCTTCGAGGGCAGCATTAGCGTTATTTACATAAGTCTGGTGATGTTTAGTATGATGAATTTCCATTGTTTCTTTATCGAAATGTGGTTCCAACGCATCATAAGCATACGGCAGGGATGGCAGTGAATAACTCATGTTCAACCTCTCCAATTAAGTGTTTATCATACAGCGTCAATTGAGTGACACTGTTCAGACTGTCCTTTCATTATAGTTAAATAATTGATCTGGAAAAGAAGAAACAATGCCCTACGTTGAGTAGGGGTTTTGCGGGTTTTCGAGTAGTTGGCTAATATTGACCGATGTTCGTGCTATTTCACCGCAAATGGTGACGAGCTACCGCGCTAATCTCTTTTTTTGACTAAGCTTATCGTAGTTAATCGCCGGACTGACTGATTACTCTCTGAGCATGGGTATAGATGATTGCTCGATGTCCTCGACTAAAGCCCACTAGGGTTAAGCCCTGTGACTGCGCCAGATCGACGGCACGCTGGGTCGCGGCAGAAGCCGCGCACAGCACTTCAACGCCACAGCTAATTGCCTTCTGTACAATTTCGTAACTGGCTCGACTGGAGATCAGCACGCATCCCTCTTTTCCCCACTCGGCTTTGGACCGAGCACCCAACAATTTATCCAGTGCGACGTGACGACCAATATCTTCATAGCCTGCGCAAACCCGGCCTTGGCCATCAACCCAAGCTGCAATATGGGTGCAAGCGGTCTGCTGGCCAATGGGTTGCATCGCCTTGAGTTGGTCCAATGCCGAGGCGAGGTGGGATAACGCAAACTGCTGGGTAAAGGAAAGAGGCCGTAGGGGATGCTCGACCATCGCCAACTGCTCCGTTCCACATAGGCCACACCCGGTACGCCCTACCAGGGCGCGGCGACGCTGTTTTAGAGCCATAAAGCAGCCACTGGCTAATTCAATATGCACCTCTATCCCTAAGGCTTGTGGGCAGAGGGTAATACCATAAATCTGTTCGACTCGTTCGATTATCCCTTCTGACAGTGAAAACCCCCGCGCAAAGTCCTCTAAATTCTGCGGGGTACACATCATGACGACATGAGAGATACCATTATAGACTAAGGCCACCGCCACTTCTTCGGCGAGGGTATCGTCATGATACTTCACCCCCTGAGCAGACCATTCGACGATGGAAAAGCGTTTCACTGTCATGCTGTTACCCTATTAAAAAAAAAGCCCGAAGAGTTTCTCCGGGCTTTATTGATAGACGTCTAATGCCTATTGAAGCAGTGAAATATCCGCGACTTGTAGGAACAACTCACGTAATTTGACTAACAGGGTTAGACGGTTAACCCGTACTGCCTGGTCTTCAGCATTGACCATCACTTGCTCGAAGAAGTTATCGACGGCTTCACGAAGTTGTGCCAGGTCGATTAGCGCTTCTTGGTAGCGGCCTTGCTCGAAATAAGGCTGTAACTTACTGTTCAACGCGCTGACGTAGGTGGCGAGTTTAATTTCAGCATTCTCTTTTAATAGAGAAGCTTGAACTGCTGTATCAACCTCAACATCCGACTTAGCAAGAATATTGGAAACACGTTTATTTGCTGCCGCTAAGCTTTCCGCTTCAGGCAAGGTACGGAAGTGAGAAACGGCCTTCATTCGCGCATCAAAATCCGCAGGGCGGGTAGGACGACGCGCTAATACGGCTTGGATGGTATCAACGCTATGACCCTCTTCCAGATACCAGCTTCTAAAACGTCCCAGCATGAAGTCAACCACATCCGTGGTAACCGCGGTATTCGTCAGTTTATCGCCATAGAGTTTCACGGCTTCTTCGGTCAGCGACTGCAGATCTAAGTTTAGATCTTTCTCGACGATAATCCGTAATACACCCAGCGCCGCGCGACGCAATGCAAAGGGATCTTTATCCCCTTTTGGATGCTGACCAATACCGAAAATTCCCGCTAACGTATCCATTTTATCAGCGATAGCCAACGCACACGCGACAAGACTAGAAGGTAAGGCATCGCCAGCGAAACGCGGTTGATACTGTTCATTCAACGCGACGGCCACGTCTTCGGCTTCTCCGTCGTGACGGGCATAGTGCATGCCCATGATGCCTTGCGTATCAGTAAACTCGCACACCATGTTCGTCATCAAATCACACTTAGAGAGCAACCCTGCTCGCGTCGCATGGCTGACGTCGGCTCCAATTTGTCCTGCAATCCAGCCTGCAAGAGCTTGAATCCGATCAGTTTTATCCCGTAATGTCCCCAATTGTTTTTGGAACAGCACAGTTTCGAGACGTGGAAGTTGGTCTTCTAAGCGTAACTTACGGTCAGCATTAAAGAAAAATTCAGCATCGGCCAAGCGTGGACGCACCACTTTCTCATTACCAGAGATAATTTGCTGCGGATCGCTAGACTCAATGTTGGTGACGAAAATAAAGTGAGATAAAAGCTCGCCCTGTGCAGAATAGACGGGGAAGTATTTCTGATCGCCTTTCATCGTGTAGACCAAGGCTTCTTTCGGCACCGTAAGGAATTTCTCTTCAAATTGTGCCGTCAGAACAATGGGCCACTCGACAAGCGAGGTAACTTCTTCCAATAGGCTATCGCTCAGGTCCGCAATACCTCCGACCTGCAAGGCGGCCGCCTTAGCATCGGCCTCGATCTTCGCTTTACGCTCAGCGTAATCCGCCATGACCTTACCACGTTCGGCAAGAATGGTTGGGTACTCATCGGCATGAGCAATGTCAAAAGCGCTCTCGCCCATAAAGCGGTGCCCGCGTAGCGTTCGTCCAGACGCCACGCCAAGAATGGTCGCAGATAAGACTTCCGCCCCTAGCAGTAGGGTGACTGTATGCACTGGGCGAACAAATTGCTCGCTACTCGCTCCCCAACGCATGAGTTTCGGTACGGGTAATTTGGCTAAGACTTTAGCAACCATATCCGGTAATAGCGCGGCCGCGGATTCACCCGGCACCTGCGCACGGTAAACCAGCCACTCGCCTTTGTCGGTCGCCAGGCGCTCGGCTTGATCAACAGTGATCCCGTTGCCACGCGCCCACCCCTCAGCGGCCTTGGTCGGCTGACCTTCGCTGTCGTAGGCCGCTGCGATAGCGGGACCACGCTTTTCAACGATACGATCGTCTTGTTTGTCACTAAGACTCAGCACTTTGACGGCTAAACGACGAGGGGTCGCATACCACTCTACGGTTTGATATGAAAGTCCGGCTTGGTCAATCTCTTGCGTTAATTGATCGGCAAAGGCCTGCGCGAGTTGGCGCAACGCTTTAGGTGGTAACTCTTCAGTTCCAATTTCCACCAGAAAAGTATTTTCGCTCATCCCCATCCCTTATTTGGTTTTATGACACATTGGGAAGCCCAAGGCTTCACGAGAAGCGTAATACGCTTCAGCAACTGCTTTTGTCAGGGTACGGATACGCAGAATGTAGCGTTGACGCTCTGTCACCGAAATCGCCTTACGGGCGTCTAACAAGTTAAAGCAGTGTGCGGCTTTCAGGATCCGCTCATAGGCAGGGAGAGGTAACGGCGTTTCTAACGCCAGAAGCTGTTGCGCTTCTTTCTCGTGTTGCTCAAAGCAGGTGAACAGAAAGTCAACGTCGGCATACTCGAAGTTGTACGTCGATTGCTCCACTTCGTTTTGATGGAAGACATCCCCATAGGTGGTTTTACCCAGCGGACCGTCACTCCAAACGAGGTCGTAAACACTGTCAACGCCTTGGATATACATGGCCAGACGTTCTAAACCGTAAGTAATTTCACCGGTAACAGGCTTGCATTCGAGTCCACCTACTTGTTGGAAATAGGTAAACTGTGTGACTTCCATTCCGTTTAACCAGATTTCCCAGCCTAAGCCCCACGCACCGAGCGTTGGGTTTTCCCAGTTATCTTCAACAAAACGGATATCGTGTACGGTAGGGTCCAGACCGAGTGCTTTTAACGATCCTAAATAGAGTTCTTGGATGTTTTCAGGCGACGGTTTGATGACCACTTGGAATTGGTAATAGTGTTGCAGGCGGTTAGGGTTTTCACCGTAGCGGCCGTCAGTCGGGCGACGAGAGGGTTGCACATAGGCAGACGCCATAGGCTCTGGCCCTAACGCGCGCAGACAAGTCATTGGATGAGAGGTGCCGGCGCCGACTTCCATATCCAAAGGCTGGATAATAGTACAGCCCTGGTTTGCCCAGTAGTCCTGCAATGTCAGGATCAGTCCTTGAAAGGTTTTGGTATCAAACTTTTGCATTATGAGTTCCGCACGCGATACGCTAAAAAAAGTGAAGGCTAGTATACCCTCTGGCTGTCAGATATGCAGCCGTAAATCCTTAGCAAATACGAACGAAACTCAACAATAAGGCAACCTTGGGTCAGTTATTATACCTTACTGTACAATGCGCAAAGCTTATTACCGAACGGATCGCGCAGATAGGCAAGGTAAAGCTCACGTTCACCCACGGTTCTTATACCAGGAGGGGATTCGATTGCCGTTCCCCCTGCCTGCGCACCAACTTGATGCCATTGATTGACCGCTTCTTCGTTGGGCAGCGCCCAGCCGATCGTGCCACCGTTCGCTCCACTTGCGGACTCACCATTGATTGGACGCGTCACTAAGAACATTTGCTGCCCTTTGATGTAATAGAGACGTCCTTTATCATCGATACCTTGCGCGTCAGCACCAATCACGGTGAATAACGCGTCATAAAATTTTTGCGATACAGCGATATCATCAGAACCTAGCATAACGTGACTGAACATTTTATCCTCTCTCTGCATAATGAAGGCGTGTCGACACACGCCTTTTGGGGCTACCCTTTTATCGCGCATCCTTGGCATTTACTGTTCTGGATGTTTTGGAAGAAATCATTACCTTTATCGTCAACTAAAATAAAAGCAGGGAAATCGGTGACCTCGATCTTCCAGATTGCTTCCATACCTAATTCAGGATAGGCGACACACTCTAATTTGGTAATGCTTTGTTGGGCAAGTACTGCGGCCGGTCCACCAATACTTCCCAAATAGAACCCGCCGTGTTGATGGCACGCATCCGTCACTTGTTGGCTTCGGTTCCCCTTCGCTAACATAATCATACTGCCACCATTCGCTTGCAGCTGATCGACATAGGAGTCCATACGACCGGCGGTGGTCGGTCCTAGTGAGCCTGAGGCATACCCCTCCGGTGTTTTAGCTGGCCCTGCATAATAAATCGGATGGTCTTTGACATATTGCGGCAGCGGTTCACCGCTATCCAATAACTCTTTTAATTTGGCATGCGCGATATCGCGGGCAACGATGATGGTGCCAGATAAGGATAGGCGAGTAGAGACCGGATAATGTGAGAGCTGTGCTAAGATTTCGGTCATCGGACGATTCAGATCGATACTGACCACATCCCCTTCGCCCTGTTGACGCATCGCTTCAGGAATATAGCGACCAGGATTAGCTTCAAGCTTCTCAATCCAAATCCCTTTACGGTTAATTTTCGCTTTGATATTGCGGTCGGCCGAGCACGAGACGCCCATGCCGATAGGACAGGATGCGCCGTGTCGGGGTAAACGAATAACGCGAATATCATGCGCAAAATATTTACCGCCAAATTGCGCACCAATCCCTAAATTCTGTGCTGCATCTAACAGCTCTTGCTCTAATTGATGATCCCGGAAAGCTTGTCCATGCTCGTTACCACTCGACGGTAAGTTATCGTAATAGTGGGCTGATGCCAATTTCACCGTTTTGAGTGTCGCTTCCGCAGACGTTCCTCCAATCACAAAAGCAATATGATACGGCGGGCACGCAGAGGTGCCTAAACTGCGCATCTTTTCGACTAAATACTCTTTAAGTTTTCCCGGCGAGAGTAAAGCTTTGGTTTCTTGAAAGAGGTAGGTTTTATTGGCTGAGCCTCCGCCTTTCGCCATACAGAGAAACTTATACTCGTCTCCCTCTACGCTGTATAAATCAATCTGAGCTGGAAGGTTGGTGCCGGTGTTGACCTCTTTGTACATATCCAACGGCGCATTCTGCGAGTAACGTAAGTTATCTTCGGTATAAGTGTTGTAGACGCCTTGTGCCAGCGCAGCTTCATCCCCGCCCCCGGTCCACACTGCTTGCCCTTTTTTCCCAACAATGATCGCCGTTCCCGTATCTTGACAGGTTGGCAAGATGCCACGCGCCGCAATTTCAGAGTTACGCAGGAACTGAAGCGCAACGTAGCGATCGTTTTCACTGGCATCGGGATCATCGAGGATCGCAGCAACTTGTTGCTGGTGTGAGGCGCGTAATAAAAATGACGCATCGTGAAAAGCGTGTTGGGCGAGTAACGTTAGCGCAGCAGGATCAACCTTTAGTACCGATTGTCCTTCAAATTCAGTGACAGAAACATGGTCAGTGCTCAGTAAGTAATATTCAGTTTTATCTTCAGATAGGGGGAAAGGTTCTTGGAAAAAAAACGGTTTATTCGACATTCTTCAGCTCACTTGACTTTTTATTAGGACAGCCCGTTGCGCTCCTCATCATTGAGACGTTAGGGCAAACTTACTGGGAAAACATTTATGGAGTGATTATTAACATATTTATTACAAATGTCATCCCTGCTCTCCTCTCACTTAATCACACTCCTTACCCTCGGATAGTGATCTCCGTCGATAAAAACAGCGATTAGCCAGAGTCTGCTCAGGGTAGTGCTATTCAACAAAGCGATACCCGATACCATATTCGGTAATGAAGTGTTGCGGCCGTCGCCGATCGGGTTCGAGTTTTTTTACGTAGATGACCAATATAGGCTCACAAGTTTTGTGATAGTCCGCGTATTGGCGGCCGCGACACAACGACAGGATAAAATATTACGCGAGCACTTTTTCAGAAGGGTACACCATTAACGCGATTAACGTATATCCCTCACGGTAAAGTAAACAATTATCGATACTTCGTTATAGGTAATAAAAAGCGAGTGGCAGTAGTAGGCTTTCTACAACATCTATTTAACATGAATTAATAATATGTTTTTTACGTAAAAATGATAGGAGGAAATAAACATCAACTTTCAGTTATTTTTTTGCACACGTAAAGTGGAACTTTGCATTCTAAAAAAATTCAACGTATAAAGTGCTTATAGCTATTTAGATGTCTAAACGTTTAGAAGGTCGTATGCAACCAGAAGCAGAACAGAGCAAAACCTTACACCGCACAATGAAAGCCCGCCATTTGGTTATGCTGTCATTGGGGGGGGTGATCGGCACAGGATTATTTTTCAACACCGGTTATATCATCTCCACTACCGGTGCCGCAGGAACACTACTTGCCTACCTAATCGGCGCCTTGGTGGTGTGGTTAGTGATGCAAAGCTTAGGCGAACTTTCCGTCGCAATGCCTGAAACGGGAGCCTTCCATGTCTATGCCACCCGCTATTTAGGCCCTGCTACCGGCTATACCGTGGCTTGGCTGTACTGGCTGACTTGGACGGTAGCCTTAGGGTCTAGCTTTACCGCCGCCGGATTTTGTATGCAGTATTGGTTCCCGCTGGTCCCTATCTGGCAATGGTGTCTGCTCTTCTGCGTGATCATTTTTGGATTGAATATTATTTCGACCCGCTTTTTCGCGGAGGGTGAGTTTTGGTTTTCTCTCGTTAAAGTCATCACCATTCTGGTCTTTATCATCTTGGGAGCTGCCGCCATCTTCGGTATTCTGCCGATGCACGACGGTACCCCAGCACCTTTCTTACACAACCTCACCGTTGAAGGCTGGTTCCCCCATGGCACCTTACCCATCTTAATGACTATGGTTGCCGTCAATTTTGCGTTTTCAGGTACTGAGCTGATTGGCATCGCGGCGGGTGAAACAGAGAATCCAGAGAAGGTCATCCCGGTCGCGATTCGTACCACAATTGCCCGCTTAATTATCTTTTTCTTAGGTACCGTCTTTGTCTTAGCCGCACTCATTCCGATGCAGCAGGCGGGTGTGGAAAAGAGTCCTTTCGTACTGGTGTTTGAGAAAATCGGCATCCCTTATGCCGCCGATATCTTTAATTTCGTGATTTTGACGGCCATTCTGTCAGCAGCAAATTCCGGACTTTATGCTTCAGGTCGGATGCTATGGTCATTGGCAAATCAGCGCACCTTACCTCGCGCCTTTGCACGGGTGAATCGGCGGGGAATACCGGTCTTTGCGATCAGCATCAGTATGCTGGGTGGTATTTTAGCGCTCTTTACCAGTATTATCGCCCCGGATACGGTGTTTGTGGCTCTCTCTGCTATCTCTGGCTTCGCCGTTGTTGCCGTATGGCTTAGTATCTGTGCCTCACACTACCGTTTCCGCCGTCGTTACGTGGCCTCGGGACAATCGGTCGAGGCGCTGGCTTACCGGGCCCCATGGTTCCCAGTACTGCCTATTTTAGGGTTTATTTTGTGCCTCATCGCCTGTTTAGGCCTCGCTTTTGACCCTAGCCAAAGAATCGCGTTATGGTGTGGTATTCCCTTTGTTGCGTGTTGTTATGCGGCCTACTATTTAACTTCTGCAAAAAAATCTAAGGACGTGAAGCATGTCTCTGACTAATCCACTTACTTCGTTACTGGAACAGTCTCCCTTTATCGTACTGGACGGGGCCCTGGCAACCGAGCTTGAAACACGCGGCTGTCAGATCACCGACAGTCTTTGGTCAGCAAATGTCTTAATTAATCAACCCGACATTATCCGCCAAGTTCATCTCGACTATTTTCGGGCCGGCGCACAGTGTGCCATTACCGCCAGTTATCAGGCTTCATTGGCAGGCTTTGCACAACGAGGGTTGGATCGCGAAGAAGCCGAAGCGCTTATCGCACGCAGCGTAGTCCTGGCCGTCGACGCCCGCACGGAGTTTCTCGCCGAGTCGCCAAGTTCGCCTCGCCCATTAGTCGCAGGTTCCGTAGGCCCCTACGGCGCTTACTTGGCCGATGGTTCGGAATATCGTGGCGATTATTCGCTAAGCCGTGAGGCCTTTATTGATTTCCATCGCCCACGCATTACCCAGCTTCTGGCCGCAGGTGCCGATATCTTGGCGTGCGAGACCCAGCCCTCTTTCGCTGAAATCCAAGCCTTATGCGAGCTGATCCGAACGTTTCCTGAGGCAAGCGCATGGTTTAGCATGACGCTTAAGGATGCGTATCATCTGAGTGATGGTACGCCATTGACCACGGTAGTGAGTTACCTAACCGCTCAGCCACAAGTCGTCGCCCTAGGCATTAACTGTATTGCCTTGACGGAGACGACGGCGGCATTGAACCATCTGCATACCCTTACCGCGTTACCATTAGTGGTGTACCCTAACTCCGGTGAGACCTACGATGCGCAGAGTAAAACCTGGCACCAAGGTGGCGATCACTGCCAACAATTAACGGATTATCTTCCTGATTGGCTTGCCGCGGGCGCCAAGCTTATCGGAGGCTGTTGCCGGACTTCGCCAAAAGATATCCAAGCACTGGCTTCACAGCAGCATGCGCGCTCTAGCGACTGATAAAGCGTTGACGCCAAGGCTTCAAGACCGCTATTGCTAATAATGCGGTCAAAATATCAAGTCCAATCGCTAAACTAAACACGGGGACCCAACCGTGGCTTGCTTGATAGAGCAGCGCTGCGAGGGGGCCTCCTAGTATTGAACCCACCCCTTGTGACATATACAACCAGCCATAGTTACTGGCGGCATGTTGGCTACCAAAGGTATCGGTCAACGTGGCCGGAAAAAGAGAGAATATCTCGCCCCATCCTAAGAAAACCACCCCCGAAAGGAGAATAAATAACAACGGATCATGGCGGAACGTTAGCCATAAGCTCATCGCACCCGCTTCGAGGATAAAGGCGACAAACATCGTATTCTCACGGCCAATCCGATCAGAAACCCAACCAAATAATGGCCGCGTTAAGCCATTGGTTAAGCGGTCAAGACTCATCGCCAAGGGTAATGCTGCCATGCCCCAAATCAGAACTTGCCCCACCCCGACATCTACGGCAAAGCTTGCCAGCTGGGAAGTGACCATAAGCCCTGAGGTTGACATACAGGCCATCATAAAAAACAGTAGCCAGAACAGTGGTTGCTTGAGCATTTGCGAAGAGGAGTAGTGGCGTTCAACGCACGCTTGATGACTGATCACAGGACTGACACTGGGGGCATCGCGTAGCCCTCGGCTGGCCACTCCGCCAAGTGCGGCAAAGCCCACGCCAAAGATCAGTAGTGTTGAAGTAAGTCCATAATGGCTGAGCGATAGTGAAATCGGTAGCGTCGTCACAATAGCGCCCATTCCATACCCTGCTGCAACCATACCGGCTGCAAAGCCGCGTTGCGCCGGAAACCAGCGTACGACTTGTCCCACTATCCCGATATACACAATACCGGTACCAATTCCGCCAACGACTCCATACAGCACATAGAGTGTCCACAGGGAGTGGCTGTAAGCGGCACCCACCCAGCTCGCCCCAGTAAACAGTGTCCCAACACCGATCAAGCGCCGTGCACCAAAGCGGTCAATCAACTTGCCCTGCAATGGTGACAAGAAGGTTTGAAAGATAATCAGTAAGGAAAAGGTCACTTGTAACAGCGGTAAGTGAACGTCAAGACGCTCGAGAAACGGCTTAGTTAATAGCGTCCAGACGTACTGCGGGCTAGATATGGAAGCCATACAGAGTAACCCTAAGGCTAACTGTTGCCATTTTTGTGCGGAGCGGATATGAATCGGGTTAAGGCTGACGTCGGTCTGTACGCTCATTGGCTATTCTCCCCTGGTGTCGAACGTTAATCGAAGCAAACTTTGTGCCAGCCTCAATTGGTAAAAATAACTTAAGCGTCTTGGCGCCAGACATATCTTTTTTATGTGGCTCACGGCATAATGTGTGCCCAACCTCTCGATACGTAATCTATGAAAAAACAACGTATTACCTTAAATGACATCGCGGTACTTGCGGGTGTGACCAAAATGACGGTAAGCCGTTTTCTGCGCACGCCCGAAAAAGTGAAAGCCGATACGGCCGAACGAATCGCCAGTGTTGTTAAGGAGGTGGGGTTTGAACCCGATTCTGATAATCCGCAGATCACTAGCCAATCAATCCCGCGGATAGGCATACTTATTCCCTCATTTAATAATCAGATATTTAGCGAGTTATTAGCGGGGATTGAGGCCGTCACGGAAGCTCAGGGCTACCAAACGCTAGTCGTCACCTACGACTATTCTCTTCAAAAAGAAGAGGAACAGATTGCGGCGTTACTTGCCTTCAATATCAAAGCGTTGATATTGACCGACACCGCCCATAGCCTTAGAGCTGAGAAATATTTACACGCTGCTAAAGTCCCTATTGCCGAAGTCATGGGAATTGCCACACAGCCTGAGCGTATTAATGTCGGCTTTGATAACTTCCGTGCGGGCTACGAGGCGACACAAGCCTTGATCGAAGCGGGTCGAAAGCATATCGCTTACTTCGGTTCTATGTCTGATTTACGCGATCAGCAACGCTACCAAGGCTACTGCGATGCACTCAGTGCCGCTGGCTTAGCGATAACCCACATTAGTCCTCAAAAAGTGTCGTCCATCGAAACCGGAGCGACGATGATGCAGGAAGCTTTAGATAGCGTGCCGAATCTTGACGCCATTTTTTGCACCAATGATGATTTGGCGATCGGCGTGTTACGGGCTTGCCAAGCCGCTAATATTGACATTCCACAGCGTATCGCGATAGTTGGATTTCATGGCTTGGAGATAGGACAAATCACGACGCCCCGCCTCACCAGTATCAAAACCCCCCGCTATGAGGTCGGTAAACAGGCCACTGAGCTGTTGTTGCAACGTGTTCAGGGGCATGAGACCGTCAGCCAGGTCATCCTTGAGACGCATTTTCTCATTGGCGATACTTTCCCACTTTCCTGATAACTTGGGAAAACGCCCGCCGGATCACGTTATCCGTAACATCATTTGTTAACACGATTCAGCGTGATGCAACTCGCAAAAACATTTGTAAAAACATTGTTTCATAGTCGTCATAAAATAACCGTCCTTTTACCGAAGATAATGACTATGCTTATAAACTAAGAAAGTAAAAGATGACGATAATGGAATATTTTTCACGGAAGATAAGCGAAGATTTATTTCAGAAAACTGTTTTCTGAAGGGAGGAGTACTATGAGTCATAATGTTCCACGGACCCGCTGGTATCGAATAATTGTCCCCATACTGATTGCTTGTATTATCTCATTTATGGATCGGGTAAACATCAGTTTTGCCTTACCGGGGGGGATGGATCAAGAGTTAGGGATCACCAGCCAAATGGCTGGAGTGGTGAGTGGGATCTTCTTTATTGGCTATCTCTTCCTACAAATACCTGGTGGGCGCATCGCCGTCCACGGTAGCGGTAAGAAATTTATTGCCGCCTCGCTAACGGCTTGGGCGGTTATCTCTGTCACCACTGGCTTTGTCACCCACGAGTATCAACTCCTAATTTTACGTTTCTTGCTCGGTATCGCCGAGGGGGGAATGCTGCCGGTGGTGTTAACCATGGTCAGCAACTGGTTCCCTGAAAAAGAATTAGGCCGTGCAAACGCCATCGTCATGATGTTTGCCCCACTGGGTGGTATTTTCACTGCGCCAGTCTCTGGAGCCATCATCTCGGCGCTGGATTGGCGCTGGCTATTCTTTATTGAAGGGATCCTCTCCGCTATCGTGATGATGTTATGGTGGGCGCTCATCAGCGATCGCCCAGAAGAAGCGCGTTGGTTGCCTGAAAAAGAACGTGAATACTTACTAACACAACTCAAAGCGGAACGTGAAGCACGTGAAGAAAAAGTTAAAGTGAGTAATGCACCGTTACGCGATGTTTTCAAAAACCGAGGGCTAGTAACGCTTATTTTCCTCAACTTCTTTTACCAAACGGGCGATTATGGTTACACCCTATGGCTACCTGCCATTCTTAAGAATCTGACGGGGGGAAATATGGCTGATGTCGGCGGACTGGCGATTCTTCCCTTTGTCGCCATGGCAGCGGGTATCTACGTCATCTCGCTCTTCAGCGATCGTTCAGGTAAGCGCCGCTTATGGGTTTGCGTGTCACTGCTTTGCTTTGCCGCCTCGTTGGTTGCCTCGGTGGTTCTGCGCCACCACGTGGTCGCAGCCTATATTGCCTTAGTGGTCTGTGGGTTTTTCTTGAAAGCTGCCACCAGCCCATTCTGGAGTATTCCAGGACGCATTGCGTCGGCAGAAGCCGCAGGGGCCGCACGGGGAGTAATTAACGGATTAGGTAATTTGGGCGGGTTCTGTGGACCCTACTTAGTCGGCGTGATGATTAACTTCTACGGCCAAAACGTTGCCATCTATGCGCTGTCTCTCTCACTCCTGATTGCAGCAATCTTATCGGTAACACTACCTAAACAGTGTGATATTCAGCCTGATGATGAGGCGGTCAACCACCCGGGAAAGGAGATCGCCGCGTCTAACCGTTAAGCGTTTTGCGGTAGGGAAGACTTACCGCACTTCAACCGATAGCGACTCCCTGCTATCGGTTCTTTTTAACGTATTACGTGTGATAAGCGGCCAATCTGACTAATTTCGACAGCGACATCGTCGCCAGGGAACATAAACAGTTGTGGTGTTCGGGATTTACCGACACCGCCTGGCGATCCGGTAATAATGACATCACCCGGTGACAGAGGCGTGAAGTGCGTAACATAGGCGATGATCGCTGCAACGCTGTGGACCATATTTTGTGTGGAGTCTTTTTGAACCTGTACACCGTTTAAGAACGTTTTTAATTCAAGTTGTTGCGGATCAGGGATTTCATCGTGAGTCGTCATCCAAGGTCCAAATCCCCCAGTGGCTGGCCAGTTCTTACCCGCGGTAAACCACGTAAACTGCATGTCACGCACGGTGGCGTCCATAAAGCAGCTGTATCCAGCAACGTAATCTAAGGCTTCATCTTCAGTCACTTGGTGAGCCGGTTTACCGATCACTACGGCCAGCTCGCCTTCATAGTCAAATTGCTCACTGCTCACCGGTTTTTGGATCGGTTGGAGATGCGCGGTAAGGCTATCAGCAAAGCGGATAAATAGGGTCGGTGCTGGATTGGTTTCACCAAATTCGATGCGCTTTTCTGAATAATTCATCCCCACACACAAAATTTTATTAGGGGTCTTAATCACTGGCAGAAAACTAATCTCATGGAACGCATAATCTGCAGAGCGCGCAGCGAGTGGCTGTAATGCGGCAAGGCCATCATCTTCCAGTAGGTGTTTAAAATCGCAATAGTCGAGCAGTTTTCCTGCATCAATTACACCTTGTTCACAGACCAGACCAAAGGATTCATGGCCACTACTATTAATAATAAAGCTACATACCTGCATAAAATTCGGCTTTCGTTGATGTCTATGAGAAAATCGTCATCTCCCTGCATGCGAATTCTTGATGTCATTGAGCATTGCGGTGGTGACGCCGTGAGCGGCTGATTCTAACAGCCCGATGATCCCGCAGCTAATCTTTTCACCACCCTTTTACTAAAAATACCCTCTTTATTGACGCGACTTAGCGAATTTCAAGCGGTTCGGCGATCTCAGGGGCGGGATAATAGCGCGTGAGCTGCGCGCAATCTTGCTCGCTGATCTCAAGTTGTAGGGCGCGTGCGTTGTCTTCAACATGCTGAACACTGCCGGATTCAGGTATCGCCAAAATCTTATTCTGCCGGATCACCCAAGCGAGTAATAACGCTGCAGGCGTCACCTGATAGTGAGTGGCAAGCGTTTTGACTTCCTCCATATCGAGCAAGTGTGATCCCGCGCCGCCGAGCGGACAGTACGCCATCATGGTAATGTCATGCTCTGCGCACCACGGAGCAAGATCGTATTCAATACCTCGACCCGCAAGGTTGTAGAAGACTTGGTTAACCGCACATTGCTTCCCACCGTCAACCTGTAATAGGGATTGCATCGCGGGTAAGTCGAAGTTAGAAACGCCCCAAGCGGTAATCTTTCCTTTCTGCTTCATCTCTTCCATAAGATTAACCACTTCTTGTAGATCATTACCGGACTGCCAGTGTAAGAGGTAGAGATCGAGGTTGTCTGTGCGTAGCCGATGAAGGGATGCATCGAGGCTGGCTTCAAGCTGTTTCCCCGTCGCGTTCCAAGGATAGACTTTTGAGACCAGATAGGTCTGGTCTCGACGGCCTTTGATCGCTTTACCGATCAACGTTTCAGATTTCCCGTCACCGTACATTTCAGCGGTATCAATAACCCGTAATCCAAGGTCTACCCCACGGTGTAGGGCGGATATTTCTTGCTGTTCACTATAACGGCCTTGACCTAACCGCCAACTCCCCATACCTAGTGATGGAAGTGTATGGCCTGCTATCTGTAGCGTTGCATGGTGCGTCATGGGTCGCTCCTAAGTCGTGACGGGAAATCCTAAGCGTAGCCCATCATTACCGCTGGTGCAGCGATAAATGTTAAATTCATTTATTTTAAAATGATATTATCTTAGAAAGATAAAATAACTGCATCAATCGCCGTTGCCACTTAAAAAAATTCCTCAACAGCTATTCTATTATAAATTTACATGTGGAAACTATCTTTAAATACATGGGGGGGGGTTGTTCAATGAATGTTTCGAAAAATAGTTCTAAATTACTGCTAAATATAGCCAGCTATGATATAGGTATTAACATTATAATGATTTAAGGTAATATGCTGATTAGTGAACAGTTTTTTAGGAGACAACGAAGTATAGGTGACACAGTTTTTAATAAAGTGAGATTGATCATAAAATCCATAATCTAGTATTGTATTAAGTAGTGGCCTTCCTTTGAACAACTCCTTTATAACCTTCTGAAATCTGGCATTTTTTTGTAAAGATCGAATATCCACACCCACATGGTGATGTATTTTTCTTTGTAATGTTCGTTTGTTAAATACTACACTTCCGAATAATAAATCGTAATTGAAATTATGATAAAATTTTTCTATCGGCTCCAACAAAATCAATTCGTTGTTTTTCTTTACTGAAATTTTTTTTCTTAACCATTCTCCCAGTGTTTCGGCTTTATTAATTAACAAATTATTAATATTAGGATAATCGATATTTAAATCATTTAAGGAGATAATACAGTCTTTAATTAGATTAACAGGAATACCGAATATATCGAAAAAAGCTGCCGTTTTAAACCTCAAGGTTAAAAAATGAATTTTTCTACTTGACGAAAATTTTACTCTATATTCTCTTGGTGTTATTATCACTGCTGCTCCCGAAGCAATGATCGTTTGAGATACGGTTGTATTATCTTTCAATACAGAAACATTCATTTCATCGCCTAGATTGAATAATATCTCATTACCTGTTCCAGGAAATATCTCAGGAATAAAATCACCTTTATCAAAAAACCACTCTAAACATAAAGACAACCAAGGTGATATGTCTCCGTAAGGAATATATTTGTTACATTTCATACTGAGGATCTATCACCTTGATTATCGTCTCTACTTGTTAAATAAACTATCACCACTGGTATTGTTCAGACAAGGATGATTATCGAATCTTACCACACCAATATTAAGCCTACCTGCTGAGGCTTTGGTTACCTCAGAAACACCTTGATTTCCAAAACCCGCACAGAGCTCAACGGCTTGTATACCTTCACTATGTAATGTATCAAGCAGTTCACACGCCTCTTTGTAGGTCTTCACACCGACCGTTTTCAGATGAACATTTTTTGTTTTTATCCAAGTAAAATCTGTAGAGGGTGATGCTTCTGGAGCGATGAAGATAAAGGCTGCTTTAAAAATAGTCATAATGAATAATCCTTAATATTTGTTTTTAAAAAAGATATCCAATTTTGACGAATAATTATTGTAAGATAACGACAACTAATTTCTAGCCAATTTATTCCACCTCATGAAATTTCTAATTACTATCCATCCTATAAAAACCACCAACAACGCTAGGATTACTACGTATTGCGAACTGATGTTTGTAACATTTGGTCTAGGCTAGGTAAGCCAATTGAGCACCCCCTCTAAAGGCTATTAGATTAATTATCTCTATACCACGAAAGGATAATGCTAAGAAAAAGCGCATAGGAATATGCATAATATGCAACAAAGTGTTGATTAATGTTCAACACTTTGTTGGCAATGCTTCTTATGCAAGAAGTATCTTAATTTAATGCATAGGCAATAACGTAATCACCCCGGTCTGGGGATTGACGCGCCCCACCCGCTGAAATCAAGATGTACTGCTTACCTGTTTTTGGGGAGACATAACTAATTGGACCACCTTGACTACCGACCGGTAGTCGAGCTTTCCAAACTTCCTTGCCGGTTGAACTGTCAAAAGCTCGCAAGTAGTAGTCTTGGGTCCCCGCAATAAAGACCAACCCCCCCTGTGTGGCGAGGCTCCCCCCGAGTGAAGGCATACCGATTGGCATTTTCATGCCCATCTTAATCCCCATCGGTCCGGTATCCTGAACGGTACCCAGTGGAACCTGCCACAGAATTTTTTGTGTGGTCATGTCGATAGCAGAAAGCGTCCCGAATGGCGGCGCTTGGCAAGGGATACCCAATGGCGACATAAAGCGATTTTTATTCACCGAATACGGTGCGCCTTTCATCGGTACGGCACCCATCCCAGTATTCACCGCCTCTCCACCTGTATTTGCTGATGTCGACGCGTTAGGATCAGCCTTGATCAGCTGCTGCCATAAGCCTAAGCGCATGTCGTTGACGAAAATCAGATGGTTATTCGGATCCGTTGAGAGGCTTCCCCAGTTCATCCCACCAAGTGAGCCTGGGAAACTTAACGACTTATCGGTCCCCGGCACAGTGTAAAGACCATCGTAACGCATCGATTTAAAGTTAACGCGGCAGATCAACTGATCGAAGGGTGTGGCCCCCCACATATCCGACTCTTTTAACGTTTGAGCGCCAATCTGTGGCATCCCCACTGAACGCGGCTGGGTGTCACTGTATTGTTCGCCCGGAATATTACCGCGCTTCACTTTTACATTGTCGACTTTGGTTAACGGTTGTCCCGTCAAACGGTCCAAAACGTAGATCTGCCCCGCTTTCGTGCCGACGACTACCGCAGGACGGTTTTCACCCGCGGGTGTTTTGAAATCGATAAGGCTCGGTTGCATAGGAATATCAAAGTCCCAGAGATCATTATGGACCGTTTGATATACCCACTTCTCTTTACCAGTATTCGCATCAACCGCCAGTATTGAAGCACCGTATTTATGGTCTAACGGTGTGCGATTCGCGCCCCAGATATCGACAGAAGAACTGCCCATCGGCATAAAGACGGTATTGGATTGCGGATCGTAAGACATTGGCGCCCACGAGTTCGGGGTGCTGCGAACATAGTGCTGTCCCGGTTGCAGCGTAGCATTCGGGTTTGGATTACCCGGATCGAAAGCCCAGCGTAATGCGCCCGTCAACACATCAAAGCCCCGCAGCACGCCACCAGGCATATCAGTACTGACATTGTCTGAGATACGCCCGCCAACGACCACAGTGGTGCCTGCAAGGGTTGGCGCGGAGGTCAATACATACTGTGGATCGGGAGCATTGCCCATTCCGGTTAATAAATTCACCGTCCCGTGATCGCCAAATCCTTCGCAGAACTGGCCATTATCGGCATTTAATGCAATCAGACGTCCATCAATGGTATTCATCAGAATACGACGTGGACAATTCGCAATGTCGGCACTGTTGACGGCGAGAGGCTGGCTGCTCCCTGGTAGATCAGGGTGTGGCAGAGACTGCGTTGCATCAAAATACGCTAGCCCACGGCAGCGCATCCAGACCGATGACTTCGCATTGATTTCGGCTTTCCACAGCGCCTTACCACTGTCAGCATCCACAGCGATAACGTTGTTATGCGGCGTACAGAGGAAGATTTTGTCGCCAACTTGTAGCGGAGTCTGTTGATCTTCGGCGCCATTACCGTCTGGACTCAGCGGGGTATCGCCCGTATGGAAGGTCCATACCGGTTTTAAGTGTTGGACATTATCACGAGTAATCTGGTCTGCCGCGACGAATCGGCTTCCCCCCGGGGTGTTACCATAATTATCCCAGTTGGTGAGTGGCGCTTGTTTTGAGACGGGCACTAATGGCTTAGGCTCGCCTTGGAACGCAACGGGATCATGAGGTTGAAACATACCTGCAAACGCCGCGATGAACCCTATGGTCGTCACTAAGGCAAGAAGATAACTGGCGATACTTATTCGCCGCGTTGCCAGGGGTTGGCGCAGTGAAGGTAATAGCAGGAACGCAACAATTGCTAAACCTGCAGGGAACATAAGACGTGAAATCAACGGCCAGAAAACGAAGCCCACTTCCATCACCGCCCACACCAGTGTCCCCAGTGCGAACAGAAGGTAGAGCACCGCACCTGACGCTTTTAAACGAAAGAGTTGAAGACTACTCACTAACAGGACTATGCCTGAAATGAAGAAGTACCCGCTACCGCCTAAACTCAATAATTTCCCGCCCTCGATTGTAAAGAAGAGTGCGGTTAACAACAGTATTAGGCCAAATAAGCGGGTAGTAATCTTTAGCCACAATGGCTTTAGACGTGTATTTCCCATGGAATTTTCCTGCCAAAAATATATAAAGAGCCGTTATAATACTGTTACAATCGATAACATCAATATTTCATTACGACAACCTCTACTCATGGTCGTTATTAATTGGTTTACTTTCTTGTAAGCAGGGTGCGAAAAATAGCTTGCCACTCCATGCTCCCCGAGCCGTTTTCATCATCACCAGTGCCCATATTCCACTTAAAAGGATAAGTAGCGCTACCGCAAGGTTCGAGAAAAAAGGGAATGCGGTCAGCTGAGCGAGCTTAAACGTTGCTAAAGTGAATACCCCCAATGGAAAGGTGTAGCCCCACCAACCCAAATTGAAAGGAATTCCCTGTTTTACGTAATGGCAAGTGATACCCTGTGCGAGCAGTAACCACCATGCACCAAATCCCCATAATAAAATCCCCATTATCCAGCCAAACCCTGAAATAACCTGACTAAAAGGCTCGAAGATTGGATTACTGGCGAGCAGCGTGCTCTGTTGGCTCAGTAAAAACATCCCCAATGATCCGGTGCCTATAGGCCCTAATGCAAGCCAAGTGGTGGCGGATAAGGCGACGGGGGGAAGCTTATGTAGCGCCATACGCAAGAGTAAAATAGCGAGTAGAGATAAGGCGACTGGCACTGAGAATGCCCACAACACCATACTAAAAATAACCATCGTCTGCTGTTGCGCCGGATCGGACACATGTGGTGCAACAATCCAACCACTGGCCGCGGCAACTTCTGCGGCAACGATCGGTAATAACCACAAACCTGTCATAGACGAAAGTTGATGAGATTGTCGCGTGAACATAAACAGCGGTAATCCAATGCCGCAGGCTATGGCGAGAATTGCATCGACGCGCCATAACTGATGAGCAATATCGACCGCGAGACTTCCGAAGACAGGGAGGCCGAAGCTGATAAAGCCATTAATAATCGTCGCTAGCCCCATAGGAATAGTGCCGAGAAACATCGACATTTGAGGATGGTCGAAAATTTTACACGCCTCTTGCGGATAGAGGAGCCAGCGCCCAAGATACAGCAGCGTAAATACGCTAAAGAGAGCAATATTCATCGCCCAGAGTAGCCGAGCGAGAGTTAATAAGAGGCTATTGGGTGTGGCAACTTGCGCGAGAACTAAGGCAAGGACGCCAGTCCCCATCGTCACCGCAAACCAATTTGGTGTAAAAAATCGCACGACCTCGTGAAATGAGGCCAAATGGGTTAAAGGCTTGTTGAACTTTTTTATTGTTAGCGACATAAGCTCCTCCTGTAGAGAAGCACTATAAACCTCACCCACGAATATAAAAAACGGGTAAATATTGTTATACCTACCCAATAAAGTGGTAAGTGGAGTGAGCGCCACCATTATTCGAGGGGTTGAAGAAAGCTTACTCTTGTGGCGGAGCCAACGTTTTTGCCAATTCCAACCAAGCTATCGCCGCGGGAGGGAGCTGCGTTCCCGTACGCCAAGCTAAAGCTATCCGCCAGTCAGTATACGGTTCATTGAGAGGCACCAACGAGATACCGGGATGACGATGCTTAGTAGCCAGCATCCTCGGTAAAAATGCAACCCCCAGTCCCGCTGTCACGAGATCGACGATAAAATCGATTTGCCCACTTCGAGCCGTTATCCGAGGACTCACCTTTCGCCGTTCACAAGCGGCCAATATTAATTGGTTAAGGGTGAACCCCTCTTCAAACAAAATAAAGGGTTCAGCATGTAAATCCTTAAAATTGAGTTGGTGATAGCCTGCTAAGGGGTGATCTGCCTGTAAGACCACAACGAGTGGCTCATTCCGCACATCTTGATAGGCAATGGCATCGTCCTTCGATACCAGTAATGCGGCGATATCTATCGTTCCGGCCTCTAGAAACTCGCGTAATCTATTTCCGCCATGTTCAATTAATTCAATATCCACTTGCGGGTAACGACGTCGATACTCTGTAAACATCTTAGCAAATAACACCCCACAGCCTACCGGCGGCAAGCCTATACGAAGCGTACCTCCCTTAAGTTCCTGTAACGCATCGATCTCTGCGAGGAGGTGATTTTTCTCCGTAAGGAGGACGAGCGCGCGTCGATAAACGATTTCTCCTGCAGCCGTTAATTCCGTTTTGTGGCCAATACGGTTTAGCAAAGGAACTCCCAGTTCAACTTCTAGCGCTTTCACCGCTTTACTGACTGACGATTGGGTCAGCGACACGACATCCGCAGCTTGGGTAAAGCCGCCTTGACGGACAACTTCGACAAAAACACGTAACGTTCTAAGGTTCATAACTATTCTTTTTTTGACTTATATTCAGTTGAAAAAGTTGTTTTTATCATAATTAAAAATACCTTATTTTAGCTTTTACGCAAGCCGCCCTTATAGGGGGGGAATAGAACCCATACAGGAACGATGACTATGATTATCTCATCCGCATCAGATTACCGGGAAGCCGCACGACGTAAGTTACCCAGATTCTTATTTGATTACATCGATGGCGGCGCCTATACCGAGCATACTCTACGAGCCAATAGCGCCGATTTAGCGACGATTAGTTTACGCCAACGTATTTTACGAAATGTTGAAAATCTTAGTCTTAAAACAACACTCTTCGGCCAGCAGCACGACCTTCCCATCATTCTTAGCCCTGTCGGGTTAACGGGAATGTATGCGCGACGAGGTGAGGTGCAAGCAGCAAACGCCGCGGCAGCCAAAGGGATCCCTTTCTGTTTATCAACCGTCTCAGTGTGTTCGATTGAAGAGGTCGCCGCCCAAAGTGTACAACCGCTCTGGTTTCAACTCTACGTACTCAAAGATCGTGGGTTTATGCGTAACGCGCTAGAGCGAGCCCAGGCTGCGGGGATTACCACACTTATTTTCACCGTTGATATGCCAACGCCAGGCGCTCGCTATCGAGATGCGCATTCCGGTATGTCGGGCCCCTTTGCAGCTTCGCGTCGGATCTTACAAGCCTGTACGCGGCCGGAGTGGGCACTGAATGTGGGTCTGCGGGGTCGCCCTCACGATTTGGGTAATATCTCAAAATACTTAGGTAAAGCTACGACGCTGGAAGATTACGTTGGCTGGCTAGGAAATAATTTCGATCCCTCAATTAGTTGGAAAGATCTCGAATGGATTCGGAAGTTTTGGAAAGGGCCGATGATTATAAAAGGCATACTGGACCCGCAAGATGCTAAAGATGCCGTTAACTTTGGGGCGGATGGCATCGTGGTATCGAACCATGGTGGTCGGCAACTCGATGGCGTTTTATCGACGGCGAAAGCGCTACCGACCATTGCAGATAAAATCGGTGATGACCTCACTGTGTTAGTCGATTCAGGCATTCGTTCCGGACTGGATATTGTACGTATGCTGGCATTAGGGGCCAAGGCCTGCCTAATAGGACGCCCAATGGCCTATGCCCTCGCGGCAGATGGCCAACGCGGCGTTGAAAATTTATTGGAGATATTCTCTCAGGAAATACGTGTTGCGATGACCCTTACGGGTGTGACGTCGATCGATCGGATTGATCGCAGCGCCTTAGTGCTACCGGAGTAAGGGATGCCTATCATGGTACAATGAAGATAATACACCGCGAACCCGCGGCTGAGGCCTGATTATTATCGTCTGTACCATGACAAGGTCGATTTCTGGGTTGGGGGGATAAAAAGCTTCACGTAAGCGTTGAGCTGCTGTTATCGACCTGAATTATTCGCTAACGCCTGCGCGCAAGCCCACGCTGAACTCCACGCCCATTGGAAGTTATACCCGCCCAGCCAGCCCGTGACGTCTACCACTTCACCAATAAAGTAAAGGCCGGGCACGTCGCGCGCCTCAAAGGTTTGCGAGGATAAATGCTGGGTATCGACGCCGCCTAAAGTTACCTCGGCGGTACGGTAGCCTTCGGTACCATTCGGATAAACCGCCCACATCGTGAGTTGTTCGATGAGTTGCTGTTGTTGACGCGAATTCAGCTGTTTGAGCGTGACTTCAGGTAACAGAGAAAGCTCGACTAAACTGTCCACTAATCGCTTTGGTAACAAACGGGCTAAACTGTTCTTCAGGGAAAGGTTAGGATGTTCTCTGCGCTGTGCCTCAATAAAATGATTCACATCAGTATCAGGAACAAGGTTGATCGTCACCGCTTGCCCCGGACGCCAGTAACTGGAAATTTGTAGTACTGCCGGCCCCGATAGCCCACGGTGGGTAAACAGCATCGACTCTTTAAAACGGGTGCCATCTGCCGCATCGATGGTAATGGGTACCGCGACGCCCGAAATCTGTTGCAGAGTATCCAGTATTGGCTTGTGCAAGGTAAAAGGCACTAATGCAGCACTGACGGGACGAACCGATAAGCCAAACTGCTCCGCGACTTTGTAGCCAAAGGGTGTTGCCCCTAAGCCCGGCATCGACAGTCCGCCTGAAGCAACAACAAGTTTGCGAGTACTTACATTAGTTCCATTCAGCTTTAATAGGTATTCACCTGAATCATCTCTCTGTAGGTCAAGGATTTCGCTGCGTAGACGTATCGTAACCTTACCTAACTCGCATTCCGCCAGCAATAATTCAACGATCTGCTGAGCTGAGTCATCGCAAAATAATTGGCCTAAGGTTTTTTCATGCCAATTAATATTGTATTTCCCAACCAAGTCAATGAAATCCCACTGTGTATAGCGAGCAAGTGCTGACTTACAAAAATGAGGGTTAGCGGAGAGATAGGCTGAGGGCTCAATGTATAAGTTAGTAAAGTTGCAGCGCCCACCACCGGACATCAATATCTTTCGGCCGATTTTCTTACCGTTATCCACCACCAGGACATTCAGTCCTTGCTGGCCCGCTTGCGCGGCACAGAATAACCCGGCAGCCCCTGCACCAATGACTACGACATCAAATTTTTCCACACTACCCCCCTCTAAAAGGCCAGATTGTAGTGACCTGATAGGCTGGTGGCTAGTCAGAAAAAAAAAACTTAAACAATTATTAAATAACCTACTCTTTTTTATAAGAAAATTGATAGACAGTTAAGTGAAAATGGTAGGTCAAGGTAAAAAAGTATGATTTTTTGCTTTCCTGCAAGGACCTAACTCGCCGATAATGCCTCGGGTATGTCCCTTAAAATGGCGTAACATTATGTTCCATCTGTTTACCGGTCTTGATTTAAGTACCAGTCTATTCTTAGTTCTGGCACTTCTGTTTGTTCTGTTTTACGAAGCAATCAATGGCTTCCATGACACGGCGAATGCGGTTGCTACCGTTATCTATACCCGTGCCATGCGTGCGCAACTAGCTGTAATGATGGCTGGTTTATTCAATTTCCTCGGCGTCTTACTCGGCGGGTTAAGTGTTGCCTATGCAATAGTGCACATACTGCCTACTGATCTGCTGCTGAATGTTGGCTCTTCCCATGGGCTGGCAATGATATTCTCAATATTGCTTGCGGCAATTATTTGGAATTTAGGGACTTGGTATTTTGGTTTGCCTGCATCCAGCTCGCATACGTTAATCGGTGCCATTATTGGTATTGCGGTAACGAATGCCTTGGTGACGGGTGGCTCGCTAGTCGAAGCGCTTAACCTACCGAAAGTAATCAATATTTTTCTCTCATTGATTCTATCGCCCATCGTCGGGATGGTGATTGCCGGTTTTCTTATCTTCCTGCTCCGTAAGTACTGGAGTGGTACCAAGAAGCGCCGCCGTAATCATATGACGCCTGCTGAGCGCGAGAAGAAAGATGGTAAGAAGAAGCCACCTTTTTGGACGCGTATTGCTTTAATCGTTTCAGCGATTGGCGTGAGCTATTCCCATGGGGCGAACGATGGTCAGAAAGGCATCGGGCTAGTGATGTTAGTGCTGATTGGTGTTGCACCGGCCGGATTTGTGGTGAATATGAATGCCTCAGGGTATGACATCACCCGAACCCGTGACGCGGTGAATCACCTTGAGCAATACTATCAACAACATAACCCACAAGTTTCAACGCTGATTGCCCCTCCTAGCATTAAGAACACGGCGATTGACCCTAATGAGCCTTTCCACTGTAGCAGTGAAAATGGCTTGGTGACGGTCCACCATGCGCAAGATTTGCTGAATAACTTATCAAGCTACGATCAGTTGAGCGTCGAAAACCGCTCTCAAGTCCGTCGCTTGTTATTATGCATGTCGGATACCGCCGATAAGATTGCCAAGCTACCTGAAACCTCATCTGACGATAAGCGTTTCTTAGGGAACCTGAAAAGCGATCTTAACGGTACAATCGAGTATGCACCGATTTGGATTATTCTGGCGGTAGCACTGGCCCTGTCTCTCGGGACGATGGTCGGTTGGCGTCGTGTTGCGACCACCATCGGCGAAAAAATCGGTAAGAATGGCATGACTTACGCACAAGGTATGTCTGCCCAGATTACTGCCGCCGTGTCGATTGGCTTAGCGAGTTATACGGGAATGCCCGTGTCGACCACGCATATCCTCTCATCTTCCGTTGCCGGTACCATGATTGTTGATGGCGGTGGTGTACAGTCGAAAACGATTCGTAGTATCGCGTTAGCCTGGGTATTGACCCTTCCAGTCTCTATCCTGCTGTCGGGTGCGCTGTACTGGATAGCACTACAACTGCTTTAAGCTTAGTAAGACACAGGTCATTGATCTGTGTCTTACTTTTCCCTCTGATTCACTGCTCTCCTTGCCAAGTCAGGCTATACTTCTCCTAAGTGTATTCAATCGTTTCATCATGACAGTCCCTGCGCTTAACGTTATGATTGGGGCTTCACAGAAACATCAATAAGCGCGAATCGCTGAGTCGTGACTATTGCGCCAATAAGGAGTTTATCATGTCATATCATCATGTTTTGGTGGCCGTCGATCTCTCACCAGAAAGTGAAGAACTAGTCCAGAAAGCGGTTTCTTTAGCGAAACCTTATAATGCCAAAGTCTCGATTATTCATGTGGATGTTAACTATTCCGATCTCTACACCGGTCTGATCGATGTGAACTTAGGCGATATGCAAAAACGTATCTCCCAAGAGACCTCGCAAGCTTTGACCACTTTGGCGAACCAAGCGGGCTATCCTTTCAGCGAAATTTTGAGCGGAACAGGCGAGTTAGCGCAAGTGTTAGTCGACGCGATTAATAAGTACGATATCGATTTAGTGATTTGTGGCCATCATCAAGACTTCTGGAGTAAATTGATGTCCTCAGCGCGACAACTGATTAATAACGTTCACGTCGATATGTTGATTGTGCCATTTTGTGACGAAGAGTAGTCAGTGAAGGTCTCCCGGTCGTTGTTATCGTGATCGGGAGCGTTCCTTAAGGCGTTTCAGGATTAAGCGAAGGGTAAATATCGAAGCGATGACTTTTCGTGACGACTGCGGAACTGGTCTCGACACCATTTAATGGCGGCGCATAATCTGGACGTTTTACCACAATTCGGCGTTTCGCTAAGGCCCTAGCGGGGTCTAATAGACTGTCAGCATCGTTATCCGGACCGACCAAGGATTGAAATATCCTCATCTCTTTTTTAACCAGGGCGCTTTTCTGCCGATGCGGGTACATTGGATCGAGATAGACGACATCGGGACGCGGGCTTAAGGTACTAAGTTGTTGTGCGCTCGGGCCATAGATCAGGGTCAGTCGCTGCTGTAACCACTCACCGATTTCAGGGTCGCGATATCCGCGTTGCAGTCCATCTTCTAGCAGTGCCGCTACCACAGGATGTCTTTCAATCATACGGACTCGGCAACCTAGCGATGCCAATACGAAGGCATCTCGGCCTAAGCCTGCTGTCGCGTCAACAACATCGGGCAGATAGGTGCCTTTAATTCCGACGGCTTTCGCTACCGCTTCGCCGCGTCCGCCGCCAAATTTACGGCGGTGCGCCATTGCACCCGAGACAAAATCGACAAAAATGCCACCGAGCTTAGGCTCGTCACGTTTACGCAGTTCTAATTGGTCACCGGTTAACACTAAAGCCAATGACGCATTCTCATCGTGCACTAAGCCCCAGCGGTCGGCAATTTCAGATAAGGCACCCGATTGGGTGCCTGTTTCATCAAGTAAGTAAATATTCACTTACTAACCTTCGATACCGTATTGCTTAAGCATCGCATCGATTTGCGGCTCACGCCCACGGAAACGCTTGAACAGCGCCATTGGCGCTTCAGATCCGCCACGGCTTAAGACGTTATCGAGGAATGATTGTCCAGTTTCACGGTTAAAGATCCCCTCTTCCTCAAAACGCGACCAAGCGTCTGCCGCCAATACGTCAGCCCAGAGGTAGCTGTAGTAGCCCGCTGCATAGCCGCCAGCAAAGATGTGGCTGAAAGCATGAGGGAAACGTCCCCACGCAGGAGAAGGCATCACGGCAACTTTTTTCTTCACATCTTGCAGGATATCGAGAACTCGAGCCCCTTTTTCCGGTTGATATTCGGCATGCAGACGGAAGTCGAAAAGTCCGAACTCAAGCTGACGGAGAATAAACATGGCGGCATTGTAGTTTTTCGCTGCCAGCATTTTTTCCAGTAAGGCCTGAGGCAGTGGCTCGCCTGTCTCGTAGTGACCTGAGATAAAGGCAAGTGCCTCTGGCTCCCAGCACCAGTTTTCCATAAATTGACTAGGGAGCTCGACGGCATCCCATGGCACGCCATTGATACCGGAAACACCTGCCGTATCGATCTGCGTCAACATATGGTGCAGGCCGTGACCGAACTCATGGAATAGCGTAACCACTTCATCGTGAGTAAAGAGCGCTGGCTTATTGCCGACTGGACGGTTGAAGTTACAGGTGAGGTAAGCCACCGGTTTTTGTAATGAGCCATCGGCTTTTTTCATACGCCCGACACAGTCGTCCATCCAAGCTCCACCACGCTTATGTTCACGCGCATAGAGGTCGAGATAGAAGCTCCCCACCAGCTGGTCATCACCATCAAACAGGTCAAAGAAGCGTACTTCGGGATGCCATACATCGACATCGTGACGTTCTGCTGCACGCAGTCCATAGACTCGACGAATCACTTCGAACAGGCCGCTTAATGCGCGTTGCTCAGGGAAGTAAGGGCGTAATTGCTCGTCGCTGATGGTATAGAGATGCTGTTTCTGCTTTTCGGCATACCACGTGATATCCCAAGGCTGTAAATCACTCACCCCATAGTGCTGCTGAGCAAACTCGCGCAGCTGGGCAAGTTCACGCTGGCCTTGCGGTTGAGCGCGATCGGCAAGGTCGTTGAGGAAGCTAATAACTTGATCCGATGATTCTGCCATTTTGGTGGCTAACGACTTCTCTGCGAATGAACCGAAACCAAGTAACTGCGCAATTTCATGACGTAAAGCCAGTTCTTCTTCAATCAGTGGGCCATTATCCCATTTTCCAGCATTCGGCCCTTGGTCCGAGGCGCGGGTGCTGTAAGCGCGATACATTTCTTCACGTAGTGCTTGGTTGTCACAGTAGGTCATGACCGGTAGGTAACTGGGAATATCGAGGGTTAATAACCACCCTTGCTGCTGCTTCGCTTCGGCTTGTGCCTGCGCGGCAGCAAGAGCGCTTTCTGGCATACCAGCCAGTTCGCTTTCGTCTGTGATCAGCTTGCTCCAGCCCATGGTCGCGTCTAATACGTTATTGCTGTAAGCCGCGCCAATCTCTGACAGGCGCGCAGAGATTTCACCGTAGCGTTTTTGTTTATCACTCGGTAAGCCAATTCCTGAGAGTTCAAAGTCACGTAATGCGTTATCCACCGCTTTCTGTTCTGCTAAGGATAATGCGCCAAACTCAGGACTTTCCTTTAAGCTGCGGTAGGCTTGATAAAGACCAGCATGTTGTCCGACCCATGTTCCATACTCTGACAAGAGGGGTAATACCCCTTCGTAAGCTTCACGTAGCTCGGGGCTGTTTTTGACCGAATTAAGATGGCTGACAGGTGAAAAAATACGTCCCAAGTGGTCATCCGCTTCTGCCAAAGGCTGGCAAAGATTCTGCCACGTGTAGGGGCCTGGCTGGGCGACCACGCGTTCAACCGTTGCTCGGCACTCGTCTAGCGCCGCCGTGACCGCTGGCACAACATGCTCAGGCTTTATTGCTGAGAAAGGTGGCAAGCTGAAAGGGGTGAGTAGTGGATTTGTCATAGCACCATCCTATAAAATTTGAGTTGAACGCTGATCGTATTATTACGATATGGGGACGATTAGAAAAATATCAATCATCCCCCCACTGATCTTGCGTAATGCTACTGCCGTAGAGCGCAATTTGTTATACTTATCCCTCATAGACAGCTGCGCCTGTCTCGTTTTTGTCGTGTTTTGTTATAAAGGAAATCACATGCTGAGCTATCGCCACAGCTTCCACGCGGGTAACCATGCCGACGTTTTAAAGCACACCGTGCAAAGCCTTATTATTTCGGCATTAAAAGAGAAGGATAAACCTTTTCTCTATTTGGATACTCATGCAGGGGCTGGCCGTTATCTTCTTAACAGCGAACAAGCTGAGCGAACTGGCGAATATATGGAAGGTATCGCACGTATCTGGCAGCAAAATGACACGCCTGCTGAACTCGCACATTATCTTCAAGCAGTACGTGATTTAAACCCTTCTGGACAACTCAAATACTACCCTGGCTCACCATTGATCGCTCGCCACTTACTGCGCGAGCAAGATCAGTTACAACTGACAGAGTTACACCCTAGTGACTATCCGTTGCTACGCGGGGAGTTCCAAAAAGATCTTCGTGCAGTTGTCGCTCGGGGGGATGGATATCAGCAACTGAAAGCGAAGCTGCCGCCACCTTCTCGTCGTGGTTTGATCCTTATCGATCCCCCTTACGAGATCAAAACGGACTATCAAGCGGTGGTACAAGGGATCGCTGAAGGCTATAAACGCTTCTCCACTGGCGTCTATGCCTTATGGTATCCAGTTGTGTTACGCCAACAGATCAAACGGATGATTGCCGATCTGAAGGATACCGGTATTCGTCGGATCCTACAGATCGAGCTTGCCGTTAAGCCAGATAGCGACCAACGGGGCATGACCGCCTCCGGTATGATTGTGATTAATCCACCGTGGAAGTTGGAACAACAGATGCGTTCAGTGCTGCCATGGTTGCATGAGCAGTTAGTCCCACAAGGTATCGGGCATACGTTAGTGGAGTGGATTGTTCCAGAGTAATGACTCACGAGCGCTATCTTATATAGCGCTCTGATAATGGTTAGGCATAAGCCTCCCACCGATTAAAGATTCACCACCATAAAGTCGTAAGCTAAATCAGTATTCGCAAATTCTGCTCGGCATTCTGCCAGCAGTCGCGGCATATCTTGTTGACGGTAACGTGAACTAAAATGTGTCGCGATCAATTTACCCACCTGTGCCTGATGCGCAATCGAAGCCGCTTGCGCTGTCGTCGAGTGCCCCCTGCCATTCGCTTTCTCTGCCATCGCCGCTTCGAGGGTGGCTTCGTGCACTAAAATATCTGCCTGTTTCGCCAAAACAACCGCGTTATCACAAGGGGCGGTATCGCCGAGTATAGTGACAACCTTTCCTTTTTTGCTCGGTCCAAGATAGCGTTCTGCGATGATCTCACGCCCATCGGGTAAGCAAATATTTTTTCCTTTTTTAAGCTGCTGTAGCCAAGCCCCCGCAGGAATGTCATCGTCCTTTAAGCACTGTGGGTCCAATCTTCCGGGACGATCTCGCTGCTCAATGCGGTAGCCAAAACACGGGATAACGTGGTTCAATGGCTGGGCGATAACCCGATACTCGTCGTTCTCTATAACAATACCCGGCTCGACTTCAATAATCTCAAGCGGAAAATCTACCCATGATCCACTCACTGTCAGCGCCGTATCGATAAAGGTTTTCAAGCCTTTCGGGCCATAAATTGTCAGAGGTGTTGCGATGCTGCTCATCGAGCGACTGGTCAAGATACCGGGAAGACCAAAAATATGATCCCCATGAAGGTGAGTTATGAAAATTTTTTCTAAACGCCCCGGCTTCAAGTCCGTGCGCATAAACTGGTGCTGTGTCGCTTCACCGCAATCAAATAACCATGTCTCCCCCTTAGGAGAGAAGCTGAGTGCTATACTGGTGACATTACGTTGTATACTGGGTGAGCCCGCACAGGTACCAAGAAAAGTTAAATACATCGCTGCATCTCATTAGGTTTTATTTCATGATCTAAGCCTATCACAGCTATAGAAGCAAACTTTGCATAGTTTTTCTGCCGCAGGTTACACTGTACTGAGAAATTTATTCATTTATCGACCTCAACTAAGATGGAAGGAACGATGACGAAACATTATGACTATCTCGCTATTGGTGGCGGGAGTGGCGGTATCGCCTCGATCAATCGCGCAGCCATGCACGGTAAAAAATGTGCCTTAGTCGAAGCTAAAGCACTAGGCGGCACCTGTGTTAACGTAGGCTGTGTCCCTAAAAAAGTCATGTGGCACGCCGCGCAAATCGCAGAAGCGATTCATATGTACGGCCCAGATTATGGTTTCGATACCACAGTGAATAAGTTTGATTGGAAAACGCTGATCAAAAATCGCTCTGCGTACATTGATCGTATCCATCACTCCTACGACAACGTATTGGGAAAAAATAATGTCGACGTCATACGTGGTTTTGCGACCTTTGTCGACGCCCACACTGTTGAAGTGAATGGTGAAACCTATACAGCCGACCATATTTTGATTGCTACAGGCGGTCATCCTGTCCTGCCTAGCATCCCAGGGGCAGAATATGGGATTGATTCCGATGGTTTCTTCGAATTGGATGAACTTCCTGCACGCGTTGCGGTGATTGGTGCGGGCTATATTGCCGTAGAAGTGGCGGGCGTACTGAATTCGTTGGGTGCAGAAACAGACCTCTTCTTACGTAAAGATAAGCCATTACGGAGCTTTGACCCACTGCTTTCCGACACCTTGGTGGAAGTGATGGAAAAAGAGGGGCCTCAGCTGCATAAAGAGTGTGAAGCAGAACGTATCGAGAAGAATAGCGATGGCAGCTTAACTATCCATTTCACCAACGGTGAAGAACACAATACCGACTGCCTGATTTGGGCAATTGGCCGTGCGCCATCAACCGATAGCATTAATCTTTCGGTGACGGGCGTTGAACTGAACGATAAAGGCTACATTACTGTCGATAAGTTCCAAAATACCTCTGTCCCAGGGATTTATGCAGTCGGCGACAATACTGGTGCGGTGGAATTGACCCCCGTCGCGGTTGCTGCGGGACGTCGTCTGTCTGAGCGTTTATTCAATAATAAACCCGACGAGCATTTAGACTACTCTAATATCGCCACCGTCGTGTTCAGCCATCCACCGATTGGTACTGTTGGACTAAGCGAGCCAGATGCGCGTAAACAGTTCGGCGATGAGCAAGTGAAGGTTTATACCTCTTCGTTTACCGCGATGTATACGGCGGTCACCCAATATCGCCAACCTTGCCGGATGAAGTTGGTTTGCGTAGGTAAAGAAGAAAAAATTGTCGGTATCCATGGGATTGGCTACGGTATGGATGAGATGCTACAGGGCTTCGCCGTGGCATTGAAGATGGGCGCAACGAAGCGTGACTTCGATAATACGGTGGCGATTCACCCGACTTCTGCGGAAGAATTTGTAACCATGCGTTAAGTCACTTAAACGAAAAAAACCACCTTCGGGTGGTTTTTTTATACGTGTTATGCCGAGCGTCCTTGCTCAGCATCTACTATTGCCCTTGGGGATCACTTTCACCGAGGAAGAAATACCAGAGCGGGATCGACATTAAACCGGTGAAGACGCTGGTGTAAATGATGATCATCATCCCTTGCATGGCATACATACCGCCGGACCATTCAGTAAAGGGAAGGTGGTACTCGTCGATCACACCGCCGATGATAGCCCGACTCATCACGGTACAGGTGATTAACCAGATAACGATAACGCCACGGATAAAGTTACGCTTCTTCTTCCGCTGTTGATGCTGCGCTGCTGACTGGGATGACTCGCTTATCGATGTTTGTTGCATGGTTAACGCCCTCTTCCAGCGATAGATATCAATCAAAATAAAGAGTACAAGACTCACTCCAAGCACCGGTAAGGCATAACTTATCAGTGCAGCAAAGACGAGCACGAGACTGCGCGTGACAATCGGACAATTTCGCCACGCCTCACTTAAGGTCTGTGCGGGTGAGTGATTGGCCGGTTGAGGCCGACGTCGCCACCACTGACGATAACCCATGATAATCAGCGCGCAGAGCCCCAGTGCGAACAGGGCAAGTATTAACTGATTTACCCAGCCAAAAAGGAGTCCCATATGTGCATCAACTCCCCAGCGGGTTAATTTTGCCAGAAGGGGATAGTCACGAAACTCGACGTGATCAATAACGGCGAGAGTTTTAGGATCCAAGGCGACAGCATCGACCTGCACCGGCCAACGATGGTCAATTTCAGTGACGGTCCAAGTGTGGTGGCTATCCTTAGGGGGACGGATTTCAATTTTCGCGGCATGTATTCCATTTTGTCGTGCCCTGAACAGTGCGCGATCCCAGTCGTTATCCACCACATTATAAGTCGGTGCAGGGGTTGGCGAGGGTCGGCTCATATCCATACCGGGCATACTGCCCATGTCCATGGCCTGATGCGCGGCATGCGCATTTTTCGGAGCGGGCTCGGTGACGTCCCCAATAACTGCGGTCACTTGTGGAGTTAACCATCCAAAGGCATGTCGCAGTTGATTAACGTTGTCGCCCGCCCACTGTGACCAGGTAATTCCCGTCGCGGACAGAAACACCATCCCTAATAGTAACACCCCACCCAACCGACGGTGCCAACGCATGCTAAAACTCGCCTTACGGGGACGTTGTATAGTAGCTCGAACAGCACCTATCCAAAGAATGATTCCGCCCAGTGCAGCGATCCACATCCACGACGCGGCAAGTTCACTGTAAGCGCGTCCCACACTCCCTAATAGCAGGCTTTGATGGAGGTGATCCAGTGTGGTTCTAAACGGCAATATTCCTGATGTGCCATAGACGATGTAATCACCTGTTACCGTAAGACGATAAGGATCAATAAAGATAGCCCGAGTCTCCGAAGGGCCGAGTCCCGCCTGGGAGAATTGAACACGAGTGGTATCCGTCGCGCCCGGTGCAGGACGCACCGCGGCAAGCGTGGCAGGTTGATGGATCGCACGCTTCGCTGCGGCGACTTGCGCGGCAAGGGGCTGAGCCGTGCCATGCGGAACCACCTTAAGCGTCGAGGCGTATAGCCCACTCTCCACACTAGGGGTGATAACATAGAGCATTCCTGTTAGGGATGCAGTAAAAATAAACGGTCCGATAAACAGGCCAATATAGAAATGTAAACGACGAAGCAATAGCATAAAAGCATTGTTGCTATTCGACGTCGCTTTTACAGACTGAGTCATAGCGATCTCGCGGGTTAAAAAGAAAGTCAACGCACTGTATTCAGTACACTATTGATTTACTTCAGGCCCGCGGAGGCCCCCTCGAGAGTTGAGGCGGATAGCAAGGGGTCAAGATAATGGTACGATAAGGTAACGATGGAGGCGTTAACGATAAAGCGCTCAGAAGCCAAAGGATCGCCGCAGCAATCCATGCGAAAAAGGGGAAGTGAACCAGTAACTCACAGTAGCCACAAACCATCCCCGATGCTGGAAGTGTGGCATGGTCGCTTTTTTCAGCCGACATACTGTGTGACATCATCGCGTTAGACATCTCCCCACTACCCATTGTGTCGTCATTACAACGTTGTTCTGTCTGGGAGTTACGCGAAGCGTGGGCGAGATACAGTGACTGCGAGATTAACGGCGCAATAAACAGCAGTAAAATCGACAGTACGGCAAGTACTGCTGCAAGTCGATACTTTACGGGGGTCAAGAACATGAGCGCTGTCTATTTTATCAAGCCTTGGGACGAGAGTATAAACTGCCCCAAGACATAGGCGTTAATGTTTAGTGTGCAGATTTGTCATGACGGGAAAGTTTATCCAAATAGCCCATCACAAATGCAGAGAAAACAAAGGTAACGTGTAGCACGACATACCAAAGTATTTTGCTATTATCGATGGTGCGTACTTCCATAAACACACGCAGGAGATGAATTGACGAGATGGCAACGATTGACGCTGCAACCTTATTTTTCAGCGACCCGGCATCCATTTTTCCTAACCAGCTCAACTTTTCTTTGCTTTCATCGATATCAAGACGGGAAATAAAGTTCTCATACCCAGACAGCATCACCATAATCAGTAGTCCGCCCACCAGCGACATATCAATCAGCGATAGCAGTAATAAGATGAGGTCATTTTCACTTACCGTGAATAACTCAGGAAGAACGTGAATGACTTCTTGGAAAAATTTCACCGTTAACGCCAGTAGCCCAATTGATAGGCCAAAATAGACAGGCGCTAAAATCCAGCGGGTGGCATACATTAAATTTTCTACAAAACGTTCCATAATAATCCGAGCAAGAAAAAGACGTGTGGGCCAGTATAGCAAACCGTGCAGGCAAACTGCCCCACAAATATTCACCAATCACTCATCGACGCCCACAAACCCGCCGGTCTGACGCTGCCATAGCCGGGCATAAATACCTTGGTGTGCCAATAATTGTTGGTGAGTCCCCTGTTCCGCAATTCGTCCTTGATGTAATACAATAAGGCGATCCATACGCGCGATAGTCGAGAGACGATGTGCAATAGCGATAACGGTTTTCCCGCTCATTAACGACTCTAGGCTCTCTTGTATCGCCGCTTCAACCTCGGAATCCAACGCTGATGTCGCCTCATCCATAATCAAGATGGGTGCATTTTTTAATAGCACACGGGCAATTGCAATCCGTTGGCGCTGCCCACCGGATAATTTAACCCCGCGCTCCCCGACTTGAGCATCAAGCCCGACACGTCCTTCATTATCGGAGAGTTGGGGAATAAACTCGTCGGCGCGAGCACCGATAATTGCCGTAGCAAGCTCTTCCTCTGTCGCGTCAGGGCGGCCATATAATAGGTTATCCTTGATAGAACGATGCAGGAGTGAGGTATCTTGGGTAATCATCCCGATTTGACTGCGTAAACTATCTTGAGTGACCTGTGCAATATCCTGATGATCGATACTGATTTTGCCTTGGTCGACATCGTACATCCGCAATAGTAGGTTCACTAAAGTCGACTTACCCGCCCCCGAGGAACCGATTAAGCCAATTTTTTCACCTGGTTGGATAGTTAATGTGAGGTCATCAATGATGGTACGTTCTGTCGAGTAGCCAAAACGCACATGGTCGAACACAATCTCACCTTGTGTCACGACCAGCTGCTTCGCCTGAGGTGCGTCTTGCACACTGAGGGGTTGAGAGACGGTTTTCATCCCATCTTGGACGGTACCAATATTATCGAAAATACCGTTAACGACCCACATAATCCATCCAGACATATTAACCAGACGAATGACCAGCCCAGTCGCGAGCGCGATGGCCCCGACGGAGATCAACGATTGGCTCCACAGCCATAATGCTAATCCAGTGGTGGTTACGATTAATGCGCCATTCATGGTTGAAAGCGTAACGTCCATTGCCGTAATCATTCTACCGGCTAACTGCGTTTTTTCTGTCTGGTCTTGCAGGGTCTCGCGGGCGTTTTGCTCTTCGAGCGCACTGTGCGCAAACAGTTTTAAGGTAGCAATATTGGTGTAACCATCAACAATAAATCCCATTAATTTGGAGCGAGCTTCCGAAGAGACCACTGAGCGTTGTTTGACCCGTGGAACAAAGTAGCGCAATGCCGCTATGTAGATCACCATCCATATAACTAACGGGATCATCAATTTCCAATCGGTTTCGGCAAAGAGCACCAGAGAGGTCACGGCATAGATCACAACGTGCCAAATCGCATCGACAAGCTGTACCGCAGAGTCTCGTACCGAGTTACCGGTTTGCATAATACGTTGTGCAATGCGCCCGGCAAAATCGCCTTGGAAGAAGGATAGGCTTTGGCGTAAAACATACCGATGGTTTTGCCAGCGAATCATGCTGGTCATTCGCGGGTTAATCGTTTGGTGAATGAGTAAATCGTGCAACCAAATCATCACTGGGCGGATCACCAATGCGACTGCCCCCATCCACAAGAGAATCGGCCAATGCTCATGGAATATTGTTGCTGGCCGACTGTGGTTTACGAGGTCAATGATGGTACTTAAATAGCTGAAAAGCGCGACTTCAATGAGCGCACCAAGAAATCCCACCACCAGCAAGCCTGCAAAGCAAGGCCACACTTGCCGTAAATAAAAAAGGTAGAAAGCGCCAATCGCTTTAGGTGGCTCGGCGCTCGGCGCCTCGCGAAAAATATCAATCAATCGTTCAAAACGCTCAGAAATCATAACTATACCGACTCTATGCAGTGCATGAACCAATAAGTTTACTGTAAAAATGATGGAACTGCCGCCTTCAGTGACGATTATTCGGGCCGTAGTCTGTGCGGGGGATGAATCCGTAGCATGAAGAAAAGAGAGGATAGAATAATGATTTATTCATGATCAGGCTGTCCCACAAAGAGGAGCAGCCTGATGCAAGGAGACTTACTTGATCACCACAGGTACCGTTTTTTCTTGCCACGATGTTTTATCGAAAATACGACCGTAGATCAGCTGTAAGTGAACCGTCCCTGCTTGTTGAGCAAGGAAAGTGAAGATTTGTTTACCTGAGCAGCCTACCGTGCCTTTGGGGCAGTCTTTATTTTGTTGGAAATCACTTGAGACAAAAATTAAGGCTTGGGGCAATTTACTCATCATCCACTGATAACCGGTGGTGGGGTTACTCTCTACAGCTAATCGAACGATGTCCCCCTGCACAGCTTCAATTTTCGGCAGGGTATCTGCGGCGAATACAGGTAACGATGAGAGCATCATAGCGCCCGTAAGCAGTGGAGGGATAATCTTCATACCGTATTCCTCAAGTGTCAGCCGTAATAAGCGTTAGCTTAGTAAACCGAGGTGTTCAATCAAGATCGATGTGCCAATGCCTATCAGCACAATCCCCCCTAGGATTTCCGCCCACTTTCCTAAGACAGGGCCGATAAATCGTCCGATAAGCATACCGGTGGTCGCCATAATGGTGGTGCTAATGCCAATGGTCAGTGCGGTCAGTACAATATTGACCTGCAGAAACGCTAGCCCAACGCCGACAGCGAGCGCATCTAAGCTTGTCGCCACCGCTGTTAAGGCCAGTACCATAAATCCATGCCGCTCAGGGGGAGTGACTTCCTCATCATTACGATGTCGTAATCCACCAATGACCATACGGCCGCCGAGAACGGTGAGTAATACAAAGGCGATCCAGTGATCCCAAGCCATCACATATTTACTAGCAGCAATACCGAGGACCCATCCCAGTAAGGGAGTCAATGTTTCAATTACACCAAAAATCAATCCTGTACGTAAGGCTTCTTTAAGAGTGACCTGTTTGAGTACAGCGCCCTTACCTAAGGCTGCGGCAAAAGCATCCATCGACATGCCTAAAGCAAGAATAAATGTAGTCAGTATGTTCATAATAATCTGAGTTGCTATAAAAAGTAACAGTGATATTCCCTGTTAGGGAAGTCGTTATGCAGAGGAGTCTACCATGCAAAGCGTAAAATAAAAAAGTAATAAAATCATGAAGTTAAGTATAGCAAAGGCTATAACTTTTACCCTACTACATAAACGGGGCGCAAGCCGAGGATATTCTTGGTAAAATTAGTTTTTGTTTAAGAGTCAGTTGACATCACGCTCAACCTGAAGAAAAAACGAGTGCCCCATGAAAAATCCGCTTGAAACGCTCTTTATCCCCGCTGGAATCTTATTGCTGGGCTTTCTTTCGGCACTGCTGCTGCCTGCCCCGACGTTCGGTATTGGCGTGGCCAAATCCATCATGCAATGGTTCCATCTTATGGACCTTAATCAGCTCTATACCATTGTTTTTGCCTTGTGGTTTCTCTTTCTCGGGACGCTCGAGTACTTACTGATACGGTTTATTTGGCGGCGTTTTATCTCCAACGCATCGTGATCATTACGTGTTAAATTTAACAGTTAATTAACTGATATGTGACATAAGTCACATTCACGATAAGACGATAATTATAATGAGTACTATCATTAGCTTATGGAATAAAAGAGTAATTATTAGCAACACATCTAATAATAATGCCAAGCGTGCCAATAATAAGAGAATAAATGAATAATTTATTGATTTATCGCTTAAAAAATTACAGATAATTCTAGTTTTTTAGCGAAAATGACTGCGGCCGTTTTTCGAAAAATACTTCAAATCCGATGTTTAAATTAGACAGGGAAATGTTATATTTATCGGTATCTTACCGAGAGCTTCATTTACTGTCACCACGCTGTAAGCGGATCGGCGTCTTACAGAAGAGGATATTGCCTCATGTCGAAATCACCATTACACCTCTCCCTCTCAATGAGTGCGAGCCACGCTATGACTGCTAATGTACCCGACTCAGCTCCCCTCGATATGTTATTGATTGGCGCGGGGATCATGAGCGCCACACTGGGTACTTTTCTGCAAGAAGTTGAACCGACTTGGCGTCTTGAGATAGTGGAACGCCTGCCTGGCGTTGCCGAAGAGTCCTCAAATGGTTGGAATAATGCTGGGACTGGCCACTCGGCGTTGGCTGAGTTGAACTATACGCCGCAACGCGCAGATGGCTCGATTGATATCACTAAAGCGATTTCAATTAACGAAGCATTTATGGTTTCTCGTCAATTCTGGGCGTCGTTAGTCGAACAAGGGCGTTTAGGCCAACCGAGTAGTTTTATCAACACCACGCCACATATGAGCTTTGTGTGGGGAGACGACAATGTCAATTTCCTCAGAAAGCGCGCAGAGAGTTTACGTAACAGTTGCTTATTCCGTGGCATGGCCTTTTCTGATGAAGCCGAAACGATCCAACATTGGGCACCATTGATTATGAAAGGGCGTCGACCGGGAGAGAAAGTGGCGGCGACTTACTCGCCTTTCGGTACGGATGTCAATTTCGGTGAATTGACCAAACAACTTATTGATAGCTTACGTCAACGCGATAATTTCACCTTATCCCTACGCCAAGAAGTACGCACTATTACTCGCTTAGAGAATGGCTTGTGGCAAGTCACGCTGCAAAACCTGATGAACAATACCTCGCGTACAGTGACCGCGAAACACATCTTTATTGGTGCGGGCGGTGGTGCGCTCCCTCTTTTACAAAAAACTGGAATTGAGGAAGCGAAAAAGTACGCCGGTTTCCCAGTTGGTGGCTCCTTCTTAGTGACCGAAAATCAAGCTTTAGTCCAGCAGCACTTAGCTAAAGTTTACGGTAAAGCCAGTGTCGGGGCACCGCCTATGTCGGTTCCCCATGTCGACACACGCGTCCTTGATGGTAAACAGGTACTGCTGTTTGGACCTTTCGCCACGTTTTCTACCAAGTTTCTAAAACAAGGCTCTTTACTCGATATGTTTGGCTCGATGACGCCGAATAATATTGTCCCGATGATGCAAGTCGGGGCGCGTAATTTCGGCCTAGTGAAGTATCTTATCGGGCAAGTGCTGCTCACCGATAACGATCGCCTCGATGCGCTACGCGAATATGTTCCTCACGCGAAGGCGGAAGATTGGCGTTTAGTCGTTGCCGGTCAACGTGTTCAAGTGATTGAAAACGATGGAAGTAAAGGAGGTACCTTAAAACTGGGGACCGAAATTATTACCTCGCAAGATGGAACAATTTCAGCGCTACTCGGAGCGTCGCCGGGTGCGTCAACCGCCGCACAAGCGATGCTTGAGGTGATGGGGAGAATTTTTAAGGATGAGATCGCGTCAGAAAGCTGGCAACAGAAGATTAAGCAATTGATCCCTTACTGGAAAATTACGCTTAACGACGATGAAAAGGCCACAGAGCAGGTATTGAAACATACGAGCGAAGTGTTAGCACTCGATTATCCAACTCCGGATAGTGAGCAAGCGACTGTTACGCTTAGCCCTTTACCTATCACTGAAGGTGAACCTCTTTCAGTGTGATAGAAAACGGCCTGCTTAAGCAGGCCGCCTATGTTATGCCATGATCACTTCTACCAGCATCCAACTTGCTGTCATGACTAGCGTCAACGCCATCACGCTATTAAAGACCCAGCGTTTACTGGCATCTTGCAATAAGCCACTCATCTTATCGCCCAATATCGCCCAAATAATTACGCAAGGCAGCGTCATCAAGCCGTAGCTAAGTAACATCCAACTCAACGGAATATCGGCAGCGTAGACCAGGGCAACGTTTAAACACATTAACCATGCTTTAGGGTTTACCGCCTGAAACAAGACTGCCCCAAAAAAACTCATTGGTGTTGAAGCTTGGGTAAGTTCGGGCGCAGCAGAACGGAAAATTTTCCATGCTAGCCAGATTAGATATCCACTGCCTGCTAGCGTCAGCGGTATACGGATCATCGCCATCCAATGGAGGAGTTGCTCAAAGGCTAAAATGGAAAATAGCAGTTGCACCAGACACCCTGCAATAATCCCTAGTATCATGGGTAAGGTCTTTTTCAAACCATAATTAACCCCAGAGGTCGCCAACATCACGTTATTCGGGCCAGGTGTGACCGACATAACGACGACATAACTAATGTAAGAGGGATCAAGCATGATGAGTGTCCTGCAAAAAAAGAGTGAGGCTATGGTACCTCAGCGATAAAAAGGGTAACAGAGACAAAAAAGTATTATTGTAATGAGTACAATTTCAGTTAAAGTAAATTGTACCCATTAAACTGACAACAAGGTGTATCCATGACAGAGGTCACGACTCGCTATCAGCAGCTTGCCGACGAATTCGCCACCTTAATTCACCAAGGAAAGATCAAGGCTGGACAGAGGCTACCCGCCATTAGGCGTGTTGCTGAAACCCATCAAGTGAGTGTCAATACTGTACTTGCGGCATGGCAGCGCCTAGAGAATCGGGGGTTGGTTGAAGCTAGGCCTCAGTCAGGATTTTACGTACGCAGTGTACTCGCAGAGGTTGCCACCTCCGCACCTAGGCAGCTAAAGCCTCGCGAATTAGGACGGGAAAAGATGGCGTTAATCGAGGCGGTATTCGCCGCTCAGCGCAATCCGGCTTACACCAATATTTCCCTCGCCTGCCCTCAGCATGAGGACTTTTTCCCCACCGCTAAACTGACAAAAATTGCCGCCTCGCTATTACGCAGACGACCTGACATCATCTCCAAATATGCACTACCTAATAATGGTGAGCCACTACGCGAACAAATCGCGAAGCGCGCCCTTTATTCAGGCTTATCCCTGTCCGCCGAGGAGATCATTATTACTCACGGCTGTTCAGAAGCGATTCAATTAGCCTTGCGGGTAGTCACCTCTCCCGGTGACTGTATTGGCGTTGAGAGCCCGACCTACTTCTTCCTTTTTCCTTTACTGGCAGAACTGGGATTAAAAGCCGTCGAGATCCCAACGGATCCTCGAAAAGGGATCAAAATGGATGTGCTCGAATTGATGTTGAAAGAGAAACGGATCTCAGTGCTAATCACCATCCCGACGGTTCACAATCCATTAGGTTTTACCTCCTCTGTCGCAGATAAAAAAAGGTTGGCGCAGTTAGCACAACATTATCAATTACCGATAATTGAAGACGGTATTTATAGCGAGTTACAATTTCACACTCCGGAATCACCGGCGGTGAAAAGCTTTGATAAAGAAGGTTGGGTCATTTACTGCACCAGCTTTACCAAAACCCTCGCGCCAGATTTTCGTATTGGCTGGATGATGGCGGGCCGTTTTCACGATGCAATCTCTCGCCTAAAAGGCTTGAGCACCTTAGGCGAGTCGGCTCTTTTAACCTCTACCTTAGCCGAATTTATCGCTAATGGCGGCTATGACCACCATTTACGCTCACTGCGTAGGCGCTATGCCAGCAATATGGATAAGGTCAGAGATATGATTTCTCGCTATTTCCCTGAAGGGACGCAAGCGACTCGACCAACGGGTGGGTTCGTTTTTTGGGCAGAGCTGCCCGGTAAAATTAATACCGTTGATTTATTCGAACAGTTATTGAATGAACGTATCTGTGTTACCCCTGGATCGCTCTATTCCCTCAGCGACCACTATCACCATGCACTACGCTTATCCTGCTGCTATCCTTTTGATGAGCGCTACCGTTATGCATTGCGCCGTACGGGTGAACTGGCCTGCGAAATGACGGGGATCCCCCCGCAAGATTTTCAGATGACGGGAGCAATACCTCTCGGCGAAGGCAACAGCGAAGCATAAGCTATACTGTAATAAAAGGCGTTTAACGCCCAAACCACAATGATGGAATTTTTATGGTTGAGACAAAAAATAATTCGAAGAAGGATAACGAGGACCACGAAGCGTCGGTCATTCCCATTAAGACAGGAAATACCTCAGTGGATCACTCCATCAAGCAGGCTTCACGCTTTTATATTTGGTTCACTTCCCTTAAACCGGTCGCTCATTTTTTGCGTGCCATCGAGCGTTTTAATGATCGTTTGGGAAGCCAATTCGGTGCCGCAATCACCTATTTCTCCTTCCTTTCATTAATCCCGATTTTAATGGTTTCCTTCGCGGCCTTGGGTTTTGTCTTGGCTTCTAACCAAGCCCTCCTTTCGGAGTTGATTGATAAAATCGTTAACAGTATTAGTGATCCAACCCTGACCTCAACATTAAAAAATACTGTTAATACAGCTATCCAACAACGTACCACTGTCGGGATAACCGGATTGTTGCTGGCCCTCTATTCGGGGATCAGTTGGGTAGGAAATCTTCGCGAAGCCATTCGTGCCCAGTCCCGAGACGTGTGGGAACGCGCGCCGAAGGATCAGGAGAAAATATGGCACAAGTATTTACGCGATTTCATCTCGCTAACTGGCTTGGTGATGGCGTTGGTGATTTCCATTTCATTAAACTCCATCGCCGGTTCTGCACAATCGACGATCATTAGTGCATTAGGATTAGATCATATCAGCTGGTTACGCCCTCTGATCACGGTGAGCGCGTTGTGTATATCCATCGGCTGTAACTACCTTATCTTTTTATGGATTTTCTGGATTCTTCCTCGCCATAAGCCCCATAAAAAAGCCCTATTCCGTGGCACATTACTCGCGGCAATAGGCTTCGAGCTGATTAAGTTTATTATGACCTTTACGTTGCCTAAATTAGCCTCTTCGCCTTCAGGTGCGGCATTTGGTTCAGTATTGGGATTAATGGCGTTCTTTTATTTCTTTGCCCGCTTAACTCTATTCTGCGCAGCATGGATTGCGACAGCAAACCCTCCTGCTTCTAAAACAAAAGAAGATAATGCACCAACAACGCATTAATCTGTCGATAGGCTAAATTAAATAAACTATTTTTTTTAGCCTATTTTTAGCGTATCCCTCCAGCTTATTAACTATTCCCAGATAACTTCATTTGTCTAATGCCGTATCACTACGATTATTCGCTATAGAGCCTGTGCGGCGGCGTGTCAGTTAATTGAACCCTACGGCATGCCTGCGTAATATGATTTTCCGATGTAACAAAAATAAGAAAATGGAATTATGCAAACTTCAGAAACTCTGGCAGAAGCTGCTCAGCAGGCTCCCCCCATCAATTCACGCAATAAAGTGATCATCGCGTCTTTAGTCGGTACGGCAATTGAATTTTTCGATTTTTATATCTACGCCACAGCAGCGGTTATCGTTTTTCCGCATATCTTTTTTCCGCAGGGTGATCCGACCGTTGCAACGCTGCAGTCGTTAGCGACTTTCGCTATTGCCTTCGTTGCCCGCCCGATTGGCTCAGCACTCTTTGGCCATTTCGGCGATAAAGTCGGTCGTAAGGCAACCTTGGTTGCATCATTAGTCACCATGGGTGTCTCGACGGTGGTTATCGGCTTACTCCCTAGCTATCAAACCATTGGTGTAGTAGCACCACTGCTTTTGGCGTTGGCTCGATTTGGTCAAGGATTAGGGCTCGGTGGCGAATGGGGGGGAGCAGCATTACTTGCAACAGAGAATGCACCGGCTAAAAAAAGAGCATTATATGGCTCTTTCCCACAACTGGGCGCACCGATTGGCTTTTTCTTTGCCAATGGTACCTTTTTATTACTCTCTTGGCTGCTGACCGACCAACAGTTTATGCAGTGGGGATGGCGTGTACCCTTTATCCTGTCAGCAGTCCTCGTCATTGTTGGACTTTATGTGCGGGTATCGTTACACGAAAGCCCTGTCTTTACTCAAGCTAAACAGTCACAGCAACACGTTAGTCTGCCTATCGGTACATTGTTTAGTAAACACTTTAGGGCCATGGTATTAGGGACATTTATCATGTTGGCGACCTATACCCTGTTTTATATTATGACGGTTTATTCCATGAGTTATGGCACGGCCCCTGCACCGCAAGGACTGGGCTTTTCTCGGAATAGTTTTTTATGGATGTTAATGGTGGCCGTGATCGGATTTGGTGTCGCGATCCCTATTGCCGGGATCTTGGCGGATCGCTTTGGTCGTCGTCCTACCATGATCGCTATTACCCTATTGATCATCGTATTTGCCTTAGCTTTTCCTTCTATTTTAGCCGGTGGTTCACAGTGGTTGGTAATGTTATTTCTGACGCTGGGATTGACCATTATGGGCTTAACTTTCGGACCTATGGGCGCTTTGTTACCCGAACTCTTTCCTACCGAGGTTCGCTACACCGGAGCATCCTTCTCCTATAACTTGGCATCAATACTGGGTGCTTCTGTCGCGCCTTATATTGCGACGTGGCTAACTGCCAAATGGGGACTTTTCGCGGTCGGCCTTTACCTTACATCAATGGCTGTGCTGACGTTAATTGCGTTGGTTATGAGCAAAGAGACTCGCCACACAATACTCTCGTCAAATCGTTCTTGATCTCCTTCCCAATCACGAGTAAAAACCACCTTATCAATGGGTGGTTTTTCCTAAGTGCCTTTAGCCTTAGCCATTGTTCTATTCTTTGTCACAACCCTCACTTTCATTTAACCCCTATTAAGTGCAAAAGTGGCTGCATAAAGGTGAGAGATTGTCATGTAAGAAAAGTTAGAGACTTTCAATGGGTAGCAAATTAAAATTTACGAGTGGAAAAAAATTCCTAGAAAATAAGATTACACTTACTTTTTATTATTTTTTAGAAAAATGATGATATCAATGCAAAAACATATAACGATAATATAGAAGTCTTACTATTAATAAATTTCATCCTTATTAAAATCACATTCGAGGTCGTTAAGCTCGGCTATAAAAAATACTCTCTTTAGATAAAGAGAAATCGCTCGTTATATATTATAAACAATAATAAAAAGGGAGTTAGGTTGTATGTTATTAGAAGATTCTGTTGGTCTTAACGCAAACACTAAATACAGCGATGTAATAATTATTAAAAATCTATTAGTTAAACATGGTTTTAATCTAAGGATTGATGGCATTTGTAGAAATAATACAATAAGTGCGATTAGAACATTCCAAAGTAGAATGAAGCTATTACCTGATGCTCGCGTTGACATAAATGGGAAAACCATTAAGTTTCTTGAGAAGAAAAAAAATAATTTAATCAAAATCTCACCCCAGTTTTCTGAAGGCATTGGCGCAAAATACGATGTAGCGACGATGGAATTGAGCCAAGCCGGAGTTAGGTTATTAGCAGATTATGAACAGTTAAGGCTAAAAATTTATGATGACCAAACGGGTAAAGAGATAAAACATTACACGCCAGGTACGACGATCGGTTATGGCCATCTAATCGTTGATACTAAAGAGTTTGAACGATATAAAGAGGGTATTAGTGCTTCTCAGGCGCTGTCGTGACTAAGACAAGAATTAACAAAGTACGAGAATGGTGTTAAAACGTTTACTTACCCAAAGCCAATTCGATGCATTAACTATTTTTTTTAACATCGGTATCGGTAATAGAATAAGTGGATTGGGAGGTTCTACCGTTGTTAAAATAATTAACGGTGAAAGTAATGATAATCTTGATACTGCATGGAAAATGTGGAGTAGAAGCCAAGGGAAAGTGATGAAAGGATTAATTAATCGCCGTGAATCGGAATTAAAACTCTATTATAAGGCTGATTATTCAAGATGATTAAAAAATATAGAGCCCTCTTGTTTTTTTACTTAGTTATTACAGCTGGTTTAGCGTATGCCAAATCTACTTATCATTTCGAGGGAAGAACTTTTAAGGCAACAATAGACTATGATTGTAGTGAGGGGAATGTTTCTTGTAATAAACTACGCCTCACCTCCACAAAAATTAAAGATAACTCAACGATCAAACTTAATGGAGAAACTATAAATGTTAATTGCCCTGACGTTTGTGATTTTAGAGGCTATCGGTTTAAAAACGGTAAGTATATGTACTCATTTTACCCTAGCCTTGAAGGAGATGATTTGTGGAGTTATATCGTTACGCTGAATGAAAAAGCTATCGCTAAAGACTCGGGTACAATACATTAGCGACAATTACCCACTATTGCCTTTGGAAAAAAAAGTTGGGATAAAATACCTCAATGATGGCTAACTCCCGTCAAAGTACATCATTTATTATAGAAATAAAAAAACCCCTACATTGTTAAACAATATAGGGGCTTGAAAGAGATGTCTGGTGCTACAAGCTATTAGCCTGCTACAGCGATACTCTTCATATCCGTCATGTAACCACGTAGTTTACGGCCCACTTCTTCAATTGGGTGATGACGAACGGCTTCGTTCATTTCACGTAACTGTGCATTATCAACGTTGTTGTCTGTTGTCGCAGGTTTACCTAAGTCACCAGGCTTCAAGTTAGCCATAAAGTCTTTTAATAATGGTACGGCTGCGAAGCTAAATAGGTAGTTACCGTATTCTGCGGTATCTGAGATTACAACGTTCATTTCATACAGACGCTTACGTGCAATGGTGTTGGCAATCAGTGGTAATTCGTGAAGAGATTCGTAATATGCTGACTCTTCAATGATGCCCGCATCAACCATAGTTTCGAAGGCTAATTCAACGCCTGCTTTAACCATTGCGACCATCACCACACCTTGATCGTAGTATTCTTGCTCAGCAATCTTACCTTCGAACTGTGCCGCATTTTCGAAAGCGGTTTTGCCCGTCTCTTCACGCCAAGTCAGAAGATCTTTATCATCGTTGGCCCAATCGGCCATCATACCGGATGAGAATTCACCAGAGATGATATCGTCCATATGTTTTTGGAATAATGGTGCCATTAGCGTCTTCAGTTGCTCTGAAAGCGCATAAGCTCGTAATTTAGCTGGGTTAGATAAACGATCCATCATCAGAGTGATACCACCAAACTTCAGTGATTCGGTGATGGTTTCCCAACCAAACTGAATTAATTTTTCAGCGTAAGCCGCATCAGTGCCTTCAGCCACTAATTTATCGAAGCATAGAATTGAACCTGCTTGCAGCATACCGCAAAGGATAGTTTGCTCGCCCATCAAGTCAGATTTTACTTCTGCAACGAAAGAGGATTCTAATACACCCGCACGGTGACCACCTGTGGCTGCGGCCCATGCTTTAGCGATCGCTAATCCCTCTTTTTGTGGATCATTTTCTGGGTGCACCGCTAATAATGTTGGAACACCGAAACCGCGTTTGTATTCTTCACGTACTTCAGTACCTGGGCATTTCGGTGCAACCATGACGACGGTGATATCTTTACGGATCGTTTCGCCCACTTCAACAATGTTGAAACCGTGAGAATAGCCTAATGCTGCACCTTCTTTCATCAGAGGTTGAACCGCTTGAACCACTGCTGAGTGTTGTTTGTCTGGAGTCAAATTAATGACTAAGTCAGCTTCAGGGACTAACTCTTCATATGTGCCGACGGTAAATCCATTATCTGAAGCTTTACGCCATGATGCACGTTTCTCATCGATAGCTTCTTGACGCAATGCATAAGCAACATTCAGGCCAGAGTCACGCATATTTAACCCTTGGTTTAAGCCTTGCGCACCACAGCCTACGATAACGACTTTTTTGCCTTTCAGATAGTTAGCTTCATCAGCAAACTCTTCACGAGACATGAAACGACACTTACCTAATTGCGCCAGCTGATTACGTAAATTCAGCGTATTAAAATAGTTAGCCATGAATACTCCAGATAATGTTGTGCATATTTTGTGTAGTTATTGAAACGTCTCTCGTTTCATTATAATCCCATCATATGACAGGAAATTCAGTGCTTAAATTGATATATTGACAATATTACATTGCATTTAACGCAACATTAAAAGGCATGACGATGATGGATTTACGCGATTTAAAACTGTTTCTCCATTTGGCTGAGTCTTGCCATTTCGGGCAGACATCCCGTGCAATGCATGTCAGCCCGTCTACACTCTCCCGACAGATCCAACGCTTAGAAGATGAGCTAGGTTATCCATTATTTCTGCGGGACAATCGCTCGGTCTCCCTCACTGAGGCGGGTGAGCAGTTAAAGGCCTTTGCCCAACAAACATTATTACAATATCAACAGATGAAGCATGCGATGGCGGTAGACAGCCCCTCTTTGAATGGGGAATTAAAAATTTTCTGTTCGGTCACTGCGGCTTATAGCCATTTACCGCCAATACTTGATCGATTCAGGGTCGCCCATCCGCAGGTGGAAATTAAATTATTCACGGGTGACCCAGCCGATGCGGTCGAGATAGTGAGCTCGGGTCATGCCGATGTGTCCATTGCAGGCAAGCCTCTTTCTCTGCCTGCCGGAATCGATTTTACGCCTCTAGCAACATTACCACTGGTGATGATCGCCCCTGCTCTACCTTGCCCTGTACGACAGTTAGCGATAAATCACGAGGCACGTAATTGGCACGAGATTCCTTTTATTATCCCTGAGCAGGGGCCGGTGAGACGCAGTATCGATCTGTGGTTCCGCCGACAACGAATGACTAATCCGATTATTTACGCTACCGTTTCAGGACATGAGGCGATTGTTTCCATGGTTGCATTAGGCTGTGGCGTGGCGCTACTTCCAGCGGTAGTGATCGAAAATAGTCCCGAGATGATCCGTAACCGGATCATGATGTTAGAGGGTGAAGATTTAGGTGCCCCTTTAGAACTAGGGATCTGTGTACAAAAACAGCGGCTACGAGAGCCGCTGATTGAGGCTTTTTGGAATCTTCTCTAGCTATTTCCCTGCTAAGAAAAATTTAAACGCCGGATTTTCGGTTTCGTCGTGATACGCATACCCCAAGGCATCGAGGTGGGGGTCGAAATCCGTTTCTCGCGGGTTTTGTTCGAACCCGGCTAAGACTCGCCCATAATCGGTGCCATGGCTGCGATAGTGAAACAATGAGATATTCCAATGCGTTCCAAGAGTCTCCAAAAACTTGAGTAATGCACCGGGGGACTCTGGAAATTCAAAACTAAAGAGACGTTCCTCTAAGGCTTTACTTGGACGCCCACCAACCATGTAGCGCAAATGCAACTTGGCCATTTCGTCATCGGAAAGATCAACGACTTGATAGCCATGATTCTGGAGCTGAGTAGCTATCTCTTTGCGCTCTTCATCGCCTCGCGTCAGTCTGACACCCACGAAAATACAGGCATTCCCTTCATCGGCATAACGGTAGTTGAATTCAGTGATTGAGCGCCCACCCAATGTTTGGCAAAAGGTCAGGAAACTCCCTTGCTGTTCTGGAATCGTCACCGCTAAGAGGGCTTCACGTTGTTCGCCCAATTCACAGCGTTCAGAAACATAGCGTAGACCATGGAAATTAACATTCGCCCCAGAGAGGACATGCGCTAAGCGTTCCCCCTCAATCCCATGCTGTTGAATGTACTTCTTCATTCCTGCTAGCGCTAACGCGCCAGAAGGCTCTGCTACCGCTCGCACATCTTCGAATAGATCTTTCATCGCAGCACAGATGGCGTCACTGTCGACCGTAACAATGTCGTCGATATATTGCTGACATAAACGGTAGGTTTCGTTACCAATACGCTTGACTGCAACGCCTTCCGCAAAGAGGCCTACGCGTGGTAGTTCGACAGGCTGCCCGGCTTCCAGTGCAGCGGCTAAGCAAGCGGAATCACTGGCTTCAACGGCAATCACTTTTATTTCAGGCATTAGCTGTTTGATTAAAACAGCCACCCCTGCAGCCAAGCCTCCTCCGCCCACCGGCACGAAAATACGGTCTAAGTGTGCATCCTGCTGAAGAAGTTCCATCCCTATAGTGCCCTGTCCAGCGATGACTGAAGGGTGGTCGAAGGGAGGAATAAAGGTCAGGCCGTGATCTGCTGCAAGCTCGATCGCTTTGGCTTTCGCCTCATCGAAGTTAGCACCGTGTAAAAGAGCTTCTCCGCCAAAAGCACGCACCGCATCCACTTTGATATCCGCTGTTGCCAGCGGCATCACTATCTTCGCCTTAATACCCAGTTTCGCGGCAGAAAGCGCCACACCTTGCGCATGGTTTCCTGCGGAGGCGGTTACCACACCACGAGATTTCTGCTCTTCACTAAGTCCCGCGATCATGGCATAAGCACCGCGCAGTTTGAAACTATGCACGGCCTGCCGGTCTTCACGCTTGACCAAGATGGTGTTACCTAAGCGCTCTGAAAGCTTATTCATCACTTGGAGCGGAGTGACCTGTGCAACATCGTACACAGGAGACCGCAGAATAGCGTGAAGATATTCGCCTGCTGACGGCTCAGCAGGCAAGGGTTTAACTGTCGCCATCGACTTATCCCCCAAGTTTACTCTTATCACGCACCGCACCTTGGTCAGCACTGGTGGCTAAAGATGCGTAGGCTCGTAATGCAAACGAGACTTCCCGCTCACGATTATTTGGTGTGTAAGCTTGCTCACCACGCTGAACTTGTGCGGCCTGGCGTTCGGCAAGTTCTGCATCGCTAATATCTAAGGTGATCCCACGCTGCGGAATATTTATCGAGATCATATCCCCTTCTTCCACCAGCGCGATAATCCCGCCACTCGCCGCTTCAGGTGAGACGTGACCGATTGAGAGTCCAGAAGTACCGCCAGAGAAACGACCGTCAGTGATTAAGGCACATTGTTTGCCCAATCCCATAGATTTTAAGTAGGTGGTTGGATAGAGCATTTCTTGCATACCCGGACCGCCCTTCGGACCTTCGTAGCGGATAACAACCACATCGCCGGCAACAACTTTACCGCCGAGTATCGCCTCAACTGCATCATCTTGGCTTTCGTAAACTTTAGCTGGGCCACGGAAGGTTAGAATGTCTTCATCTACACCCGCGGTTTTAACGATGCAACCTTTTTCAGCCAAGTTACCGTAAAGTACAGCCAGTCCACCATCTTGAGAGAAGGCATATTGTCGCTCACGGATACAGCCATTTTGGCGATCATCGTCAAGCGTATCCCAACGGCATGATTGCGAAAACGCTTTGGTGGTACGGATCCCCGCAGGCCCTGCACGGTACATGGTTTTGATCGCTTCGTCTTGAGTCAACATAATGTCGTACTGCGCTAAGGTCTCTTTCAATGTTGAGCCCAATACGTTAGGGACATCGGTTTTTAATAACCCGGCACGATCAAGCTCACCCAGGATACCGATAACCCCTCCAGCACGGTGGACATCTTCCATATGATATTTTTGGGTACTTGGCGCGACTTTACAAAGGTGTGGAACTTGACGAGATAAACGATCAATATCGGAAATATCGAAATCAATATCCCCTTCCTGTGCCGCAGCCAGTAAGTGTAATACGGTATTTGTTGAACCACCCATCGCGATATCCAACGTCATCGCATTTTCAAATGCTGCTTTTGAAGCAATATTACGAGGTAAAGCACTGGTATCGTCTTGTTCGTAATAACGCTTAGTCAGGCTAACAATACGTTTACCTGCATTGATAAATAATTGCTCACGATCGGCATGAGTCGCCAAAAGTGAACCATTACCGGGTTGTGAAAGACCTAAGGCTTCAGTCAAACAGTTCATTGAGTTGGCGGTGAACATTCCTGAGCATGAACCACAAGTTGGGCACGCTGAGCGCTCGATCTGTTCACTGTCGGCATCACTCACATTAGGGTTAGCACCTTGGATCATCGCATCAACCAAGTCGAGCTTGATGAGTTGATCGGATAGCTTCGTTTTACCGGCTTCCATTGGGCCACCCGATACAAAAATAACAGGAATATTTAGGCGCATTGAGGCCATTAACATCCCTGGGGTGATTTTGTCACAGTTTGAAATACAAACCATGGCATCCGCACAGTGAGCATTCACCATGTATTCAACAGAGTCAGCGATAAGTTCACGAGAAGGCAAGGAATAGAGCATTCCTCCATGACCCATGGCGATCCCATCATCGACGGCGATGGTGTTAAATTCTTTCGCTACACCGCCCGCCGCTTCAATCTGTTCCGCGACCAGTTTACCGAGATCCCGTAAATGAACATGACCGGGGACGAATTGAGTGAAGGAGTTAACAACGGCTATAATAGGTTTACCAAAATCATTGTCGGTCATTCCAGTTGCTCGCCATAAGGCACGAGCGCCAGCCATATTTCGGCCATGGGTGGTGGTTGCAGAACGGTACTTAGGCATGCTCAATCTACTCCAAATAACAGCAAAACGGGCATGTCATGCCCGTTATAAAATGAATAAGGTTACGCGTTGACCGGGTCTAACCAGCCCCATTTATCTTCTGTCTCACCAGTAAATAACCCGAAGAAAGCTTGTTGGATGCGCTCAGTCACTGGTCCACGTTTACCTGCGCCAACAGTGATACCATCCACGCTTCTCACCGGCGTAATTTCTGCGGCCGTACCAGACATAAAGACTTCATCAGCTAAGTAAAGTGACTCGCGAGAAAGCACTTGCTCACGCACTTCAATGCCCAGTGATTTTGCGAGAGTGATAATAGCGTCGCGAGTGATACCCGGTAACGCTGAAGAGGTGAAAGGTGGGGTAAATAAGACACCATCTTTAACTTCGAATAGGTTTTCACCTGCTCCTTCAGAAATATAACCTTGGGTGTCTAGGGCGATACCCTCTTGATAACCATGACGACGGGCTTCACTCCCTACTAGTAATGAGGATAGGTAATTCCCCCCCGCCTTCGCTGCAGTAGGCAGAGTATTGGGTGCAACACGGTTCCAAGAAGACACCATCGCATCGATACCTTGCTCCATCGCTTCTGCACCTAAGTAAGCGCCCCATGGGAAGGCTGCGATGATCACATCCATACTGAACCCTTCAGGCGGGTTTACACCCAAGCCAACATCACCAACAAATGCTAGGGGACGAATATAGGCGCTTTTCAGATCATTTTTACGGAGTACCTCACGGCATGCCGTCATCAATTCGTCGACAGACTGCGTGATAGGAAAACGATAAATTTTGGCGGAGTCGTGTAGGCGCTGCATATGTTCACGGTGGCGGAAAACCACTGGGCCTTTGTGCGAATCGTAGCACCGGACGCCTTCGAATACTGAGGTGCCGTAATGCAGGGAGTGAGACATAACGCTAATTTTAGCATCTTCCCATTTAACCATTTCGCCATTAAACCAAATGAATTCTGCTTTTTTTGTACTCATTGTCTGTCCTTTACGATTATGCACGTATTTGTTGTGTTTTATTTTTTATGACGTTCACGCTGTTCACGTCGATTAATTTAGTCAGCTGTGTCGAAAGTAACTCAATACCCCGGTGGCTGGCGACTATCATTTCGATATTAATCTGCTCAGGCCCCAGAGTTTGTGCCATTTGCATGGTTTTAATTTCAAATCCGCGATGGCGTACCACCCGTAAGATGCGTTCTAATACTTCAGGACGATGACTCGCGGCGATAGTGAGTTGATGCTGATTCATGCGCTTTTCTCCATCATATTAGTGTTACTCGCACCCGGTGGGACGAGAGGCCAAACATTTTCGTTTTCATCGATCTGAATATGTAAAAAATAAGCGGTCGGTGCATTTAAGAATTCATCCAGTGCAGCGTCGATCTCATCCTTTTTACTAATACTTCTGCCAGGGATATCAAAAGCACGAGCGAGCATCAAAAAGTCGGGATTATCGGTCAGCAATGTTTCGCTATAACGCTCTTCAAAGAACAGTTCTTGCCACTGACGTACCATGCCCAGTCGCTGGTTATCCAACAGAAGAATTTTTACCGGTAATTGCTTGCGCTTTATCGTCCCCAGCTCTTGAATATTCATCATGATCGACCCATCACCCGACACACAGATCACGGTATCTTCTGGGCGAGCCACTTGGGCACCAATCGCTGCAGGTAAGCCGAACCCCATGGTGCCAAGTCCGCTCGATGTAATGAAGTTTTCCGGCTGATTGAAGAACATATGTTGTGCCGCCCACATTTGGTGTTGGCCAACATCGGTCGTTACTACGGTACTGTGTGGCATTTTTTCAGAAAGCTTTTTGAGTAATGCTGGCGCAAAAATTGGTGCACCTGGGTGATCGTAATTAGGCGCAGTCGTCTTTTTTAGATCAGCTAGATGCTCAACCCAAGGAGCAATCGATACGGTTGTCGCCAACTGAGGTAATATCGCTGCAATGCTTCCCTGAAGGGTTACGTGCGCTCGACGTAATTTATTCAATTCTGCCGGGTCAATATCGATATGAATAACCGCAGCATGAGGAGCAAAAGTATCAAGCTTTCCAGTAACGCGATCGTCAAAACGCGCACCAATAGCAATCAGTAAGTCGCTTTCCTGTACCGCTAAATTTGCCGCTTTACTTCCATGCATACCCAGCATGCCTAGGTAGGTCGGTTCATCATGAGGTACAGTTCCCAATCCCTTCAACGTACTAACGGAAGGCAGGGAGGTGGTCGATAAAAAGGTTCTCAGTTCATCAACTGCATCAGCCATACCGACTCCACCGCCGACATAGACAATCGGTTTTAGTGCCTTATGAAGTAACTCTTTCGCAGCGTCGAGCGATCCTAAGAAAGAGACATTATCTTGAGCTACAGCGCTAAGAACAGGTTGAAAATCGGCAGCGCCCATTTGGATATCTTTGGGAATATCGACTAAGACAGGACCTGGACGGCCTGATTGGGCTATGGCAAAGGCATCGGCAAGAACTTGCGGTAACTCTTCAGCACTTTGCACCATAAAGCTGTGCTTAGTACAAGCCAGAGAAAGCCCTAGTACATCAATTTCTTGGAAGGCGTCAGTACCAATCACCGCCGAAGAGACTTGGCCTGTGATGGCGACAATTGGGACTGAATCCATCATGGCATCAGCCAGACCTGTAATAAGATTAGTCGCCCCCGGCCCCGACGTTGCGATACAGACACCTGTTTTCCCTGTCGCTCGGGCATAACCGATTGCTGCGACGACTGCCCCTTGCTCGTGTCGGCATAATAAATGTTCAACACCGCCGTCGTATAACGCATCGTACACTGGCATGATTGCACCACCAGGGTACCCAAATACCGTCTTAATTCCTTGCCCTTTCAGAGCATGAACTACCCACTGCGCTCCAGTCATCACTAAACCTCTGCCTTATTTGGGTTATACAGAATTTTATGCTAAAAACTCTGTTGCCTCAGATTTTATTATTTTGTTGTGTTTGGACCAAAAAAAAACCCCCGAACTTTTAAGTGCGGGGGTTTTCTTTAGATTACGACTTGATTTTTAAGCCTTTTCTCTTCCGAACGTAGCCCCGCAGGATGGGAGAATAATCACCACCACGCTAATGAGAATAAGGCTAATCACTCGTAAAAGGGCTTTCATAATCAGTTCAGATATTCGTCTTAATCGAATCAATACCTACAGAGTTATCATAGTTTTTAGATATGATGCAATGTTTTTTTGTCTTTGTGTAGAACAAGACTTTTTACGTATTCAGGTAACCTCATGATTACTATTAATTAAAAGAGATATCTCGCAAAAAAAATAAATACTTTGAAATTGTTACTTAATTTATCGATGCGTCTCGCAATAAAGAATCTGAATGTGAGAAGAACCTTCTATTTTTAAGCATACTTCGGTGAGGAGGAGAGGATCATGTCACTTGCAGAAGTTCGCACTCGTTATATCGTGGGTATAAACACCACACCAATCACGGTTGAGGTTGATATCAGCCAAGGCCTACCCGGATTTATCTTGATTGGGCTTTCAGATAGTACCGCACGTGGTATTAGAGCGCGTGTGCGGAGTGCTATGCTGAACAGTGGTTTCCATTTCCCCGCGAAGAAAATAACGCTAAGCCTAACCCCTGGCCCTCATCTCGGCGATACGGCTGGCTACGACTTACCCATAGCGCTTGCAATCCTTATCGCCTCAGGGCAGGTTCAGTTAAAGCGTCATGGCCACGTAGAATTTTATGCCGGATTATCACTCAATGGCTCGCTGACAGGTTGTAAAGGAGCGATTTCAGCTATGCTTGCGGCTGCCGATGCGAAACATCCAATTGTTGTCGCTCAACAACTCTTTTCACCGGAGTTAATTTTTGCTCCCGAAACCGTTTATTATGCCGAGAACCTTCGACAAGTATGCCGCTATCTGCAAGGTGAACCTATTTCGACGACGCGCACACTCAATAAACAAACTATTTGTCCTGAATCTCCTTTTATCGATATACAGTCTATCGTTGGGCTGTACCATGCTAAACGCGCCTTAGAAATCGCTGCCGCTGGCGGACACAGTCTATTAATGGTCGGCCCTCCTGGTAGCGGGAAAACGACTCTAGCGCGTTGCTTACCAAGCCTATTGCCCGAACTGACATCTGAAGAAAAGATCGCCATAGCACAAGTGAAAAATTTGTCTAAAAGCCACCTAGTGCAGCCGTTATCACGCCCTTTCCGAAACCCACACCATAGCATTACCACGGCAGGGTTGATTGGGAGCACTCACCCCGAAGCCCCCGGTGAGATTACACTCGCCCATCGCGGAGTACTTTTTCTGGATGAATTATTAGAATTCGATAAGAAAACTTTAGATGCTTTAAGGACTCCATTAGAACAAGGATATGTTCTCCTATCACGGGCTGGGGCAAAGATTATTTATCCCGCCTGTTTTCAATTAGTCGCAGCAACGAATCTTCCTTGCGGCTATGCGCTATCAGAACTTAAAGCTAAGAATGCTCGAAATGCTTTAGGAAAAAGCGTTGAGATACTTTCTGCCGCGCTTATAGACCGGTTTCAACTCTCTATAGCAGTTTCAACACCATTAGACGGTTCGACATCATTTCATAATGAATCCAGCCTAGCGATTAAGTCCCGAATTTGTACAGCGAGAACGCTTCAGAATAAACGACAAGGAAAAGAAAATGCACGGCTCAATTACCGCGAGATAAGTCTTTATTGCCAGCTAACGTTAGAGGATTGGGATTGGTTGAAAGAGAGTCTTCATCAACTATCGCTGTCTCATAGAGCTTTTCACCATATATTAAGAGTGGCGCGAACGATCGCCGACCTAAACGGTGAAGATGAGATAACGAAGGTAGCATTACAGGAAGCCTTAAGTTATCGATATACTGATCGTATTGTTAAACACCTCACTCAACTATACCAATAAAAAAAGGCCCACCTCGGTGAGCCCTTCTATTAATCGTCGCTATCACTGTAATCTTCAACCGTATCCATTTGTGGCTTACCGCCGGACAAAGTATGAAAGCGTTTAGGCCGCTTAATACGAGCCATATACTTAGACCAAACCTTCTCTGCTTCAGTCTCTGCAGGACGCTGTCCACGACATACTTCTACAAACTGTTTTTCTTCTTCATTAGACGGCTCACGCTTAGCGAGATCGAGCTCATTCATCGCGAAACCGTAACGTTCTAAAAATTGGGCTTCTTTAATCGTAAAGTCTCCATGGCGGGAGAATCCACGTGGGTAGTGCTTATTATCAAAAAAACGGTGGGTAGTTACAAAGCTTTCCGCCATATAACACGCTCCTGCTTCTATTAATAGCTGTGTGGTTCATGCCGCGGAGTATTAGTTAGGCTTGACAAAGTGTAAAACAAAAGATTTAAATTGATACGATAAATTTTTTTGGAGATGCACTTTGGACACCGAATTACTGAAAACTTTTTTGGAAGTCAGTCGTACACGACACTTTGGTCGTGCTGCAGAAGCGCTCTATCTCACACAATCGGCGGTGAGTTTTCGAATCAGACAGCTTGAGAATCAGCTAGGAGTCAGCTTATTCACCCGCCATCGCAATAATATCAGATTAACGACTGCAGGCGAGAAGCTAAGGCCTTACGCTGATGCACTGATGTCAACATGGGCCCAGGCGAAGAAAGACGTCGCATTGGCCTTACAACATCATGAGCTGTCTGTAGGGGCCAGCACAGCCTTATGGGAGGGTTATCTAACGAATTGGCTTAAATCCCTCTATTCAGAGTATGAAGAACTGCATATCGAAGCCAGGGTCGCACAGCGCCACTTACTCGTGAAACAGATACATGAGCGTCAACTAGACCTACTCATCACCACAGAAGCGCCGAAAATGGACGAATTGGCCAGTCAGCCTATTGGTTCCTTAACTTTAGCGTTATTCCGTTCAAAGAATAGTATTGAAGGCGAAAAAAGTCGCTATATCAAAGTCGAATGGGGTGCCGATTTCCAATACCATGATGAATATCTTGCCGAAATCGATGACTCATATCTTTTGACCACGACCTCTGCGAATATTGCGCGAGACTTACTTAGCTCGACTAATAGCTGCGCTTTTCTGCCTGACTACTGGGATGAACTTTATCCCGACCTTGTCAAAGTTGAAAATTCTCCGTTAATTCCGAGAACGCTTTATGCAGTGTGGTTACAAAATAGTGACCATCTCCAAGAATTAAAGCAGTTAATTGATATACCTGTCAGTAATAGTTAGGAACTAGGTGTTAGACGTCGAAAGGCGGATAACACCTTTTTGACGGAGATAGAGTGAAACGTAAATTTTAGGCAAAAAAAAATCCTTTACATAAGTAAAGGATTCTACTTTCTGGCAGGGGCGGAGGGACTCGAACCCCCAACACCCGGTTTTGGAGACCGGTGCTCTACCAATTGAACTACGCCCCTAAAAAGGTGGCGGAACGGACGGGGCTCGAACCCGCGACCCCCTGCGTGACAGGCAGGTATTCTAACCAACTGAACTACCGCTCCACCGATTCTGTCTCAAAGCAGCACTGCTGCTTTGCTTGTTTCTCCCGCACCGTGTCAAGGGTGTGGTCATGACCTATTGGTCTTAATTGGATGCCTGGCAGTTCCCTACTCTCGCATGGGGAGGCCCCACACTACCATCGGCGCTACGGCGTTTCACTTCTG
>NZ_JALBCV010000069.1 GCF_022602565.1 Rosenbergiella metrosideri
GTTTTATTGACAAACCGTGGATTAATTCCTTAAGTTCCGTCGCCGAACGCAGTCGACTGCTCTCTCCTCCTGCTTTTCGTTATCAATTAACCGAATTAGCGCGACAAGCGGGTAAACGTATTGTGCTACCTGAAGGCGATGAGCCACGGACATTACGTGCAGCGGCTATTTGTGCGGAACGCAAAATCGCGGAGTGCGTACTATTGGGCGATCCGGCAGAAATTCAACGCATCGCGTCCGTACAAGAGATTGAGTTGGGAGAAGGTGTTACCATTAT
>NZ_JALBCV010000070.1 GCF_022602565.1 Rosenbergiella metrosideri
CTCGCAGTGGGACTAGGAAAGCGCTGCGCGCCTCATCATGGCTGGGGGTGCGTTCCTCGATTGCCCACCGCAACGCTCGAGCCGTTTGCCTGGTGAGCCAGTAGGTGCCCAGTATGAAGGCGAGCACGCAGTATCCCGGAACGATCCCGAACGACACCCAATGCGGGGCGTCCAAAATCACGCTTGGTTTCGGAAAGGCGACCGTCAGTAGCATGGCACCGACAATGAGCCCGATCACGTTCGTGACCAAAATGGCGACGGTCAGCATGCCCTGGAT
>NZ_JALBCV010000071.1 GCF_022602565.1 Rosenbergiella metrosideri
GTGCGCGACATCGTCGGCCCGGTCGCCATCGAGCAGCTGCCGATCCCCTATACCGCGGTGGCCACCGACCTACTGGCCGGCAAGTCGGTGTGGTTTCAGCGCGGCCCCCTCGACGCGGCGATCCGGGCGTCCATCGCCATACCCGGGGTGATCGCCCCACACGAAGTCGACGGACGCCTGCTGGCCGACGGCGGAATCCTGGATCCACTGCCGATGGCGCCGATCGCCGGGGTCAACGCCGACCTGACCATCGCGGTCAGCCTTAACGGCAGTGAGG
>NZ_JALBCV010000072.1 GCF_022602565.1 Rosenbergiella metrosideri
ATCGTGGGCATGTCGTGTCGCTTCCCGGGGGGCGTCGATTCCCCGGAAGGGCAGTGGCAGATGGTGGCCGACGCCAGGGACGTGATGTCAGAATTTCCCACCGACCGTGGGTGGGATCTGGCCGGGTTGTTCGACCCGGATCCCGACGTGCGCCATAAGTCGTACGCGCGCACTGGGGGCTTCGTGGATGGCGTCGCGGATTTCGATCCCGCGTTCTTCGGTATTTCGCCCAGCGAGGCGTTAGCGATGGATCCACAGCATCGGATGTTGCTGGAGT
>NZ_JALBCV010000073.1 GCF_022602565.1 Rosenbergiella metrosideri
CTCCTGGCGTGGACCGGGTCGCATTAGCCCGCTGTCGGCCACGAACACCGCGGTACCAGGCGGCAACGCCACGTGTCCGACATGCGAATGCACCCGCTCCTATATGACCGCACGCCATTGCCTACCCAAGGCGCCACTTCGGCTGCCAGATCGTCCACCGGACCTCCGTGAGATCTGCATGCCGCTTTGGCACTGAGCATCGACCGAGCACCCCCGACCGAGTGCGGCTTAGCGGTTCTCGCCGTAAATGCTGGTCACCCAGATGTGCACCAGCGT
>NZ_JALBCV010000074.1 GCF_022602565.1 Rosenbergiella metrosideri
ATCGCCAACAACCGCGAGGAGGTGCGCAGGCTGATCGCGAGCAACGTGGCCGGGGGTAAACACTCCAGCAATCGCAGACCTCGAGGCACAATACGAGCAGTACCGGGCCGAAAATATCCAAGCAATGGACCGCTATCTAAGTTGGACCCGATTTGCGCTATCGAAGCTGCCCCGATGGCGGGAGCCGCCGCAGATCCACAGGAGCGGGTAGGTCCAAGAGGCCGGCGCGGTCTTGCAGGCCAGCAACAATGCCGCGGTCGACCAGGCCCATCGCTT
>NZ_JALBCV010000075.1 GCF_022602565.1 Rosenbergiella metrosideri
GCTTGGGTCGCATCGAACGCTTCGGCCACGGTGGCCACCTTATGCCGCGGCCAGCCGAGGCTTGACGTCGGGCACCAGCCGATGGGGCTGGCCTCGCCTAGGGTTCGGCGTTGTGACGGCGCCGACGCGGTGGACCCTGGCCGACGGACGTGAGCTGCTGTTCTTTTCGCTGCCCGGGCCCCGCACCAGCGGCACCGCCGCAGAACGGGTGGCTCGCCACGCTCAAGCGCAAACGTTCGCCGGCGATATCCGCCAGCGCGCCATACAGCTGGTCGT
>NZ_JALBCV010000076.1 GCF_022602565.1 Rosenbergiella metrosideri
GGTGCCGGCGGAATACACGTGGATCCAGCCGCGGAAGCGCGGTTTGGTCAGGACACGGGCGACACCTTCGACGAGGTGGTGGCCAGTTCGATGCCGGCTTCGTGGCACCACCGCAGCATTTCGGCGATCTTGGCCGCACCCATCCGGTAGCCGTAGCTGACGTCGTCGTAGCCCGCGCTGCGCGCCCATCGCCGGTTGCCGTCGCACAGCACGGCTATGTGCCGGGGCAGGTCGGATTTCGAGGCGGCCAAGCCCTGCCGGAGGCGCAGCTCGTAG
>NZ_JALBCV010000077.1 GCF_022602565.1 Rosenbergiella metrosideri
CGCCGGTGACATCACGATTGCGATCGAGCGTATTGCCCCGTTGTTCAACCTGATCAACGGTGACCTGTGTTACGCCAACCTGGCACAAGACCGAATTCGCACCTGGTCGGACTGGTTTGACAACAACACCCGCTCGGCGCGCTACCGGCCGTGGATGCCGGCAGCGGGCAATCACGAGAACGAAGTCGGTAACGGGCCAATCGGTTATGACGCCTATCAGACCTACTTTGCGGTACCCGACTCGGGATCCAGCCCGCAACTGCGCGGGCTATGGT
>NZ_JALBCV010000078.1 GCF_022602565.1 Rosenbergiella metrosideri
TGCTGATATGGCTCAGTTGGTAGAGCGCACCCTTGGTAAGGGTGAGGTCCCCAGTTCGACTCTGGGTATCAGCACCACATTCCTAACTTCCTCCCTGATTCCTTCTGTTCTTGATTAAATCCATATTTATCAGGCAATAATGACCTGGTTGACGTGATAACTTCACCGATTCTATCTGTGTCTTAGAGGGACAAGCGATGGCTAAAGAGCAATTTCAACGTAATAAACCACACGTAAACGTGGGCACCATCGGTCACGTTGACCACGGTAAAAC
>NZ_JALBCV010000007.1:0-98986 GCF_022602565.1 Rosenbergiella metrosideri
GCACTAGCGCGGTGGTCCCACCTGACCCCATGCCGAACTCAGAAGTGAAACGCCGTAGCGCCGATGGTAGTGTGGGGTCTCCCCATGCGAGAGTAGGGAACTGCCAGGCATCCAATAAGTCGAAAAGGCCATCCTCACGGATGGCCTTTTTGCATTGGATCTTTTTTATTTTAACGATGCTTCATCATTCAAATTCGTAAATAAGGGAAGTTCTTCACTAAACTCCATTGCCCGTCCGTGGCGAGTAAAAAAATTAGTCACCTTCCGCTTTTCCTCTTGGTAAAGAAAATCGTGCAACTTTCCCCTTAAGTCTCGATGAATTAGGCAGAACAGAGGATGATCTTGACCTTTTTGTCGTACCCAAGTGAGGGGCAAGTTATGGCGAACAGTGAATTCGTAGAGTCGTTGCACGTAATCATTGGGAAACAATGGACTGTCACAAGGCGCAACGGCAAGCCATTCTGTTTCTATTGACTCTAATCCCACCTCTATACCCGCTAAGGGACCAAGAAGAGTTTGTACCTTATCTTGAATGACAGGATATCCTCTCTGTTGATAGATCGAAATATGTCGATTTGCATTAATGGCCAAGTGACTGACTTGTGGCGCTAAATGCTCGATGACATGGTCAATTAACGCTTTCTCGTGCCACTGTTCGAGTCCCTTATCTTTCCCATTCATGCGCCGTCCCGCACCGCCCGCCAAAATAATGCCACTGATCACAGTTAACCCTTATCAATTAATCGTTCAAATAATCAGACTGGCAAGCAGGGTTGATGGTATCCTGCTGCTCAGTTTTTTACATTATTGCAGAGATTATGATCCAACCGAGCTTCGATTTCCAAACACTTGATCCCGAAACCGTATTAGACTCGTTATGGAATACGGGGATACGCGTTGACTCGGGGTTAACCCCGCTCAATAGCTATGAAAACCGTGTCTGGCAATTTAGCGATGAAGACCGAAAGCGTTATGTGGCTAAATTCTATCGCCCACAGCGTTGGTCGCTTGAGCAGTTACATGAAGAACATCAATTCACGCAAGAACTCGCCGAGGCTAATCTTGCGGTCGCTGCGCCACTCAGTTTTCACGGAACCACTGTACAGCAAACAGAAGGTATTGCTTTTGCAGTCTTCCCCAGTTTGGGCGGGCGACAATATGAAATTGATAATTACGACCATCTTGAACAAGCTGCCCAAACGTTAGCGAGTATTCATCACGTTGGCCGGCAATATCAATTCCGTCATCGACCGTCGTTGGGTCTTGATGAGTATTTTCATCAACCCTTGGCCTTACTAAAAGAAACATCACTCATCCCTGCAGCCTTAAAAGTGGATTTTATCGCCGCACTGAGTGAATTAGGAACGCAGTTAACTCGTCTGTGGCATACAGATTGGGATGTCTTACGCTTACATGGCGATTGCCATCCCGGTAATATCTTATGGCGTGATGGACCGCTATTTGTCGATTTGGATGACGCGCGTAATGGTCCGGCCGTACAAGATCTCTGGATGTTAGTCAGCGGTGACCTGAATGAACAACGAGTGCAATGGGATATTCTGCTAGAATGTTATACAGAGCTAACCGAGTTCAACATTAATGAATTGTCACTGATTGAACCTTTACGTGCGATGCGCATGGTTTATTATCTAGCGTGGGTAGTCAGACGTTGGCAAGATCCTGCTTTTCCTAAAGCTTTTCCTTGGTTTGAAGAGGCTGATTTCTGGAGGCGGCAGATTGCAGAAATTCACGCGCAGACTGCGTTGTTACAATCGCCTCCCTCACTGATGATGCCTCAATTTTGAATGATAATTTGGAGATAAGTAAAAAATGAAAAAAGTATTATTTGCTCTCTTTGGGGCAATGCTTGCCTTTGGTGCTTCTGCAGCAACCTTCACGGAAGGTAAGCAGTACCAGGCGATTGAAAAGCCGGTAAATGGTGCGCCAAAAGTTGTCGAATTTTTCTCATTTTTCTGCCCACACTGCTACGACTTTGAACGGACGTATAAAATCAATCAAGCGGTTGAACAGGGGCTTCCTGCGAATGTGAAATTAACACGTTACCATGTTGATTTCTTAGGCGGCGACTACGGTCCAATCCTGACCCATGCTTGGGCAGTTGCTATGGCACTAGGTGTAGAAGATAAAGTCATGGATCCTATCTTCGATGGCCTGCAAAAGTCTCAAACCATTAAAGATCAACAAAGCCTAAAAGACGTCTTTGTCAAAGCTGCGGGTATTACTCCTGAAGCTTATGACTCGGCATGGAATAGCTTTGCTGTGAAAGCACTGGTCAGCCAGCAAGAAAAAGCCGCGACTGATTTTGATATCAATGGTGTTCCTGCACTGTTCATCAATGGGAAATACCAAATCAATAATGCCGGGCTTGATACGAGTTCACTACCTAACTTCTCAGCGGATTATGTTAACGTCACGAAGTTTTTGCTGAATAAATAAGCGTAATCCCTCTGAATACTCAGTTGTTCAGGGGGTTATCCTATTCTGAATAAGAAACTCGATCCTTTTATTCACAGAAGTGTAACCCGGTAATTATGTAAGGAAACATTGAAGATCTAATTTAACATTATGTTTTAAATGATTTTTATCTAGAAAAACTGTATGTTTTGGTCAATTTGTAATTAACGTAATAAATAGATCCACAGAGTTATCCACAGGATCTTAGACCTAATTTTCTTTATATGTGATCATGCCAGTCACTGACATGTTCAACATTCATTCTATTCTGTGGCATGCTAACGCTTATCCACGGCCCAACTCAGAAATTAATACCTATGGCTCAAATCGCACCAAACCCGCTGATCCTAATAGATGGTTCTTCTTATCTCTACCGAGCGTTCCATGCTTTCCCGCCGCTCACTAATGCTGCGGGGGAACCGACAGGGGCGATGTATGGCGTGCTAAATATGCTGCGTAGCCTATTACTGCAATACCAGCCTAGTCATGTTGCCGTCGTATTCGATGCCAAAGGGAAAACCTTTCGTGATGAGCTGTTCGCTGAATATAAATCACACCGCCCTCCCATGCCGGACGATCTACGCTCGCAAATCGAACCTTTGCACCAGATGGTTAAAGCGATAGGCTTACCGTTACTCGCTGTATCTGGCGTTGAAGCTGATGACGTTATCGGTACGCTGGCCCGTCAAGCGGAGCAAGAAGGGCGGGATGTATTGATCAGTACTGGTGATAAAGATATGGCACAACTGGTTAGCCCCCATATCACTCTTATCAACACTATGAACAATACCGTTCTTGGCCCAGAAGAAGTTAACGAGAAATACGGTATTCCTCCAGAGCTGATTATTGATTATTTGGCATTAATGGGTGACTCGTCCGATAATATTCCTGGTGTACCGGGTGTAGGTGAAAAGACTGCTCAGGCGTTATTACAAGGGTTGGGAAGTCTAAATACCATCTATGCCGATCTCGATAAAGTCGCTAGCCTAAGTTTTCGCGGGGCGAAAACCATGGGTAAAAAATTGGCCGAAAATCAAGAAATGGCCATGCTCTCCTATCAACTTGCTACAATTAAAACCGATGTTGAGTTAGCGCTCACCTGTGAGCAACTGAAGGTCGGCCCGATGGATCAAACACTTTTGCTCGACCTGTTTGCCCGCTATGAATTTAAACGTTGGCTAGGTGATGTGGAAAATAACCGCTGGCTAAGTGGTAAGTCGACCTCAAAGGCCACAAATACTGCACCGGTAGAAGCGGCCCCTGTACCTGAAATCAGTTTATCTTCCGATAACTACCAAACGATTTTTGATCAGACGTTACTGGATGAGTGGCTTGTTAAGCTGAAAAATAGTGAGCTGTTTTCTTTTGATTTAGAAACGACCTCTCTAGATTCTTACTCTGCTGAAATTGTCGGTCTCTCTTTCGCTACAGCTGCAGGCGAGGCGGCTTATCTCCCTGTGGCCCACGACTACTTGGATGCCCCTGAGCAACTCAACCGCGACGACGTCCTGGCTCAGTTTACGCCATTATTAGAAGACGAGAATGTGGTAAAAGTTGGCCAGAATCTAAAGTATGACCGTGGCGTACTGCTTAACTATGGCATTGAATTGAAAGGTATTCGTTTCGATACCATGCTGGAGTCTTATCTCTATAACAGTGTGGCCGGTAAACACGATATGGATAGCCTCTCACAACGTTGGTTAGGCCATAAGACGATCACCTTTGAAGAGATTGCTGGCAAAGGCAAAAAGCAGCTGACTTTTAATCAAATAGCCCTTGAGCAAGCCGCTCAGTATGCAGCGGAAGATGCCGATGTCACGCTACAGCTGCATCAGAAAATCTGGCCTTTATTAGAAAATGAAGCGGGACCTAAAAAAGTCTTCGACGAAATCGAGATGCCACTCGTACCTGTGATCTCGAAAATCGAGCGCAATGGCGTATTAATTGAGCCGCTGATTCTTTCGGCACACTCTCAAGAGTTGGCGCAGCGCCTCGAAGAATTGGAGAAGAAAGCGCACGAGCTGGCAGGGGAAAGCTTTAATCTCTCATCGCCTAAACAGTTACAGACGATCCTTTTTGAAAAACAGGGTATTAAGCCGACGAAAAAAACCCCAGGTGGTGCGCCTTCAACCAGTGAAGAAGTCCTGGCCGAGCTAGCGCTTGATCACCCGTTACCTAAAGTGATTCTTGAGCACCGTGGTCTCTCGAAACTAAAATCGACCTATACCGATAAGCTGCCTCTTATGATTAGCCCGATTACGGGTCGCTTACATACTTCTTATCATCAGGCTGTTACCGCAACAGGACGCCTCTCGTCGACCGATCCAAATCTTCAGAATATACCGGTGCGTAACGATGAAGGTCGGCGCATTCGCCAAGCGTTTATTGCCGCCCCTGGCCATAAAATTTTGGCGGCGGACTATTCGCAAATTGAACTACGGATTATGGCGCACCTTTCACAAGATAAAGGCTTGTTACAAGCCTTCGCCCAAGGTGAAGATATCCACCGAGCCACGGCTTCAGAAGTCTTCGGTACCCCACTCGATAAGGTGACTGGCGAACAACGCCGTAGTGCCAAAGCAATTAACTTTGGACTGATTTATGGCATGAGCTCGTTCGGGCTATCTCGCCAATTAGGGATAGCCCCGGGTGAAGCGAAGAAGTATATGGACCTCTACTTCGAGCGTTACCCAGGTGTCTTGACCTATATGGAAACTACACGTCAAAGTGCGGCGGAAAAAGGGTATGTTGAAACCCTCGAAGGACGCCGACTCTATTTGCCTGACATTAAGTCGAACAATGCGATTCGCCGCAAAGCTGCGGAGCGGGCGGCGATCAATGCGCCAATGCAGGGTACCGCAGCCGATATTATCAAACGTGCGATGATCGGTGTTGATCACTGGTTGGCGACTCAAGATCCCGACCGTATCAAGATGATCATGCAAGTACACGATGAATTGGTATTTGAAGTGCATGAAGACTTGGTCGATAGTGCGACGCAAAAAGTACGCGAAATTATGGAAAACTGCGTCACGCTAGCGGTACCTCTACAAGTGGATACCGGCTTAGGTGATAACTGGGATCAGGCGCATTAAGCGAGAAAGTGAAACAATGTTAATCGATAATTACCCGAAAATAGAGCTGGTTGGCGCGCCGACCCCCATTGAGTACCTACCGCGGCTATCCGATTATGCGGAACGCGATATCTACATGAAACGCGATGATCTGACCCCCCTAGGATTAGGGGGGAATAAGCTACGTAAACTCGAGTTCCTCGCCGCACAAGCTTTGCAAGAAGGAGCGGATGTTTTGCTCACCGCAGGTGCGATCCAGTCTAATCATGTTAGACAGACCGCGGCAGTGGCGGCGAAACTAGGCCTAAAATGTATGGCGATTTTAGAGAATCCTCTGGAGGACGCGCCGGAAGGTTATCAGCATAATGGCAATCGTTTATTACTCGACTTATTAGGCGTCAATGTTTTACCCGCACAGGTTGGACACTCTCTCGCCGAACAGCTGAACACGCAAGCAGAATTACTGCAAGCACAAGGATTCCGTCCTTATGTTGTACCGGTAGGCGGCTCGAATACCTTGGGGAGTTTGGGATACGTTGGGTGTGCGCAAGAAATTATGCATCAAGTGGCTGATATTCCCGACCTTGCTGCGGTCATCGTCGCATCAGGTAGCGGTGGCACACATGCTGGTCTGTCAGTGGGTCTGGAACACTATCTTCCACAGGTTTCTTTGGTGGGGGTGACGGTTTCGCGCAGTCAGGCGCAGCAGCAGTCGATTGTTGATACGCTACGTCAATCTTTAGCGGAGACACTGAACGTGAAAGTGAAACAGCCACTCGAGTTGTGGGATGACTTTTACGCACCCGGCTACGGCTATACCAATGATAGCGGTAACGATGCGCTGAATTTACTGGCCCAGCTGGAAGGGATCTTCCTTGACCCCGTTTATACAGCGAAAGCAATGGCAGCGATGTTATCGGGGATTAACAGTCAACGTTTTGCTGGCAGTGGCCCATTACTATTTATCCATACGGGGGGGGCGCCAGCGCTCTTTGCCTACTCCTGATCGGTCCACAGTAATTGGTCAATAGCGAATCCCGCCTGCTTGGCTTTCATTAAGAGCGTCTGACGCGATGTAGCGGTTAAGTGAGGCTGGCGGGAGAGGATCCAGAGATAACTTCTGTCGGGTCCGCAGACTAAGGCCGTTTGGTAATCATTATCCAAGGCAATTACGTTATAGCTGGCATAGAAAGGCCCAAAAAATGACACTTTCAATGCTGCGCGGTCACGACTTCCGGTGAAGCGGGCCTTACCGATACTCTCAGACCACTGTCCTTTTTTAGGGTTAAACCCACGGTTTATAACGGTGACAGTGCCATCGTTTTGTAAACGGTATGTTGCTGTAACGTGGGTGAGACCTTTTTCAAACCGATTCTCAAGCCTTGCGACCTCAAACCACTTACCTTGATACTTCTCGATATCAAATGGCGTGACGGGGTTGACCCCCGAAGGAGGCGTCATAGTTTGACAGGCTGACAGGAGTGCGAGAGAACCCAAGCCAATAAGGGGTAACAGCAGTTTATATTTCATCTTCTATTGCCTTATTTAGGTGTCGTTAAAGTGTTTCTTTAGTCCCATCATAGAGGTGAAGAGATAATTCGCTTTTATAAAATTCGCCGAGAAAAACATCTTCTACAGTCAACGATTTCTCTTTGAGCTTTTCCGTAAGCCACTCCTCATCCTTCTCGATGATTTCTAAACCATTTTGGCGTATTTCGCCGGTCTTGATTACCAATACTGAAAACATTGTCGCTTCTTTAGTGATGACGCTCAATTGTCCACCCGGTTCAACTTGTGCGTAGCGAACCTCTTCGAAGGAGTTAATGCCTAAGGAGTGAAGTTGTGAGGTTAGACTCACAATATCCAGCTTATTTCGACTTTTAAGTATGTTCTCCAGGATAAAATTACCATTTTTCATGATAGGAATCGGATCACCAATCGTAATGGTACGTATTACCGAGATATGCTTACTCGCGAAATTTAGCGCGCTAATCAATAACACCCCGAGCAGCAGCAAAATGACATACTGCTGCAGGGGGATCGTGTCGCTATAAATCACCCCGCCAATAATGCCACCCAATACAAAGTTACCGATAAAATCGATCGGCGTCATCTGTGACAGTTGGGTCTTACCGGTAAGATTGAGGTGAGCGATGAGAACGCAGAAGCCAATCAGTAATTTGAGGAAAGTAAATTCGTAATACTCCACAAATTATCCTTACTAATTTGATCAATGAATGACTCTAAGGATAATACAAATTGTCGAGCAGAGAGAAGATAAGGAAAAATTGTTCCCAATAAAAATCTTACTGGGAACCAGAAGGGGATTACTTAGCGTAGGCTTCCGTCGAAATGTTCAGGTTAATGGCATCGCTTACCGCAGGAACATATTTATCAATACCAAATGCTGAACGCTGTAACGTGCCGCTTGCATCAAACCCAACCGCTTGCTTTTTCACCATCGCGTGTTCACCGATCTTATTGAGGGTGGCATGCAGGGTAACGGGCTTAGTGACCCCTTTCAGTGTGAGATTTCCCTCAACGTCGTACTTGTGTTCGCCGCGTGGGATCACCTTGGTACTCGTAAAGGTGGCTGTGGTATATTTTGTGGTATCGAAGTAATCGCTACCTTGGAACTCTTTAGTTAAGGCCGGTACATGAGTATCGATATTACTGACTGGAATAGAGACTTGTACCGATGATGTAGCAGGATGTTGCGGATCAAATTTTATCACCCCCGTTGCGCCTGGAATATCAGCAGTTGGATGCGAAAATCCAAAATGATCCCAACTCACTACAATCGAAGTGTGGGCGGTATCTAATTGGTAGTCTACTGCCGCCGCGTGGGAGGTTGCGCTATATAGCGCGCTGACTGCAACAAAAGGTAAGAGAACGGCGCTGATTTTTTTCATTATTTTCTATCCTGTGTAGGGTCAATTTATTAATCATGGCTTATTTATTGATTAACAGATAGTTAATAGTTTTGTACTCTTAGTTCAAATAAATTGTTCGATTTAATGACAGTCTTCACAGCACTATATAAAAAAGGGTGCCTAAGTAGGCACCCGAAACGGTTAGAAATCGTATTGCAAGGCAACGCGGTTCTGCCAGAAGTTTTTCTTATAGAGCGGTGATGTCTGAACGCCGACAAAATCGCTCAGGCTCAGGCCTTTGAGTGCACCACCGAAGCTATAAATACCATAAATAAGGTACTCAGACTGACGTAAACTACCATTGCTATTAGCCGGTTTAAGATCCATCCATGAGTAGTGGGTTCCTAGGGTCACTTGCTCTGTCGGGCTATAATTCAAGCTGGTGGCCCAAGCGTTTCCATTCCCGAGATCTTGAGTACTGGTGAAGAAGGGTTGAGCGAAATAAGGGCCGGAAGAAGTGTTATGTGAATAAGGGGTCACAAGAGGGTATTGATGGCCGCTGGCATTGTTCGCCAAGTAGTCGTAGCCGACTTTCCAGTTCAGGTTACTCAGCAGATTGACAGAAAGCTGCCAGCCAATGCTCTGGCTGTTCACCGGGCCTGCTAAATCTTTTCCGTTACCCGTGCCGCGAAGATACTGGATACCGAAATCGGGCTGCAAGGGCGCTTGGTTCCATTGGGCATGACCTTCGGTATAAAAGATATCACTGTAGTCGTTATAATTTTCGTACCACGCAACGCCGTTTAAGTGAACATCATTAATATCCCAATGATGTCCGGCCCCCAGTGACCACATACCATTAGTCTTTTCATCAGAACCATAGGCAGTATAACGCTGTTGGCGATCTGAACCCCAAGATTTGTAACGGAAGACTTTAGTTGCCCGAATAAAATCTTCACCATGGCCATATTCGGCATCAATCGCTTGATAAATTATTGGCGTTATACGCCAGTCGTAATTCCCTAAGAAGGGAGTATCGAGTTGTTGGTTACCTGCGGTGATTCGAAAATCATCATTACGCCACTGCAACCATGCTTCGCCAATATTGGTTTGGTTATCGCCGAGTTCACTGACGGTCTTGCTAGCTGACCCATGGTTAATACCCCGCACAAATATACCGCTAACCCCAAGGTTAAATCCATCGAGTGGCGCCGTCTCATATTTTAGGAACCCCCCGTAACTGATGGTGTCTTGGTTCAGCCCCTGAGTAAAGTAGGCATTATGGGTCGAATAGTACACTGAACGTACACTACCGCTGACCTTACCCTGGGTAATCGCCTCTTCCAGCGTCGAGGCCGAGTTGGTATCAGCGGTGGCGGCATAACCAAACAGTGGGACTAACGCAGTTAATACCAAATAGCGGCTAAGTCCACGCGTGCGATGAGATAATGATGAGTGTGTCTGCATGTTATTCCCTACCTGAATAAAATTATTGTTATAAATCGATCAATTGTTTAGCGGCTTTGCGGTGATGGTTAAGGAGTCTCGGTAGGTCTATATCCACGATTTCCCCGTCGATGACTCGCCAATTACCCGCTACCATCACGCGATCGGCCCGTTCAGCGCCACACAGTAGTAAAGCGGCGAGCGGATCGTGACTACCGCTGAAACGTATATCTTCTAATGTGAATAATGCTAAATCGGCCTGTTTTCTGATGCTAATTTCCCCAATGTCGTCCCGACCTAACGTTTTGGCACCTCCTCGTGTTGCCCAGCCCAATACTAATTCTGGCGTAATCGTTTGCGTCCCGTATCGCAATCGTTGAAGGTAAAGCGCTTGTCGTGCTTCATACATCATATTCGAGGCATCGTTCGATGCCGAACCATCCACCCCTAAACTAATAGTGGCTCCCGCTTGCAGAAGCTCCTGCGTCCGGCAGATGCCCGAAGCGAGCCGCATATTAGAAACTGGACAATGACTAATGGCAACGCCTTCTTTCCCCAAACGGTAAATTTCTTCATCATTAAAGTGAATTCCATGCGCCAACCAAGTACGGGAGCTTAGCCATCCCACTGAATCTAAATAGTCGACGGTACGTAAGCCAAAAAGCTTTAGGCAAAACGCCTCTTCATCCAATGTTTCGGCCAAATGGGTATGTAGGCGGACATTTTTCTCTTCAGCCAGTTTAGCACTCTGCTTCATGATGTCCGGCGTCACGGAAAAGGGTGAGCAGGGCGCTAAGGCGATGTTTATCATCGCGCCGTCTTGCGTATCGTGGTAACGCTCAATAAGCCGCTGGCTATCGTCTAAAATGATCTCGGCCGCTTGCACTGTATGTTCAGGAGGCAAACCGCCAGACCTCTCCCCAAGGCTCATCGAGCCACGGCTTAACGTCGCGCGCATCCCAAGCTGATTAACCGCAGCGACTTGAATATCAATGGCCTCTTCCATCCCGACAGGAAAAAGATAGTGGTGATCGCTGGTGGTGGTGCACCCAGATAGCAACAGTTCAGCTAAGGCGACCTCACTCCCCAGACGTAATGCTTGCGGCGTTAATTTGGCCCAAACCGGATAAAGGGTTTTCAGCCAGGGAAATAGCGGCTGATTGATGACCGGCCCCCACGCTCGGGTTAATGTCTGGTAGAAATGGTGGTGGGTATTGATCAGTCCCGGTAAGACCACGTGCTGACGCGCATCAAAAATTGTCTCGCAGGGGTGAAAGGGTTGCTGTCCAACCGCCAAAAGCTCAACGATTTTACCGTCTTCAATCACTAGGCCATTGGTCTCAATTTGCTGAGTTCCATCAAAGCAGGCTAGGGGTTGTTTAATCCATAAACGCTTAGACATCAATTTTTTCCTTCGAAACAGGTAACAATAAATTGAGTAATATGGCCAATGTTCCACCGCTGGTGACGGCATTTTGGAAGAGGGTTTGGAAGAACTGTGGCATCGCTTTCAAGATGTCCGGCTGCGATTCGATCCCTAACCCGACACCGAACGCTAGGGCGATAATCAGCATGCTGCGGCTATCTAAGCTTTCTCGGGTCATGATACGAATACCCGCTGCCACGACACTCCCAAACATCACTAAGGTGGCACCGCCAAGTACCGGTTTAGGGAGTTGCTCAAGTAACTGACTAAATTGAGGGAAGAGCCCCAATAAAATGAATAACCCACCGATCCAGATTCCTGCATAGCGGCTGGCAACTTGCGTCATCTGAATAACGCCATTGTTTTGGGCAAATGTGGTGTTCGGGAAAGATGAGAATATTGCGGCGACTAAGCAGCTGACGCCGTCCCCTAAAATCCCACCACGAATTCGGTTTTGAAAATCTGGCCCAACCAGGGGTTGTTTTGACAGCATACAGTTGGCGGTAAGGTCACCCACTGTTTCGATGATTGAGATTAACGAGACTAAAGCGATGGGAATAAAGACCGACCATGAAAAGCTGATACCAAAGCGAAAGGGAATAGGCAAAGCGGGAAGGAGGCCTGAACTAAAATGCGGGTGAAACTTACCTAAAAGTGTGGCGAGAAGGCTGCCAGCAACAATTCCAACGATAATACTAGAGAGCTTGCACCAAGGACGACGGCTACAGTTCATCAGCACAATGATCAGGAGGGTAAAAAGCCCTAGCCCAAGATTATGTGGCGCGGCAAAGTCCGTCGCACCAAATCCGCCACCCCAATCGGTAATACTGACTTTAATTAGACTGATACCAATCAAGACTATAACGATACCGGTGACCAGTGGCGTCAATACGCGAGAAAAGGTATGGATAAATTGGCTGACAATCAGTGGAATAATTGCCGACGCTAAGGTACAGCCAAAAATCATCGCCAGAATTTGCTCCGGTGTCGCCCCCTGCTGCTTTAGCAGTAACCCCCCGGCAATAATGACGCCCAAGAAGGCAAAGCTAGTGCCTTGCAGACAAATCATCCCCGCCCCGATATTACGAAAACGTACTGCTTGAATGACCGTACCAACACCTGAAGCAAATAAGGACATGCTGATTAAATAAGGTAGAAACTGCGTGAGGCCAAGGGAACTACCAATAATTAAGGGGGGGGTCACAATCCCAACAATACTTGCCAACATATGCTGGACGGCGGTACAGACTGCAGGTATGAAAGGTAAACGATCGTTTAGACCATAAAGTAGCGGTTCATCATTTGTTTTTTGCATTGGCTCGCATCCACTGTTTTTTTTACTTATCCCAGCAAAAACTATTCCAGTTATTTAATTGATGCGGATTAAGGACAAAACAGGGGGTTATGGCTGATTGCGAGGATAAGAATACTTTTAAGTAAGTAATTTTTGATTCAGTTTATTACTTTTTGAGGCTTATTAGGTCAATACGCACCATTTTAGTGCTTAATTTTTAAGACTATTCCAAGAAATTCATATTTTTGTCATAAAGCGTAAGGATAATCACCTTGCTCGATTATTGCAGTGTTTAATTACAGGATAATTATATTAATGAATACGCGTTTATTTTCGCCCTCTATCTTGGCGTTGTGTTTACTGGGACTCCCCGCTGTCAGCCAAGCAGAAATTACTCTCTTAAAACAAGATCCTCAGGCGACTGATCCACTCAGCCGCTTAAATGTCAAAGTGGGTGGAAGTATCCGTCCTCAGTTCAATCATCAGACCGGTGGCAAAGATAAATCATACAAACGCAACGGTTTTGATGGTGGCACACGTTTTCGTTTCAGTGTGGATTACGCACTGACCCAAGATATCAATTGGGTTAACTACTACGAAGTTGGTGTTAATATTCCTAAAGTCTTTAACTGGGATAATCATCACGCATCTGGTGCGACCAATACCACCCGCCGCCAATGGTTTACCGGCTTAAAGAGCCAGCAATATGGCCAACTGACCTTCGGACAACAGAATAGCGTTTATTACGATGCGGTCGGGGCAAAAACCGATATTTGGGATGACGATATGTTAGCTCAAGCACCGGGTAACGGGGTAAATGGTGATTATGATGGGTCTTACCGTTCGCGTAAAATGCTGAAATATAAAGGCCGAGTAGGCGATTTTGATGTCTATGCCTCGTACCTCTTTGGCGACGATCCTTTACTGACTAGCGACAAAATGCGCTACAAACGTAAAGGCGGCGGTTCTGTCGGTATCGATTATCATATTAACAAAGACCTCTCATGGGGAACGGCTTGGAACTACACCAAAGCCACCGTTTATGACCATGCGCATGGCCAGAGTAAAGATTATAACCAAAATATCGTCGGGACGTCCTTGGGCTGGACACCGGGTAATTGGACCATTTCCGCAGGCGGGGGATACTATCAAAACTTCCTGAAAACCAAGCTGAAAAATGCAAATAACTACTTTGCTGGTGATGCATGGGGCGTGGAATATTTTGCCGGTTATAAGTTCCCAGTTCAGCAAATGGGTGTGAAGGCGGTAATGCCTTATGTTATGGGTGACCGTCTTGAATACGTCAATGGTCGTAATTACAAGTGTATCGATAATGGTGTAGGGGTTGCGTTATTTGCCTATTACGGCTTCCGTGTCGATTATGAGCACGTCTTTGCGTCAACTACCGATAAAGAAGGGGATATGAACCTCGTACGCTTCCGCTACGACTTCTAATCGCTCACCCACGCCTTCATCCTTAGGATGAAGGCGTGTTGTATTATGGACCTTTCGGCTTATCGCCTAAAATAGTGGCTCGATGCATTACCCGCCGTTGGAGGTGATAGTCATTACAGGCGTAATGTTGAGTAATACGATTATCCCAAAATACCACGTCATTCGCCTGCCAATGCCAACGAACCGAAAACTCCGGTCGCGTGCTGTGAGCGAAGAGAAGCTCCAGTAAAGCCCGGCTTTCTAATGCACTTAGCCCAATAATCCGCCGCGTAAATCCAGGTGTCACAAAAAGCCCTTTTTTACTGGTATCGGGATGCACACGCACCACGGGATGAATAACCGGCGGATGATCTTGACGAGCCTTAGCGACCTGTTGTTGAGCTTCCGCGGTCGTACTAAAACGCTCATCGGGAAAAGACAGTTGAATATCATGTTCGGCATCGAGACCATCTATCAGCTGTTGAATGGGCGGTGAGAGCGCATCGTAGGCTGCACTGCTACTCGCCCATAATGTATCACCACCATATTCAGGGACTTGAATGGCATTAAGGATGGAGCCTAGGGGAGGCGTTTCGATAAAGGTTACATCGGTATGCCAAAGTGCGTTGTCCCGTAAATCGTTGAGTGCCGTATCGAGAATTAAAATTTCGGGTTGCTGCTCGACTTTCGGGTAAATGGGGTGGATATGTAAGCGACCAAATCGCTCAGCGAGGCTAGCCTGATCGGCGGGCGACAGGTGTTGACCACGAAAGAAAAGCACTTGGTATTTTAGGAGTAATTTATACACCGTACGCTGATCATCAGCGGTCATTTGGGTCAAATCAATACCGTCAATCCTTGCGCCAAGTGCAGGGGTAAGTGGGGTCGCGTTAATAGTCATACAGGCTCCAACGGGCAAATCTTTTCTGTAATTGTCTAAGCAGGAGTTCGATAACGAGTGCTACCGCTGCAATGAGGAGGATCCCAGCCACCACTACATCGGTTGATAAAAACTGTGCGGCAGACTGCACCATAAAGCCTAAGCCACGATTAGCGGCGATAAGCTCTGCGGCCACTAAGGTCGACCAGCCGACGCCTAAGGTAATCCTTACTCCCGTCAGCAGCTCAGGAAGAATGCTGGGCAAAATGACCCACTTCATTACCTGCCAAGACGATGCGCCCAAGCAGCGCACGGCTTGAACTCGGTGTGGTTCAATACGTCTTACCGCTTCCGCTGTACTGATAGTCAAAGGGGCGAAAATCGCCAACAAGATGAGGAGGATTTTGGAGACTTCACTGATCCCTAACCAAATAACGATAAGGGGTAAATAAGCGAGTGGCGGGATAGGGCGATAAAAATCCAAGATAGGGGTGAAAACAGCCCGTACCACCGGAGTAAGCCCCATAACAATGCCGAGAGGGATGGCGGTTACTAGGGCGATCGCTAAGGCAACTAATACCCGAAGCAGGCTGGCGGTGATATGCTGACCCAAGCTAATGTCGAGGTAACCTTGTTGCCATAATTGTTTAAATGCCAGAAACAACGCCTTGGGCGACGGAAAGAAAAGGGTATTAACCCAACCGTAGTGAGAAGCGGTAAACCATGCTGCCACGATCACCAGAACCGTAAAACTGGAGACCAGTGATAAATAACGGTTGGATGGAGATCGAGAATAGGTGGCACCACGTAGCGACCTCATGCGACCTCCAGTAATTGATCCAGCAAGGATTGCCGGTCATGAGTGAAGCAGCTATCAGCTTTGAGCGATCTGACTGTCTCACCGTCTAAAAAACGACGGGCGAAGGGGGGCTGCTGGTGTGCGATGATTTGCGTAGGTGGTCCTTGTAGCAGATATAAATCGGTGGCCAATAATAGGGCTTCATCCACACTATGGGTGATTAACAGAAAGCCCACCCCCGTCTCTTTCCAAATCGTCAGCAGGAGCGCTTGCATCTTTTCTCGTGTCAGCGCATCCAGGGCCCCAAATGGCTCATCCAATAAAAGAAAGTCAGGTTTAATCGCAAGGGCGCGAGCTAGCCCCAGACGTTGCCGTTGTCCCCCAGAGAGTTGTTGAATCGGCTGCTTAGCCTGGGCAGCTAATCCGACCAACTCGAGATAGTCATGAGCAATTTTTTGACGCTGTGCCTTGGGAATACCTTGGATCTTAAGACCGATTTCGACATTGTGTTCGGTGTTCAACCAAGGTAATAAGGCATCATCTTGAAAAACCACCGCCCGCTGTCCCGTAGGTCCACTAAGAGATTGATTATTGAGCGTAACCTGCCCCTCATCTAAGGATTGAAAGCCAGCAAATACGTTTAGTAGGGTAGATTTACCACATCCAGAGGGGCCAAGCAGCACAACACTTTCCCCTTTATTTATCGACATCGACATCTTATCGAAGATAGGTTGCTGCGCTTCGCCGTGAGTGAAGGTTACATGCCCTTGAATAATCTGTAGCGTGCTCATGGTTGACGACTCAACTTGACGAATTTATCGCTGATAAACGGGCGATAGTCAGGTAATACGGCAGGGATACGATGCTGTTCAACCAAGAACTCGGCAGTCGCTTTGGTGGCTATTGCGCTGCCACCCTCCAGAAATGATGAGCTAAGTTGTTGTGTATAGGTGGGATAAACACTACCAGAGAGCAAATCAGGAATATCTTGGGCGGATACCCCGACTAATTTAGCGATTTTCTGCGCATTTTCGCTGGTGGCACGGTATTGCTCAGGATGCTGAGCATAATGATCGAAACTTTCTAATACGACATGTGCATACTTCGCTAAGACTTCTGGGTGCTGCTCAGCGAAGTCTTTACGCGTAACCCATACTTCAAACGTGGGGTTACCCCATTCACCCACCTGTTTTGCGTCAGTCAGCACTTTGCCATCTTTCTCTATTTGGCTGAGAGCGGGTGACCAAACAAAGGCGCCATCAATATCCCCTCTTTTCCAGGCCGCGGCGATTTCCGGAGGGTTAAGATTAACAATCTTCACGTCACCGGGTTTGTAGCCCCAGTGCTTCAATGCCGCCAGTAAGCTGTAGTGCGACGTCGAGACAAAAGGCGTGGCCAAGGTCTTACCTTTCAAATCCTGATAACTATTGATATGGCTAGCATTGCGGATAACCAAGGCTTCGGCATCGTGAATTTGAGTCGATACTAGGAAAGCGACAATCGGCAGGTTCCGCGAGGCCGCGGCAGCAAATGGGCTAGAGCCTAAATTACCGATTTGAATAGAACCAGAGGCTAATGCGGCGACAACCTCCGGTCCGCTATTGAAGCGACGCCAATCGAGTGGTTGACCAATTGTTTTTTCAAAAACACCATCGGCTTGAGCGACTTTTGACGGGTCAACGCCAGTTTGGTAGCCAATCACGATGGGAGCGGCGAGAGTGGTAAAGGGGAAGGTTGCAGCGATCAATAAACTAGCGAGTAGGCCTTTCATAGATATTCCTTATTCGTTTTTTAGAAATTTAATCGAATAAGGGGGGACGCCAAACTACATATTAGGCATTTAGAAAGACTAAAATTAGCTAAAGCCCCTCAGGCAGAATACCTGAGGGGTGGGGAATTATGGATGCATACCGTTAAGGATAATTGAGGTGATGATCCCCGTGGTTGCTGCGACCAGTAGGTAATTACCGTCTACATAAGCCCAATGTTGGCCATGTGGAGGGGAAGGTAGTCCACGGTCACGCCAATCATCCACGCGATAGTCAGGGCCGCGAAAATCATCGGGTACTGGGCGGCCACGATCAAAATCATGACCACGATATGAAAAATGACGTGGGCCATTATCGTGATGACGATACTCTCCATGAGAAGGGCCTCCGTCGTAGCGATCATCCTGTCCTCTGTCTGGGCCATCTGCTAAGACAGACTGGCTCACCATTAATGCTGAAAGTGATAGCAGAGAAAGTGTTTTCCAGTTAGCGAATAATTTCATAATGACTCCAAAGTAATCCTAAGCGGATTGATAACGTCAATGATGCCGAACTTCAATTGATGTTGCCTAGTGTAGGGGATGTCATGTCAGGCGATTTAGAAAAACTGATAGGATTGCTACAAAGAGTATGACAAAGCATGTCAATCTTAACGATTTCTAGGAAGATGAGAAGAAACGACACATTTTGTTGTAGAAACCTCAGGTAGAGCGTGAAAGAGCGATTACGCTTAAGAGTAAGGAAACTCACGACTCAGAGGCTAGCATGATATTAACGTCAATTCAGAAAGGTAACCCCCAGCACCCCCCTTTAGTCTTTATGCATTATCTTGGCGGCTCCGCACAGACTTGGCTGCCTGTTATTGATGCCCTCTCACAGCACTTTTATTGTATTTCATTGGATATGCCGGGTTTCGGTGACTCTGCCCACCTTTCACCAGCATCCATCGCAACGCAAGCCGAAGCAGTTAGGGCGACCTTGAAAGAATTAGGGGTGAGTCAGCCATGGCTTATCGGCCATTCCATGACCGGAAAGCTGGTTGCGGCGATGGCGCTTGAAGCGCCGACGGAGGTGGCAGGTATTATATTGACGGCTCCCTCGCCCTTATGCCCGCAACCCATGACCGATCAGCAATTTTCAATGCAATATGAGTGGCAGGCAACTCGTGAGCATGCCAGTAAATTTGTGGCAGGTTCTCACCATAAACCGCTATCAGCTGAACTCGAGCAGCGTACCCTTGACGATGTATTAAGGGCGAATCCTGCAGCGTTTCCCTACTGGGCGAAAACGGCTAGCCAAGAAGATTTTACTCAACGCTTTGAAGATATAACGCTTCCAGCGCTATTACTGTTAGGCGAGGACGATGGTAATGTTCCACGGCTGGAGCAGCAGCTATCCTCTACGCTTCACCAGTTTTCCCCCCACGAGTATCAGATTATGGAGGGCTGCGGCCACTTACTGCCGCTCGAGGCAACAGAAAAGCTGGTGGCGATAATGAGTGCATTTATTAATAAATACGCCTAATAAATGGTAGCCTCCCGCAGGGATGTTTACTGCGGGGGGAACGATCTAAAGGATGATGGTTGATATGATTAAAAATAATAAATAGGACTATTTTTGTTTTTTATTTTTCACAGCGATTATTCTTGTTCTGAGATGTGTAGGAGAAAGTTATACTCTTTTTACTGATAAAATAGGATGTGATTTTATTGGATGAAAAATGGTTAGAATCAGAAAGAGTACCGTGAAGGTGAGAAAATAATTTATTTTTTAGTTTATTTCCTATTATTCCTCATCGGTTTTTATCTGCTCAAATTTTCTCATGATTTGAGATGGATAAATCAACATCAATCCTCGAATCAGCATAAAAATTTATAATAACGATCATCACTCTAGTGGCATTAACTCGATGGGGAATGAATTTGTATAATATTTCGATGAGATGAAATTACTGCCATCCCGAGTAATTATAAAAATAATTCACCTACAGTTTATCTTTCTAAGATATAAAATAAAAAAATATATTCATATATCAATAATATAGTCTAATAAATAACTAGTTTTAATTAATATTATAACGGAATATATATTATTGGAGGACATAGGATGTCTCATGATCTCGCTCCCGCATACGGTGTTATACAACAATCTGGAAATCTTGCGTTTCAGGCAAGGATGCTTTTTCGAGACAGTAACTCAGAAGCTGCAAAACTCTTCATACGAAACAATATTGATACTCCATGGTTGATTCCTGGACAATTAGTTATTATTGCAGACCCAGCTTCTGCACAAACTATGAAAATGTTAGATTTTTTACGGCAGACTAGACAAAGAACAAATAGAGCATTAATTGGTATATCTCCTGATGAAGCAATGTTTATGCAGCGACACTATGGCTTAATTTCTGCACTGACAACAGCTGGGAATAATATATTTGGAACAGTCGGGAGTGTAGGGGAGAAATACTTCTTAGAAATTGAAAACATTCTACAAAAGATTGAAGTGAGTTACCAGAAGCAGTATCGTTCACAAGGGAGACTAACTAGTCAACAGTTCTTTATAGAACGTAAGCAACTTTTTAACCAGCTTAAAGAGCTTGTGAATAAGCCACTATTGAAATCACTTAAACTTAATACGCTAAAGTTTAAGCCTTATGAAGATATGCGTAGAGCGCTTAATCTATCGAGTCGCTCTATTGTACACGAATGGTCAACAGTCGGTTTGGGAGGGATACCGGGCTATTCTAGTTATATAAGTAATGCAGCGAAAGCAGCGAAATATTTGAAAGCAGGTGGTTATATAGGTATAGGCTTTTCCCTTTTTGGGGCGACTAATGAAGTTATCAATGCTTGCACTTACGGACGAGAGAATGAGTGTAAAAGGATAGTATATAAAGAATATAGTAAGTTTGGGGTAACGACGCTAAGTAGTTTAGGAACAGGTGTAGCAGGTTCTGCAATAGGCTTGAGCGTGTGCGCCGCAATAGGGATCGCCACTGCAGGAACGGGTGCTGTAGTATGTGCTGCGGTGGGTACCATAGCGGGAGGTTATCTCGGAGCTAAATCGAGTGATGCCGTAATGGATACCATTTACGATTACATGGAAATGTAAATGATGAAAACGATGATAATGGTGTTAACCATGCTACCTTCGGTCTGCCTTATGGTGAGCGTTATTTTATATTGTAAATTCCAGTCTAATTATAAGAAGTTAGTTCGTGGATTTCTAGGGAAATATACCATCCCAAGTCATTACTTATTATACTCTCATATGGGTTTTTTTGGTTTTCCACTAATGGCATATTTTTTTATTAACTTATCAGAAAATAAAAAAATATTTTTTCTAGAGAAAAATAGTCCAGCTTATAATTTCCCACTTAAGGATGACAATATGAAATTGATAAGGACGATGAAACCTATTATCTTTATCATGTTATTTGGTTTTTTCTGCTGCTTTTTACTTGGGGTTATTGCTTTTTTAATTAAAATCCATCTTATTTGATTATTTTTATAACCAGGGGGCGTATTCTATGCAGGGATTCTGATTACACGGTTAAAAATTCCTTTTAATCAGGAAATTTATAAAATTGGCTAAGTCTGGATATGAGAGAGGAGGGAAATTAAGCCCATTAGCGATCAAGGGCTTTAGATAGACTTACTCAATATTCTGAACCCACTTCTTTTCTTTATGCCAACCAATTGATTTTGATTGTTTATTTTTTGATACACAAATAATCAAACTTTTTAAAGGTCGAATTTTTAGCTTTACGTAAAAAAATCCCCGCCAGTTGGCAGGGATAGAGTAGGGTTTTAGTTCAGTGGCGGAAAGCGCTTCCGCAGCGTCCCAGCGTCTGTGACTGGTGCTGCGCACGGTTGATTGCGGCAAAGATCTAGGTACACTTCGATGTAGCCATATATGTGACTTCAGGCTTTGTGAGGTATTGCGAGTACCTTACAGAACGGCTTGTTTTCATGAACTCTATTGTATAAGGTACGTACAATGTCAAGAGCTAAAGATCGCACACCCAAAACTCGCGGCAAATCGCCGACCTTCCAGATCCGTATTCATCCTGAGCTAAGAGAACAACTCGATCTCGAAGCAGCTAAAGAGCAAACCACTCTCGGCAATTGGTTCAAAGAAGTTGCAAGACAAGAACTTAAACGTCGTGGCATTTAACCTAAAGGATGATGTTTCGCGGTGATGCGTCGCCGCATATCTATCAATGAGCACGCTGCTGGCCTATCCATTCTTTTACCTCCTCGGCGCGCCAGGCAGTAAAACGGGCGAAAATTTTTATCGGCTTTGGAAAAGATCCAGACGCGACTCGCCTCCATATTGTACGCGCCTTTCTTCCATAGCTGTAGCGAAAACGCCATTTTGGGATTGAGAACTCTTTTCGGTAGCACAGATACAATCAGTTTCCGTCAGAGCGTCCCTCGAAGCATTCCTAAGATCTTAGCCAGGCTTTTATCTGTATGTCTGGTAGCTTTCCCATTCTTCCTGCTTGTACCAAAACGCTAGCGGTTAAAAAGGTAATTGGTACATAATGCAGTACATCAAAAGTGGGAGATTTGGCGATATGCTATGATACTTTAAGAGACAATAAAACCCGCAAGTTACGGGTTAGAATCTGTTTATTGAGTAATGGCACCAAAGTATTGGCATCACTGGCTTTGATATTGATCATTTTTGATTTAGGTACACCCTTGTGTACACGCTAAATCAGGGTGCTAATCGGTATGAAGGTAAGGGCAGTATGAAACTACGTTTGCCATTTCTACCAATAATAAATACCAATTAATGGTTTACAAAGATGGGAGTATTTATTATCCCTGACTGCCGAGAAGTTTTAGTCGATGCGACTGCTACTGTAGTCAAGTCGTTACAGCAGGTCGATCAGTGGATTAACCATCCTTTAAAATTGGAGTCCAAAGAGTTAGATGCTGTCGTAAACCTATAGGGTAAGCCTATTGATGTAAGCACTATTGAAAATAGAAAGTCACATTATAAAATAAAACGTTAAGATTGGACTGTAATTTATGGTGGGGGAGCGAATATTTTTACTCAGCCACTATTCTTTAACTTTCAGTTATTGATAGAAAACATTATTATTTAATGGTGAATTTTTATTATTGAGAGATTGAAATGTTTAAGAAAATTATTATTGTTTTCGTGGCGCTTTACTCATCTTATTCGATGGCTAAAAAATTAGAGATCGTTCCAAACTGTTCGCTAGACTCTGATGGAAGGATAATGACTGCCTTAACCTCAAGTTTTGATGAGGAAGGATTAAAAAAGTATATTGACTTGCTTCTAGGTAGTGGTCCTACCGATAAAGTAACATATAAAATTCAGATGTTATCTTCTGAGGAAATATCTGTATCTGAAAGGCATAGACTAATGAATCGTCTTGCTAAAAGAGATAATATAAAAAAATCAGAGATGAAAACTTCTGGTTTAGAAACAATGTATGATCAACCTCTTTACAGACAGTATTACAAGGTATCATCTAGCAAGGGGCTAAATTTAATCGCTGAATTTTATTCAGCATTTGAAGCTTGTGCTGTAGACTTGGAGAATATCTATATTATTAGTGATAAAATAGATGGACACACACCTAATTTTGCTGATAGGTAATATTCATGGGGCATAGACCCCATATAGTTAAAGTATCTTTAGGTATTTCTTTGCTCGATTTAGAGCATTTAATCTTTCTTCGCGCCCATAGGTTCCGCCATTTATTTTCACCATTATTGCGTCAAATTGATCCCTATCAGCATCAAGGTTACATGATCTCATTGTCCAATACTCACAAGCGGTTATTACTGCGATATTTAAATCACTTGCAACAAGTGTAGGCTCATTAATCAAATCGACGTTAATTCGTTTCCCCATAAGCTGATTATTGAACCGCCCAGTGAGATGTAGTAGGCCTCTGCCAATATACCTAGGGCCATCTCCTTTTAAGTTGTTGCCGAGTTTACGGCCAATTTTAGTGCCTGCGTCGTATTCCTTTCCACCATGAGCAGGATATTCTGTAAGAGCAGAATATTGAAAGGTTTCGCAGCAAGCTTGAGCTAGGAAGTGAGCTACACGAAGTGGCGTGTCGATATTATATTGCTTTAACCACAAGTTTAAAGGTGCTACCAAATGCCGAATATTATAAATTTGATGTTGTTTAGTCATCTTAGACTTCGAATTTTTGAAATGAAGTGCTATATGGTTTAATAATTCAAAATCAATATTCACTGACATTAAAATTCCTCTACCCTTCAAAAGGCGGTAATTAATATATGGCTTTAGGTTTACACAATGCTTTCATTATAAAATTAATTACACATTATATTTCTAATGTTATCTTTTCTGATTGAGAAATTGTATTTGCTATAAAGGTAAATATTAATTGTCGTTTTGGTTGCCGCCGTATATACACGGTAATTGTGCGCTTTGTTGCGTCTTTATGATACTACTGATAATAAAAAACCGCGATACTTTCCTAATTACAGAGCAGCATCTGGGCTACCTGACCAGGGAAGACACCCTCTACCAGCCACCGCACTTCTTTTTGACGACAACCGAGAGGTTGGCTCAACTCAGCATAGTAGGTTTACAAAATTCGTTGTTCTTTTGGGAAGGCGGCGATGAGTATTCGGTTAACCGTGAATTCCTCGATAAACCTGTATCAGAAGCTCTACCTCGCCTGTTCAGGGATACCGGTATGGTCGAAATCGACCTGACTAATGGAACAGATGCAGAAATTGCTGAATCCCTGAAGGCTGCACTACCTCAGTGGCGTAAGGTCAGAGGTATCGAGGCAGATACAACCGACGCTATCCGCTTCGGCTATGGCACGATTAAGAAAATCATCAACTACAGACTGATACCCCTCATTGATATCTTAGTATGGTCAAACCTGCACCAGGTTCGTGTATCCGAAGACCGCCTTTCCCGGCTTCTATATACGGACGATGACAATGAGGAACAAACACGTCTTAATCACCAAATCAGAGATACAGACAGACCCCTTGCTCTGAAGGCGGCGAGTATACCGTTTATCCGAAAGTTTTATCTGTTCATCAACAAAAACAGCCATCTCAAAAACATCAGAGTTTCAGAAGTGATGAAAATCGCTGATTCTGACTAAGGCCAACCTCCATTAGCTCTGGCGTTCCCAGCTTCGGTCTCTTTCCCGCTGATTCATTCGTATAGTCGTTTCCATCAAAACGACATAAAAGGAAACGACTATGAATCAGCACACTACACGCCTTATTCGTTTACCAGAGGTTCTGCATCGCACTGGATACGGTAAAGCCTGGATCTATCACCTCATCAACCAAAATCGTTTTCCTTGCCCCGTTAAAATCGGTGCTCGTGCCGTTGCTTTCATTGAAAGTGAAGTGGAAGAGTGGATTCAATTAACTATTGAAAATTCAAGAAAGCATGTCGCTTGAAATAAAATTACAGCCTTCTTATTTATGAAGATTAATTCTCAGATTTGTAAAGTTTATATCTTAACAAAGCCTATATTTAACGTAATTCTTTACATTTTTTCAGGCAGGGCTTACGCCATAGGTATTTAAAGGTGGTTTCTTAATATCGGGTATGGATACTTTTAATAATACCTGTCATAAATAGCTTCTACACCTTTCAGCTTGTGGTTCAGACATCTTTCTGCGACATGTGGGGGAACAGACAGCGATGCAAGTAAACTTCTGCAAGTCCTTAGTAAGTCATGGACTGTGGAATATTCAATATTTTCCATTACATTAGGTGGTTGCTTCTTCTTACCTGGTTCTACCCCGAATAGCTTGGCTATCGTCCTGTTGAGGAAATCTTTTCCCATATGCCTCGACTTACTCACCCTGCGGTTAGGGAAGATATAATCAGAACCAAAAGCTCTGACCTTTAGCTCTTTTAACATTTCAATTGCCAGTGGTGGTAGCGGAATCACAATGCCCACTCCTGACTTACTCCTTTCTTTTTTCTAAAGACCACTTTTTCTCATCCAAATCGAATTCTTCCCAAGGAGACTCGGTTAGCTCACTTCTGCGAACAGAAAGGAGTAGTAGTAGGGCACAGGCAAGGTAGTTATCACAAGAGAAGCTGTCAGAGTGTTCCCTGAAAACTCTAAATACCTGACCAATTTCTTCCAGACTCAATGCTCTTTCTCTGTTTTTTTCGATTCCACCTGCATCATTGACCTTAAACGCAGAGGCTGGATTGTTTAACAATAATCTAAGCTTGATTGCATGGTCGAAGAGTTGCAAAAGTGCATACTTGATGAACATTGACCTTGATACTTGGTTTGAACCTGGTGGATTATAGTGGATAGGTGCGCGTGATGGTATCAATGATGGTATCATACCCACTGTGGTAATTTTTAATGTCTTAAGATCATAATAATAGTTGCGATGTTTGAGTCCGGCCTTCGTATTAATGCCTAATTTTTTTATAAATAAATTGATAGAAAATAATCTTCATTTTAACTCAACTTTTCCATCTTGTTTTTGGATATATGTTTTGCCATCAATATTTATAAATTGTTTTCCATCAAGGTTGCCTCTAATAATTATTGCTATATTGTTATACACGCATTTTTCATGCTTTTGATCGGTATCATCGAAGCAGGTATAGTCATCGATAGACCCGTCCCTTACCCCTTTAGGTAGTTCTTCATAACCATTAAAATTCATGATGGTAACTGTAAAGTTATACTGCTTATTGATGATGTGATATTTTTGCTGTAATAATTCTTTGTTATTCATCCACCACTTTAGTTTTCCTTCTGTCGTCATTGGTAAATGTTTTACAAAAACAGCACCTTTATCGACTCTGATTATCTTCGCTGGTCTGACCGCAATCCATATGCAGTATGCAATGATTAAAAAAATTACAGATGCTACAGTCCTTTTATATTTAAACATTGGCTTTTCCTGTCAGTGTTATTGTGGCTTCAAAATTAGTGAAGAATGGTTTTTGAGCCAAATGCTTTGCACGCTGAAGTACAAACCATATCCTGAAAAAGGAAATCGAATTAAATTTAGGTTTCAGTATATCTTCTCTGTCTAATCCAAAATGGTCCTGTGCTCTGTATTTGATAACCGCAGTATATTTATTTCCTTCAAGTACGAGACTCTCAATTGAAATCTCTGTACTGTTCACGTCATGAACGGTAATACCCATACCATTAACCCAATCTTTCCATCTGGTATATTTGGATAAATGACTTTTATATAGATCATTTGTGAAATTTTCTTTTGTTAGTTTTGATTTGCTAAAATCAAACTGTTCTATAGCTCTTTTAATTATTGCTCTGGTGCTGTTCGGGGAATTATCAGCCAGGATTAAGTTTCTGTATGCATTATTCATTGCTGGATTTTTGATAATCTCTTCCATTATTTCGTTGCATATGATTGAAAAGATCTTTGATCAAACCTTGGTATGGCCCTTGGAAAGAAAATACATACGACTGCGATCTTAACTCATCATATAGCATTGCAATGGCTTTTTCTTTGCTTGCTTGCTGGCGGTATTGAATTCAGATAGGGGTGTTTATAGGAAGGACCAAAAGTTTTCCAGTCAATGAAAGTTGAAACTTGCCCAAGATGGTAATGCTTTATTAGTGTATCAACATCAATGTCGCCACTTTGCATATCATCGGCATGTCTGTCATTGAATTTTTTTTGGGTTGAGAAGATTATCAGTCTACTATCGATTGCGTTCATTCGAAATAAATCCCTTACAGTCAAATGTACACCCACTATACAACTATACTTTTGCACTGCAATTAGGACTTTTCTTAACATCTTTTTAAAAAGTCATACAGGATGTTCCTTCGAATGCGGTTTATGTCGATGTGCCTGCTAAGGTAGGCAATCGCTAACAAGCAAAGTTGATTAAACCTGACTCTCAATAATAAAAATTATTTTCTCTGCAACTCTTTGTAAGGCTTCTTTTCTTTCATCAAAATAATCATACCTGTCATAGATCCCTTCAACACCTTTGAGTTTATGGTTCAGACACCGTTCTGCCACATGCGGAGTAACGGACAGTGAGGCAAGTAGGCTTCTACTAGTTCTTCTCAGGTCATGGACAGTGAAGTAATCAATGTGTCCCATAACATTAGGTGGTTGCTTCTTCTTGCCTGTTTCAGCTCTAAACAACTTGGCAATTGCTCTGTTTAGAGTGTCTTTACCCATGTGCTGAGATTTGCTCATGCGGCGGTTTGGGAAGACATAAGGCGAATCCCATGCTCTGACCTTTAGCTCTTCCAGAATCTTGATAGCGAGCGGGGGAAGTGGGATGACTATGCCAACACCAGACTTACTTCTTTCTTTTGGCAGGCACCATTTTTTCTCGTCTAAATTGAATTCTGACCAAGGTGCTTCCGTTAGTTCACTTTTGCGAACAGCAAGAAGTAGTAGCAAGGCACATGCAAGGTAGTTATCACGAGAGAAGCTGTCAGAGTGTTCCCTGAACACTTTAAAAACATGAGTAATCTCATCCAGACTCAATGCTCTTTCTCTGCTTTTTTCAACTCCTCCGGCATCATTCACTTTGAAAGCAGTCGCTGGGCTGCTTTGAACCAGACCAAGTTTAATGCCGTGATCAAAAAGTTGTTTCATGTAAAGCAGAGCATCATTTGAGATGGTTGGCCTTCCGCTTCTGTAATTTTTTGCAGGATCGACCGAACATCGAGGGGGTTAACTTTTACCAAAGCAAGTCTACCTATAGTAGGGGCAATATCTTTCCGGTAAACCCGTTCAGGTATGTGAGGATGTTTTAATCGTTTAACGAGGTCTTTGTGCCAGTCTTCAAACAGTCCATCTACTGTGGTCAGTTGCTTAGGGCGATTGAGTTTTTTCTCAGCAATAGGATCATCCCCGGTGGCAACTTTTCTTCGAGTATCCTCAGCAAGGCTACGAACCTCGGACAGAGATAGATGAGATACCTTACCTAAGGTGATTTCTCGTCTCTTAGAGTCGATTGTGTATCGAAGCATCCAATACGGCTCACCTTTAGGTGGGACTTTCAGATACAGGCCTCACCCATCACCAAACTTCCCTGGTTCTCCTGCTTTGATGAGAGCCTGAACCGTTCTGACTGTGAGTGATGCCATATACCTAATCTGATGAAAATCAATGTGGGGGGACATTGTTATAAACTGCCAGAACGGGCTAGTAAAGCAGAAATGCTCCCCGTTTTACTCCCCACCTGGTGGTGGTTTTTAATGGATTTTAGTGGTCTTTAATAGACTATCTTTTAAATAAAAAAGCCCATTTAACATGGGCTTGTGGATTTATATGGACGTTGAAAGAATTTACTCGATATTTTGAATCTGCTCACGCATCTGTTCGATCAACACTTTTAACTCAATCGCCGAAGTGGTAATGGTGGCATTAATCGATTTGGACGCAAGCGTATTCGACTCACGGTTGAATTCTTGCATCATAAAATCCAAACGGCGGCCGACGGCTTCCTTTTTCTTCAGAATATTGTAGGTTTCCTTGATGTGTGCGTCGAGACGGTCCAGCTCCTCGGCAACATCGATACGCTGTGCCAACATGATTAACTCTTGCTCCAGCCGTTGCGTATCGACCTGAATCGCGGCATCGTCCAGTTTACTGACTAGGCGCTCACGCTGCCAAACGAGCACAGCAGGCATCTCTGTTCTGACGGTAGCGACTTCGTGACTGACTGCCGCTAGCCGCTGTTCGATCAGTTGCTTTAGTGCGGCACCTTCCGTTTCTCTTGCCTCAACAAATGCATTCAATGCTTGGTCAAGTCCTGCCATAAGCTGTTGATTAATGGCGTCTAAATCTTGCTCGCCTGCGCTCATCACACCTGGCCAACGGAGGATATCGACAGGATTAATCGAGCCTTCATCGGTTTGACATTTTACCCAGTTTGCGGCGTTGATCACTTGCTGCGCTAATGTCTGGTTTAAGGATAATTCGCCTTGCGCGCCGGGGTTCGGTTCAAAACGAAGCTGGCATTCGACCTTACCTCGGGTTAAACGCTGGCGAATACGATCGCGGATAACCGGCTCCAAACTACGAAATTGCTCAGGAAGGCGAATATAGGTTTCAAGGTAACGTTGGTTAACTGAGCGTAGCTCCCAGCTGGCGTTGCCCCATTCTCCTTTCATATCGTGGCGTGCAAAAGCGGTCATACTGCGGATCATAGTGATTACTCATTTTGGTCAATTTAACGGTGAGTATAGCCGCCTAGGCGCTGTGAAAACAGCGCAGTCTGTAAGTCGATGGCTATACGGCTCATTACCCCTTAGGATAGGTGCTCGCGTATCAGAGAAGGAACAAAGATGAAAATCTCAGTCTATTCATTATTATTGACCAGTGGATTACTCCTCGCAGGCTGCCAGTCGCGGCAGCCGGATAGTACATCTTGTCAGGTGGGAAGCGCCATGCAACAAACTCAGCTCTGGTTTGGACTGAGCCGACCAGATGGACAGTCCATTTCGACGCAACAGTGGCAACACTTTGTTGACCAAGTGATCACTCCCGCCTTTCCACAGGGATTATCAATAGTGGAGGCGAGAGGGCAGTGGCTAGGAAATGACGGCGTGCGTGTCAGCGAAAGTAGTCGTGGATTATTACTGATTTATGCCGCAAGCAAGGAGAAGTCACACGCGATCGACCTTATTCGAACCCGCTATCAGCAACTTTTTGATCAGGAGTCGGTCATGCGCATCGACCAACCTGTATGTGTTGCCTTCTAGAGGTTGGGCGCAACCAGTGCGCCCGCTTTAGATTAAAGGAACAGGCTTGCGAAGGCGGCTGACAGAAGGCTCACTAATGTCGAGCCATACACCAGCTTCCAGCCATAACGCGACACGATATTTCCCTGCTTTTCATTAAGCCCTTTCACGGCTCCTGCAACGATACCGATTGACGCAAAGTTGGCAAACGAGACTAAGAAGATCGACAGAACCCCGAGACCCTTGGTCGTAAATTCTCCAGCTATCTTCTGTAGATCAATCATTGCCACAAATTCATTCGAGACCAGTTTGGTCGCCATAATACTTCCTGCTCTTAATGCATCCTGCTTAGGGATACCGACTAACCAAGCAAGAGGAGAAAACAGGTAGCCAAGCAGCTGTTGGAAACTGTAACCGAATAGCACGGAGAATAAGGCGTTGATTGCACTCATCAAGGCGATAAAGCCAATAAGCATCGCAAGAATGATCATCGCGACTTTGAAACCAGCCAGAATATATTCCCCTAACATTTCGAAAAAGCTCTGTTTTTCATGAAGCTTTTCCAGCGAAATCGGTGCATCGTCTTGGTGGCGCGTCGGATTAATGATCGACAAGATGATGAAGGTACTAAACATATTCAGGAGTAATGCGGTAACGACATAGCGCGCATCAATCATCGACATATAGGCGCCAACAATCGAGAGTGATACCGTCGACATGGCGGTCGCCGCCATGGTGTAAAGACGTTTCGCTGGGATATCGGCAAGGATACCTTTATAGGCGATAAAGTTCTCAGACTGCCCCAAAATTAAGGTACTCACAGCATTAAAGGATTCAAGTTTTCCCATCCCATTCACTTTAGACAGTAAGGTACCGATAATCCGTATTAACAGCGGTAAAATCTTCCAATGCTGTAAAATACCAATCAATGCTGAAATAAAGATAATCGGGCACAACACGCCGAGAAAAACAAATGCCAGCCCTTGTTGATGAAGACCGCCAAAAACAAAATCCGTACCTTGGGCGGCAAAGCCGAGTAAGGCTTCAAAAAATCCACTCACGCCACCGACTAACGCTAATCCCGCTGACGAATGTAAGCAAAACCAGCCAATCGCGCCCTCAATGATCAGCAGTTGTAATAGGAAGCGTATTCGAATCTGTTGACGATCATGGCTGACGAGAAACGCCAGTAATCCAATCACGGCAAGGGCGAGGATAAAATGTAGTAAGGTCAACATAGCTCGGTTTCATTGGCGAAAGAGTAATATTTAGCCATAGTGAGTAAATTTTTTCATCTGTAATCTCGGCAATTCTTCCCACTAACAAGACACTGAATGGTGAAATCCGTATACTGTGCAGCGTTATCCACCGTAGTCGGAGAGAATTTATGCGTCCAGCAGGCCGTAGTGCACAGCAAGTCCGTCCAGTCACGCTCACGCGTCATTACACTAAACATGCCGAAGGGTCGGTACTCGTCGAGTTCGGAGAAACGAAAGTTCTCTGCAACGCCACTGTCGAAGAAGGCGTCCCTCGCTTCTTAAAAGGACAAGGCCAAGGGTGGGTGACTGCAGAGTACGGAATGTTACCGCGCTCGACGCATAGCCGCATGCCGCGTGAAGCGGCCAAAGGTAAACAAGGTGGGCGTACGCTAGAAATTCAACGTCTTATTGCACGCTCTCTTCGTGCCGCTGTGGACTTAAAGGCGCTAGGCGAATATACCATTACTCTCGATTGTGACGTTATCCAAGCAGATGGCGGCACGCGTACTGCTTCGATTACCGGTGCTTGCGTGGCCCTAGCAGATGCTTTGAATGCTCTAGTGGCTAAAGGTAAACTGGCCAAAAACCCAATGAAAGGGATGGTTGCGGCCATTTCTGTTGGCGTCGTCGAGGGTGAAGCCCGCTGCGATCTCGAGTATGTCGAGGATTCTGCAGCCGATACCGATATGAACGTCGTTATGCTTGAAGACGGCCGGATGATCGAAGTGCAAGGGACGGCAGAAGGTGAGCCCTTTAGCCATGAAGAGCTGCTTGCATTATTGGCGTTAGCCAAAGAAGGCATTAACGAGTTAGTGGCTGCACAGAAAGCCGCACTGGCTCAATAATATCAATCAAGCGACCCAAGAGGTCGCTTTTTTATGGGGAAAAGATAATGAAAGCGTGGCAACGTGAATTCATCGAGTTTGCTATCAGTAAGCAAGTACTGAAGTTCGGCGAGTTTACTTTAAAATCCGGACGTAAAAGCCCGTACTTTTTTAACGCCGGTCTTTTTAATACTGGGCGTGATTTAGCGCAGCTTGGACGTTTCTACGCACAGGCGTTAGTCGATTCAGGTATTGATTTCGATTTACTGTTCGGGCCGGCCTATAAAGGGATACCGATTGCCACCACCACCGCAGTGGCATTGGCTGACCATCACCAGCGTGACTTGCCTTATTGCTTCAATCGTAAGGAAGCGAAAGACCATGGCGAAGGGGGGTTACTGGTAGGTAGCCCGCTCGAAGGCCGAGTGATGTTAGTCGATGATGTGATCACAGCAGGGACGGCGATTCGGGAGTCGATGGAGATCATCACGGCACACCATGCTACGTTGGCGGGTGTTTTAATCTCATTAGATCGTCAAGAACGTGGGCGTGAAGCGATTTCGGCGATTCAAGAAGTGGAGCGTGATTACCAGTGCCGAGTCATTTCGATCATTACGCTGAAAGATCTGATTAGCTATCTTGAAGAGCAACCTTCTATGGCGGAAGCCTTGGACGCGGTGAAAGCGTATCGCGAGCAGTACGGTATTTAATAGTGATAGCGGGGCGATTCCCCGCTATCCTTGTTGCGCTACTGGAGCTGCGTAGCCAATAAAGGCCAACGCTGATCGAAATTCGCAGTGGGTTTAAAGCGAAATTCTGAGCGCACATAACGAGAAAGTAGCCCTTCACAGAAAGCAATCACTTGGCTGGCGAGTAGCGTTTCATCACACTGAAAACCTTCGCCATCGCGCATTTTCTTCTCTTTCATCACTTGGCGTAATTGGACTTCAATACGTTCGAAAAGCTGATTGATTCTACCTTGCAGACGATCTTGTTCGAACATTAATGCATGACCAGTCATGATACGTGTCAGGCCAGGATTTTTTTCCCCGAATCCCAGAATAAGCTGAACGATCAGTTTGAGGCGTAGCAAGGTGTCTTTTTCATCATTGAGAATTGAATTGATTCGGGTAATAAGGCTATCTTCAATAAACTCGATGAGACTATCGAACATCTTAGTTTTACTAGGAAAGTGTCGATAAAGTGCAGCTTCTGATACCCCTACATTCGCGGCTAATTTCGCGGTGGTGATGCGTTGACTGCCATCACCTGACTCTAACATATGAGCCAATGCTTGTAAGATCTCTTCACGCCGGTTACCCCGAGCGTTTTTTTTCTCTGCCATGCCTTTAACCATCCTAAAAATCCTAATGAATAACCCCAACGCTGGGATCATCTCAGAAATAAGTTATCTAAAGGGGCTATATTACTGACGACCAGAGTGCCCGAATCCGCCTTCACCACGTTCAGTTTGTGTGAATTCTTCAACAAGAGAAAATTCAGCTTGAACCACGGGCACAAAGACTAATTGTGCAATGCGATCACCGGCCTCGATCACGAAAGGCTGCTCACTACGGTTCCATACAGACACCATCAGTTGGCCTTGATAATCAGAATCGATCAAGCCGACAAGGTTCCCTAAAACGATACCGTGTTTATGTCCTAAACCAGAGCGAGGCAGAATAACGGCCGCTAACTGTGGGTCCGCAACATGTATCGCCAGACCGGTGGGGATGAGTGTGGTACTACCAGCATCAAGGGTTATCGATCCATCAGTACAGGCTCGTAGATCGAGGCCAGCTGAGCCAGGGGTCGCGTAGGTAGGTAAAGGAAATTCTTTACCTACACGTGGGTCAAGAATCTTAATGTCGATCTTTTTCATAGAGGTTGACTATCTCGTCTAATAATTGCTGGCCAAGGAGTTGCTTGTTACACAGGGGTAACTGTTTCTCTCCCTCCTGCCAGAAAAGGTGAAGGGCGTTATTATCACTATCGAAACCTTGAGTTGTCCCCGAGACATTATTGGCACAAATCAAGTCAAGGTTTTTACGTTCTCTTTTTTGTCGGGCGTATTCTTCCACATTCTGGGTTTCTGCCGCAAATCCAACCACGTAAGGTTTGGGGGTGGGGAGTGCAGCAACTCCTGCAACAATGTCAGGGTTTTTAACGAGTTGCAGTGTAATTTCATCCGTATCAGTGGTCTTTTTTATTTTTTCTGCTGCAATATTGACCGCACGGTAGTCGGCGACTGCCGCACAGCCAATAAAAATATGTTGTTCGGTTATCTCTGACATTACAGCACTGTGCATCTCTTTAGCAGAGACAACGTCTCGACGCACGGCACCCGGAGGGGTCGCTAATTCAACAGGCCCACTGATAAGCGTCACTTTTGCGCCACGTGCCGCGGCAGCTCGGGCGATAGCAAATCCCATTTTCCCTGAGCTTTTGTTACTGATATAGCGGACAGGGTCCAAAGCCTCTCGGGTCGGGCCAGCCGTAATCATAATATTAAGATGGGCAAGGTCTTGTTGCGATTGCTGCCAAGCTATTGCATGCTCAACGATAACCAAGGGATCTAACATACGACCTGGGCCAACATCGCCACAGGCTTGATGACCATGATCAGGCCCCCATACCATAAAATGATGCTCGTGAAGTTTGGCCAAATTATGGGAGGTCAGTGTTGAGCGATACATTTGCTGGTTCATGGCAGGGACAATAGCGATGGGTGCTGCAGTGGCCAGGCATGTGGTGGTCACAATATCGTTCGCCATCCCTTGGGCAATCCGCGCAATAAGATCCGCGGAAGCCGGAGCGATAATGACTAAATCGGCCCATTTAGCCAGCTCGATATGCCCCATTGCGGCTTCAGCATGAGGGTCGAGTAAATCAGTCGAGACCGGATAACCACTGACTGCTTGTAGGCTTAATGCGGTAATAAAGGCTTCGGCCGCCTGGGTCATCATCACCCGTACCTCAGCACCTTGTTCACGTAACCGACGTACTAAGTCCGGTGCTTTGTAGGCGGCTATCCCTCCACTTACACCAAGAAGGATACGTTTATTCGTCAGGTTACTCATAGGGTGTTGTCCCATCGTATTAGGTCAAACGGTCAGAAAAGAAAGGGTTTGTATCATACCATAAAGCAAACCTATCCCTATATTACAGTCTATCTGTTTGATTATAATCAATTTGTTTTTAATGAACAGAGTGGTTATCAAACGCTGAGAGACCGCTCTAAAATCATGATTCTACCACTGTGATTATGAACAGTAATTACCTAAATTAGCAATGTTAGGTGAGCGGAGGACGAGTCATGATTGAAAAACCGAGGGAAAAACTTTTATCAAGCGGCGCAGCAACGTTAACCAATAGCGAGTTATTGGCAATATTCTTGCGTACAGGTGGCTCAGGAATGCCTGTGCTGGAGTTTGCACATTACCTTTTATCACATTTTGGTAGCTTACAAGCTGTGATGAGTGCTAGCCCAGACCAATATGCCACCATAAAAGGAATAGGGCAGTCGAAATTAAGTCAGATATACGCTATCGCAGAACTCGGTAAACGGTTTTTCCAAGAAAAACTTCTCTGCCAAGAGAGTATTTCAGACCCGAGCGAGGCTTATTACTACTTAGTGAGTCAGCTTGCCCATCTAGAACGAGAAGTGTTTCAAGTGATTTTTCTGGATAATCGCCACCGTGTCCTTGAGGCGCAGACGATGTTTCAAGGAACCATTAATAGCGTTGAGGTACATCCGAGAGAAGTGGTAAAGGAGGCACTACGCTATAATGCCGCGGCAATTATCTTGGCGCATAATCACCCTTCGGGCGTAGCGAAACCGAGTGAGGCCGATAAAAAAATTACTCAGCAAATTCAAAAAGCCTGTCAACTATTCAATATCTCGGTGCTCGATCACTTTATTATTGGACGAGGTGAATTTTTTTCATTTGCGCAGCATGGATGGCTATAACCTTGAAAAAAAAGGTTAAAAAAAAGACAATTAACCGAAAAAGTGTACTTTTTCATCGATCCTAAGAGATCTTTATCTGTTCGGGTCTTGAGCACTAGGCCGACAGGGCGTATACTACGCCACCTTTGAGAATCTCGGGTTTGGCGTTTAGGCCTGCTCAGCGGGTTCACATTGAACTCGCCTGGATAGGTTAAAAGCCTGACGAGGCGGCCAAAACCTAAGTGAAAAGCTCGAGCTGATTTTGATTTTTGGAGATATGACATGTCACGAGTCTGCCAAGTAACTGGCAAGCGTCCGGTAACGGGTAACAACCGTTCCCACGCAATGAACGCGACGAAACGCCGTTTTCTTCCGAACTTACACTCACACCGTTTCTGGGTTGAGAGTGAGAAGCGTTTTGTTACTTTGCGTGTATCTGCTAAAGGTATGCGTGTAATCGATAAGAAGGGTATTGATGCTGTGTTAGCAGACATGCGTACCCGCGGTGAGAAGTACTAAGGAACTGAATCATGGCTAAAGGTATTCGTGAGAAGATCAAGCTAGTTTCCTCTGCTGGTACAGGTCACTTCTATACCACTACGAAGAACAAGCGCACTAAGCCAGAAAAACTGGAACTTAAGAAGTTTGATCCAGTTGTTCGTGAGCACGTGCTATATAAAGAAGCTAAAATCAAATAATTTTAGTATTCTTATAAAAACCCGGCCCTATGGTCGGGTTTTTTGTTTTTAACGGGGAGTACTTATGCCTGAATTACCTGAAGTCGAAACCACTAAACGGGGTATAGCACCGCATATCGTGGGTGAGACCTTGTTACATGCTGTCGTAAGGCATCCGCAGCTTCGTTGGCCAGTGTCTGAAGAGATTTATCAGCTTAGTGATGAGACGGTCTTAAGCATAGCGCGACGGGCCAAATACCTGCTGCTTGAACTGAAGCATGGGTGGATCATCATCCATCTCGGCATGTCAGGCCGTTTGCGTATTCTAAGTGAAGAGACTCCCCCTGAAAAACATGACCATATTGATTTAGTTTTCAGTAATGGCAAAACCTTACGTTATACCGACCCTCGCCGTTTCGGCGCATGGCTATGGGAAACTGACCTCAGCCAGAGCCGGGTTCTACACCATCTTGGACCAGAACCGCTTAGCGAAGCCTTTAATGCAGAGTGGTTAATACAAAAATCGGCCACCAAAAAAACCGCGATTAAGCCTTGGTTAATGGATAACAAATTGGTCGTCGGGGTCGGTAACATCTATGCTAGTGAATCGCTTTTCCAAGCCGGTATTCATCCTGACCGCCCAGCAAATGGCTTAACTCATCTCGAAAGTGAAAGGTTAGTCGCGTCGATTAAGGCGGTATTACAACGTTCGATCGAACAAGGTGGAACCACCCTGCGTGATTTTTTACAGAGTGATGGTAAACCGGGTTATTTTGCCCAACAGCTTAATGTTTATGGGCGTGCGGGCGAGCCGTGTCTACACTGTGGTACCCCGATTATCTCTGGCCGACATGCCCAACGTAGTACCTATTGGTGTCCGAGCTGTCAGCACTAACTCGCGTTAAATTTAGCCAGTACCGCGTGTTGGATCTCTGCGCTAACAAAGTTTTCGATATTCCCTTGGTGGCGCGCCACTTCTTTAACGATAGTGGAAGAGAGGAAGGCGTACTGCTCGTTCGGCGTCATGAAAATCGTTTCGAGCTGTGGGTTAAGCTGTTGGTTAGCCTGGGCTAATTGACGCTCGTAATCGAAATCGGACACTGAACGTACACCGCGAATTAAGACGGTGGCACGGTGTTGTGCTGCGAGCTGGGCTAACAGGCTATTAAATCCAATTACTGCGACATTGGGTAGGTTAGCCGTTGCCTGTTTCGCGAGTGCGACGCGTTCTTCAAGGCTGAATAACGGTTTTTTACTTGGATTTAAGGCAATGGCAACTATCAGCCGTTCAAACAGTCCTGCACTGCGCTGAATGATATCTAAATGGCCGAGAGTGAGTGGGTCAAACGTTCCTGGATAAATGGCAACAACCGACATATTCACTCCTAATGAGATTGCGCGTTAAGATAGGGTTCGACGATATGCAGTAATTGTTGAAGAGCGCCTTGATTTTGATGCAAGACATCTACCGCATGCAAACCATAATATTTACGTAAATCACTGTCTGCGAGAAGTTGTGTCATCTCTTGGAATAATGCCGTGTGATCGGCGACAGTGATTAACCCTTGAGCTTGTTCAAGTCGCCCGCAAATATCCTTAAAGTTCCAGATATGCGGACCCATGATCACCGGAATGGCATGGGCTGAAGGTTCTAAAGGATTATGTCCGCCACGCTCCACTAAGCTGCCTCCGACAAAGGCCACATCAGCAATTCCATAAAGTAACATCAGTTCGCCCATGGTATCGCCAATCAATACCTGCGTTGCTGCATTAGGCGTCTGATTGTCACTGCGCATTAGCGGTTCAAAAGCCAATTTTTCTGCAAGTTCTTTTACCGATTGAAAACGCTCTGGATGACGAGGCACTAAAATCAGTAATAGAGTAGGGAATTGAGAGAGTAGCTGGCGATGCGTCTCCAAAATAATACGTTCTTCCCCTTCATGGGTACTCGCCGCGATCCATACTGGGCGATGGGCGGCCCATTGTCTGCGTAGAGCGACTGCCTTGGCGGCCAGTTCAGGCGTAACGGAAATATCGAATTTTAAACTGCCCGTCACGGTGACTTGCTCGGATTTAGCCCCTAAGGCAATAAATCGCTTACCATCCTCACTATTTTGTGCCGCAATACAGCTAATTTTTTGCAAAAGCTTGGCGAGTTCACTTCCTAGCTTTTGATAGCGTGTAGCCGAGCGTTCGGATAAACGCGCATTAGCAATGATTAAGGGTATTTGGCGACGATGTAAGGTATGGATAATATTTGGCCAAAGCTCGGTTTCCATAATGATGACTAAACGCGGCGCGGCGGTATCTAAAAAGCGATTAATCGCTGTGGGCAGATCATAAGGCAGATAAACATGCGAAACATTTTTACCAAAAGCCGACTGTGCTCGCTCTGAGCCGGTTGGCGTCATCGTCGTTACAGTAATAGGGATAGTGGGATACTGATATTGCAGGGCCCTGACTAAGGGGATTGCGGCGAGTGTCTCACCGACCGACACGGAATGCAGGACAATACCTCCAGGCACCACTTTACCTTTGCAATAACCATAACGTTCTTTCCAGCGTAGGCGGTATCCCGGCAGTTTTTTACCACGGTGCCAAAGTCTAATCCAAATCAACGGTTGGACGAGATAAAGTAAAAGGGTATAAACGGCAGTCAGCATTGTGTTATCGGTTGGCCTGAAAGATGAAATTAAGCCGTCGATATTACCAGAAAAAAAGGGTTCTCACATTATCCCTACACCTTCAGACTTATCTGTTTACGTGACTCACTCACCGCCGTACTTGAGCCGTGCCATCGCTCGAATAGCGCCCACTCATCGTCTTAATTAGTGTAAACTTGGTAATATTGACTGGGCTGCTTATCCATTATCGTTCGTTTCGCGACCCATGGGATAATCGAACATTGCGGTGACCTGCACCTTATCGGCCCCTAGCATCTTAATTAATGATAAGAAGCAGCGCTTCAACGAATGAAATCGCCTATTATCAAGGCCCCTTAGTGAGGACGTTGACGTGAAAATAGCCTTTTGCTTACATAAATACTTCCCTTACGGTGGGCAGCAACGAGATTTTAAGCGTATTGCGTTAGCTTGCCAGAAACGTGGTCATCAAGTCGTTGTCTACACTTTTGAATGGCAAGGAGAAAAGTGTCCAGAATTTGAGGTAGTTTTGGTACCGAAACAAGGATCTTCTAACCATGCTCGAAATCACTTTTTTAGTCGTTGGATTGCGGATTATCGGCGGTCGCACCCTGATGATCTCTTAGTCGGTTTCAATAAAATGGCGGGCTTAGATATTTATTTCGCCGCAGATGTTTGTTATGCAGCGAAAACGGCGAAAGAAAAAGGGTTCTTGTATAAACTTACCCCACGCTATCGTAGTTACTGTCAGGCGGAAAACGCCGTTTTTTCTACGGATTCGCATACAGAAATATTAGTGCTAACGCCTCAGCAAAAAACTGACTTTATTCAGTTTTATCAGACATCTAATGAACGTTTCCATTTGCTGTCACCGGGCATTGATCCGCAGCTATACTCCTCGCAGCAACGGGATAAATATCGACGGGAAACTCGCCAGCGACTTGGCCTGACCGGCGACGATTTTTTCCTACTGCAAGTCGGGTCTGATTTCCGGCGTAAGGGTGTGAAACGGAGTATCGCCGCGATTGCCGCGTTACCGTCATCGATCAAGGACAAAGTAACGTTTTGGGTGGTCGGTGCAGATAATGCGGCCAGTTGTCGGCATTATGCAGAAAAACTAGGTATAGCGGCTCACGTCCATTTCCATCAAGGAAGAGACGATATTCCCCAATTGATGGCCGCTGCTGATCTCCTCCTTCACCCTGCTCATCAGGAAGCCGCGGGTATCGTCCTGATTGAAGCTTTAGCCTCAGGGCTGCCTGTTATCTGTACGGAAGTTTGCGGTAATGCCCCCTACCTCTCTGCAGCCGGAAATGGCAGAGTGATCAGCGAACCTTTTGATCAAGAGGCATTCAATCAAGTTCTCTCTGACGCCTTACAAGATCCACATCAGTTAGCATTATGGTCACAGGCAGGGTTGGCGTACTGTGAACACCATGATGTTTATCGTTTGCCAGAACAGGCGGCAGATATTATTGAAAAGAGAGTAAAAGATGCTGCAACTCGAACAGCCTTTTAAGCAGGCGTGGGCGCACAGTGACCCTTACGCAGAGATCTTGGCGCTGCAAGGTGAGATATTTCGGCAAGTAGAAGCGAGAAAAACTCTACGTTTTGACTTTGCTGGAGAAAGCTACTTCGTAAAATATCACCGGGGGACGGCGCTAAAAGAGGTACTCAAAAATCTGATTACGCTACGTTTACCTGTGCTAGGCGCGAAAAATGAGTGGTTGGCTATTCAGCATCTTCACAGCGTCAACGTCCCTACGATGACGTGCTATGGGTATGGTCAGCGTCATTGGAACCCATTAGAACGCGAATCGTTTATCATCACAAAAGATTTAAATCCGGCGATCAGCCTTGAAGACTATTGTGCGAATTGGGCAACTCAACCGCCTCCCTATTCTGTAAAAAGGGTGCTAATTAAACAGTTAGCGCGCACTGTTGCCGCGATGCATCGCTCGGGTCTTAATCATCGAGATTGTTATATCTGCCATTTTCTTTTGGCGTTACCTTACGATACCGAACAAAACGATCCGAAACTGTCGGTCATTGATCTGCACCGCGCGCAAATATGGAAAAAAATGCCCGTACGTTGGCGGGATAAAGACCTTATCGCGCTTTACTACTCAAGCTTTCCTTTGGGACTTTCTTTACGAGATTACTGCTACTTTTTGACAGAGTATTTTTCTTGTTCTGCACGAGAGGTTTTCCGTCAAGAAGCTCGCTTGATACGGCAGGCACAGAAGAAAGCGGAAAAAATCAAACAGCGTACGCTAAGAAAGAATCTATAAAGGAATGAGAGGCGCTATGACCGCTGAAAAAACGTTGTCGATTATGTCGTTACTGGCATGCGAAAAGGCAATCCAACAACAGATTACCCTTGACCCTTGTGCAGTAAAGGATGATGACGTCCAGCTTCATGTGGGATGGGGGGCAGACGGTGACTTTTTATTAGGCAGTGAGATCTCAATGGTTTCCGTCGCCAGTAATAACCCATCAATTCGTTTCCACTTTCATCTATTCAGTAACGATATTCCGCGTATCGATCAGCAAAAAATGGTCGAACTCGCTGAACAATATGCTTTGAAGGTGACACTTTATACTCTGGATAACGACTACTTCGCCCAACTCCCCACCAATAGACTGTGGTCATCGGCGATTTACTACCGTTTTATTATGGCTGAGATAGTGGCTCAGACTGCTGCGACCATGCTCTATCTGGATGCGGATGTAGTCTGTCAAGGCGATATTAGCGCGTTGCTCGATGTGGACCTTGATAATCACGTCGTCGCGGCGGTCCCCGAACGCGATGCTATCTGGTGGGCACATCAAGCAGAAGTGTTAGGGTGCAAAGCGCTCGCCCAAGGCTATTTTAATTCTGGGGTGATGCTACTCAATCTCGAAGCTTGGCGGTCTGAAGCCATTTATGAGCATATTTTACGATTAGCGGCCGACCCACAACAGCAGTCCAAACTTTCATTTTATGATCAAGATCTCTTGAATTTAGCGCTAGTAGACAAAAAAATATTTTTGAATAGCGCATATAATACTCAATATAGTCTTAATTATGAGCTTAATGAAGCGAAGCGTAAAAAATTCACTTCTTCCAGCATTTTTATGCATTTTATTGGGCCGACCAAACCTTGGCATCTTTGGGCGCAGTACCCAAGTGCCAAAGCGTTCCAACTGGCGAAAGCGCATTCTCCATGGAAAGGGGAGCCGTTACAGTTACCTCGGTCAACGTATCAATATCGGTATTGTTATAAACATCTGATTCATCAGAAACAAACACTTAAAGGATATGGATATTTTTTTAGGTATTTACTTCGTAAACTACTTTCTCGGCGATAAATAGATAGCTATGGTTACTCAATCCAAACTTGCAGGCTACACCGTATACACGAACGGTGATGATCAATTTTTCATCAACATGTTGGATGATTTTCTTCATTCTCGCTTAACGACGTTGAAAGTATTTCGTAGTATCCCTGATACCAAAGTCAGCTTAGTCGAAAAAGACGGCAGGCTTTATGTCTTGAAAGTGTTTACACCTAAAGAAAAGCGGAATGAGCGTTTTTTAAAGTCTTTTTTCCGTGGCGATTACTACTTAACGCTGTTCAAGCAGACCGCAATGCTTCGCGAAAGACAGGTGACTTTCCCCAACGATTTTCATCTTCTCGCTGAGACCAAAATCTTCAACTTTGCGAGCCGATTCATTATGATCATCGAATATATCCCGGGTGTAGAAATGGATATTCTGGCGGCGAAAGGCGAATTGACCGAAGAGATTAAGTCTGAAGTGTTGGAAAGCGTTAAAGTTTTACATCAACATCAGGTTATTTTTGATGATGCGCACAAGCAGAACTTTATGCTATCGAACGGGCGGGTAAGAGTCATTGATTTATCGGGTAAAAACTACTCCCGCTTTCGTGCCGCTAAGGATTTTATCGACTTAGAAAGACACTTCGGGATCAGTAATTTTCATCGTGGTTTCTCTTACCAATGGGTAAAACGTAAGTCGCAATTTCGTAAAAAATTTAAGGCCTTCAAGGGGCGTTTGATTGGGCGCTCAGTATAAGTGGCTACCATCTCATTTTTTTCCCGAGCGCAACTTGCTCAGTTACGCGAACAAAGAAGGCACACAACGTGCCTTCTCTTTCTCTCCGGACCTTCGGCCTCTGAGGTTCCGCTTTCGCGGTTACGCGCCACGGATATTATCGCGGTCAATGGGTCGGCGGGCTACTTACTGGATCAGGGGATTAAACCCTTTATCTACTTGGTGACCGATGGTCGATTTGCAACGCAGCGTTTTGAAGCCTTTCAGCGGCATGTCACCGCAGCGACCTTTACGTTTATCAACCAGGAAGTCTTCGATGCCGCTCCCAGCGACTTACAGCGTTGGCTCGCTGAACGCTGCTTTATTTTGAAAGAACTCTATAAAAGAGAAAAGTCGGGGCCTATAAAGAAACTCAAATATGCGTTTTTTTGCGCGCGGCATCCGAGTGTTATGATCGATGTTCCTTTCTCAAGAAAGAAAAGAATGAAGGGGTTTTCTAAGGATATTACGCTTGGCTACTGTAACTGTAAAACGGTCGCCTATGCCGCTATCCAGTTAGCCTACTCTTTAGGTTATCCTAAAATTATTTGCGCGGGTTTCGATTTAACGTCGGGTGGACAACGTTTTTATGACCGTCCGGGTGAGGCGGTAATGCCTTCAGAGATAAGCCAAGATACGCAGAAAATCATTGCGGTGTTACGTTTTATGAGAGAGAAGGTCAACCCGCCGATCTTTACGCTTTCCACTACAACAGCGATTCCTTACGACATTATTCCTTTGGTCGAACAAGTGGGTGAAGAGGGCGAATCACGCGATCAATAGGTGGCTTCGCCACCTTTTGAATCCTCCCTCTACTGGTGACGCTTATTGTTGCAGTGTGCGGAATGGGCTCTTTGTGAAGTTCCATGACAGGTTGTCAGTGCTCACTTATAAATTAGAACAGACCTCAAGTAGCCATCGTTTTGGAAATGGGACGCAAGGTGCGGCTTGGGATATGATTATGCAGCATCCTGTGAAAGGCTCGGGTATTGGTGATAAGGTCTATCTTAAAGCCTATGCCAATAACTTACCGCAATATCAGCAGTGGTTTTTCCGTGAGCCTATCGGGCCACATAATTTCTTCCTCTCTAACTGGTTTGCTGGCGGGGTCTTGGGGCTATTTGTAGCGGTCAGTGTAGTACTGGTCTTATTAATTACAGCATTTAAAGGCTATTGACGTTCCGCAAATCTTATCCGTTACTGTTATAGTTCTTCGGTGTTTACCGATTTATTTGTAAGAGGTTGGGTTGAAGAGACCTTCATTTTCCAAACGGCTATCGCCTCAGCGTTTTTAATGGGAATGTTTTTAAGCTCGAGACGAACCGTGCAAACCAAACACTAAATAATGATAAGGCCTCCTGATGAGTTCAGCGGAGGCCTTAAGTATTAGATACACCCAATATCGGTGAGTTTCTTGAGTACCTCGCTGGGCTGGATTTCACTCATTTTACCAGTGGGTTGGCCCTTAATAATATATTGATTCTTACCATATCCGCCGATCAGCAATGGGTCTGTGGGCCCGTACAAGGTAATGTTCGGACGATCTAACGCCGCGGTAAGGTGACTGAGACCCGTATCGACTGAAACAACTCCTCTCGCGCCAGCAAGCTGTGTCGCGACCTCACTGAGGGAGAGCTTCGGTAACACCTCAACCTGAGGGCGGCCTTCCGCGAGTCGTATCGCACGCTGCTGCTCTAGTGGAGAACCCCAAGGTAATTTCACGTTAAGACCCTGCGCCACCACTAAGTCTATTAACGTTTGCCAAGCGCTTTCTGGCCAATGTTTATCGTCACGCGTTGTTGCGTGTAAGAAAATGAGATAGTGATTAGCATCCGCGGGGAGGGCGTTGATAAAATGTTGGGCAATTGCATAATCCCCAGGGCTCTCGGGTAAGGGGTAACCGAGGCTTGCTGAGAATAGCGCCCGAATTTTCTCCACCGCATGTTGCTGCTTACTCAGCCGATGACCTCGGTCGTACCAATAACTGGCAAGAGGCTCGCGGGCACTCTGCCAATCCAACCCATGCTTGATACCTAAGGCTTTACGTGTAATTAAGGCTGAGCTTTTGATCAGGCCTTGAGCATCAATGACCGCATCATAATGAACACTCTGCAGTTGCTGGGTGAAGCGCTGACGCTCTTCTCGAATATCGCGACGAAACCAATTTTTCCGCCAGCGCCGGATGGCTACCGGTATGACACGATCGACAGCCTGATGCCAAGTGGGGATTTGGCTAAAGCCCTCTTCCACGACCCAGTCGAAACGGATGGTCGGAATCTGCTTTAGTGCATCCGTTAGTGCGGGCAGCGTATGAATAACATCGCCCATGGAGGAAGTCTTGACGATTAAGACTCGCATTCATGCTCCTGGACCGTGGCTAACAACGTTTCTAACTCCGCGAAGACCTGCGTTGGGGTAATATCGATCAGGCTTTGATGGTAGCCTTGCTCCCCTTCACCTTTGCGAATTTTATGATAGCCGGTGATTAAGCGGATAATACGGGCGCTATCAGTGAGAGGCGGTGTAAAATCTGGACTACTTGGGCCGTATAGTGCGACCAGCGGTCGCCTGAGCGCCGCCGCAACATGCATCAATCCTGAGTCATTAGTGACTACCGCATGGCATTGTGCGAGTAAGACGACAGCTTGATCAAGTTCAGTTTTACCCGCTAAATTTGTGCAGTGTGCCGCCTCATCAGGCGTTAATCGTGCGATGATTTCAGCACCGGCTTCATTGTCTTTGGCTGAGCCAAAGAGTGCGATTTGGTAGCCTTTTGCAATCAGCTGTTTAGCGAGTTCAGCATAATGATAGTCAGGCCAACGCTTGGCTGGCCCGAATTCTGCCCCTGGACAGAAGCCGATGAGTGGACGATCAGCATGTAGGCTAAAGAGGGCCGCTGTTTCAAGTTTTTCGCATTCTGACACAACCAGTGCTGGCCGTGCGAGCGGTTTTGGTAAGTCTGCTGCGCGAGTGACTTTATTCTGTTGGTAAGCTAAAGCGATATAGCGTTCGACCATCAGAGGAAACGCTGTTTTATCTAAACGACGGTGATCGTTTAATAAGCCATAACGCATCTCACCTAGCCAGCCCGTACGGTGTTTTATTCCTGCAAACCAAGGAATAAGTGCTGATTTAAAAGAGTTGGGAAGAACGTAAGCGTGGTCGTAGTGATTATCACGTAACGCCTTACCGAGTCGGTATCGGTCGCCCAATGCCAAGCTTCCATGGCCAATCGGCATGGCTATCGCTTGATTAACCTCCGGCATTCTCGCCAGTAGTGGTCTGCACCATGCAGGGGCCATGACATCAATTATCGCGTGTGGCCATTGTGCTTTCAGCGTTTGATACAGGCTTTGCGACATCATCATGTCACCGACCCATGATGGCGCAATCACTAATATTTTCATCGATAAGGCTTCCACTTTCTTAAGGTTTGTTCAACCAACGCATATAGTCGCTTACGCCTTCAGTCACGGTTTTAAAGGTTTTGGTATACCCTACTTTTCTCAAGCGAGTCAGGTCGGCTTGAGTGTAAGCTTGATAACGACCTTTAAGCTTCTCCGGGAAAGGAATATATTCCACTTCACCTTGTTGATGATGCGCCAGTACGGCATCAGCCACGACTTGGAATGACTCGGCATGGCCTGTACCACAGTTGAAAATGCCTGAAACGCCATTTTCCCAACACCAGAGATTCACGTCAGCGACATCTTCAACATAGATAAAATCACGTTTAAATTGTTCGCTACCGGCAAAAAGCTTCGGATTTTCACCTTGGTTAATTTGATTATTAAGGTGAAAGGCGACGCTGGCCATGCTGCCTTTATGGCCTTCGCGGGGACCATAGACGTTAAAATAGCGGAATCCACATACCGGTGAGTCAGCTTCAGGAAGAATACTTCTTACATAGTGGTCGAACAGCATTTTAGAGTAGCCATAGACGTTGAGTGGCGATTCGTATTGGCGCTCTTCAATAAAATCTCTGTCTCTTCCGCCATAAGTGGCTGCTGAGGAGGCATATAAGAAGGGAATTTGACGCTCTAAGCAAAAATGCAGTAATTCTTTGGAGTATTGGTAGTTATTGTCCATCATGTATTTGCCGTCCCACTCGGTGGTTGCAGAGCATGCGCCCTCGTGGAAAACAGCTTCAATCGGCCCTAAATCATCACCGGCCACGATACTCATCAAAAATTCTTCTTTATCCATGTAATCACTGATATCAAGATCAGCGAGATTAATGAACTTAGTGCCATCTTTGAGGTTATCCACCACCAAAATATCGTTATGGCCGCGATCGTTTAACGCTTTAACGATATTACTGCCGATCATGCCGGCACCACCAGTTACAATAATCATAAATCACCTTTCGATTAAGACGAAACTCGAGCACTATTCGAGTTAACTACCTTAAATCATACCATCTTCACCGGAGGATGGCAGTAAGCCGCCGAATTAGCGGCCTAATTTAGAATAATGCTTTAATGTTGTGTATGAATTGGCTGTCGCGCACGGACGTATAAATGATCATTACGCCTTCTGCTGGGTGAAGTTGGTGCAGAGGCTGGGTACGAGGACAATGCGCGGTGAGTCTTGGCGGTGGCGATGCGTGGGTAATGGGGGTTGCTGCTGAACGATTAAGTAACTGACTCAATTTCACCAATTGAATATCAGCGGGCAGGGTAGGTAGAAGCTGTTGTAGAACTTTTACCGTAGTGGGATGGGGATGCCCAATGGCGATAGCCGAACCATTACGTTGGGCGAGCTTAACCGCACGTTGAAATTGGTAGCGAATATCCGCTTCATTTTGTGTGTCATCTAAGAAGACATTTCTCTTCAACACCTTCACGGAAGTGCCTCGTGCGGCATTTACGGCTTGGGTATTACCAATGGTCACGCTGTCGAGAAAATAGAGCTGATGATGGTTCAGTACGCTCATGACTTTTTGCATCGCAGGTAAGCTGGAGGTCATCCGGCTCCCCATATGATTATTCAACCCTACCGCATAGGGTACTTGGCGAATAGCATGCTCGATAATACTTTGCACCTGAGTAAGGCTCATTTCTGGGGTCAATGTATTCACCTCAAGGGGTTGCTTGCTCATCGGTGCCATCGGCAGATGAATCAGCACCTCATGACCCGCTTGGTGGGCGAGGGTGGCCATCGAACGGGAATGCGGGGCATCAGGTAATACAGCGATAGAGATAGTATTAGGAAGAGCAATCACTTTATGCTCCTCCGTGGGACGGTATCCAAAGTCGTCGATAACCAGGGCTAACTGTCCTGCATAGGTTGAACAGGCGAACGTTAGGAAACCAAAAGAAATAAGGGAGTGAAATAATTTTCGCACATTATCTTCCTAGCCAGCTTAATGGGTTAACGGCTTGTCCTTGGCGTCGAATTTCAAAGTAAAGTGCGGGAGAACCTTGCCCGCCACTGCTCCCGACTAGCGCGATAGGTTGCCCGGCCCTTACCTGTTGACCAACGTTCACTAAGGCACTCTGATTATAACCATAGAGGCTCATATCACCTTTACCGTGTTCAATCACGACGACAAGGCCGTAACCTTGTAACCAGTCGGCCATTAAGACGCGGCCATCGGCAATCGCGCGAACATCAGTGCCTTCCGCTGCACCAATAACCAAACCTTTCCAGCGTAGTTCACCTTGTAAATTATCACCAAAACGATGAATAAGACGGCCATGTATCGGCCAAGGGTATTGGCCATTGGCCCTACCCAAACCGCCTGTGCGGGCAATCAGTTCTTTCTCACCTTCGGTAGGACGGTAGGTTGAGCCTTTAGCTTGGGCTTGTGCTTGGCGTTGTTTGACTTGTTCTGCAGCTCTCACCTCGCGAGCTGCTCGAGCTTTAGCTTCTTGCGCGGCTCGGGCGATCTGGTTTTGTAGTCGGTTTTCGTTCTGTCGCATTTCGGCGAGGTCGGCTTGATCTCTCTGTAATGATGCGTTCAATTGTTGTAAGGTTTTTTGCCGAGCACTTTGAGCGGCCTGCAATCGATCTTGCTGCGCTTTTTGTTGGCTGAACAGCGCTTGTTGCTGCTGTTGGCGCACTTCGAGCTGCGATTTTTTATCGGCTAAATCGGCACGGGTCTGTTTTAATGACTCGATGTTTTCTTGACGTGCAGTATTTAAATAACGGAAATAAGTCAGCATTCGGTCACTACGTTGACCGTCTTCACCACTGAGTAGAAGCTCAATACCGCTATGTTGCCCCTGACGGAAAGCCGCATCAAGCTGGGCCGCGAGCACCTTTTCTTCATGAGCTTGAGAACGGATAAGCTCTTCAATAGAGTCCGTCAGCTCTTGGATATCGCCGTTAATGCTATCTAGATTGAGTTGTGTCTCACGTAATTGCCGGCTGGCTTGGGCAATGAGTATCTCTTGGCTCTTTAACTTACCCAATAATTCGTCGCGTTGCTGTTTTTGTGCTTGAACACTGCGCTCTTTGGCCGCAATATCTTGTTGAATCGATCGGAGCGCCGATTGATTATCGTCAGTATAGCCAGAAATGGGTAAGGTCAATAGGCCCGCACAGAGGAGCAGGCTGGACGTCAGCGGTAAACGGCGAAATTGCGGTGACAAAATCGTATTATGCCGAGCTGAAAAAGATAGAGTGAAACGCTTTTTTTCCGTCATAAGGCTGAGATTATTCCATGATGTTTCACAGGTTACCAGAGTAACGCTCGGGTTTTATAGTGTACAGCCTATAATAATGGCATAATCAGATAATAGGTAAGAATTCGGCAGTGTGAAAGGGCCAGTCTAAGGTTATTACAGTAGATAATTCCCATTTTACAATGTTGTCCCGACTACGCAGTGTCACAACACTGCGCGGATACATTTATATTAGATCGTTCTCGGAGTTGTTTTTCTTATGCAAGATATTATGGAATTCGTTCACAATCACCTTATCTTAAGCCTGGCTTGGGTGGTATTACTGGTATTAGTGATTTTTACTACTTTCAAAGGCCTGTTTTCTAAAGTTAAGTTAATCGGGCGGGGCGAAGCCACCCATTTAATTAATAAAGAAAATGCTGTTGTGGTAGATGTGCGTGGGCGTGATGATTTTCGCCGTGGCCATATCTCTGGTGCGCTCCAAGTGAGCAGTGACGACATTAAGAAAGGCAATTTTTCCGAACTCGAAAAGTACAAATCTCAGCCAGTGATCGTTGTTTGTGCAACGGGACAGAGTGCCGGAGAGGCTGCAGCACAACTTAACGCAGCAGGTTTCGAAAAAGTATCTGTATTAAAGGATGGTATTAGTGGTTGGAGTAGTGAAAACCTTCCACTAGTCCGTGGCAAATAGATTCTAAAGAGGCTTTTATGGCATCCATTGATATCTACACCAAACAAACCTGTCCTTTTTGCCATCGTGCAAAAGCATTGTTGGATCAAAAAGGTGTGAAATACCACGAAATTGCGATCGATAATGACAGCGAAAAACGGGCAGAAATGATAGATCGTAGTCAGCGTACGACAGTGCCACAAATCTTTATCGATCAGCTCCATGTCGGCGGATGCGATGATTTGTTTGCATTGGAGCAGCGTGCACAACTAGACCCACTACTGAATGCCTAACGATAGGCTCTATTTTGTATTAAAGGATTGAGTACCATGTCTGAACAGAACCCAAATGAAATGACTTTCCAGATCCAGCGTGTTTACACCAAAGATATCTCTTTTGAAGCACCTAATGCCCCGCAAATTTTCCAAAAAGAGTGGGAGCCTGATGTAAAGTTGGACCTCGATACGGCATCGACTCAACTTTCTGAAGGGATCTATGAAGTCGTTCTTCGCGTAACGGTTACCGCAACTGTTGGTGAAGATACTGCTTTCTTATGCGAAGTTCAGCAAGCGGGTATTTTTACCATTTCGGGAATCGAAGGTTCGCAAATGGCCCACTGCTTAGGTGCATATTGCCCTAATATTCTGTTCCCTTACGCTCGTGAATGCGTCTCTGCGCTAGTCTCACGTGGTACCTTCCCGCAACTAAACTTAGCACCTGTCAACTTTGACGCGCTTTTCATGAACTACCTTCAGCAGCAAGAAGGTGGTGAAGTCGCGCAGGATGCTTAATCACGATGCGTGAAGCAAGCGTAAGCGTTATCGGTGCCGGTTCATACGGCACCGCTCTAGCGATCACTCTGGCCCGTAACGGTTACCCTGTGACGTTATGGGGGCATAACCTGCAACATATCGCGCGGTTAAGTGAACAACGTTGCAATGCCGAGTTCCTGTCCGATGTCCCTTTCCCTGATAATCTCGTCTTAACCTCCCAGCTTAATGAAGCCGTTACGCAAAGTCGTGATCTCTTAATTGTTGTCCCCAGCCATGTCTTTGGTGACGTATTAAAACAGATCGCCCCAATGTTACTGCCGGATACCCGTATCGTTTGGGCAACTAAAGGGTTAGAAGTTGAGACGGGGCGTTTACTCGAAGATGTTGCCCGCGAAATTTTAGGTCCCGATATTCCTCTGGCAGTCATTTCCGGGCCGACCTTCGCTAAGGAGCTTGCTGCCGGTATGCCCACCGCAATTGCTTTAGCATCGAAGAATGCGCAATTTGCGATGGACTTACAGACTAAGCTGCACTGCGGTAAAAGTTTTCGGGTCTACAGTAATAATGATATGACCGGTGTGCAATTGGGTGGTGCGGTGAAAAACGTCATCGCCATCGGAGCGGGCATGTCAGATGGTATGGGCTTTGGTGCCAATGCGCGCACAGCGTTGATCACCCGTGGTTTAGCGGAGATGTCTCGTTTAGGCTTGGCATTAGGTGCGCAAGCGGAGACCTTCACTGGCATGGCCGGTTTAGGCGATCTAGTATTAACCTGCACAGATAACCAATCACGTAACCGCCGTTTTGGAATGCTGTTAGGGCAAGGAACGTCGGTTGAAGAAGCACAAGAAACGATTAGTCAGGTTGTAGAGGGCTACCGTAATACTAAAGAAGTTTACCTCCTTGCGGCAAGTGTTGGGGTAGAAATGCCAATCGTTGAGCAAATCTACCAAGTGCTTTATTGTGGTAAACCCGCTCAAGATGCAGCCATTGCGCTGTTGGGACGAGAACGTAAAGACGAATCACGTCAGTAAGTAAGCTTACTTTATTTAATTATTACGCCCGTTTGGGCGTTTTTTATCAGGAGCATGTCATGTCTTCGGAAGAGCTTGAGCAAATTTGGGAAGCGATTCTCGCTGAAGCACGTGAACTGGCATCCGGCGAACCCATGCTTGCCAGCTTTTTCCACGCCACGCTACTAAAGCACGACAACTTAGGCAGTGCCTTAAGCTACATGTTGGCGAATAAGTTGGCGAATGCCAATATGCCCGCCATTGCAATTCGCGACATAGTCGAAGAAGCTTACCACCAAGATCCCGGTATGATCTTGTCTGCTGTTCGCGATATTATGGCGGTGAGTCAGCGTGACCCCGCAGTGGATAAATATTCAACCCCTTTGCTCTATCTTAAAGGTTTCCATGCGCTGCAAGCTTACCGTATTGGTCATTGGTTGTGGCGCGAAGGCCGGCGTTCACTCGCCGTCTATCTACAGAACGAAATTTCTGTTTCTTTTGGTGTCGATATCCACCCGGCTGCAAAAATTGGCTGTGGCATAATGCTCGATCATGCAACCGGTATCGTGATTGGCGAAACGGCGGTAGTCAGTGACGATGTTTCGATACTGCAGTCTGTTACGCTGGGCGGGACCGGCAAAACTTCCGGTGATCGTCATCCCAAAATCCGCGAGGGAGTAATGATTGGCGCTGGTGCGAAAGTGTTAGGTAATATTGAGATTGGTGAAGGGGCAAAAATTGGAGCCGGATCGGTCGTATTGATGGCTGTCCCACCACATACCACCGTGGCCGGAATTCCTGCAAGAATTGTAGGTCGTCCGACCAGCCAAAGGCCCTCAATGGAAATGGATCAACATTTTACTGGGGCGATGGGGTTTGAATACGGTGATGGGATATAACCCGAAGATTACGCTGCGTTTATTCTCGTAACAGTGCGCCAGCATAGCCTAATTGACGCCAGGCTTCGAACACTACCACCGCGACTGAGTTTGAAAGATTCATGCTGCGACTACTCTCTACCATAGGAATACGGATTTTTTGCTGGGGCGGTAAGCTGTCGAGTATTGTTGCCGGAAGACCACGGCTTTCTGGGCCAAACATGAGATAGTCACCGTCCTGCCAACTCACTGCACTGTGGGCAGGGGTGCCTTTAGTCGTCAGCGCAAAGAGTCTTTCGGGCTGTTCAGTTGCGAGAAAAGCCTCGTAATTAGCATGTTTTTTTACGGCAGTAAATTCGTGGTAATCCAGTCCCGCACGGCGCAGACGTTTATCGTCCCAAGTAAAACCTAAAGGTTCGATAATATGCAGGGAAAACCCTGTATTTGCACAGAGGCGAATAATATTTCCGGTATTGGGTGGAATTTCTGGTTCGAATAAAACGATATTAATCATGGCGGCTCCCTTTTCGAGAGCCGCAGCATAGCAAATTATTGTTTCGCTGAGTATAACGGAAGCCAGATAGTTAATCGTAAGCCGCCGAGCGGGCTATCTTCAGCTTTGACATGCCCACGATGCTGTTGAATAACCGTGTCGACAATCGCTAAGCCGAGCCCAGTTCCGCCTGAGGCACGGTCACGCGCCTCATCCGTTCGATAGAAAGGACGGAAGATTTGTTCACGATCTTGTGGGTCGACCCCAGGGCCATCATCATCAACATGTAGGGTTAAGCCCGTTCTATCCACAGAGAAGCTGATACTGATGGCTGAGTGGGAATACCGCAGGGCATTACGGATAATATTTTCGACAGCACTTTCTAAGGCGTGTGGATTACCATACAAAGGCCAAGCGCCTGGTGGATAGAGTATATCCATTTTCTTACCCATTTGCTCTGCTTCGAAGCGTGCATCATCAATAACATCTTTCCATAATTGGTTGGCTCTTAACACTTCACTAATTAAAGCATTTTTATGCTGAGTGCGTGAAAGGTCGAGCAGATCGTTAATCATTCCGTCTAAGCGCTGCGCCTCAGTTTCAATACGCTCCAATTCTTTACTTTCTCCAGCACGGCGACGTAACAATGCCGTCGAGAGTTGTAAGCGGGTTAACGGTGTACGCAATTCATGGCTAATATCCGAAAGTAAGCGATGCTGCCCTTTGATAAGACGTTCAAGCGCACTGACCATTTGATTGAAGCTGGCACCCGCCGCTAAGAACTCTTGGGGACCTGATTCAAGCTCAGGATGCTGGCGTAGGTTGCCGCTAGCCACTTCATCGGCAGCATATTTGAGCTTACGTGCAGGTTTGGCAAGGCTCCATGCCAGCCATAGCAGTAAGGGAGTACTGATTAACATGGTGACGAGAAGGAGTAACCAAGGGCGGTCAAACAGTAGATTCACGAAGTCGAGCTGTGAACTACTGGCCGGACGGATCATATACAATTGATAATTATCTTCCCCATCCTCGATAGAGAATGGACCAGCCATCTCTTGTCGACCATATTTTTTCTTTTGAGGGTGATCGGCGTTGTCTGACTGCCCGATAAAATTCCGAATAATTTGCATTTCATTATGGCGTGCACCAATAACCCGGCCCTCAGAGGTAACGAGTAATAGGTGCTGGCCCGGGGGGGCCCATTTATCGATTGCTCGATAGAGACGTCGCCACCACATCAGGTCATTGGGAGGATCTTGTCGTAGCTCGGCTTCAATATGTTGCTCAACCATTGCTCCCTCACGATATTCGCTTGGGAGTAGAGAGGTCATTTGCCGTGAGTCGAGCTTAGGCACCATGAGGACAAGCATCAGCACTAGCGCCAAGGTTAACCAGAAAATCGCAAAGATACGGGTAGTCAAACTGGCAATCATGTTGCAGAGACCATTAGGTAGCCACGCCCACGAAGGGTTTTAAACCAAGGATGCCCATCACGACGCTCAGGAAGCTTTCTGCGTAGATTAGAGATATGCATATCGATCGCGCGGTCAAAAGGCGTCAAGCGTTTACCCAGTACCTCTTGGCTCAGGTGCTCGCGAGAGACAACTTGACCGAGATGTTGAGCTAATAGATAGAGTAAAGTGAATTCGGTTCCCGTCAGTTCCAGAGCTTCATTATCGAAACTGGCTTCTTGGCGTCCAGGATTCAGACGTAATTCATCGACTTTGAGTGTAGGGGAATTACTTTCTTGTACTTGTTGCTGCTCACTCCAATTTGAACGACGTAATATGGCACGGATCCGCGCAACTAATTCACGGTCGTTAAAAGGTTTCGGCAGGTAATCATCGGCGCCAAGTTCTAATCCAAGCACACGGTCCAGCTCGCTCCCTCTTGCTGTCAGCATAATGACTGGCGTTTGATGTTGTTGGCGGAGTTCTTTTAATGTATCAAGACCATTTTTCTTAGGCATCATGACATCTAAAAGTAATAGGTCGATGCTGCTGTCCATCAAGGATAAAGCTTGCTCGCCATCACCCGCGACGGTTACATCAAAACCTTCCATTTCTAGTAATTCTTTTAACAGTGAAGTTAGTTCACGGTCATCATCAACGAGTAAAATTTTATTCATGATCTCTCCTCTTCGGCAGCAAAAATACCTTGTTCCATGGTAACGTGTTTATCACTTTACTTAGTTTTACACCCCCTGACGGATGTTTGCAGCAACTCGCTTAGACTACCCCCCAATGCTTCAAACAACAACCGCTACGAGGAACAGTGAAATGCGTCATCTTTGTGCTCTCGCGATATCCTCTTTATTTATGGTTTCTACGGGGTATGCCCAAAACGTCGAAACAGCACGTAAAGATGAGATTAACCAGCCTTGCACAACAAATGATAGCCTGACACAACGTATCCAATCACATATGTTTGATGGTATCGAACTGAGTGAGTCGCAGCGTCAAAGAATGCGGGATCTGACCGATCAATTTCGTTTTCGCCATTCCACTACGGATATCGGCGATTTGAAGGCGATGCAGAAATTAACATTGTCCCCTGATTTTGATGAGACAGCTGTTCGCAATCAAGCGCAAAAAATTGCAGACGAGCAAGTGAAGTTTCAAGTTGAAATGGCCCATGTACGTAATCAAATCTACGGGTTATTAACGTCAAGCCAGAAAAAGCAAGTCCAGCAGAATTATGAATATCGTATAGATAAATTATGCGATATCAAAGAATTACAGTGAGCATGCCATGTTGACTGTAATGTAGTACCAGTAGTATGTCATACCTTTTTCCTTGCCATAGACACCATCCCTGTCTTCCCCCTCAGTGATGAGGGGTTTTTTTATCAGGTACTTAGAAAAAATCCTTTATAAATCAATCCTCCTTGCAACAGCCATAAGCAGTTACAAGAAAGATATAGCGTTACGGGTGTAGACAAGATGTAGACAACATTGTCACACCGCCAGCCCGCCGCCGAGAGGGTTTAACGTTACTGTGTGCTGCCGGTAATCGGGAGCAAGGTGAGCATAAACCATCATCTGTTGTATGCTGGCGTGCCCCAGAATTTGCTGTAACGCAATAATGTTCCCCCATTCATCATGAACCAGCTTGCGAACGTATGCTGAAGTACGTGCGTTGCCTGTCTGCGTGGTAAATCGGGCTTAACCTGTTTGAGCCGTTCACAGAAGTTTTCATAGTCAACTTAGAACAGTGGCCCGGTGTCGCTGATCTTGATTTCTTTTTTCAGTTCTTCCGATATCGGAACCGTGCGCTTTTTCCCGTTTTTGGTTTTAAGAAACGTCACGCGCCCATGATTAACCTGCTCACCTCGCAGCGTGCTACTTTCGCCCCAGCGTGCGCCGGTACTTAGGCATAGCAGTGCTACACGTCGATCGTCGCCGGTAAGAGTATTCAGCAACCTACTGATCTCTGATTTTGCTAGATAGGTTATAGCTGGCGGTGCTTCTTTCAGTGGTTCCAAACCCTTGCAGGGATTTTCCTTCCTGAACTCTTCCAGCTTTATCAACGTGGTCAACATTCCGTATAAGCGTTAAATATCCCGGTTGATCGTATCTTTGCCCGGTGATTGCCTGGATGGTACTACCACCCTGGCACCTGTTACGCCTTACGATAAGTGGAACGGTAGCAAGTGGGTGACGGATACCGAAGCACAGCACACGGCAGACGTGGAGGCAGCAGTACAACAGAAAGCTGTGTTAATTGCAGAAGCACAGGAAACGATCAGCGTCTGGCAGACTGAACTACAGTTAGACATTTTCAGCGATGAAGACAAAGCCAGCCTGATAGCCTGGATGAAATATATCAAAGCTGTTCAGGCGGTGGATACGTCGCAAGCGCCGGATATCACCTGGCCGGATAAGCCGGAATAAGTTTGCATTCCTGCACGCATCCCCAGTTTTAACCGGGCTGGACGTACGTATCGAGTACAGTCATTTTTAACGGCGCTACAGCACTGTCAGTTATGGCGATGTGTTCTGGAAGATGAAGCGGACATCTGCCCGCTTAAGTTTTTCCTGTTCGCTGAGGATATTACAAGTTACGATTAGTGAGACAAGATGGACTCAATGCCACGAATGAGCCCAGGAAAATAGGTTTGGTCTATCGCTATCCCGCCTTTGAGCATCCAACCTTCATCTTCATGCGGGCTGGCTGTGAAGTTAAAGCCGATAAAATCAGCGCCTTCTACCTGGCGCACTTCACATGTAAATGTCTCCATTCTCGGTACGAATGATTCTGGAGGCGTTCCGATATTCTGCTCGATATTTTCGTGAAAACGCACAAGCATATCCCGGAAGTTTTTAAGATCAAACAACGTTAACTCACACTGGCATTGCAATTTTATGCAAGATTCCTCGATTTCCAGCCAGCATATAATTAAATCCAGCCGACGATCTTCAGGTTCTTCCTGCCTTTCGATGAAAGAAAGGCGAAATAGAGCGCTTTCGTTCATGATCTCAAACATTATCGGATCGCCTTTATATGAAAATGCATGATGGTCCAGTCACGTTCTCTTACGATGACGTGCAGAGTATATTTTTTTTGCGAATAAACGATCGCATTGCCTACTGTCTTTTTATTCAGCCGTGTCATACCGATCAGGTATTCGAATTGCCCTGCTACCTTATCTGGATCTGACCTCCGGCTTCCAAACCTGATCGCTTTTTCGAGAATATGAACGGGGATATACCTACCAGGATCAGCCATGCGTGCGGCCGTTGTTCGGGTGAACTTCAGGTTTACTGCTGATAGTCCTGATTTTAAACGACCTCTCAGCACATTGAGTGTCGCTCCGCTCAATGCAGCCTTTACCCGGTTACTGGTCGCAGCTTCGAACAGAGAAACTCCAGTACGAAATATCCGAAAAGCACCAAAGAGAAACAAAGCTATATCAGTAGGATCAATCAGAGGCGCTTGTATAGGTGCCTCTTCCAACATAGCGAATCGTCCGTCAGCATCATAAATTTGCCATAGACCGGGGGCCTGGGCCACAGAGTAGCCAATGCAAATACCGGTTTGATCTTCAACTATGGGCTGGGCGTTTCGTGGAAGCTGATTATTTGGCGTGATTGCAAAATATTCGCCTTGCTGAAGCGGCGTTCTGAAATTGTAGTGCTTACCTAGCTCGCTCAGATCAATCTGATCAAAAACTGCCATTACTAAATCCTTTGTGGTGGTATCCTGAAAGGATTAAATACCACTCTCCCTGTAACGGCAACCTGTCCTTATAAAAATCCTGACAGCGTACTACTGGCAGAGTTATAGGCGGATATAGCTTTATCCTTCAAGCCAGAAAGTAAATAGCCAACAGACGACGCTTGCAGGCGTTCGCGTAAATCTTCATCACAGCGCTGGAAGCTGATCGAAAACTCTATTTTTTTCGCCTTTCCGTAGCGGTCAAACTCCGTATGCGTGGCCTGTAGCCTGGTTAGCACATACATTCCGTAAATCTACCCTGCGCCGCTGATTAAAGGCCACGGACGCCCGGTGTATGCCTGCGTTGCCAGAACGGTAAGAGACTCATCGCCGCCCGTAATTTCAGGGTAAAGCACACCATCCATGTTAATCTGTGTCTCCCCCGCGCCGATGTACTGCCATTTTGCCGATCGGTTGATACGGTCATTTTTCACATGTCGCTAGTTGAGCGAATGGCGCAGCTGCTGGTAAGGTAGTGTCTTCAGTTCAAAAACGAACATCCCGAATATCATCATCATAATGTTGCCTCCCCTTAATCTCTGTCTTTGAAGCTGCCGCGATTGAGCCGCGCAAGACGGGCCATTTCGGCATTCACTGCGTCGGCGGCAATCCGGCCAATTTCGCGCGCGTCCTGCCGGTCAACGCCATGCAGATGTACGTGGATTTCGCCCGTAAAGCCTCCAGCGGCAACCGGTATACTGCTGGCGTTGCGGCTGACTGGAAGAAGTTCCGCTTGTTTAACGGGAAGCGATGCTGCCACCACTGCAGGGAGTGCACTTAACCCGTTGTTCCTCACCGTGCTGGCCAGTTACGATACCTTTCATTCCCCACGAACGGCCAGCGCATGCGGCAGGTTTCTAAACACGATGTCGCCGGGGCCTATCTTCTTCATGTTAGGGGCAGTCGCTTTGGTGTTGCTGTCGATATTCTGCAACCGGCACATAGTGCCGTTATCGCCGGTCAGCGGTGAGGTGGGTTGCGGTGCTCCGGGCGGAACGTTTTTCACCTCAACTTTTTTCTGTGCAACCTTGGCAATATCACCCTGAAGAAAAGCTATTTTGTCCGGGAGAACGGCCATACGCTCCGCGTCTTCGATCTTCTTCCTGGATCTTTCGGCTTCATCAGACAGAACGCCGAGCTTTTTGTTCTATTTTATTGAATATTTTATGGTATTGATGCATTGTTCCCCGAAATTCATCACTTCGGTCATGTATTAATTGTTCAACGGAAGATTCATATTTCTTACAGAATGCGTGGGTTCCAGCCATTAAGCTGGAAAATGCTACCATGTTCGGGGTTTGTCCCTTATAAGCACTTTTTCCATGTGTGCAGATGAGCGTAAATTCATCAGGATGACTAATGGCATAGTTGAGACCATCATGCATAACTTCTTTTAATCTCGGGTCTCCAATACTATCGATATGCGAAAGAATAATAGAAGCTACTTCAAGCATTTTTGGCATGTCGTCGGTTAAGAAAGCATCCCAAAATGATTCAGCATCTTCTTGCTTCAGTAAATAATGAATGCTGAGACACAATGAATGTCTGAATAAATCATTTGTATACCAGATGATTGGTACACCAGGATTATCAAAGCTATCAAAAAATAAATCTACGAACTTAGTTGGTGCTAGGTATGGTTTGTGTATAGAGCATAAGAAAAATTGCCAAGGAGTTTTTCTAAAGCGTTAAGTAAATCGTCGCATATTTTCGCCACTATATGTTCTGGATGTTCGTTTGAATGGAGCCGAGGAACACCAAGATTTTGGCAGTGATGGGCAACAACTTCACTAAGAATTGGGTCTGCATCTCCAAGGGAAATAATAGAACCTTGTAAGTATGCCTGTGGGCCTTCATTGAAAATTTTCTTTCCTGAATGACCTGATTCGTCTGCGTAGACAAATACTCCCATTGCTTGTTACTCCTTTTAAAAAAAACGAGATTATCAGAGAATTTGTCCATCAGGATAGATGAGAAGAGTTTAGTTAAATGTCAGTTTCTGTACCAAAGTTAGGGAAAAGCTGAGCGTTAAGCCCAGCCTAGTGATCGAAGTGTAGTCAATATGTAGACGATGATTAGAATAAATCCTTTTATTCCATTGTGTTACTGAATGGATTGCATCACCATCCCTGTCTTCCCCCGCATGATGCGGGGTTTTTTTTGCCCCTACTATCTTCGCTAGCGGTTGTATCTTGCCTACGCCTACAATCTTACCAATAACTTTCACTGTCATATTTCTGTCATAAAAGTGACATCTTCGTGTCATCGAATTGACCTAATTTAACGGCAACACACCTTTGGTTGTAATTGAATCGGTCTTTTGGAGAGAGTATGAATTTCAAACGTAAGATGGCGACTCACCTCACAGCAGTTACCTTAGCAATGACTACCGTTTCGGCCTTCGCCGCAACCGATCTTACTGGCGCTGGTGGTACTTTCCCTGCACCGGTGTACTCTCGTTGGGCTGCAGATTACTATAAAGCCAATGGGAGTAAAGTGAACTATCAAGGGATCGGCTCATCGGGCGGGGTAAAACAAATCATCGCTAAGACCGTCGACTTTGGTGCGTCTGATGCGCCAATGAGCGCAGCTGACTTAGAAAAAAATGGTCTGTTCCAATTTCCCACCGTCATTGGTGGCGTCGTCCTTGCCGTAAACTTACCGGGTATTAAATCTGGCCAACTGATTTTGGACGGCAAAACAACAGGTGATATCTATTTAGGGAAAATCACTCGCTGGAATGACCCTGCCATTGTAGCCTTAAACCCGGGCTTAACCCTACCAGCAACGAATATTAATGTTGTTCGCCGTGCTGATGGCTCAGGGACCTCTTTTGTATTCACCAGCTACTTGGCGAAAGTTAACCAAGAATGGAATAGTAAAATTGGTAAAGGAAACACGGTTAATTGGCCGGTTGGTCTAGGCGGTAAAGGTAATGATGGCGTAGCAGCCTTTGTACAGCGTCTGCCAGGTTCGATTGGTTATGTTGAATATGCCTACGCCAAACAAAACAATCTCACCTATACCAAATTGGTTGATGCCTCAGGAAAAGCCATTGCACCGAATGAGCAATCGTTCAGCGATGCTGCAAAAGGGGCAAATTGGCAGCAGAGCTTTGCACAAGACCTGACCTACCAAGCGGGTGATAATGCTTGGCCGATCTCGTCAACCACCTATGTTCTAGTCTACAAAAAACCGGCTAATGTGGATAAAGCTAAAGCTGTTTTACAGTTTTTCGATTATGGTTATCAACAGGGTGCGAAAACCGCCAATAGCTTAGATTACGCAGCACTCCCTGCATCGGTCGTAACACTCGTCCGTGATGCATGGAAAAAGACTATTACGACAGAGGAAGGTAAAGCAATTTATCCTTAATTCTCGCCGCGCGTCACTTATTTATTTTCAGGGCAGATGGCTGCCCTGTCATCTATCTACTCGAGAATATTATGGTACAACACCGGTCGTCCTTTAAGGCACCCAGCAAATACGGCGATGTAATCTTCAGCCTTTTGGTAAAAGTCGCCGCCTTAATTGTCCTCCTTATGCTAGGTGGCATAATTGTTTCCCTGGTGATTTCATCATGGCCGAGTATCCATAAGTTTGGTTTCTCGTTCTTGTGGGCCAAAACATGGGATGCACCGAATGATCAATTTGGCGCGCTCGTGCCTATCTACGGCACATTGGTCACCTCAGCGATAGCATTACTGATTGCGGTTCCGGTCAGTTTTGGGATTGCATTATTCCTGACTGAACTCTCACCAGCTTGGTTAAGACGTCCACTTGGTACAGCCATTGAGCTCTTAGCGGCAATACCCAGTATTGTCTATGGAATGTGGGGGTTATTTGTATTTGCGCCACTATTTGCAGAATATTTTCAAACACCGGTTGGCGACTTATTATCCAGTGTGCCGATTTTGGGGAGTTTATTTTCCGGTCCGGCATTTGGTATTGGGATATTGGCCGCGGGAATTATTTTGGCCGTAATGATTATTCCCTACATTGCTTCCGTGATGCGTGACGTCTTTGAACAGACGCCGGTCATGATGAAAGAGTCCGCCTATGGCATTGGCTGTACGACTTGGGAAGTCATTTGGCGCATCGTTTTACCTTTCACGAAGAATGGGGTTATCGGTGGTGTGATGTTAGGCCTTGGCCGCGCATTAGGTGAGACAATGGCCGTTACATTTATTATTGGTAACACCTATCAGCTCGATAGTGCTTCGCTCTACATGCCAGGTAATAGTATTACCTCTGCTTTAGCAAACGAATTTGCCGAAGCAGGGTCTGGCTTGCATATTTCAGCCTTGATGGAGCTTGGCTTAATTCTTTTCGTTATTACCTTTATTGTGTTAGCGATCTCACGTCTTATGGTTATGCGTCTTGCTAAAAAAGAAGGGACACGCGGATGAATGACTACTTACCAAGTTATAGCGCTCAAGAAATTACAGAGCGTACGAAACGTCAGACGAGACGCCGGGTAAAAAACTATATTGCCTTGACCTTATCACTCTTAACCATGGCATTTGGCTTATTCTGGTTGCTATGGATTTTATGGACTACGGTCAGTAAAGGTATTGATGGCCTATCGTGGGATCTATTTACCCAAGATACGCCACCGCCAAACACTGATGGTGGAGGTTTAGCGAACGCCTTAGCGGGGAGTGGTCTACTCATTCTGTGGTCAACGGTGTTAGGAACACCTTTAGGGATCCTCGCGGGTATTTATCTTGCGGAATACGGCCGTAAGAGTTGGTTGGCAGAAGTCATTCGCTTTATTAACGATATTTTACTCTCGGCTCCATCGATAGTAATCGGATTATTCGTTTACACCCTTGTGGTGAGTCGTATGCAGCACTTCTCCGGTTGGGCAGGTGTCTTTGCATTAGCGCTATTACAAATCCCTATCGTGATCCGTACGACAGAAAATATGATCAAACTGGTGCCTGATAGTTTACGTGAAGCCGCCTATGCACTGGGGACACCTAAGTGGCGGATGGTTCTTTCCATCACCTTAAAAGCTTCACTTTCCGGGATTATGACCGGTGTATTACTGGCGATAGCTCGTATTGCTGGGGAAACAGCTCCGCTGCTTTTCACCGCACTATCGAATCAGTTCTGGAGTACCGATATGAGCCAGCCATTGGCGAACTTACCGGTGACTATTTTTAAATTTGCCATGAGTCCTTTTGCACAGTGGCAAAGCTTGGCTTGGGCGGGGGTATTGGTGATTACCTTATGTGTACTCGCCCTCAATATTTTAGCACGCATGATTTTCGTCAAGCGTAAGTGATAAGAGAAAGAGAGATAATGATGACGATGGCGAAAGTGAACCCAGGCCCAAGTAAAATAGCAGTGCGTGATTTAAACTTTTACTACGGAAAATTTCATGCACTGAAAAATATTAATTTAGAAATTGCTCGTAATAAGGTGACCTCGTTTATCGGTCCATCAGGATGTGGGAAATCGACGCTTTTAAGAACCTTCAACAAAATGTTCCAGCTTTATCCCGAGCAACGAGCAGAGGGGGAAATCTTACTCGATGGCGAAAATATCTTACAATCATCGCAAGATATTGCCTTATTGCGAGCGAAAATCGGCATGGTTTTTCAGAAACCGACACCATTTCCTATGTCGATTTACGATAACATAGCATTCGGCGTGCGCTTATTTGAGAAGCTTTCTCGGGCCGAGATGGACGAACGTGTGCAGTGGGCATTGACCAAAGCCGCGTTATGGACAGAGACTAAAGATAAACTCCACCAGAGCGGTTACAGTCTCTCGGGCGGCCAGCAACAACGTCTGTGTATCGCCAGAGGAATTGCCATTCGGCCTGAAATCCTGCTACTCGATGAGCCTTGTTCTGCATTGGATCCTATCTCAACCGGTAGGATTGAAGAATTGATCACTGAGTTAAAACAAGATTACACCTTGGTGATTGTCACGCATAACATGCAGCAAGCGGCTCGTTGCTCTGACCATACTGCCTTTATGTATTTGGGTGAGTTGGTTGAGTTTAGTGATACGGACACGCTGTTTACGACACCGGCTAAAAAACAAACTGAAGATTACATTACTGGGCGCTATGGCTGATACAGAGAGCATAAACATTAATTAATCTATTTCAGTGCGTGGAGAGTGATATGGATACTTTAAATCTTAATAAGCATATATCTGCCCAATTTAATGCCGAGCTTGAGCATATCCGTACTCAAGTGATGATCATGGGTGGGTTGGTCGAACAGCAGTTAACGGATGCGATTACCGCATTACACAATATGGATAGCGAGTTAGCACGCAGAGTCATTGCTGATGACCAAAAAGTGAATCATATGGAAGTGGAGATCGACGAACACTGCGTCAAGATCATTGCGAAAAGGCAACCTACAGCCAGCGATTTACGATTGGTGATGGCCATTACCAAAACGATATCAGAATTGGAACGTATAGGTGATGTGGCAGAAAAAATTAGCCGCACAGCGCTGGAAAAATTTAGTCAACAACATCAACCGCTATTGATTAGTTTAGAATCCTTTGGCCAGCACTCTGTCGAAATGCTACATGAAGTATTAGATGCGTTCGCTCGGATGGATCTTGAGGCGGCAATAGAGATTTACCGTGCAGATAAGAAATTAGACCAAGAGTATGAAGGGATCATCCGCCAGTTAATGACGTATATGATGGAAGATCCTCGAACAATACCTAACGTCTTGACTGCGTTATTTTGCGCCCGTTCGATTGAGCGCATAGGTGATCGATGCCAAAATATTTGTGAAATTATCTTCTATTTCGTTAAAGGCCAAGATGTCCGCCATCTCGACGGTGATAAGTTAGATCAATTCCTTATAAACAATACGAATTAAAAAAATCCTAAATATTGAAACCAGTATCGGTTAATAACTGATGCTGGTTTTTTTTTAAAATCAATAAACGCAATTGTTTCTTAACCTTAAGTAAAATAAAATGATACTAGTGATATATTCCCTATTATTTATTTTCCCAATAAGCGGATTTTTACCTTTATCGTGAAAATATATCATTGTAAGCCATAGTAACACTCGTTAATCTTACCGCTGTCAACATAATCAATAATCTATTGTTGATAAATAATTAGAAGTTAATCTTATTAAGGAATATCTTGTGAAAGAATTGAATAGCGTACAAATGGAAAATGTTTCTGGTGCTGGTGTTTTCTCTAACATGTTTGGAAATGTAGGTTCTACACTGGGTGGTTTCGCTGAAACAATTGGCTGGAAAAATGCAAAAACTAATGCGTCAAATGTCGCGAAAAATGCGGGGTTAGTTATCGATTCAGCAATTGACACCGTAACTTCTTTTTTCAAATTAGTTTTTAGAAAGTAATATAATTAAATTAGAAAGCAAAGGGATTTAAAAAATCTCTTTGCTTTTTTTTTATACTCCCTATCGCCATTTGGTATTACATTAAAAATCATATGAAAGATAATGAGCTATTCAGAAAGGAAGCACTTTATCACCAGCGCCATCATTGGCTAGGTAAAGCATTACTATTGAAAGGTATACCGCTCTGGGCGGTGGTAACCTGTACTCTCCTTTTTATAACAATCGCTTTCGTAGCATTAATCAAAGGGGAATACACTAGACGAGTGAATGTTAGAGGAGAAATCTTCTCGCAACAACAAACTGTCAATATTCTGGCCCCACAGCAAGGAATGATTGCTAAACATTATGTCGAGATCGGCCAAACCGTAAGAAAAGGTGTACCGATTTATGCATTGGATATTAGCCGAGACACCCGGTCTGGGAATCTGAGTGAAAACTCTAAGCTAAGTATTCATAAACAGATTTCTCTTACAAAAGATATAATAAAAAAATTAAAAGAAAATAAAAAAAATAATATCGAAAAATTAACTCAACAACTCATTGAGTATAAGAAATCTTATGACAACACTAAACAACTCGTTGGAAACTCCTTACACGGACTGAATGAAATGAAGGAGAGCATGAAAAACTACGATGAATATTTGAAGAGAGGCTTAATCAGTAAAGAACAATCTTATAACCAACGCTATCTCTTTTATCAGCAACAGTCGTCTTGGCAAAGTATGAATAGTCAACTTATCCAAGAAAATTTGCAGATTATTAATTTAGAAAGTGAAATAACCAGCACATCGGCAGATTTTGATAATCGTATCTCGGAGTATGAACTTAAACTCAGTGAATTCAATCGGATGCTCGCAGAGGTCGATGCGAATGATCAGTTAATCATTACTTCGCCCGTAACGGGGAAGATTGAAAACTTAGCCTTCACAGAGGGGCAAATGTTCAGCTTGGGTGATAGCTTGGTGCAAATTTTACCGGGCGAGAGACAGCATTATCAATTGATGTTGTGGTTACCGAACCACAGTGTGCCATTTGTGCGCCCCGGCGATAAAGTGAATATTCGTTACGATGCTTATCCTTACGAAAAATTTGGTCAGTTTTCGGGTGAAATTATCTCTTTATCACGTGTCCCAGCGACCGAAAGTGAAATGCTGAGTTATAAGGGTAGCTCTCCAGTGACTGCACAACAGCCGAAAGAAGCCTACTACAAGACGGTTGTTGCATTGAGCGATCAAGTCCTTAATTTCGATGATCGAAGTCTACCTATAGGTAATGGTATGTCGGCAGAAGTGACGCTATTTCTTGAAAAGCGTCCGCTTTATCAATGGATTCTTTCACCCTATTACGATATCAAACGTAGTCTAGGAGGGCCGGTTAATGGATGAAGTCCGTCACCTTTTTAGTCGAGTATGTCAGCAGCTCCAGTTCGGTTTTTTTAGAAAAGTACCGCAAGTTCTTCAGACCGAGGCTGCTGAATGTGGGCTTGCCTGTATCGTAATGGTTTGTCGCTATTTTGGGATGAATATTGATTTACTCAATTTACGTCAAAAGTTCGGCCTCTCTACACAGGGGGCGACCTTAGCAACACTAGTGCATATAGGCAGTCAGTTAAGTCTACAAACACGGGCATTATCTCTGGATTTAGACGAAATCAGGCAGCTTAGAAGGCCTTGTCTACTGCATTGGGATATGAGCCATTTTGTGGTACTGGTGAAAGCGGGTAGGAATAAATTTACCATTCACGACCCGGCATTTGGGCGGCGGGTGGTGAGCTTACAGGAGATGTCGCAGCATTTTACCGGGATTGCGTTAGAGCTCTGGCCTGATAGCGAATTTAAACCTATCAAAGCACGTTCGCGCATCAGTTTTTTGAGCTTACTGAAGAATATTTCGGGTCTACCTGGTGTACTCGCTAAAATCTTTGCATTAACGATCTTAGTGGAGGCCGTAAATATAGCGATCCCAATTGGAACTCAGTTAGTGATGGATCACGTGATTATCGCCAGAGACCGAGATCTTTTGACGCTAATCTGTCTTGGTTTAGTCAGCTTTATCTTGTTCCGCACTTTTATCAGTATGCTACGAAGTTGGACGTCGTTAGTTATGCAGTCGCTCATCGATGTGCAATGGAAAACCGGTCTGATGGATCATTTATTACGTTTGCCATTGAGTTACTTTGAAAAACGTAAACTGGGCGATATTCAATCTCGGTTTGGATCGCTCGCCACCATCCGTGAAACGCTGACGTCGAGCATTATCTCGGGCACTATTGATCTCCTGATGGTGATTAGTGTTTCCATAATGATGTTTATGTATGGCGGATGGTTATATTTCGTCGTATTAGCCTTCACTCTGCTTTACGTCCTCTTACGTTTAGCGACCTATCACCGCTATCGACAGGCCCAAGAAGAGCAGATCGTCAAAGATGCGCGTGCCAGTTCGCATTTTATGGAAACCTTGTATGGTATCGCCACACTGAAGGTCCTAGGGTTAAATAAAACGCGGTCACGCTATTGGCTTAATCTCAATATCGAAACGACCAATGCCGTGATTCGTATGACGCGTTTAGATATGCTTTTTGGGGGAGTTAACTCGCTTATCAGTACGTTGGATCAAGTACTGATACTTTGGCTCGGTGCATCGATGGTTATCGATGGCCACATGACCTTAGGGATGTTTGTTGCGTTTAATGCCTACCGCGGGCAATTCTCTGAACGTGCATCGGCCATTGTCGACATGGTACTCGAGCTAAGGATGCTCAGCCTGCATAACGAAAGGGTGGCGGATATTGTTTATCAAGAACCGGAATCTCAACTTAGTGCAAAACGGTTATGTGAGCATAACGAGGCGGCGAGATTTGATGTGGAAAATATCAGTTATCAATACGATAAATTAACGCTACCGGTCCTTTCGCATTGTTCATTCAATATTGAACGCGGAGAAAGCGTTGCCATTGTTGGCCCATCTGGAGTAGGGAAGACCACGTTGATGAAGTTGATGTGCGGCTTACTGACACCGGACAGTGGTACTATTCGTTTTAATGGACTTGATATTACTCAAGTGGGACTAAATAACTTTCGAGACGTGATTGCTTGCGTACTTCAAGAGGATAAATTATTTGCAGGATCTATCGCTGAAAATATTATGGGGTTCGGCGAAGACAATGATCGTGAGCGTATCATTGAATGTGCCAACCTAGCCAATTTGCATGAGGAAATTATTAGCATGCCGATGGGCTATGAAACCTTGGTCAGTGAACTCGGTGGCAGCCTATCGGGTGGCCAAAAACAACGTTTACTGATTGCTCGTGCACTCTATCGAAGACCTGCCATCCTCTTTTTAGATGAAGCGACCAGTCATTTGGATTTAGAGAACGAATCTGTGGTAAATGCTGCCATTCGATCATTAAATATAACAAGGATCTTTATTGCGCATCGCCCTTCGACGATTGCCACCGCCGATCGAATCATTGATCTGACTCCACAAACTTAACGCGAATGAATGTAAAGTTTGTATGGATGTTGGCCTGTCTGTCTGAATAAAAGGTATGATTCGAAGAATCATCATTTATAAGGAATTGTCGATGGGCTTCTATTGGATATGGCTCGGTGTTGCCGCAATTTTTGCGATAATCGAATTTTGTACCGTGACCTTCTTTGGACTGTGGATGGCAATTGCTGCGTTGGTTCCAGCAATTGTCTCTTACCTTTGTCCTCATCTTTCCGTGGTCATGCAACTCTTAATTTGGGCACTCTCTTCACTGGTTTGTGCCTTTATCTGGGTGAAATGGATCAGAAGCAAACCTATCGTATATATTGAAAGCGCAATAGTGGGTAGTGAAGGTATCCTTGCCGAGGCCCTCGAACCGGGAAAATTCGGTACCTTACTCCTTAGCCGTCCAATTCAGGGAAAGCAGGAGTGGATGTGCTGTAGTGATCACTCGCTAGCAAGGCAAACCCGTGTGACTGCCATTGCAATAACTGAAAACGATATCGTCAAAGTACAAGCCAGTTCATCATTAAAAGAGGGAATCAAATGATCATCACCCCGGGAATTATTGTCGCTATTCTACTTGTTGTACTGGTCATCGTGACCTTTTTAAAATGTGTACGAATAGTGCCTCAAGCTGACCAATGGATTGTCGAGCGTCTAGGGAAATATCATACGACGTTGAATCCTGGCCTGAATATCCTTATCCCCTTTATTGATGCGGTAGCCTACCGTATGTCAGCAAAAGACCAGATGTTCGAAGTAAAGGGTATTGAAGGGATTACTCGCGACAATGCCACCGTAGGAGTAAACGCTATTTGTTTTATCCGTATTGCCGATCCGGCAAAGGCGGCTTATGGTGTCGATAGCTACAGTGCAGCCGTGCAGAACTTAGTGATGACGACTATACGTAATGCGGTAGGGGGGATGAATCTTGATGACACCTTATCTAATCGTGACCAATTAGCGGTTACGTTGCGAGCGAATATGGAAGAGCAGATGAGCGACTGGGGGCTAATCCTTAAGGCTGTCGATATTCAAGATATTACCCCTTCTGAGTCAATGCGTAAGTCGATGGAGCAGCAAGCGGCGGCAGAACGTGAACGTAAAGCAACTGAAACTCGCGCTGAAGGTAATAAAAATGCCGCTATCCGTGAAGCTGAAGGTAAGAAGCAAGCGATGATCTTAGAAGCAGAAGCGAAATTAGAGTCGTCAAGAAGAGAAGCCGAGGCGCTGGAAACCTTAGCGGAAGGACAACGCAAAGCAACTTCACAGCTTGCACAAGCCCTAGCGGAAACAGGTGGCGAAAAAGCGATGACCTTCCAATTAGCCAATAACTATGTCACATCATTATCGACCTTGGCCGCAAGCGATAATAGTAAAGTCGTTGCTATCCCAGCAGATCTTGCGCAATCAGTCGGTGGATTACTGAATGCGGGCGTATTAATGGGTGTTAGTCAAGAAACGAAGACGCATTGATAGGGTGGGCACAGCGTCACTGTGCCCATTTATGACTATTTACCGATACAGAAACTGGAAAAAATTCTGCCAAGTAGATCATCGGATGTAAATTCACCGGTAATCTCGCTTAACGCACTTTGCGCCACTCGCAGTTCTTCTGCTAAGAGCTCCCCTGCACGCGCATCCACTAGTTGTGCTTTTCCTTGTTGTAGGTGAGTACCTGCTAACTCCAAAGCCTCAAGGTGTCGGCGTCTTGCAATAAAGCCCCCTTCAGTATTCCCAGCAAAACCCATGCTTTGTTTCAGATGATCGCGTAAGGCATCAATCCCTGACCCTTCGCGAGCGGAAAGGCGAATAAGAAGGTTACCGTTCTCTTCAGAAAGTCCAGCGGTCTCTCCAGTAATATCCGCTTTATTTCTGACGACAATCACGGGGATAGACGTAGGCAGGCGAGCGATAAAATCAGGCCAGATCGCAGCCGCATCGGTGGCTTCAGTGGTCGTGCTATCCACCATAAATAAGACGCAGTCAGCTTGGTCTATCTCCTGCCAGGCTCGCTCGATGCCAATACGCTCTACTTCATCACTCGCCTCGCGTAACCCCGCGGTATCAATAATGTGTAATGGCATACCATCAATATGGATATGCTCACGTAAGACGTCACGGGTGGTTCCCGCGATATCAGTAACGATAGCGGCCTCTCTACCGGCAAGGGCATTGAGTAAACTTGATTTACCCGCATTCGGACGACCGGCAATAACGACCTTCATACCTTCGCGTAATAAACTGCCTTGGCGAGCCTCTTGGCGGACTGCATTTAAGTCACTCATCACGGTGTTGAGCTGTGCCTCTATTTTACCGTCAGAGAGAAAATCGATCTCTTCATCAGGAAAATCAATCGCTGCTTCAACATAAATACGAAGATGAGTGAGTGCTTCCACGAGGTGGTTAACGCGCGCGGAAAACGCGCCTTGTAAAGAATTCACGGCGGAGCGGGCGGCTTGCTCTGAACTGGCATCGATCAAGTCAGCAATAGCCTCGGCTTGCGCTAAGTCGAGCTTATCGTTAAGGAATGCGCGTTCTGAGAACTCCCCCGGTTTAGCAATACGTACGGTATTGGTTGCCAAGATACGTTTAAGTAATAGATCGAGAATAACCGGTCCGCCATGGCCTTGAAGCTCCAGTACATCCTCGCCCGTAAAGGAGTGTGGATTTGGAAACCATAGAGCAATGCCTTGATCGAGCACGGCCCCGTCGGCATCGTTGAATGCAAGGTACTCAGCAGTGCGAGGTTTAGGTAATTTCCCTAATAAAGCCTGAGCAACGTCGGCGGCTGCTGGGCCTGATATTCTCAATATCCCAACACCGCCACGGCCGGGAGGGGTTGCTTGGGCGACGATCGTATCGTTATGGCTCATGTTATTCTCTCTAGCATAAAAAAAGGCGGTCATAATGACCGCCTAAGTATAACGCGATTTAGCGTATTACGGGATTAGCCTTTTTTCTTACGGCTATGTAATCCACGCTTTTCTAATCCACGATAAATCAGCTGTTGTTGCAGGATCGTCACGAGGTTACTGACAATGTAGTACAGCACCAGACCTGATGGGAACCATAAGAAGAAGACGGTAAAGATGACAGGCATAAATGTCATAATCTTCTGCTGCATTGGATCCGTAACGGTTGTTGGAGACATCTTCTGAATGAAGAACATCGTCACACCCATTAAGATTGGCAGAATATAGTACGGGTCCTGTGCACTTAAGTCGTGAATCCATAATGCAAAAGGAGCATGACGTAATTCAATCGATCCCATCAGCATATAGTAAAGTGCTAAGAAGATTGGCATCTGAATTAACAGAGGAAGACATCCGCCCAGCGGGTTAACTTTCTCTGCTTTATACAGCGCCATCATTTCTTGGCTAACACGTTGCTTATCTTCACCGTGACGTTCACGCATCGCTTGGATTTTAGGCTGCAGCATACGCATCTTAGCCATTGACGTGTATTGTGCTTTCGTCAGTGGATACATGATACCGCGAACGATGAACGTAATAACGATAATGGAGAAGCCCCAGTTACCAATAAAGCTATGTAGGAATTTCAGCAGCTTAAATAGCGGTTGAGAGATAAACCATAACCAGCCGTAATCAACGGTCAAGTCTAAGTGTGGTGCGGCAGCAGCCATTTGGTCTTGAATTTCAGGACCGACCCACAGCGTTGCTTTTAAGTCTTGTTGCTGACCCGCCGCGACGGTAACAGGAGTTGATTTGTACCCCACAGCGGCTAAGTTATCGCTTAACTTCGTGGTGTAGAAAGTATTATTCCCGGCAGTATGAGGGATCCATGCAGTTGCGAAGTATTGCTGTAACATTGCCACCCAACCATTGCTGGTGGTGGTGTTCAGGTTCTTATCTTCAGCAATTGTATCGAACTTATATTTTTCATACTTCTCATCATTTGTGGAATATGCTGCACCACGGAAAGTATGTAAAGCGAAGTTACTGCTACCGGTATCACGTGCTTTAGGCAGGGTGATGGTTTGCTTTAATTGCCCAAACATTGCTAACGACAGAGGCTGTTGAGTCACGTTATTCACGTTATAATCAACATTCACCGCATATCCGCCACGCTTGAATACAAATGTCTTGGTATAGACAACGCCATCGGCTGCCGTCCAAGTCATCGGTACACGCAGTTCAGACTGACCGTCCGCTAACGTATAGCTATCTTGCGTCGCGTTGAACAGAGGACGTGTCGCATTACTATCCGGTGCGTTTTGTCCAATCAATCCACTTTGGGCTTGATAAACAAAGTCAGGAGCAGTTTCAAGTAATTGGAACGGAGTTGTGGAGCCTAACTTATCAGGGTACGCCAGCAGTTTGGCTTGTTCAATGTCCCCACCACGAGTATTGATCTGTAGAGATAATACATCGGTGGTAACGGTAATCGTTTTACCTTGTCCACTAGTGTTAGCCTGATTTGCGGCATCACCCGCAGGCGCGTTCGTATTCTGTGTAGTCTGCTGTGCTTGAGGCTGCGGATTATGATCCGTATGCCATGTTTGCCAGACCATAAAGGAGACGAACAGAAAAGCGATGAAAAAAAGATTGCGTTGCGAATCCATCGTTAGTTTTCTCTGGTTTCAGTGTTTTTCGGCGGCACAGGGTCTTCACCACCCGGATGTAAAGGATGGCATTTTAATACGCGTTTAATCGTTAACCAACTCCCTTTTGCTACACCAAAACGCCGTAATGCTTCAATGCCGTAATGAGAACAACTGGGAGTAAAACGGCAATGTGGCCCAAGGAACGGACTAATTAACCGTTGATAAACACGTATTAAAGCAATCAGGAGCCGCGTGCTAGGCGACAATGACGACGCCATAATTTCTCCAACACTTCCGTAAATGACTGATTATCCAGCTCCGCGATCCCTTTTTTTGCTACGATCACAAAATCCATCGCGGGTAATTCATGTTGACGCAGACGAAAACTTTCCCGAGTTAAGCGTTTAATTCGGTTACGTTCATGTGCACGTTTGACATGTTTTTTGGCGACAGTGAGACCGATGCGGGGATGCCCCAGCGAATTTTGGCGGCCGAGAATGGTGATTTGCGGCATGCCAGCCCGTTGTGGTTGCTGGAAGACGAAAGTGAAATGAGCGGGAGTTAACAAACGTAACTCCCTAGGAAATGCGAGCTTAACCACTAGGGCTAGCTTTATTACTTAGAAACGGTCAGACGAGCACGGCCTTTAGCACGACGACGTGCTAGAACCTGACGACCATTTTTAGTAGCCATACGAGCACGGAAGCCGTGAGAACGGTTACGCTTCAGTACAGATGGTTGAAAAGTGCGTTTCATGGCGATTTCTACCTAAACTTGAAAATGTTCACTTGGTGATGCGTTATAAGGCCAGTAAAACGACCAACGCCTCGGTATATTTTATCAAAGAGGCGGGATTGTAATAATTGTACAGCCCGGAGTCAATTTACTTCGCTGATTATCATACGCCTATTCTCTATAAGAGAAGCTTTTTACGTCAGGAAAAACGTAACACCCCTAAAATAGAATCGGCAAGATTATACTTGCTTCACGCTAAAGCGCAAGGATCGTTCTGGATCCTCGGTAGATAGCTGATCGATAGCTTAAGCTTATTTTTGCCATAGACAACACAACTATTGGAAAAGCCTGTGGATAAAATGGGTAAAATCGGTGTAGAAAAGCAAGATCTCTGGCTCACTTTGCGTTATGATCCACGGTTCCGCAAGCGATCCCTTGTCGTGTACACGGCGTTATTCGGGGAAAACATCGCTGCTGACGTATCTACGCTTATATATATAAAACATATTTATCAATATCTTAGCGCCATTTCTTGTCTTACTTTTTGTATGAGTGGAGTCTGCCGTGTCACTTACGCTTTGGCAACAGTGCCTTACCCGTCTGCAGGATGAGCTTCCTGCCACTGAATTCAGTATGTGGATCAGACCTCTTCAAGCTGAGTTGAGCGACAACATTTTGGCTCTGTATGCACCCAACCGTTTTGTTTTAGATTGGGTTCGCGATAAGTACATCAATAATATTAATGCTCTGCTCAATGAATTTTGTGGGGCCAATGTCCCACAGTTACGTTTTGAAGTCGGTGCTAAACCGGCCAGTGCTCAAACGGTGACTACCGTGCCAGCGGTCGAGAAAATACCGGCGGCAACAGTGGCGGCTCAGCCAGTAGTGACTAATGATAACCGCCGCCCCAGCTGGGACAGTGTGCCCGCTCCTGTCGACGTGGCGTACCGCTCGAACGTGAATAATCGTCATAACTTTGACAACTTCGTTGAAGGTAAATCTAACCAACTCGCTCGCGCTGCAGCGCGTCAAGTCGCGGATAATCCCGGCGGCGCTTATAACCCTTTGTTTCTTTACGGAGGAACAGGTTTAGGTAAAACGCACTTATTACATGCGGTAGGCAACGGTATTATGGCCCATAAGCCGAACGCTAAAGTGGTCTACATGCATTCCGAGCGGTTTGTACAAGATATGGTGAAAGCGCTTCAGAATAATGCGATTGAAGAGTTCAAACGTTACTATCGTTCGGTTGATGCATTATTAATCGATGACATTCAATTTTTTGCCAATAAAGAGCGTTCTCAAGAAGAGTTTTTTCATACCTTTAATGCATTGTTAGAGGGTAATCAGCAAATTATTTTAACTTCAGATCGTTATCCTAAAGAGATTAATGGTGTTGAAGATCGATTAAAATCGCGGTTTGGTTGGGGATTAACGGTTGCGATTGAACCGCCAGAACTTGAAACCCGCGTGGCTATCTTAATGAAAAAAGCGGATGAGAATAATATTCGCCTTCCGGGTGAAGTCGCTTTCTTTATTGCAAAACGACTACGTTCAAATGTGCGTGAGTTGGAAGGGGCATTAAACCGTGTGATTGCTAATGCAAACTTTACCGGTCGGGCGATTACCATCGACTTTGTCCGAGAAGCATTACGCGATTTATTAGCGCTACAAGAAAAGTTAGTCACGATCGATAATATTCAGAAAACAGTGGCTGAATACTATAAAATTAAAGTTGCCGATTTGCTGTCTAAGCGTCGATCGCGCTCAGTCGCAAGACCTCGTCAAATGGCGATGGCGATGGCAAAAGAATTAACTAACCACAGCTTACCTGAAATTGGGGATGCTTTTGGTGGGCGCGATCATACGACGGTATTACATGCTTGTCGTAAGATCGAACAGTTACGTGAAGAAAGTCATGATATCAAAGAAGACTTTTCTAATTTAATCAGAACATTATCCTCTTGATGCTATGAAATTTATTGTAGAACGTGAGCATCTGCTCAAACCATTACAGCAAGTCAGCAGCCCTCTAGGTGGAAGACCTACTCTGCCTATCTTAGGGAATATTTTACTGCAAGTGACAGAGAACTGCTTATCTCTGACCGGCACCGATCTCGAAATGGAGATGATTGCTCGCGTTGCATTAACCCAAGCGCATGACGTCGGTGCAACGACTGTGCCTGCCCGTAAGTTTCTCGATATTTGTCGTGGGCTGCCGGAAGGGGCCGAGATACATGTCACCCTAGACGGTGACCGTATTTTAGTGCGTTCTGGACGAAGCCGCTTCTCGCTTTCTACTTTACCAGCGGGAGACTTTCCCAATCTCGATGATTGGCAAAGTGATGTGGAGTTCACCTTACCGCATGCCACGCTAAAACGCTTGATTGATGCGACACAGTTCTCGATGGCTCATCAGGATGTGCGCTACTACTTAAACGGTATGCTGTTTGAAACGGAAGGTGAAGAACTCCGTACCGTATCAACCGACGGTCACCGACTCGCCGTCTGTGCCATGTCAGTGGGACAATCCTTACCCCACCATTCAGTCATCGTTCCTCGTAAAGGCGTGACCGAACTGGTGCGGTTACTCGATGGCAGCGAAACGCCATTACAGGTCCAGATTGGCAGTAATAATATTCGTGCGCATGTTGGCGACTATATTTTCACCTCAAAGTTAGTTGATGGTCGTTTCCCTGATTATCGTCGGGTGCTTCCGAAAAATCCTGATAAGACATTACAATCAGGCTGCGATGTGCTTAAACAAGCCTTTGCGCGCGCGGCTATCCTTTCCAACGAGAAATTCCGTGGAGTACGGCTGTTTATTACGCAGAACCAACTGCGTATTACCGCGAACAATCCTGAGCAGGAAGAAGCCGAAGAGATTTTAGATGTCGACTACCAGGGCAGTGATCTGGAAATTGGTTTCAACGTCAGTTACGTGTTAGATGTGTTAAACGCGCTCAAATGCGAAAACGTCCGTCTGCTGTTGACCGATTCTGTGTCCAGTGTCCAGATCGAAGATGTTGCGAGTCCCCATGCAGCCTACGTTGTTATGCCAATGCGGCTCTAGAGGGTGCTGAGCAGGATAGACTTGCTAATCACCGGTTACCCTTATGTCTATTAATCGATTAATGATAAAAGACTTCCGCAATATCGACCAAGCGGAGCTCGCCCCGGCCGCGGGGTTTAATTATTTGATAGGTGAAAACGGTAGCGGTAAAACCAGTGTTTTGGAGGCTATCTATACCCTCGGTCACGGTCGTGCGTTTCGTAGCGTGCAGACTGCAAGAGTCATTCGTCATGATATGCCCGAATTCGTCTTACACTGTCGACTAGCGGGCGATCAGCACCAGCAAACCTTGGGATTAAGTAAAGATCGCGCAGGCACGACCAAGGTAAGAATTGATGGGACGGACGGTCATCGCGTTGCCGATCTTGCACAATTACTTCCGATGCAGCTTATCACTCCAGAAGGCTTCACCTTACTGACTGGCGGACCTAAATTTCGACGGGCTTACATTGATTGGGGCTGCTTTCATCGCTATCCAGGATTTTTTACCGCCTGGAATGATTATCGGCGATTGATCAAACAGCGTAATGCCGCGTTAAGACAAGTGAGTCGTTACCAACAATTAAGCCCTTGGGATCAACTGATGGTTCCCTTAGCCGAGCAGATTAGCGCTTGGCGTGCCGAATATAGCCAGCAAATTGCCCTTGAAATTCAGAAAACCTGTCAGCAGTTTTTACCCGAATTTGCTCTGCAATTTTCCTACCTGCGTGGATGGGATAAAGAGAGCGATTATGCAGAACTACTCGAACGCCAGTTCGAACGTGACCGAGGGTTGACCTATACCTCATCAGGGCCGCATAAAGCGGATTTTCGGATCCGTGCGCATGCAACACCTGTCGAAGATTTGTTGTCTCGAGGTCAGTTAAAATTACTTATGTGTGCACTGCGGTTGGCCCAAGGCGAATTCCTTACCCAACAAAGTGGTCGCCGTTGTATTTACCTAATCGATGATTTTGCCTCTGAGCTTGATGACTCACGTCGGCATCTCTTAGCCGAGCGTTTAAAAGCCACACAAGCACAAGTTTTCGTTAGCGCAATTAATTTTGATCATGTAATCGACATGAATGACGAAAAGGGCAAGATGTTCAGCGTAGAAAAGGGTAAAATAACCGTTCAATCTTCAGAAAAATGAGTGAGAAACGTTGATGTCGAATTCTTATGACTCCTCAAGTATTAAAGTCCTAAAAGGACTTGATGCGGTACGTAAACGCCCAGGCATGTATATTGGTGATACCGATGATGGTACTGGGTTGCATCACATGGTATTCGAGGTTGTGGATAACGCCATCGACGAAGCCCTAGCGGGTCACTGTAGTGAAATTACAGTCACCATTCATGCTGACAACTCTGTCTCTGTACAAGATGATGGACGGGGAATTCCAACGGGGATCCACCCAGAGGAGGGTGTCTCCGCTGCCGAAGTCATCATGACAGTCCTGCATGCGGGCGGAAAATTTGATGATAACTCCTATAAAGTCTCAGGGGGGTTACATGGCGTAGGCGTTTCAGTTGTCAATGCCTTATCCGCGAAATTAGAGCTAACGATCCGCCGCGATAATAAAGTTCACCAACAAACCTACGTGCATGGTGTACCACAAGGGCCGTTGACTGTTATCGGTGAAACGGATTCGACGGGTACGCAGGTAAGATTTTGGCCAAGCTACGAAACTTTTACCAATGTCACGACTTTCGAATACGACATTTTGGCTAAGCGCTTACGTGAGCTTTCATTTCTAAACTCTGGTGTTTCAATTCGTCTTGAAGATAAGCGTGATGATAAATCTGATCATTACCACTATGAAGGCGGTATTAAAGCATTCGTTGAGTACTTGAATAAAAATAAGACACCAATCCATCCTAATGTTTTCTATTTTTCAACCGAAAAAGACGGTATCGGTGTTGAAGTTTCTCTGCAATGGAACGATGGATTCCAAGAGAATATTTACTGCTTTACTAACAACATCCCACAACGCGATGGCGGGACTCACTTAGCCGGATTCCGTGCAGCGATGACGCGTACACTTAACGCGTACATGGACAAAGAAGGGTACAGTAAAAAGGCGAAAGTCAGTGCGACAGGTGACGATGCGCGTGAAGGATTGATTGCGGTCGTATCAGTAAAGGTTCCGGATCCGAAGTTCTCTTCACAAACGAAAGACAAATTAGTCTCTTCAGAAGTGAAGTCTGCCGTTGAACAGCAAATGAACGAGTTGCTGGCGGAATATTTGCTCGAAAATCCAGGTGATGCAAAGATCGTCGTGGGTAAAATTATCGATGCAGCCCGGGCGCGTGAAGCCGCTCGTCGTGCACGCGAAATGACCCGTCGGAAAGGTGCATTAGATCTCGCCGGACTTCCTGGCAAACTGGCTGATTGCCAAGAAAGAGATCCTGCACATTCTGAAATCTACCTAGTGGAGGGTGACTCTGCTGGAGGATCGGCGAAGCAAGGGCGTAACCGTAAAAACCAAGCGATTCTTCCGTTGAAAGGTAAAATCCTCAACGTTGAGAAAGCGCGTTTCGATAAAATGCTCTCTTCGCAAGAAGTCGCAACGCTTATTACTGCATTAGGCTGTGGTATTGGTCGCGACGAATATAATCCAGATAAGTTACGTTACCATAGCATCATCATCATGACCGATGCGGACGTCGATGGATCACATATTCGTACGCTGCTGCTGACCTTCTTCTATCGTCAAATGCCTGAGCTGATTGAACGCGGTCACGTCTATATTGCCCAACCGCCTTTATTTAAAGTGAAAAAAGGTAAGCAAGAGCAATATATCAAAGACGGTGATGCAATGGACCAATACAACATTGCTATCGCCTTGGATGGCGCTGCCTTATACACAACCACCGGCGCACCTGCCCTACAGGGTGAAGCTCTGGAACAACTTGTGGCGTCATTTATTAGTACAGGCAAAATGATCAAGCGAATGGAGCGGCATTATCCGAGCGCACTATTAAATAGCTTGGTCTATAACCCTGCGCTGGTTGAGCTTTCCGATAGCACGCACACTCAGAATTGGGTAGATGGTTTAGTCACTTACTTAACCGACAACGAAGTGAGCGGTAGCACCTATTCAGCGCTTCTTCGTGAGAATCGTGAACTGAATATCCACGAGCCAATCATTCGTGTTCGCACGCATGGTGTTGACACCGATTACACTCTGGACCGTGACTTCATTGAGGGACCCGAGTACCGTAAACTTTCACAACTCGGCCAAGCGCTTAATGGCTTACTTGAAGAAGATGCTTACGTGGAGCGCGGTGAACGTCGTCAACCCGTCGCGACCTTTACTCAAGCGGTTGACTGGTTGATCAAAGAATCCCGTCGTGGGCTTTCCATTCAGCGCTATAAAGGGTTGGGTGAGATGAACCCAGAGCAGCTATGGGAAACTACCATGGATCCTGAAAGCCGTCGTATGTTGCGCGTGACCATCAAAGATGCTATCGCGGCGGACCAATTGTTCACTACATTAATGGGTGATGCCGTGGAACCTCGCCGTGCCTTTATTGAAGATAACGCCTTAAAAGCGGCCAATATCGATATTTAAGGTTAACGTGCGTGAGCATGCTTTAACGGTAGTCGGAACGGATTAACTGAGCTACTCTGAAAACACCGCCAGCACATTGCAGCGGTGTTTTTTTATTTATGCAGAGGGGTAAACATGGCAGTAAAAATGATTGCATTAGATATGGACGGCACGTTACTCAATCCGCAGCATGAAATCACGGCAGCGGTAAAGTCGGCAATCGAGCAGGCTAAAGCAAAAGGAATACTTGTCGTGCTTGCCTCAGGGCGTCCTTACATAGGGATGCAAAAGTACGTTGCTGAGCTAGGGCTTAATGTTCCCGGGCAATATTGTATCAGTTACAATGGCGGCTTGGTCCAGCGCGCGGAAGATGGACACCCTATCTTAGAGACAACGCTAGGGATGAAAGATTATCACTACTTTGAGCAATTATCTCAGCAGCTAGAAGTCCACTTCCAAGCGTTGGATAAACAACATCTCTATACGCCTAACCAAGATATTAGCCGTTATACGGTGCATGAATCCGAGATTACAGGGATCCCATTACGTTATCGTAGTGTGGACTCGATGGACGCTACGCTCCGTTTCCCAAAACTGATGATAGTGGACGAGCCAGAACAATTAGATAAAGCAATTAGCCAGCTGCCAGCTGATCTGCATGATCGTTATACGTTAGTGAAGAGCGCTAACCACTATCTTGAGATCCTGGATAAGCGAGTCAGTAAAGGTAATAGCGTGCGCCACCTTGCCGAACTGCTTGGGATCAATGCTGAAGAAGTCTTAGCGGTGGGTGATCATGAAAACGACTTGACTATGTTAGCTTGGGCCGGCTATGGGGTGGCAATGGGCAATGCTATTGATGCAGTTAAAGAGCAGGCCGCTTATCATACAGCCTCTAATCGCGAGGATGGCGTTGCCAAAGCGATCCAACAGTGGGCGCTATAGGGTGATTATAAAGCGGACAAAATAGTGACAAAAACCGCATTTTTGGGCAATCGTAAAATAGTAACTAGGGTTATTATTAACATACTCAGTCATTACAGATAATACTGAAGTGACCAAACATTAGCACTGTGAGCAAGTTGTCTAATAAGTCATTATAATAAGAGCGTTTTATTCCCTGAATGGCTGCCGAAAGGCAGCTTTTTTTTGCCTAGACGCTGTGCGATGATTACGGCATAGTACGATTTTGCGTCGATGCCTTAGGAAACCGATATGGATGAAGTACAAGTCACGACCCGCCTACAACATCATCAACTTACCAATGCACAAGTTTGGAGTGCTGACGGTCAGAGCCTCGTTTACGATCTGCGCCCTGCCCAGCATCTTTTTACGAGCAAGAGTGTTGAAAAAATTCAGGTTGAAACGGGGGAGGTCACTGAAATCTATCGGGCATCGCAGGGAGCGCATGTAGGAGTGATTACCGCACATCCGCAAATAAATGACCGCTTTGTTTGTATCCATGGTCCGGAGTCCCCTGATGATGGATGGCAATATGATGTTCATCACCGGCGTGGGGTCATACTCTCCTCAGGGGGCGTTGAAACGTTAGACGCTTGTGATATCACGCCGCCTTTTACCCTTGGGGCATTACGTGGGGGCAGCCACGTGCATATGTTCAGCCGGGAAGGTGATAGGATTAGTTTCACCTATAATGACCACGTGATGCGTCAACGTGCGATTGAAGAAGATCAGCGCAATGTGGCTATCGCTCTGCCACACCATCCTGTAACGGTATTAAACAAGGCACATCGAGAACACGATGGTACCTATTTTTGCGTAGTCGTCAGTCAAACAACGGGTATACCACAGCCAGGTAGCGATCAAATATCACGGGCCTTCGAGGAAGGTTGGATTGGGGATAGCGGTTATATCAATCACTCAGGGCAGCGGCAGCGCTGGGCATTGGCTTTTATTGGTGAGACAGTTTCTGCTGCAGGACACAGCGTCCCAGAAATTTTTATTGTTGACCTTCCAGAAGATTTTGGCGCCTATCAATGTGCTGGCGAGTATCCCATTGAGGGCACCGAATACCGTTTACCCGCACCACCCGCTGGAATTAAGCAGCGTAGACTCACCTTCAGTGAAGGGAGAGGTGTTGCCCTACAACCGCGACATTGGTTAAGAAGCTCGCCGGATGGCAGTATGATCGCCTTTTTAATGGCAGATATAAACGATGTGATTCAGCTTTGGGTGATTTCGCCTAATGGCGGTGAACCGCAGCAATTAACCGCCGGTCGCCATGATGTGCAATCCGCCTTTACTTGGCATCCTTTAGGTCAAGCACTTACCTTTGTGCTAGATAATCAGGTTGTTATTTACGATATTCATTTGGGCACGACCATACCGCTTACCGATAGGACGTCGACCGCACCTTGTGCTGAGGCGGTAGTGTGGTCACCGAAAGGCGATAAAATAGCCTTTATGCGCGATATTGGGGGGTTTAGACAGATCTTTGTGGTGAAAACTACTGAATTATATTGGTGTTAGCTTGGGCAAGCGCTTCGTCGGTATGGTCTAGCTTTTCACTGGCCGCGACACGATCTCTCAGCGAAGAAGGTTCACTGCGACTGTTGCGGTAATAATCCCAAGGTAAGATCAGCGTATCGGTGATTGCTGAGAAAGGGTAATCCAGTACGGCTAAAGATTTTATGCCCCATGTCGTTTCGTTACTGTCAATAATTTTGTTATTAGCTTGTGTGCCAAGGTAGTATCCACGATTATCTCCTGTGTGCGACATAATGCTAGAGCAGGCTGTAAGGCAGACTAGACAGCTGGAAATCATGACAAATTTAGGTAGAGCTTTACGTCTGAGCATGTGTAACTCCTCGATCCATCCATGGTGAAGCAGGTTAGGCAACATCCAATAACCATTTCTATTGTTGCTGCTTAGGCAGTATGTCTTCAGTGTATGACAAATCCTAAAATATTCCTTTCTAATTCCTTTCATTTGAGAAAAAAAGTGTGACCTGTAACGGCTAATAATCGTTCAATTAGGAATCCTGAATTCCAGAGTGAAAAAAGAGTATCCACTCCATGGTTAACGACGACTAAGACGTAGATAACTGGCTATCCTTGGCGCAAAGCTATTCACGACAAGGCCTATAATAATCAACACTACCGATAAGATTTGCCAGCCAGTCAAGGTTTCACCCAACACTAGGGTGGCGGCAACCATCCCAACAACAGGCACGAGCAGGGTCATGGGGGCCACAGTGGTAGTGGGGTATTTGCTGAGTAATCCCCCCCAAATCGCATAGGCAACGACCGTACACAGAATCGCCAGATAGAAGATAGTAATTACATTGAATAAGTTAATATTTACGAGGCTATGCCAGAGTGTTTCTTGACCATCAATAAACATGGCACACAGAAAGAAAGGTAGGATAGGTACAAAAGCACTCCACACCACCAACTTCAACGGCTCGACAGGATAACGCCTTAAAATTACCTTACTCACGATGTTGCCAATACCCCAACTTAAGGCTGCCCCTAAAGTCAGTAATAAAGTGAATAATGACATCCCTGAAGTTTGATCGGGATGGATACTGCTGTTTGCTAAACAGGCCATACCCACTATCGCTATCAGTAACCCAACGATATGGTGAGAGTGAATTTTCTCGCCTAAGCAGAGCGCGCCGAAGAAAAGGGTAAAGAAAGCTTGAGACTGTAACAGTAGTGATGCTAAGCCTGCTGGCATACCAAGATTTAAGGCCAAGAACAGTAGGGCAAATTGTAGGAAACTGATCGTTAGCCCGTAAGCGATGATTAGATGTAACGGGACTTTCGGCCTAGAAACCAATAAACAGGCGGGAAAGGCAACAAAAGTAAAGCGGAGTCCAGCAAGTAAAAAGGGGGAAAAATTATGCAAGCCTATCTTGATCACGACAAAGTTTATGCCCCAAATAAGAATGACGAGCAAGGCTAACCCAACATCTTTTATCGACATAGTCATCCCCTGACTAGAGGGCTGGAGAGGGGCATCATTACGATGCCCAGTAAACAGAAAATTATGCCTTCAAGGCTTCAGGATTGATAATATTTTCTGTCAATTTCCCTTGTAGCCCTAAAATCAGGTTTTCAACGCCATCACGCTTCATCGCATAGCGCGTTTCGTGAGTTGCCGAGCCGATATGAGGTAAGGTGACAACATTAGGCAATTTCGTTAACTCGGAACTGCCTACTAGGGGTTCTTTCTCAAATACATCTAAGCCAGCACCATAAATTTTCTTCGCTTTCAGCGCGGCAATAAGGGCTTCCTCATCAACGACAGGTCCTCTACCGGCGTTCACTAAAATCGCGCTTTCTTTCATTTGGTCAAATTGTGCATGACTAATCAAATGATGAGTCTCATCAGTAAGTGGTAATACGACACAGACGAAATCAGCTTCAGCGAGAAGTTGCTCAACGCTGGCATAGTGGGCGTTAACTTCTTGCTCTGCGTTCTTATGTGGCTTGCGGGCATTGTAGATAATATCCATACCAAAGCCGAGATGTGCGCGCTTCGCCAACGCTAACCCGATACGACCCATACCAATGATCCCCATCTTCTTATGGTGAACATCAATAGCAAGAGGTAACTTTTCCGGTGCGGCATCCCACCCTCCAGTTTTTACCCACTGATCCATCGCGGGAATATTTCTTGCTGCGCAAAGCACAAGTGCCATCATGGCATCGGCGACAGTTTCCGTCAGTGCTCCAGGAGTATTGGTCAGGATAGCCTTATGATGGGTTAAGGCCTCGACATCATAGGAGTCATAACCTGCAGAGACAGTAGAACACACTTTTAATGCTGGCATCTGAGCAAGTAATGCCTCATTAACTTTTCCCCCAGATCCGATTAATCCTTCAGCCTTACTGAATGCCTCAGCATGCTGAGTGACAGTCTCTTGATCAAGGTTATCCACCTCTACCACCTCAAAGTGGTCAGTGAGTTTATTGACCAAATCATCGGGGAGTGGCATAAATTGGATAATAGTGGGTTTCATTCGAACCTCTCTTAACGATATTTAGAAATAAAGCACTTCATGCAGCACGAAGTAGCCCTACGTAATAGTGGACACGTTCGGCGATATCACGACCTTCTAATGGAAACTCAATCCCTAAAGGGACTCCTTCGGGCATTATGTTGAGGAGTGAACGCCATTCGCCTTGTGATTGATCTAAACTGATAGCCTGCCAACAGGCATCGGTTTTCACCGCTGCTTTGACATGGCAATAGGCGACGTAGGGTGCAAGCTGCTTAGCCGCATCATTCGGTGACTCGTCGACCCACAACCAATTAGCCATATCGAACGTCATACCTTGTACGGTTGGCAGCGGGTGATGGCGATTGAAATAATCCAACATTGCTTGAATCTTACCGGTCGAAGTTTGATCATTTTCAATCAGAAGTGGAATACGACAGCCAGCAAGCCGTTCTGCTAAGTGTTCAGTAGCATAACCCCCTGCTCCCGCACCCAAGGCAAACTTAATCGCTCGTGCATTAAGTAAGGCTGCTTCGTGCTGAAAGTGTTCTAGCCGTGGGTTAATCGTACCCGGTGCGCTGAAAAGCGACTCAGGGACAGAGTAGTAAGAAAAGAGTCCTTGTTCTTCAATTAGTGACTTGAGTTCAATCAGTTCATCGTCGATCTCTGACGACAGAAGCTCTCGGCGTATTTCTACGCCATCAGCACCCGACTGAGCGATGATCGGAATAAAGTAGCGCTGTCCACCCGCTTGATAGACAACGTCGACACCGAAAGCCGCGGTTACAACAATAATTTTTCGTTCCATCACCACCTCTCAAGTCTTACAACACTACAGAATAAATGGTATCGGTTCCACATGGAAGAGAGAAAAACACTACAGTGCGCACTTTCTCAATATTTATTCTTTGCTGGGTAACGCGTGACTTGATGGGCGAACGATCAGTCTGCCTTCAAAGCGAGTTTCCTGCGCAGGATTTTCTGAATGCTTAAGTCTAGTCAAAATATTTTGGAAAGCACTGTAGCCAATCTGATGGGTCGGCTGTTGTAGTGTGGTGATCCCGCAACCTGCAATCGACGACCAGTTCATCTCGTCGAAGCTCGCGAGGCCAATATCTTTACCCCAGACCAATTTCATGGCATGTAAGACCTTAGTTACTAGTAACATTAGAGCGCCATTTGCAGTAATGATCGCTGAGGGCTGTCCCGCGTGACGGGTAACAAATTCAGATAGCGTTTTCTGTAATAACTCAGGATTATCTAAGGCAACTTCAGCGTGTTCCGCGGTGAGGTTTTGATGTTGAGAGACAGTGTTAAGATATCCCTCTAAGCGTTCTTTACGGGTATTAACCTGTGCGATAGGCTCACTAATAAACAACAATGAACGATAATGGTTATTGATCAAATGTTCAGTAATATCAACCGACCCTTGGAAATTGTCTAAACCGACGACATCGTAATCATAATTGCTAACTTTTCGGTCAATTAATGTAAGAGGGATTGAGGTGTGCTGAATACAGTCAAATGCAGTTTCTTGCATATTGGCGGCATTAACAATAATACCTTCAACTTGATAACTGCTTAGAAGCTGTAAGTAATGTTGCTCAAGATGGGGCTTATTGTTGGTATTACACATCAGCAGAGTAAAACCGTTATCGCGACAAGCGGTCTCAACACCACCCATTACCTCGATGGAATAGGGATTGGTAATATCAGCGATCAATAGCCCAATTAATTTGGTGCGACCATGTTTTAGGCTTCTCGCCATTTGACTAGGGCTGTAATTCAAGTCGCTAATGGCGTCCTTAATGCGATTTTTTAGATCATCTGAAAGCAGTTGATGCTCACCATTAAGGTAGCGCGATACGCTCGTTTTACCAGTTTTAGCCGCTTTAGCAACATCACTGATTGTTGCTCTTGTTGACTTGGTGCTCATCAAAACTCCCAATGCATTATAATTATTTATTAAATATACCAAGGCTTAAGCAATATTGCGCCCTAAATTACGTCTTGTTAGAGGCTATTATTTGTCTCTGAATATTTAAAACAGTTCACTTGATGATCAACAATAAGTCCACAAGCTTGCATATAAGCATGACAAATAACGGGACCTATAAATTTAAATCCTCTTTTTTTCAATGCCTTATATAAAGATATTGCCTGTGGGCTACTGACAGGAGCCAAGCGATAATCCTTATAGGACTGCACGATTGGCTGGTACTCAACGGTATGCCAAATAAGGTCAACGAAATCTTCGCCTTTCGCCTCCATCGCCAATAATGCCTGTGCATTATTAATAATTGAGCGAATTTTTAATTTATTGCGAATCAACTCCGGTGATTGTAGCAGTGTATTCATTGTCTCTGAACTTATCTGAGCCACCTTCTCCGGCTCGAACTGGAAGAACGCCCGCCGATAGGCTTCACGTTTTTTTAACACGGTAATCCATGATAGCCCGGCTTGCTGTCCCTCTAAACAGAGCATTTCAAAAAGACGTTGCCGATCAAAACACGGGACTCCCCATTCGTGATCATGGTAAGCGAGGTAATCAGGGTCATTCGTGACCCAACCACAACGAGTTTTATCCATAGATTACTCCTGTTTACTTATTCATCAGCATGAAAAGCACAGCTTTGCGCGATCACTCGTAGCAAAGTTGATACACTATAGAGGTTAAGCAGCGCTTGTGCTCTGCACGAAGTTAGCATACAAAAATACTGAGGTTCGAGTTATCACATGTCGGTAAAGATTTTATCTTCTTCAATCATAGGATTAGAACAGTTTTGCCAAGCTCCGGCTACGGCTATTGAGCATGCCGATCAGCAAACGGTAGCCGTGTTCGATAATAACCAACCTATTTTTTATGGCTTATCGCCAGCTCGTCTCAATCAGTTATTAATGGCTGAAGCACAACTACAAAATCAAAGTGCTATTGCGCTCGACGCTGACTTTTTTGATGACCCCGCAACAGTGGTTAAGGCCCCTACAGGTAAATTCGCGTTATATTCGGGTTGGCAACCTGATAGCGACTTTTTGCGTCAAGCTGCGCTATGGGGCATCGCCCTGCACGAACCGGTTACGGTAGAAGAACTTACCGCGTTTATTGCCTACTGGCAGGCAGAAGGGCGTATTTTTCATCAAGTGCAATGGCAACAGAAATTAGCGCGTCATTTACAAGTTAGCCGCGGCGCTCCGCACGTAACATCTAAACGCGATATCACACAAATAGCAGAGCCTGATTACCAGATTCCCAGTGGCTTTAGAGGTGAATAATGAAGACACCCGAAAATTTATTTACGAGGCTCAAGAAGTTTATGCCCGATGGCATTACCCCAAAGTTTACTGAGGGTAAAGAGCTTCTTGCTTGGAACCAAGAGCAGGGCCGCCTACGTTCTGAAGCAATCGTACGTGAGAACCGGGCGATGAAAATGCAACGTATTATGGGCCGATCTGGGATTAGAGAACTGCATCTGAACTGTTCATTCGATAATTATCGAGTAGAAAGCGAAGGGCAGCGAAAAGCGTTGTTAGCGGCGCGGGAATATGCCGACCAATTTGGGCAAAGTATCGCAAGCTTTGTCTTTTCGGGTCGCCCAGGGACCGGTAAGAACCATCTTGCGGCAGCGATTGGTAATAGCCTAATCTTACAGGGTAAAAGCGTATTAATTATGACCGTGGCTGACGTGATGTCGACCATGAAGGGAACATTCAGTGGTGGTAGCTCGATGACCGAGGAGCGCTTACTTCACGACTTGAGCACCGTCGATCTCCTTGTCATCGATGAAATTGGTATGCAAACGGAATCCCGTTATGAGAAGGTTATTATTAACCAAATCGTTGACCGTCGCTCTTCTTCCAAACGCCCCACTGGTATGCTTTCCAATCTAAACCATGAAGGTATGAACGCGTTATTAGGCGAGCGGGTTATGGACCGTATGCGACTCGGCAATAGCTTATGGGTAAGATTTGATTGGGAAAGCTATCGCGATCGCGTGATGGGTAATGAGTACTAATAAAAAACTGACCGATTAGGAGAATATATGCCGCATGTAGACATTAAAAGCTTTCCTCGCGAATTTACAGATGAGGAAAAACAAGCGCTGGCAGACGAGATTACAGATGTCATCGTTAGACGTTTCGCCTCAAAAACAGAATCAGTGAGCGTTTCTCTGCAGCATGTCACACCGGACGCGTGGCGTGAAACGGTCTATGAGCCCGAAATTATGGCCCAAGAAGAAAACCTGATTAAGAAACCGGGTTATTCTCTGTAAGGATTCAAACGATAGGTTGTTATTCAGAAAATAGCCTATTGGATTACCGAAAAAAGTGATACCTGTCTACGCTTAGCTGATGCGGCGTGTTTTGTTATGAGATTTATTTGGAATATGAGTATGTCTGACTCTTTAGAGCGTAAACCGATACCCTTACCTGGGGGACATAATAAGGTTCTGCTTCACTCTTGTTGTGCGCCTTGTTCAGGTGAAGTGATGGAGGCAATGTTAGCCTCGGGAATTGAATACACCATTTTTTTCTATAACCCGAATATCCATCCTCTTAAAGAGTACGAATTACGTAAAGAAGAGAATATTCGTTTCGCAGAGAAATTTGGCATCCCTTTTATTGATGCCGATTATGATCGAGATAACTGGTTCGAACGAGCAAAAGGCATGGAGTGGGAACCTGAGCGTGGTGAACGTTGTACGATGTGTTTCGATATGCGTTTTGAGCGTACGGCTCTTTATGCACACGAAAATGGTTTTCCGGTGATTACCTCGTGTTTAGGTATCTCTCGCTGGAAAAACATGGAACAAATCAATGACTGCGGCGTAAGAGCGGCTTCGAAGTACCCCGATATGATGTATTGGGAGTTTAACTGGCGCAAAGGCGGCGGTTCTAAGCGGATGATCGATATCAGTAAACGTGAGCGCTTTTACCAGCAAGAGTATTGCGGATGTATCTATTCACTGCGCGATACTAACCGTCATCGTGTGGCGACGGGTCGCGAGCGTATCCAGATTGGTGTGCAGTATTACGAAGCAGACAGTAAAGAGTAACACGGCCCCGAAGACCGCCCTCAACGGGCGGTTTACAGATAATTAGGCGGTCAGGATCTTTTGCTCAGCAAGCTCTAGAGCAAAATAAGAGAGGATGGTATCCGCGCCGGCTCGCTTAATCGCCCCTAGGCTCTCTAACACTACATTTGTTTCATCAATGGCACCCGCTTGAGCGGCGAACTTAATCATCGCGTATTCACCACTCACTTGATAGGCAGCCAGTGGCAGGTCGCTACGTTCGCGTATATCGCGAATAATATCCAGATAGGCTCCTGCAGGCTTAACCATTAGCACATCAGCTCCCTCGGCTTCATCAAGCAATGACTCACGGATGGCTTCACGGCGGTTCATCGGGTTCATCTGATAAGTTTTGCGGTCGCCTTTTAAGGCCGTTCCTGCTGCTTCGCGGAAAGGACCATAAAACGCTGAGGCAAATTTCGTGGAATAAGCCATGATTGGTGTGTTATGGAATCCAGCGTGATCCAGAGCCTGACGAATGGCTTTAACCTGACCATCCATTGCGGCGGAAGGCGCAATAAAATCAGCACCAGCCTGTGCGGCGGCAACCGCCTGCTTACCAAGATTCACTAAGGTTTGGTCGTTATGGACTTCGCCATTAGCGCATAGAATCCCGCAGTGTCCGTGTGAGGTATATTCGCAGAAGCATGTGTCAGACATCACTATCATCTCTGGTACAGTCTCTTTACAGATTCGAGACATTCTTGAGACGAGTCCATTCTCCGCCCACGCATCACTACCGGTCTCATCAAGATGATGAGAAATTCCGAATGTCATCACCGACCGAATCCCTGCTTTGGCAATACGTTCAATTTCGAATGCAAGGCGTTTTTCAGGAATACGCATCACGCCCGGCATAGCATTTATGGGTTGATAGTCCTCTGCGCCTTCCTCGACAAAAATAGGAAGGATTAGGTCATTCAGGCTTAGTGATTGTTCTTTGAAGAGTTCGCGCATTGATGCAGTTTTGCGGAGCCTTCTTGGGCGATTGGGGAGAATAAGTTCAGACATGGATACTCTCGTACAGATTGTGGAAAGTAAAAGCTTACGCCTATAAGGAGGGAAGGACATGGCTTTGTGTGCCAAAAAGCCCCCTTTCGGGGGCTTATCACTTACTCTTTAATATCTGGATGTTGATCAACTAAACGACTACGCTTTTGCTCTAGTTTTTGGATCTCTTCATTGATATCGTCAATTTTTTGACCGATATTATCGTGGTGCTCTTGTAAAATTTCACGTGCTTCATCTAAATCAGATGCCGCAGGTGTTGCGCCAATCAGCGGTTTATTAGCGGTCTCTTTCATGAAGATACCCGTGATAAGTCCGATAATTGCAACGACCATCAGATAATAAGCAGGCATGAAAAGATTATTCGAGGCTTCAACCAGCCATGCGATGATGGTCGGTGTTAGACCAGCGATCAGAATGGAAATATTAAATGCGCTGGCTAATGCGCTGTAACGGATATTCGTCGGGAACATCGCCGGTAAGGATGATGCCATGACCCCAGTAAAACAGTTTAACACTACGGCCAAAATCAGTAGGCCTGCAAAGATCAAACCGAGTACATTACTGGTGATTAACATAAAGGCTGGAATTGCTGTGAAGAACAGAGCAATACTGCCGACGATAACAAATGGACGGCGTCCGAATCGGTCACTGAGCATTCCCATAACGGGTTGGATAAATAGCATACCAATCATAATTGCGATAATAATCAACACACCGTGATCTTCTGAGTAATGAAGATTGTGTGAAAGATAGCTCGGCATGTAAGTCAGTAACATGTAGTAGGTGACGTTAGTCGCGATCACTAGACCGATACACGCTAGCAGGCTTTTCCAGTGTTTTGTCGCAATGTCTTTGAAAGAGACTTTTGGACCGTTCTGAAGCCCTTCGCGGTCGCCTTGCTCTAATTTATCGACGTGTTGTTGGAAGGCAGGGGTTTCTTCTAAGGCATGACGAAGGTAAAGTCCGACAATCCCTAACGGTAATGCTAAGAAGAACGGTAGACGCCAGCCCCATTCCATAAAGCGTGCTTCACCGATAATGGTAGAAATAAGAACAACCACACCCGCACCAAGCACGAAGCCAACAATGGAGCCGAAATCTAACCAGCTACCCATAAAACCGCGTTTACGGTCAGGGGAGTATTCCGCAACGAAGATTGAGGCACCAGTATATTCGCCCCCAACGGAGAATCCTTGCGCCATTTTGGCAAGCAGCAGCAGGATTGGCGCCCAGATACCGATAGAAGCATAAGAAGGGATAAGTCCGATACAGAAGGTACTGACCGACATAATCACAATGGTGACAGAGAGTATTTTTTGGCGGCCGTATTTATCCCCGAGCATACCAAAAAAGAGTCCACCCAGAGGACGAATCAAGAAGGGAACGGAGAAAGTTGCCAACGCAGCAATCATCTGAATGCCAGGCGTAGCGGAAGGGAAAAAGATTTTACCTAACGCATAGGCGACAAAACCGTAAACCCCGAAGTCGAACCACTCCATTGCATTTCCTAATGAAGCAGCAGTGATTGCTTTACGTAAACGAGCATCGTCTATGATAGTAACGTCATCAATTCCGATGGGTTTAATACGCTTCCTACGTAATTTCATAAATTTACCTATAATGTGACGGAAATTTGCTAAGCAGTCGTTCAAAAGCACGTGAAGCTTGGTAACAAAATTATATGAGATTTTTTAAATTTTGAACCAAAGTCTCTTCAATAATTATCAGTGTAATTATACCAATAAGCGGCTAAGTATACTGTATATCTGTGCGTGAAGTCACATTCAGAACGTTTTTTAACCAAATCCTAGCGGTTGACTGATACGAAATTTCGTCAAGAGAGAAGTAAAAAAGGATAAATAGATGGGCCGTTATAAGGAATAACGGCCTGAATAGACTTAATGGATATTGATGGACTGAACGATCTCTGAGGCGATACTTTGCGATTGAGATTGGTTATCGGCAGGCAGAGAAATCTGTAGGGTAACAAGCTGATTATTCAGTTTAGCAAGAACGACCGTAGACCAATTACTGTGATTATTAGTAGAAACGACGCTGTCTAACTGTTGACCAGGTGTGTGGCCTAAAGTGATAGATTTATCCGCAACGACTTGCAGCTGAGGATCACGATTCCGCTGTTGGTCTTGAAGTTTCTGAGAAAGTTGCGGCAGGGTTAGCGCGGTTTCATCGCCGACGATCACGATTACCGCTTGCTGACCATTACTGTTCGCATAGACATGCATATTGTTCGACTCGGTTCCAAGTTTACCGGTCTGATCACTCATTCCTTGTGGCAGGCTAAAGGTCAGTTTGCCGTCGAGTAACGAGATATTCTGATGCTGACTTTGTGAGGCACTTTGATCGTGGTGTTGTGCTTGGGGATCATCTTTCTTTTGATCGCAGGCAGCAAGACCAAGTACGACTAAAAAGATACCCATATAGTGTGTAATGTGTCGCATACTAATCCCTTCCTTACAATTTATGTCGTTATCAAAGCTGAAATAGTGCGGTATTGCAAACAGTATTGTGTTGCACATTTCGTCTTAACGTTTTATCCCTTATTCGTGTGTAAAGAGTAAAAGCGTGTATCGCCAAGCAGGCGCTTAATAATGGTATTTAACAGTAGACCATAAATTGGAATAAAAAAGATAAGACAGATCAAAACCTTATAACTATAGTCAACCAACGCGATTTCTTGCCAGTGAGCCGCCATAAAGGGGTCGCTGCTATGTAGGAATGCAATCGAGAAAAAGGCGAATGTATCACTAAGGTTTCCAAAAAACATCGCGGCAACTGGGGCTAGCCACCATTGTTTTGCCATCCTTAAGCGATTAAAAACAGTAATGTCTAATAGCTGGCCGAGTACGTAGGCAACGAAACTTGCTAACGCGATTCGAATCACGACAGTGTTTAGGCCTATTAGCGCCTGCCAACCTTGCCAAGAGGCCTGGTAGAAGAGGCTAGAAATAATAAATGAAAGCAGTAATGCAGGAAGCATTGCCGCGAGAATAATTTTCCGCGCCAAAGATGCGCCGAATATGCGTACTGTGAGATCAGTAGCAAGGAAGATGAAAGGAAAGCTAAAAGCCCCCCATGTCGTGGTAAAGCCAAACACACTCACCGGAAGCTGAACCAAGTAATTACTGGACGTGATGATAATAAGGTGAAAAATAGCCAAGGGTAATAACAGCTTTTTACGCTGTTTGTCGGTAAAACTATTCATTTGTAGCCTTTTTAGTAGAATGGGGTGAGGGAACCCAATTGGTTAAAAATAGTACGGACTCAGACGAGATGGGCTGCATCTTACTAATCTACGGCGATTATGCAAGCAACTATTGCTAATGACTGTGCTAGGCTACTCGTGCGGCAGAAATTGTCTGTAACGCCGAGGCGAAGTACACTGCGATGTTTTTATCCCCAAGAGACGTGTTATGAATAACCAAGCCGAAAATTATGATCAATTATTGGACACCCGTGGTTTACGATGCCCAGAGCCGGTGATGCTGGTGAGAAAAATGGTCCGTAGTATGCAAAATGGCCAAGTCGTTAAAATAATTGCCGATGATCCCGCAACAAAGCGGGATATCCCAGGTTTTTGCGAATTTATGGAACATACGTTATTAAGTGCGCAATCGACGGAGATGCCTTACGTTTTTTTCGTTAAAAAGGGGGCTTAACTTGGTCCCCACGGCCAGCAGTGTTGTCGTTGAGTTGGCCTATCTTACCCCCTTCACAGCCCATGGTTTACTCGTAGTAAGTGAATGTGATACCCCGTAAAAAATCACATATTTAGTTAACTTGACTCTCTTTCAATCATCCCTCTTTAAATACGTTGTTCATCTGAGCGCTAATCTAGGATATGTTCTAAATTATATTATTCACAATGTAATATATCCATTTAACGTAATAGTAAGAATGAAACATTAATGTATTATCGAATAAATAAGATTCTAACATATTGAATTGTCATGCTTTCAGTATAAAGTTGACACAGCAACGTGAGACCCGTTGTTGATTAATTCATAGATTAAATAAATTTATAAAGCTCATTTACTATTATTAAGGATTAAATATATGAAAGAAATTTCACTAATAGAGATGACTAAAATCTCTGGAGCGGGTGGCCTGATTGATGGTGATTTTAACGGTGCCTTTTGGGGAGCTTTATTGGGTGCTATTGATGGTTTTGGTACCGGTGCAGCGGTCGGTGGTAAATATGGTGGTGCAGGTGGTTGGTTAATCGGCGGAATTGCCCAGTTAGTCGGGCTAACGGCCTCTGCGGTCGGAGCAGGTATTGGCGGTTATCTTTATGGCGGTATCCTGGGCTATGATAAAGCGATGCCTTATATTGCTTCTTACCGTGAAATGTAATTAAAAGAAGAACTAAAAGAGAGTAGAACTCTCTTTTAGTTTTTTTACTTTTTGGGAAAATGTTTTTTTTGCCAAGAAAGTAATTCGAAGACACCGAAAATAAATAGTTGAATCTCTTCTTTTCTCGTCATCTTTGGCCCAGTGCTGCTTTGCGTCGCTTTTAATAAAACGACTTGTAAGCCGTGCATGACCACCATAAATATCAGTGCGACATCGATAAAATATTTCAACGGTTTCGTGGCAGGATGCACGAGATTAAGTAATAGCACTACCCAGATGAATACCATTACGACTCGGCCACAGTTTATCAACATTACCTATTCCCTCATCATTGACGATGGTAAAGACGATAGCATACCTGCCCTGCAACTTTTTCTCTATGCAGTACCCAATTAGCAGGCACTGTCGGCATACCTTGTTCGACTTCATTTTCAGTATAAATCACGGCATCTTCCGCTAACCATTGATGTACTTCAAGCAGCTGTATTGTTTGCTCTAGTAGCCCGCGGCGGAAAGGTGGATCGATAAAGACGATATCAAATGGCGTATCGGGTCGAGATCCAGCGAGAAACTGTAGGGTATCCGCACGCTGTAGGGTCAGCTGAGGGGCATTCAATACGTCGAGGTTCTTCTGCAGCTGACGAGCGACATGCGCCTCTTTTTCAATGAGCGTGACTTGCGCTGCATAGCGAGAGGCTGCCTCAATACCGAGTGCGCCGCTACCTGCATAGCAATCTAAACAGTTTGCTTGAGGTAGCCAAGGGGCTAGCCAGTTGAAAAGGGTTTCCCGCACACGGTCAGTCGTCGGCCTTAGCCCTTCGCTATCGAGGACTGATAATTTACGGCCGCGCCACTGGCCCCCGATGATCCGTATCTGACCGATTTTTCCTGCCGATTTGCTCATAGTTTATACTTACGATGATTTATTACTGAATTTTACCGCGGTCCGCCCTGTAAACGCCGAAACGAAACTGTGATGCAGTATGGGTTAAATGGTAGAATGAATGATTATCTCATTAGTGTCGCAGTATGACAGTAGTTAATTACTGACAGATACAAATAATTTTGGTGGCTATTGTTCCAGCGGATTGTTCTGGACGGCCTTAGCAAGGAGTATTGTCTAACAATGGCAAAAGAAAAAAAACGTGGCTTTTTTTCCTGGTTAGGTTTCGGTAAAGGCGACGAAAAACAGCCTGCTAAGGACGAGGCTCAGTCGCTAGAATCAGAAAATAGCAGCAAGACTAGTGAAAGTCTTCAAGACGAAGCTCAACAAGAAAATACTGCGCCGACAGCATTAGAGCAGGAGTATTCCGCTCAGCAAGCTGAAATCTCGACGACTGAAGCAGGCACTGAGCATAGCGATGAACAACCGGTTGTTGACAACTTAGTGGAGGAGGAGTCGACTCTTCCTAGAGAGCCAGAGCCAGAGCCAGAGCCAGAGCCAGAGCCAGAGCCAGAGCCAGAGCCAGAGCCAGAGCCAGAGCCAGAGCCAGAGCAA
>NZ_JALBCV010000007.1:99084-167227 GCF_022602565.1 Rosenbergiella metrosideri
CAGAGATCACTGCTGATGTCGCTGAACCTCTCCAAGATATTGAAGAAATTGATAATAATGACGTATTGGGTACCGCCGAAGCGCAGCCTCAGAATAGTCTGGAAGATGTGACCGAATTAGCGCCAATCGTGCCAGCCAAAGAACAAGAACGGCCGTCAAAAGAGGGTTTTTTCGCCCGTCTTAAGCGCAGTTTAGTCAAGACTCGGCAGAACTTAGGGAGCGGCTTCGTTGGGCTATTCCGTGGTAAAAAAATTGACGACGAGCTATTCGAAGAGCTTGAAGAACAATTACTTATCGCTGATGTCGGGATGGATACCACTCAAAAAATTATTCGCTCTTTAACGGCCCAAGCTAACCGTAAGCAGCTCAAAGATGCTGAAGCGCTGTATGGCATTCTCAAAGAAGAGATGGCTGCAATCTTGCATAAAGTTGAACAACCATTGTCTGTTGAAGGGAAAAATCCATTTGTTATTCTAATGGTTGGTGTCAATGGCGTCGGTAAGACCACTACCATTGGGAAGCTGGCTAAACAATATCAATCCGAGGGTAAGTCGGTCATGTTAGCGGCGGGAGATACCTTCCGAGCTGCAGCCGTCGAGCAGCTACAAGTATGGGGCGAGCGTAATAATATTCCTGTTATTGCTCAACATACTGGCGCTGACTCTGCTTCGGTAATATTTGATGCCATTCAAGCGGCAAAATCTCGTGGCGTAGATATACTGATTGCTGACACTGCTGGACGTTTGCAAAATAAATCGCACTTAATGGAAGAGCTTAAGAAGATCACCCGTGTGATGGGCCGTTTAGATGAAGATGCGCCGCATGAGGTGATGCTGACGCTCGATGCCAGTACTGGGCAGAATGCCATTAGCCAAGCTAAATTATTTAATGAAGCAGTGGGACTCACTGGGATAAGTTTAACGAAACTCGATGGGACGGCGAAAGGCGGCGTGATTTTCAGTATTGCTGACCAATTTGGTATTCCCATTCGCTACATTGGTGTGGGCGAAGGAATTGATGACTTACGGCCATTCCAGGCTGAAGATTTTATAGAGGCGCTATTCGCCCGAGAGGAATAATGGAATGATTCGCTTTGAAGAGGTCAGTAAAGCTTATTTAGGAGGGCGTCAGGCCCTTCAGGGCGTGGATTTTCATTTACGCCAAGGAGAAATGGCATTCCTAACCGGGCATTCTGGTGCAGGTAAGAGTACGTTACTCAAGCTGATTTGTGGCATTGAGCGGCCAAGCGCGGGCCAAATATGGTTTAGCGGGCACAACATTACCCGTCTCAAAAACAGTGAAATTCCGTTCTTGCGCCGTCAAATCGGAATGATCTTTCAGGATCACCACCTGCTGATGGATCGGACGGTGTATGACAACATCGCGATTCCACTGATTATTTCTGGAGCCAGCGAAGAAGACATTCGACGCAGAGTCTCCGCAGCGCTTGATAAAGTGGGCCTATTGGATAAGGCAAGAAACTATCCGATTCAGCTCTCCGGGGGGGAGCAACAGAGGGTTGGTATCGCTCGTGCGGTAGTCAATAAACCGGCATTGCTGCTTGCGGATGAACCAACGGGTAACCTAGACCATGCGCTATCGGAAGATATTTTACGCCTATTTGAAGAGTTTAACCGAGTAGGCGTGACAGTATTAATGGCGACGCACGATATTTCTCTTATCGCAAGACGTAACTATAACGTGATGAATCTTAACCAAGGTCGGTTATACAGGGGCGAGGAATGAAAGCGGCTAATAAATTAAATAAGCGCCTGAAAAAACCGGGAGCACCCAAACAAAAGAAAGTGTCTAAGCAGCGAGCTTTGCGTGGAGGCTGGCAAGAACAGTTGCATTACGCTTGGCGAGGAATGTTGGCTGATATGCTACGCCAGCCCTTGGCAACGCTGTTAACGGTCACCGTAATTGCTATCTCATTAACGTTACCTAGCGTCTGCTACATCGTGTGGAAGAACGTCGACCAAGCCGCTAAGCAATGGTATCCAGCGCCTCAGCTAACCGTTTATCTTTCTAAAACCCTTGATGATAGCGCTGCGGAGAACGTCACTCAGCAACTAAAACAGTTGGAAGGCGTGCAGCACGTTGATTATCTCTCTCGTGAAGAAAGTTTAAGTGAGTTTCGTAATTGGTCAGGTTTCGGTGGCGCAATGGATATGCTAGAGCAGAATCCACTACCTGCCGTTGCCGTCGTGACCCCTAAGCTTGACTTCCAAAATGCGGATACCATGAACACGCTGCGTGATCGCATTACCAAGATGAACGGTATTGACGAAGTACGTATGGATGACAGTTGGTTTGCCCGACTCTCTGCATTGACCGGATTAGCAGGGCATGTCGCGTTAATGATTGGTATGTTGATGGTCGTCGCCGTCTTCTTAGTGATCGGTAACAGTGTGAGGTTAAGTATTTTCTCTCGCCGCGATACGATAAATGTTCAGAAGCTCATTGGTGCTACCGACGGTTTCATCTTAAGACCCTTTGTGTATGGTGGGGCAATGCTCGGACTGAGTGGCGCATTCCTTTCACTCATTTTCTCTGAAATTTTGGTCTTCCGGTTAGAGTCGGTGGTATCACATGTCGCATCGGTGTTTAGTGCCTCATTTGATCTTTCCGGCTTCTCATGGGACGAAGCGCTACTATTGCTATTAGTTTCAGCGATGATAGGCTGGTTAGCCGCTTGGCTAGCGACAGTACAGCATTTACGCCGTTTTACACCGGATTAACGCACAGAAATATTTTTTGTTATACTATTATTTGTTATCAGGCCGACGCTGTCGGCATTGCAGGGATAAACGCTAGAATAAATTATTCACAAGAAATAATGAACCTGTGGATAAGTTTGTGCTCTAATCCTATAGCACCAGCTGTTTAGGGTGATCAACCAACGCTAGCGTTAGGGTTTAGTCTGTTTAAGGATGAACAGCATAATTAATTGAGAGGGTTTGAATGACCAACGAAATGCAAGCTTTAGCTATTGCTCCTTTAGGTAATCTGGATGCTTACGTCCGAGCTGCCAACGGCTGTCCGATGCTGTCGGCCGAAGAGGAAAAAGCATTAGCAGAACGGCTGCATTACCAGTCTGATCTGGATGCAGCGAAAAAGCTGATCCTGTCACATCTGCGGTTTGTGGTTCACATTGCTCGGAACTATTCTGGTTACGGTCTGCCTCAGGCTGACCTCATTCAAGAAGGTAATATCGGTCTAATGAAGGCAGTACGTCGCTTCAATCCAGAAGTTGGCGTAAGGTTGGTATCCTTCGCTGTGCACTGGATCAAAGCGGAAATCCACGAGTACGTGTTACGTAACTGGCGTATTGTTAAAGTTGCGACCACTAAAGCACAACGTAAGTTATTCTTTAATTTGCGTAAAACCAAACAACGTCTCGGTTGGTTTAACCAAGATGAAGTTGAAATGGTCGCACGTGAGTTAGGGGTAAGCAGTAAAGATGTGCGTGAGATGGAATCTCGGATGGCTGCCCAAGATATGACCTTCGACCTCACTTCTGACGATGATAATGCAGAAGGTAAGTCGCAGGCGCCAGTACTTTATCTTCAAGATAAAACCTCTGACTTTGCGGACGGTATCGAGGAAGATAACTGGGATTCGCACGCAGCAGACAAGCTCAGTGATGCGATGATGACGCTTGATGAGCGGAGTCAAAATATCATCCGTGCTCGCTGGTTGGACGACGACAATAAGATTACCCTACAAGAGTTAGCTGATCAGTATGGGGTGTCGGCAGAACGAGTTCGCCAACTTGAAAAAAATGCGATGAAAAAGCTACGTGTTGCTATCGAAGCATAGTGATATAACCTTATGATTAAAGGAGATGCTCAGCCATCTCCTTTTTTATGCGCTAAAAACCTTACTGTCATAAAACTGCCTTTAATCTGTCCTTTTTCTGTCACGCTCCGCTGTCATGGTTATGACCAATATTTGTCATCGTTTATTGCATCTATTGGGATATCACTATGTTACCAACGACTATACGCCATTCACTTTTTGCGCTGTGTTTCGCCACCTTTATCCCTTGCGCGAATGCCTCGGTAGACATTCCTTTCTGGCACTCGATGGAAGGAGAGCTAGGGGCTGAGGTCGATAGCCTTGCGCAGCGATTTAACCTAACACACAGTCAGTATCATATTTCGCCAGTTTATAAAGGTAACTATTCACAAAGCTTGGCATCGGGTATCGCTGCCATCCGTGCGGGCCATGCGCCTGCCTTATTACAAGTCTATGAAGTGGGCACCTCCACCATGATGGCCTCCCATGCTATCGTTCCTGTTTGGCAATTATTCCAACAAACAAAAGTCCCGTTAGATGAACAGCAATTTGTCCCCTCAATAGTCAGTTATTACTCTGATGCTAAAACGGGCCACATGGTTGCCGAGCCCTTTAATAGCTCGACACCTGTTTTGTATTTTAATAAAGAGGCTTTTAAACGTGCTGGGCTTGATCCCAATAAAGCCCCCTCAACATGGCAAGAACTTGAGGCCGATGCCATAGCATTAAAGAAAGCTGGACAAGCATGCAGCTACAGCAGTGGGTGGCAAGGCTGGATCCAGTTGGAAGAATTCAGTGCATGGAATGGGTTACCAGTTGCTACCGCGAATAATGGCTTCGATAGTACGGATGTGCGACTGCTCTTCAATGGACCTTTACAAGTTCAACATATCGAACAATTGGCCCGTATGAAGAATGCTGGAACCTTTAGTTATCTCGGAAGAACGGATGAGCCGACCAAAGCATTTTATTCAGGAGACTGTGCCATGATCACGGCCTCTTCTGGCTCATTGGCTGATATTAAACATGCCGCAAAATTTGACTATGGTGTCGCGCCGATGCCTTACCAACAAGGAACGCCTCATGCCCCCCAAAACGCCATCATCGGCGGAGCAAGCTTATGGGTGACGAAAGGCCAAACGCCTGAGGTATATCAAGGCGTCGCAGAATTTCTTAAGTTTTTGACCCAGTCCGATATTGCCGCAGAGTGGCACCAAAAAACCGGCTATTTACCGGTTACAACAGCGGCCTATCAACTCTCGCAACAACAAGGTTTTTATCGCCGTAATCCGGAAGCAGAAACCGCCATTAAACAGATGTTGAACAAAGACCCCTTGCCCTATACCAAGGGATTACGCCTAGGCAATATGCCGCAAATACGCGCTATCGTCGATGAAGAGTTAGAGTCTGTGTGGACGGGTAAGAAAACCGCTAAAGCGGCGTTAGACAGTGCGGTCAACCGCGGCAATCAGCAATTACAGCGTTTTCATCAGCAAGTAAACTAAAGCGTGGAGAGGGCAACCTCTCCAACTGTTTAAGAGACTCCGTTATGGCGACTTCTTTACCTCCTACCTTTAAGTCATCAGTACTTCCCTATCTATTGGTGATGCCCCAGCTGGTCATTACCCTTATATTTTTTCTATGGCCGGCAGCACAAGCATTGTGGTCATCGTTACAGACCAGCGATCCTTTCGGCTTTAGCAGTCGCTTCAGTGGCTGGCTAAATTTCCAAAACCTTTTTGACGATCCTTATTACCTTGAGTCCTTTAAAACAACGTTTATTTTCAGTGGACTCGTGACGGGGTCGGGCTTAGTCATTGCATTAGTATTGGCGGCACTGGTGAACCACATATGGCGGGGGAAAAAATGTTATCAAACGCTCTTTTTATTACCCTATGCTATCGCCCCCGCCATTGCTGCGGTGATGTGGCTGTTCTTGTTCAGCCCAGGGCCAGGTATTGTCAGTCACTGGTTAGGCCAATTGGGCTACCATTGGAACAGCGCGCAAAATAGCCAGCAGGCATTATTTCTAGTGGTTCTCGCGTCGGTATGGCAACAGATCAGTTATAACTTTCTGTTCTTTTTTGCCGCGCTACAGTCGATTCCACGTTCGTTGATAGAAGCTGCAGCACTTGATGGCGCAGGGCCAATCCGACGCTTTATCCATATTGCCTTACCTTTGATGGCACCGGTCTCGTTCTTCTTGTTGGTCGTGAATATTATTTATGCTTTCTTTGATACTTTCCCAGAGATTGACGCGATCACTCAGGGAGGGCCTGTCCAAGCGACAACGACCTTAATTTATAAAATCTATCGAGAGGGATTTACGGGATTAGACCTTGGCTCCTCAGCCGCTCAGTCCGTCATTCTGATGGCAATAGTCATTTTATTGACTGTCGCCCAGTTTAGGTTTATCGACCGTAAGGTACGTTATCAATGATTGAACAGCATCGAAAACTAACGATTTTCAGCCATCTTGTACTCTGGCTATCGGGATTGGTTATCCTTTTTCCTCTTTACATTGTGGTGGTTACCGCGACACTCAGTGATCAGCAAGCGGCACAAATGCCGCTCCCTCTAACTCCTGGCGGACACTTTATCGAGAATATCCAGCAATTGCTGGTACAAGGTGTCGGTGGCCAAAATCTGCCGCTTTACCACCTCCTGTTCAATAGCTTACTGATGGCTTTAGGGATTACCGCAGGCAAGATAGTCATCTCCACGCTTTCGGCTTTTGCGCTGGTCTGGTTTAGGTTCCCTTTCCGCAACCTCTGCTTTTGGCTCATTTTCATTACGTTAATGTTACCTGTGGAAGTACGTATTTTTCCGACGGTGAGTATTGTGACGCAGTTGGGGATGGATAATAGCTTTGCTGGGCTGATTTTACCGATGTTAGCTTCGGCTACTGCGACGTTTTTATTGCGGCAGTACTTCCTTTCCTTACCACATGAACTGATGGAAGCGGCACGTATTGATGGTGCGAGCCCATGGCAATTTTTTATCCATATTGTATTGCCTCTTTCGAAGACGCCTTTAGCCGCCTTGTTCGTGATTATTTTTATTTTTGGTTGGAATCAGTACTTATGGCCATTGGTGATTACCAGTGATAGCCATGTGACGACTGCTGTCGCCGCTATTCGCGGCATGATTAGCAGTGGGGACGGGGTATCCCACTGGAATCAAGTCATGACGGCGGTCTTGTTGACTTTACTGCCTCCTTTAATGGTCGTCCTGGTCATGCAAAAAGCCTTTGTTCAAGGATTAGTTGAGAGTGAGAAATAAGTGATGGCAAGTGTACAACTGCAAGCGTTAACCAAAAGCTATGATGGTAAGCACCAGATCATTAAGCCACTTAATGCGATAATTAACCCTGGCGAATTTGTGGTGATTATCGGTCCTTCAGGTTGTGGAAAGTCGACATTATTACGGATGGTTGCTGGACTCGAAACCGCAACCAGCGGTGATGTCTGGATTAATGATCAGCGTATGACGGATAAAGCGCCCAAAGAGCGCCAAGTCGCGATGGTTTTTCAAAATTATGCACTTTACCCCCATATGACGGTTGAGCAGAATATGGGCTATGGACTTAAGATCCGGGGCATGGGTAAGGCTGAGATCCGTCAACGTGTTCTGACGGTAGCGAAAAGCTTAGAGCTTGATTTACTGCTCTCGCGACGCCCTCGAGAGCTATCGGGAGGGCAACGCCAACGTGTCGCAATGGGAAGAGCCATCATACGCGAACCCTCAGTCTTTTTATTCGATGAGCCGCTGTCCAATTTGGATGCTCGATTACGTGGGCAGATGCGCCTCGAACTCCAGCGATTACATCAACGCTTGAATATAACCAGTTTGTACGTCACGCATGACCAAGTTGAGGCCATGACCTTGGCAGATCGTGTACTGGTTATGAACAAAGGCGTTGTGGAACAATTTGGTTCGCCCAGTGAAGTTTACCAGCGACCACAATCTACTTTTGTCGCCAGCTTTTTAGGTGCGCCCGCGATGAACTTACTTTCTGCTGAACTCTGCGGGGACGGTAACACGTGGAGAATAGAGAGCCGTTTTTCTCTTCCCATAGGTTCCTTGGCAATTAAACCTAACAAGCCGTCAGTAACGCTCGGTATACGTCCAGAACATATTAAGGTTGAGTCAGTTACCAAAAACGGGGACGGCATAATAATTGAAGTCGATGCGGTAGAAATGCTCGGTGCTGATAATATCATTCATGGTAAAATTGGAACGCAACCTTTAGTGATTCGTGCTGCGCAATCGATCAGCCCAAAAGTAGGCGAACTGATAAGGGTGACGTTACCCGCCGATGCCTTACATTATTTTGATACCACCTCAGGACAGCGTTTAGATGACTAATGAAGATTGGCCCTACCCAAGAATTGTCGCTCATCGGGGCGGAGGAAATTTAGCACCAGAGAATACCCTAGCGGCCATAGACTGCGGATATCGTTATGGTCATACCATGATTGAGTTTGACGCTAAACTCTCAGCTGATCAGCAAGTCTTTTTACTTCACGATGATACCCTCACTCGTACGAGTCATTCCCAAGGGGTAGCAGGTGAGATGGTTTGGGAGACCTTACAACAGGTAGATGCTGGCTCATGGTTTTCTGAGCAGTTTGCAGGAGAGGGACTGGCACATCTTGCTGATGTCGCGAAACGTTGTCAGCAATATGGACTCTTCGCCAATATCGAAATTAAACCGACAACAGGTTTAGAAGCCGCTACCGGTACCTTGGTTGCCCGCGCCGCGGCCGACTATTGGCGAGAGATGACGGCACCGCTACTGTCTTCATTTTCTTTTACTGCGCTATTTGCCGCTATGCAGGAACGGCCAGATCTTCCCCGTGGTTACTTAATGCATGAGTGGCAGGACGATTGGCTGAAGACTACTCAGCAATTAGCTTGCGTCTCCCTGCATCTCAATTATCGTCTATTAACCCCAGAACGAATTATGCAAATTAAGCAGGCGGGGTTGCATATTCTTGCTTATACCGTCAACGACCCGCATAAGGCTCGCGCATTATTAGACCTTGGAGTGGATGCAATTTGTACAGATTGTATCGATCAGATTGGCCCACATTTCCCCAATTAGGGTTGGTCTTCTTGGACTTTACGTAACATTTTCTGTTGATGGAGCTCATTTTCTTGCTGTAGTTGTTGAGCACTATTTTGTTGTTCTAGCTGGAGTTGTTGGGAGTGAAGCTGCTGCTGTGTGGACATCTGGTTTTGCAAACGCTGCTGGGTTACCGAAGGCGATAGCGGCGATGGCGTTGAGAGATTGTTAGCAAAGGCCGCTATAGAATTGAGTAGCACCATCAGGACACATAATCTTTTCATAAAAAAAACCTCAATTATTTTTATAATGTTATTGCAAATGATAATGATTGCGATTAACATTCAGTTGTTCCGATGAGACTGACACTCAACGGAACACGACATTGCTCACATTGCTTCCAGTATTTAGCCAGCCTCGTGCTGGCTTTTTTTTTCACTGTTATTCATAAATTTTGAATAGAGCGGTGAAGTTTTTCAGCTATTCTTTTTCTCAACATCTCTTCAAACTATAGAAAATATTGAGGAGGTTTCCATGATTTATATCCGTAGAGCGCAAGAACGTGGCCATGCTCATCATGGCTGGTTAGATAGCTGGCATACATTTTCGTTTGCTGACTACTACGATCCGAATTTTATGGGATTTTCTGCACTGCGCGTGATTAACGAAGATACTATTGCGGCAAGCAAAGGATTTGGCACTCACCCTCATCAAAATATGGAAATTCTTACGTATGTTCTCGCCGGCGTTGTCGAACACCAAGATAGCATGGGCAATAAAGAACAAATTCCGGCAGGGGAGTTCCAGATTATGAGTGCGGGGACTGGCGTTCGTCACTCAGAATATAATCCCGACCCTCAACAGGCTCTGCATCTCTATCAAATTTGGATCATGCCTGATCAGCAGAATATTACTCCTCGTTATGAACAGCGAAAATTTGCTGAGCAACCCGGACGGCAATTTATCCTGACACCGGATGCGAGAGAAAACTCGTTAAAAGTCCATCAGGATATGACCTTATCACGCTGGGTACTTTCTGCTGGAGAGGTAGGGAATATTGATATCGATCCCTCACGTAAAATTTGGGTCCAAGTGGTCAAAGGCGATGTATCAGTTAACGATCAATCTCTCGAGACCAGCGATGCGGCGGCCGTTTGGGATGAAAAACGTCTTACTTTCTCTGCCAATCAACCCACGGAACTCTTAATTTTCGACTTACCGCCAGTGTAAAAAGTTATGGGTAATGTGAGACGGCTTCCAGATAGCCGTCTCTTTTTTTTAGGTAGTGTAAAATAGTGTTACTATTAAATTACTCTTACTTCCTACTTAATTGAGCGCAATGAAGAAAAAAAGGCCAATATTACAAGATGTTGCCGATCGCGTTGGTGTGACTAAAATGACGGTTAGCCGTTATCTACGCAATCCACAGCAAGTGTCTGCCCCGCTTGGCGAAAGGATTGCCCTTGCGCTCGATGAGCTCGGTTATATTCCTAACCGTGTACCCGATATGCTGTCAAATGCTACAAGCCGAGCGATTGGGATATTACTGCCTTCCTTAACAAACCACGTTTTTGCCGATGTACTTCAAGGTATCGAATCCATCACTGACCAAGCCGGTTATCAAACGTTAGTTGCGCACTTTGGCTATCATGCTGAGAAAGAGGAACGTCAACTTCGCTCGTTACTAGGCTGGAATGTTGACGGGGTGATCTTAACGGAGCGCCAACATACCCCTGGTACATTACGTATGCTAGAGGTAGCCGGGATCCCTGTTGTCGAAATTATGGACTCGTCTTCGCCTTATTTAGACATGGCAGTGGGGTTTAATAATATCGCGGCAGCTCGTCAAATGACCGCAAGCATGATCGCTCAAGGCCACCGGCATCTTGTCTATCTTGGCGCTCGGTTAGACGAACGAACGTTGCAGAAAAAAGCCGGATATATTGAGGCAATGGAGCAGTTTGGGTTAGTTCCTCGCACGGTAATGAGCGAGCAGCCTTCTTCATTTAGTACGGGAGGCGAACTATTAAAACTGGCTCAGCAGCGTTATCCAGACGTTGACGGGATATTTTGTACTAATGATGACCTTGCAATCGGTGCAATGTTCGAGTGTCAGCGACAAGGTATCGCTGTGCCTACTCAAATGGCGATTGCCGGTTTTCATGGCCATGACATTACAGAGAACGTCTCACCCACCTTAGCTACGGTTGTGACGCCTAGGAAAAAAATGGGCACAATCGCCGCAGAAATGTTGCTCACCCGTTTGGCGGGAAAGACATGTGAGTCTCACTGCATTGATTTAGGATTTTCACTTAGAATGGGCGGTAGTATTTAATCATTTTTATGATTGAGTTCACATTTTAAGCCTTTTGTTAACGAATAGATTGCGCTTCAACCGACAAGCTATAACAATAGTTATTAAATTGTTATCGGTAACATTGTGAATGACTAAGGTTGGAGCAGTTATGACAGAAGCCTCTTCTCAACATTACGTGTTCGTCCTGATGGGTGTCTCAGGTAGCGGAAAATCAGTTGTTGCTAATCAAGTCTCACAAAAGCTGCAGACGGCTTTTCTCGATGGTGACTTCTTGCATCCTCGATCTAATATTTTAAAAATGGCTGAAGGCGAGCCACTGAACGATCAAGATCGAGCCCCTTGGCTTCAAGCCATTAACGATGCTGCGTTTGCTATGCAGCGTACGCAAAAAGTCTCTATCATCGTATGTTCATCCTTAAAGAAAAGTTATCGAGATATTCTGCGTAACGGTAACAAGAATCTCAAGTTCATTTATTTGAAAGGGGACTTTGAGACCATCGAACAGCGCCTCAAAACCCGTAAAGGCCACTTCTTTAAAACAAACATGCTAGTGACTCAATTCGATACCTTGGAAGAACCTAACGGTTCAGAATCTGATGTGTTAGTCGTTGATATTAGCCGCTCACTCGATGATGTCATTGCTGAGACAGTTGCAACGATAAAAAATAATATCCAATAAGGTTAAGTCATGAGCACGGCAACACTCGTTTTAACGGCAGCAGGCTCTGTCATACTGCTTCTATTTTTAGTCATGAAAGCGCGGATGCATGCTTTTGTCGCACTCATGCTCGTTTCCGTGGGTGCCGGTATTTTTTCAGGGATGCCACTGGATAAAATTACTGACACCATGCAAAAAGGGATGGGGGGCACTTTAGGCTTCCTGGCCGTAGTGGTCGCACTCGGTGCGATGTTCGGTAAAATTTTGCATGAAACTGGCGCTGTTGACCAAATAGCGATACGGATGTTGAAAACCTTTGGAGAAAAGCGTTCCCACTTTGCTATGGGGGCCGCAGGCTTTATCTGTGCACTGCCACTTTTTTTCGAAGTTGCGATTGTATTATTGATCAGCATTGCTTTTGCGGTCGCGCGTCGCACTAACGACAACATGGTGAAGCTGGTCATCCCGTTGTTCGCCGGCGTTGCGGCGGCAGCGGCTTTTGTGTTACCAGGGCCTGCACCGATGCTACTGGCTTCGCAAATGCATGCGGATTTTGGCTGGATGATTTTACTCGGTCTCTGCGCGGCAATTCCTGGAATGCTTATCGCGGGTCCTCTCTTCGGTAACTTCATTGCAAAACGTGTACAATTTGCCTCCCCAGCAGCAGATAGTTTTCCTGAAGTGGCGAAAGATAAGCTACCCTCTTTTGGTTTCAGTTTATCGCTGATCCTCTTCCCGCTAATTTTGGTCGGTTTAAAAACGATAGCGGCCAACTTTATCGATAAGGGAAGTCGTCTTTATGAATATTTCGAATTTATTGGCCACCCTTTTATTGCGATTCTCATTGCCGTATTAATCACGATTTACGGTTTAGCTTATCGCCAAGGTATGGATAAGTCTCGAGTGATGGCGATTTGTGGTGAAGCGTTACAACCCGCAGGGATTATCTTACTGGTTATTGGAGCAGGGGGCGTTTTTAAACAAGTCCTCGTTGATTCAGGTGTCGGTCCAGCGCTTGGTCACTCCTTAACAGGCTTAGGCTTACCTGTCGCCCTCTCGTGCTTCATCTTGGCTGGGGTGGTTCGTATTATTCAAGGCTCGGCAACGGTAGCGTGCTTGACCGCAGTAGGACTGATCATGCCAGTGATTGAACCGTTACATTATAGCGGCGCTCAGCTGGCGGCTCTTTCGATCTGTATCGGTGGGGGTTCAATTATTGTGAGTCACGTCAATGATGCAGGATTTTGGTTATTTGGACGTTTTACGGGGGCGACAGAAGTGGAGACCCTTAAGACGTGGACGATGATGGAAACCATCCTCGGGGTGACGGGGGGGATTATTGGTATGATTGCCTTCGAATTACTGTCCTAATACAAAAAGGGTCGAGATATCGACCCTTGTTTTTACTAGAGTTTTAAATAGGCTCGAATCCCATCTAAAAACATCTGTGTGGCAATCATTATTAGAATGAGTCCCATCAGTCGCTCAAGCGCATTCACGCCCTTCGCCCCCAACAGCCTTAGAAATAGCCCGGACATCATCAGGATGGCTGCAGTGATTCCCCATGCGATGAAGAGCGCGATGATCAGCATCCCCATATCTCCAGGGTACTGATGCGACATCAGCATTAAGGTCGCAAGCAGCGAAGGACCTGCTAACAGGGGAATGGCTAAGGGAACTAAGAAAGGTTCTTCGCCCGCGGGCAAACCGGAAGTCGTGGATTCTGGTGAGGGAAAAATCATTTTTATCGCGATCAAAAATAAAATAATCCCACCAGAAATGGAGACCGTTTCTGCTCGTAAATTCAGAAAGGCCAACATTTTTTCGCCGGTAAATAAAAACAGCAGCATAATCACGAGGGCAATCAGTAATTCACGAATAATGATGACTCGTCGACGCTTAGGATCAATATGTTTTAAAACCGACATAAAGATCGGTAGGTTACCCAGCGGGTCCATAATCAAAACCAGCAATACTGCGGCAGAAAAAAGTTCAGTCATGACTTATCGTCGTCCTTCTAGGCGGCTAATATTAGCCAGATGATAAATTAATCGAGCAATATCGATTTTTTCACTTGCTAGTACGTCCAGTTTTTGTAGAGTTTGATAGTATCATTCCCATCGGCGGGAGTGCAGACATATCCGTTTATCGGTATGCAGCATATTTATTATTACAGCAGGCACAACATGAAAAATGTAGGGTTTATCGGGTGGCGTGGCATGGTGGGTTCCGTGCTGATGTCGCGTATGATTGAGGAAAATGACTTCTCTGTCATTAATCCAGTCTTTTTTTCGACTTCACAGCATGGCCAGCCAGCGCCTATTTTTGGCGGACACAGCCAAGGGAGCTTACAGGACGCGTATGATATTGATGCCTTAGCGAGCCTCGATATTATTGTTACCTGCCAAGGTGGGGATTATACCAGTGACGTTTATCCTCGTTTGCGTCAAGCTGGATGGCAAGGCTATTGGATTGATGCGGCTTCAACGCTTCGTATGGCCGATGAAGCGATCATCATCCTTGATCCGGTAAACCAACAAGTCATTACCGATGGGATTAATCGTGGCGTCAAAACCTTCGTAGGGGGTAACTGCACCGTCAGCTTAATGTTGATGTCGCTGGGTGGGCTGTTCTCACAAGGTCTTGTTGAATGGGCTTCTGTGGCGACTTATCAGGCGGCATCGGGCGGTGGTGCACGTCATATGCGTGAGTTGTTGACGCAGATGGGTATGCTCCATGATCACGTGGCAACCTCATTACAGGATCCTGCTTCGGCTATCCTTGATATTGAACGCAGTGTCACCGATTTTACTCGCTCGGGGACCTTACCTACGGATAATTTTGGAGTACCCTTGGCGGGAAGCCTTATTCCGTGGATCGATAAGCAACTGCCGAGCGGTCAAAGCAAAGAAGAGTGGAAGGGACAAGCCGAAACTAACAAAATTTTGGCAACCCAGCAGATCATCCCTGTTGATGGACTGTGTGTGCGTGTGGGGGCTTTACGCTGCCATAGCCAAGCCTTTACTCTCAAATTGAAGCAAGATATTCCATTGGCGGATATTGAGCTGATGCTTGGGGCACATAACCCTTGGGTTAAAGTTATTCCCAATGACCGTGAGCTGACGTTGCGCGAACTGACACCAGCAGCCGTGACTGGTACTCTCACGACGCCGGTTGGACGCCTTCGTAAATTAAATATGGGGCCTGAATATCTCTCCGCCTTTACCGTGGGGGATCAGTTGCTCTGGGGCGCGGCAGAGCCGCTAAGAAGAATGTTACGCCAATTGGTCGGTTAATAAAGACCCCCCGATAGTAGATTATCCAACTATCGGGGTCACTTCACTCGCCTGGTATTTCTATACCAGCGAGTCGGTTACTCGGCAGATCAAGAGAGATGCTGTTCTAGCCAACGGGAGACTTCTTCTTGTTGCTCCGGTGAGAGCCACATACCTTGTTTTGTTCTGCGCCATAGTGCATCTTCAGCTGTGCGAACCCACTCGTTATCGACTAGATAACGAAGCTCTTTTTCGTAAAAATCGTGACCGAAGTGGTGGCCCAATTGTTCAATACTCGTCACGCCCTCAAGTAGCTTATCCGTATCGCTGCCGTAGGTGCGTGCATAATGACGCGACATCTCTGTACTGATAAAAGGGTAGCGCTTGCGAAGGTTTTGCGTAAACGCCTCACGAGTCCCCGTAAAGTGGCCGCCCGGTAATACGCACTCTTTGGTCCAGGCTGGCCCAATACTGGGATAGTATTTTGCTAGCTTCTCTAAAGCATGCTCCGCCAATTTACGATAAGTGGTTAACTTCCCACCAAATACAGAAAGTAACGGTGCACGACCTCGCTCATCGTGCACATCCAGAGTGTAGTCACGTGTTATCGCTTGAGGAGAGTCTGATTCATCATCGCATAATGGACGTACGCCGGAATAGCTCCAGACAATATCTTCGGTACCTAATTGGCGTTTAAAGTATTGATTATAGACTTTGAGTAGATACGCGGTCTCTTTCTCGTCGATCTTAACGGCCAGGGGGTCGCCTTTATATTCCACATCGGTCGTACCGATGATTGAGAATTCATCCATCCACGGGATAACAAAAACGATACGATTATCTTCGTTTTGAAGAATATAAGCTTGTTTCTCATCGTGGGCTTTCGGGACAACGATATGGCTTCCTTTGATCAGGCGGATACCGTAAGGCGATTTGATGGCTAATTGGTTATCGAAAATATCCTTAACCCATGGGCCTGCCGCATTGACTAAGCCTTTTGCTTGCCAATGTAGTACCTCGCCAGTATCGACATTTTCAGCTTCAACCTGCCATAAACCTTTTTCACGCCATGCACGGGTGACTTTTGTACGGGTGCGGACTTCGCCCCCTTTTTCAACCACCTCTTGGGCATTAACGACGACCATCCGCGCATCATCAACCCAGCAATCCGAGTATTCGAAACCTTTCGTAATATCGGGTTTCAGCGCGGATTGTGTACCAAACTTGAGACTTTTACTGGCAGGTAAGCTTGTGCGTTTACCCAAGTGGTCATACATAAATAGGCCAGCACGGATCATCCATGCGGGACGAAGATGGGGCTGGTGGGGTAAGCGAAAGCGCATAGGGAAGGCGAGTTGCGGTGCCATTTTTAATAACACTTCACGTTCCGCTAACGCTTCGCTCACTAAACGGAATTCATAATGCTCTAAATAACGTAAGCCACCGTGAATGAGTTTCGAACTGGCAGAGGAGGTCGCGCAGGCAAAGTCTTTTGCTTCGAGCAGCAATACAGATAGTCCGCGGCCAGCCGCGTCGACCGCGATGCCAGCCCCATTAATACCGCCTCCGATCACAATCAAGTCTTTGGTTTCCACGTGCACTCCTCACTTATTGGCCATCAATAATGTTCGTTTTCGAAAATATAATAATCGAAATCAAACATATTTGCCAATATTTAACCGTAAAAAAACATATTAGCGTGATACAAATAACATTTAAGTGGAACGTAAACTCAATGGTGAAGTGGAAAGGGTTAATCGAGACGAAATTACAGGTACAATATGAAAGACCTGCAATAATTTTGAGAGCAATTATGGATACTTACGAGTGCATTGATGTACTGGCCGCAGAAAAGTACTTACAAGAAGGGGCGCGTCTGGTTGATATTCGTGATCCTCAAAGTTTTGAAAAAGCGCATATTCGAGGAGCATTTCATTTAACGAACGGCTCGTTGAATCTGTTTATAGAAGACAGTGATTATGACCAACCGGTGCTAGTCCTCTGTTATCACGGTAATAGCAGCAAAGGTGCGGCACAATATTTGATTAACCAAGGATTTGACCAAGTTTATAGTGTGGATGGTGGGTTTGATGCATGGTATGCACGTTTTCCCGATCAAGTGATCAAAGAGATCTAGTCCCCTTAAACCTGGTATTGAGGATGATATGATTCGAATCACCGAATTTACAAACCCGCGAATGGCCTATGCATTTGTTGATTATATGGCGACGCAAGGGATTAAATTAACTATTGAACAGCAGCAGAATTACGTCTTATTTCTCGAAGATGAGCAAAAACTGGATGACGTTAACACTGCGTTACAGCAATTTATTCGCGAGCCTTCCAACCCGCGCTATCTTGCCGCTAGTTGGCAGAGCGGCCGTGCAGGAACCCGGTTAGGTTATCCTAAAGCAGAGTTATGGCGGAACATTAAAGATCGTGCAGGGCCGCTGACGCTGACTGTTATGGCATTAGTCGTCATTGCCTACTTGTTACTCATGTTTGTTGGCGAACAGCCGATTTTCTATTGGCTGAGTTGGCCTGCCAACAGTGAGCAAGGGCTTCAGGTCTGGCGCTGGGTGAGCCATATCTTTATCCACTTTAGTCTGCTGCAAATTGTCTTCAATTTGATGTGGTGGTGGTACCTCGGTGGCGTGATTGAGAAGCGTCTGGGTAGTGGTAAGTTATTTGTGATTACGGTCATCTCAGCGTTATTATCCGGCTGGATGCAAGCTAAGTTTAGCGGTATTTGGTTCGGTGGCCTTTCTGGCGTCGTTTACGCGTTAATGGGCTATAGCTGGTTACGAGGTGAACGTGACCCTGATAGTGGTATCTATCTAGAACGTGGTCTGATCGTGTTTGCTCTGCTGTGGTTAGCGGCCGGTTATTACGGTGTCTTTGGTAACCCAATGAGTAATATGGCCTATATTGTTGGACTCGTCATTGGGCTGGCGATGGCTTTCGTTGATAGCCAAGCGGCGCTGAAAAAGCGTAAGTGAAGGACGTTTAATGAAACAGACGCAGAGACATGATGCTATTGTGGAGCTTGTGAAACGGCAAGGATACGTCAGTACTGAAGAGTTGGTGGAGTTTTTTTCAGTCACTCCCCAGACAATTCGTCGCGATCTCAACGATTTAGCGGAGAAAAACCTTATTCAGCGCCATCACGGTGGCGCTGCGCTACCTTCAAGTGCCGAGAATACTGATTGGCACGATCGTAAGATGATGCACTCCAGTGCGAAAACGCGTATTGCCACGAAAGTCGCCCAGCAAATACCGGATGGTTCAACCCTTTTTATCGATATCGGTACCACGCCAGAAGCGGTGGCTCACGCCCTAATGGGCCACCATAATCTACAAATCGTGACGAATAACCTTAATGTCGCCCAACTGATGATGGCCAAGACAGATTTTCGCGTCATCATTGCTGGGGGAACCTTGCGTGCCAGTGATGGGGGGATTATTGGTGAAGCGACGATGGATTTTATTTCGCAATTTCGGCTCGATTTTGGCGTAATTGGTATTAGCGGAATTGATGAAGCCGGTACGATGTTAGAATTCGATTATCACGAAGTACGGACTAAACGTGCGATTATTGAAAACTCGCGATGCGTTATGTTGGTCACCGACGGTTCAAAATTTGGGCGTAAAGCGATGGTAAGTTTAGGGGGAGTGGAGATGTTGGATTCACTCTTTACAGATAAGTTGCCACCAGAGCCTATTCTACATCTGCTGTCTAAGCATACGGTCAAGCTTGAAATATGTTAATCACTCTGCCCGAATATCGGGCAGAATTTTCACTCAGTAATAAGAGTGCTCGCCACGCTGGTGCTCGGTCAAATCTCGTACACCTTTAAGCTCAGGGAAGGTAGCAAGAAGTTCCTTCTCAATCCCTTCTTTCAACGTGACATCGACCATTGAACAGCCGTTACATCCGCCGCCAAATTGTAGAATGGCGTAACCTTCCGGCGTGATCTCCATAAGGGAAACCTTTCCGCCATGACTGGCTAGTTGTGGATTGATTTGAGCTTGTAACTGGTACTCTACACGCTCAATCAATGGTGCATCGTCAGACACTTTACGCATTTTAGCGTTAGGCGCTTTTAAAGTCAGTTGCGAACCGAGATTGTCGGTGACGAAATCAATCTCTGCTTCATCCAAATAGGGCGCGCTTAACTCATCGACGTAAGCGGTGAGAAACTCGTATTTTAATTCCGTGTCGGTGCTTTCAACTGCATCTGGCGGGCAGTACGACACGCCACATTCCGCGGTAGGCGTGCCGGGATTAATGACGAAGACACGGATCTGTGTTCCGGGCTCTTGTTTAGTGAGCAATTTCGCAAAATGTTGTTGGGCTGTATCGGTTATATGAATCATAAGACATCGCTCAATGTTATCTATGTTAAAAGTCATCTTACGCGCATCACTGCCACTCTACAAGGTACGGCACAGGCACCACACCTGCACGCTAGCAACCTGCTGCTGCTGCAAAAGCCTAACGATTTCTCGAGCTGTGGCACCTGTCGTTACGACATCATCAACGAGCGCAACATGTTTACCACCCAGTGAGGCAGTCACTTCATACACTTGGCCGAGATTGTGTTGACGGCTCGCTCTATCGAGAGTGTGTTGCATTGTTGTTAATTTTGTACAACGTATGGCATTGGACCAATATTGACAAGCGAGCCAACGAGCTAGAGGTCTAGCGAGAAGATCGCTTTGGTTGAAGCCCCGTTGTTGATAACGCTTAGGATGTAAGGGAACGGCGACAACAATATCGGGTTTCTGCCACAAGTAATGCCGTCGATATCGTAAGTAGTTTAGCAAAATGAGCCTCGAAAGCATGGCGGCAAGTGCGGTCTGTGACGAAAATTTGAACTGGTGAAGTAGCTTACTAAGAGGAGGAAGGTAATTGGCCGCCGCAATCGTACCTAGCCATGGAAAAGGGCTTTGTTGGCACGCGTGACAGGCATTACAAACGGTTTCAGCCGGTAAAGCGCAGCGTAAACAACGTGGTTGGTCGAGCAATAGTTGCCGTTCGCACCAAGAACAAATTCCTACTGATGCATGCCAAACGGGTAGCATACATATCCAACACCTACTTTTGATTGTTAACATAGGCTATCCCTCCAAGAGAACAGAGATTATGACCTTATTTACACAACACATCGGACAAGGTAATCAGCCACTTGTGCTACTCCACGGGTGGGGATTGAATTCCCAGGTGTGGGATTTCATTTTATCGCCACTCAGTCCTCATTTTTCAATTACCCTGATCGACCTCCCTGGCTACGGTCGCAGTCAATTCTTCGATACATTGAGTCTCGACGAGATGGCTAGCCATATTGCGCCGCATATCCCCTCAGAAAGCGTCGTACTAGGTTGGTCCCTTGGAGGATTGGTGGCAGCACAATTAGCCATCGACTTCAAAGAGAAAGTTAAGCAGCTTATCTTTGTCGCTTCTTCACCTTGTTTTAGTCAAAGAGAACAATGGCCGGGAATTAGCCCAGAGGTTCTCGGTAACTTTCAAACGCAATTAGCAACGGATTTTCGCCGAACGATTGAGCGCTTTCTTGCTTTACAAAGTTTGGGGACTGAAAATGCTTCGTTAAACACTAGAACGTTGAAGCAGGCGATCGTCGACCAACCTCAAGCCTCATTAGCAGTATTAAATAAGGGGCTAACTATTTTACAGAACGACGATTTACGTCAAAAACTCCCATCGATAACTGCGCCGACCCTACGCATTTACGGTGCCTTAGATAGCTTAGTCCCTCGTAAAAGTATTCCGCTAACGGACAAGTTATGGCCAACCAGCCAATCGATAGTGATTGAACACGCCGCACATGCACCATTTATTTCACATCCGGAACAGTTTTGTGAAGCAGTTATAAAATTTACGCATTAGCATTATCGCCCATGAATATGAGCGATGATTATTCTATAGTGATGAGACGATTAAGTCCTAATGAGGAGAAAATGATGAATCCCCTAATTAATGTTATAGCTTACATTACCGCAAAGCCTGGTCATGAAACTGTTGTAGAGCGTGCGCTCAAAGCAGCAGAGCAAGCAGTGCAAGCTGAAGCAGGTTGTCAATCTTACGTCTTGACTCAGGATATTCAACAACCCCGTCGTTATGTCATGCTGGAGTGCTGGAGCAGTCAGGAAGCGCTGGATACACACATGCAGCAACCCCCATTCAAAACGCTTCTTGCTGAGATCGATGGATTAGCAGAACTGGAAGTGGTGGTAACGAAAACGCTTGCAGAGTGATAACCGTTTCAATCCTGCCCTCGGGCAGGATTGATAGCGGACTACTTTTTCTTGAATGCGGCGGCGAGCGCATCGCCCATCGCGCTATTGCTTTGCGTTGAGGCTTGGCGTGATGGCTGGCGAGCTTGCTTGGGGCTAGCCTTTTCAGGGGCTGCGCTACGGCGCGATTGCGTCTCGCCGGGCTGTTCATCTAGACGCATGGTTAACGCGATACGTTTTCTCCCAAGGTCGACTTCGAGCACCTTCACTTTGACAATTTCACCCGTCTTAATTACTTCATGAGGATCGCTGACGAAACGGTTGGCTAATGAAGAAATATGGACTAAGCCATCTTGATGAACACCAATATCAATAAAGGCGCCGAAATTGGTCACATTAGTGACGGTACCTTCCAGAATTAAGCCCGGAGTAAGATCATCCATCGTGTCGATACCTTCTGCAAAGGTAGCCGTCTTAAACTCTGGGCGGGGATCGCGGCCTGGCTTCTCAAGCTCTTTCAGAATATCAGTAACAGTCGGTAACCCAAATCGTTCATCAGTAAACTGAGAAGCGGAAAGCGCACGTATAGCCTTACCATTTCCCATAAGAGAAGCGAGTTGTTCATGAGTCTGCGCGATGATCTGTTCAACCACCGGATAGGCTTCAGGGTGGACCGTTGAGGCATCCAGTGGATTATCCCCTTGGTTGATACGTAAAAAACCAGCACATTGCTCAAAAGCTTTGGGTCCAAGACGGGCCACTTTGAGAAGCTGTTGCCGGTTCATGAAGCGACCATTGTCGTCGCGCCATTGCACAATATTCTGCGCAATCACTCGGCTTAACCCCGCAACACGGGTCAATAGCGGTACGGAGGCGGTATTCAAATCAACCCCTACGGCGTTCACACAATCTTCCACCACCGTATCGAGTTTCTTGGCCAGTTGCGTCTGGCTCACATCATGTTGATATTGGCCCACCCCAATCGATTTAGGATCGATTTTCACTAATTCAGCCAGAGGATCCTGTAGCCTCCTGGCGATCGAGACAGCACCTCGTAAGGAGACATCGAGATTTGGAAACTCTAAGGCTGCAAGTTCAGAAGCGGAATAGACGGACGCGCCAGCTTCGCTAACAATCACCTTTTCGGCAGTCACGCCAGGGTACTGTTTTTTGAGTTCAACAAAAAAGCGCTCAGTTTCCCGAGAAGCAGTACCGTTACCAATCGCCACCAACTCAACGTTATATCGCTGGCAAAGCATCGCGACGGCCGTGGCGGATTTAGCCGCTTGACCGGTATGAGGATAAACCGTATCGGTAGCGACTAGCTTACCGGTAGCGTCTATGACCGCCACTTTTACGCCGGTACGTAATCCTGGGTCAAGCCCCATTGTGGCTCGCATGCCGGCGGGGGCGGCCATCAATAGTGCATTAAGATTACGCGCGAACACATCAATGGCTTCAAGTTCCGCTTGTTCACGTAGCGAGCCCATCAGTTCCGTTTCTAAGTGCAGCAGGATTTTAATTTTCCACGTCCAACTAATCACCGACTTACGCCAACTATCGCTCGGTGCATTGGCGATACGCACATTAAGGTGTTCGCTAATTAACGTTTCACCGAAGCTCTCTTTGGGCGTCTCTTCACTGTGAGGGTCTGGGTTGAGAGACAGTTGTAAGATACCTTCGTTGCGCCCGCGTAGCATGGCGAGTGCTCGGTGGGAAGGCGTTGTCGCCAAGAGTTCGTGATGATCGAAATAATCGCGAAACTTCGCGCCTTCGGCCTCTTTTCCTGAGGCCACTTTCGAAACAAGGTGCGCATTTTTCCACAGATACTGCCGGACTTTTGCTAGCAGTGAGGCATCCTCTGCAAATCTTTCCATTAGAATATAGCGAGCGCCATCTAAAGCGCCGCGTATATCAGAGATACCTTTATCGGCATTAATGAACTCTGCAGCGGTTGCTTCCGGATCAAGCTGAGGAGAGGTCCATAACTTATCAGCTAACGGCTCAAGACCCGCCTCAATCGCGATCTGGCCGCGCGTACGGCGCTTAGGCTTATAAGGTAGATAAAGATCTTCGAGTTCAGTCTTACTTAATACGGCGTCAATGGATTGAGCCAGCTCGTCGGTTAATTTTCCTTGCTCTGAAATGGAGTTAAGGATGGTGTGCCGACGCTCATCAAGTTCTCGCAGGTAGGTTAAACGTGTTTCTAATTGACGCAGTTGGGTATCGTCCAAGCCACCAGTGACTTCCTTACGGTAGCGGGCGATAAAAGGGACAGTGTTACCTTCGTCATAGAGTTGTATCGTAGCATCAACTTGTTCGATGCGGACCTGCAATTCGTTGGCAATGATCTGACTTAGCGGCTTTTTCATTGTGATTCGTAGCTTATAGGAGGTAAATTTTCTGACAGTTATACGGCGATGCTCTGTGAATTTCCAGTCTGGACGTTCAGATTAAGGATTTTCCTGAGGCGCACGGCTATAAGTGATATGATTGACGTACCATACGGCCGGGCCTGACGGTGTCTGAACGGTAGCACTGTCACCGACCTCTTTTTTTAGTAAGGCTCTAGCCATTGGCGAGTCGATCGAGATATAGTCATTACGACCAAAAATTTCGTCATACCCTACAATGCGAAAGGTGAGAATTTCCCCGGCATCATTTTCAATTTCCACTTGTGCACCGAAGAAAACTTTTCCCTCTTGTTGTGGGGAGTAGTCAACAATACGGAGTGATTCGAGGCTCTTACGAAGATAGCGGACTCGACGATCAATCTCTCTTAAACGCTTTTTATTATATTGATAGTCAGCATTCTCACTGCGATCGCCCAAGCTTGCGGCCCAAGTGACTTTTTTTGTGACTTCCGGACGCTCTTCTCGCCACAGTTGGTCGAGTTCTTGTTTTAACTTATTGTAGCCTTCACGAGTGATAAGTTGGGTTTTCACACTATTGTCCTCTATCACCTATAGTTAGATCTTTACTTAACATACTGTTAAATATGCTTTGTAACAATTTCAATAAGAATATAAACCAATAAAATTTGTCACTGTACGCATTATTTTTAAAAATAGCATAGCTGGCGATAATGCCTTTGGGAGTCATTAGAATGCAGGAAAATTACAAAGTTTTAGTTGTCGATGACGACATGCGTTTACGGGCATTGCTTGAAAGGTACCTCACTGAGCAAGGATTCCAAGTGCGCAGCGTAGCGAATGCTGAACAAATGGACCGTTTGTTAACCCGTGAATCTTTCCACCTGATGGTACTAGACTTGATGTTACCGGGTGAGGATGGGCTATCCATCTGCCGCCGCTTGCGTAGCCAGAGTAATCCAATGCCGATTATTATGGTAACGGCGAAGGGTGAAGAGGTCGATAGGATTGTTGGGTTAGAAATCGGTGCCGACGATTATATTCCTAAGCCGTTTAATCCACGCGAATTATTGGCTCGTATCCGTGCTGTTTTACGCCGTCAAGCGAATGAACTACCTGGTGCGCCCTCTCAGGAAGAGGCGGTGATTACTTTCGGTAAGTTTAAACTTAACTTAGGCACGCGCGAGATGTTCCGTGAAGACGAGCCTATGCCATTGACCAGTGGGGAATTTGCGGTGCTTAAGGCACTGGTGAGCCACCCGCGCGAGCCGCTTTCTCGAGATAAGCTCATGAATTTAGCGCGTGGTCGTGAGTACAGTGCAATGGAACGTTCTATCGACGTTCAGATTTCACGACTGAGAAGAATGGTTGAAGAAGATCCTGCTCATCCCCGTTATATTCAAACGGTCTGGGGTCTGGGCTATGTCTTTGTTCCCGATGGCAGTAAAGCATGAAGAAATTTCGCTTCTCTCCGCGCAGCTCTTTTGCGCGGATGTTGCTCCTCATCGTTTCACTTCTCTTTGTCAGTTTGGTGACGACCTATCTAGTCGTCCTTAACTTCGCCATTTTACCGAGCTTGCAGCAGTTTAATAAGGTTCTCGCCTATGAAGTGAGAATGCTCATGACGGATAAGCTGCAGCTTGAAGACGGTACGCAACTCGAAGTTCCTCCGGCTTTCAGACGGGAAATCTATCGTGAGCTAGGTATTTCACTCTATACCAACTCTGCCGCAGAAGAGAGCGGGCTACGTTGGGCGCAGCATTATAAATTCTTAAGCGAACAGATGGCACACCAACTGGGGGGGCCGACAGATGTTCGTGTTGAAGTGAATAAGAAAACCCCTGTGGTGTGGTTAAAAACCTGGTTATCCCCGAATATCTGGGTCAGAGTACCCTTGACCGAAATCCATCAAGGCGATTTCTCCCCATTATTCCGATATACCTTGATGATCATGTTATTGGCTATCGTCGGGGCGTGGCTATTTATCCGTATGCAAAATCGACCATTGGTTGCGCTTGAACATGCCGCACTGCAGGTCGGTAGGGGTCAAATTCCGCCGCCGCTGAGAGAGTATGGTGCATCGGAAGTCCGCTCGGTAACACGTGCTTTTAACCAAATGGCCTCGGGTGTAAAGCAGCTAGCTGATGACCGAACCCTGTTGATGGCCGGTGTTAGCCACGACCTGCGTACCCCCTTAACACGTATTCGCTTAGCGACAGAGATGATAGGTGCAGATGAACAATATCTTGCCGATTCTATTAATAAAGATATTGAAGAGTGTAATGCCATTATTGAGCAGTTCATTGACTATCTACGTACAGGGCAAGAGATTCAGAAGGAACGCGTTGACCTTAATACCGTTTTAGGCGAAGTCGTGGCCGCAGAAAGTGGATACGAACGTGAAATCGATAATCACGTGATGAGTAACGAACTATTACTTGATATTAATCCTCTGGGCATTAAACGGGCCGTAGCGAATATGGTAGTAAATGCTGCGCGTTATGGGAATGGCTGGATCCGGATAAGCAGCGGGCGCGAACTAGACCGTGCTTGGTTCCAAGTCGAGGATGACGGCCCTGGGATTGATAAAGAGCAAATCGCCCATCTTCTTCAGCCCTTTGTGAGGGGGGATAGTGCGAGAACCACTAGTGGTACGGGATTAGGACTTGCGATAGTGCAGAGAATTATCGATGCACATCAAGGGGAACTAAGTTTCGATACCAGTGAAAAGGGTGGTCTTAAGATTAGAGCATGGCTACCTTTGCCTTCCAGTAAACAGCCTGCGGTATCTGAAAACGTTTAATACACTACTCACTCCCGTTAAAACGGGAGTGAGTGGAAGATTATGCGTGAAGTTGCGGCCCCGCGCTGACCAACGCTTTACCGGCCTCAGTGTCCGTATAAGGCGCGAAGTGATCGATAAATTGTTTCGCCAACGCTTCTGCTTTCGATTCCCACTCTAGAGCATTATTCCAACTCGATCGAGGGTCAAGTATTGAAGGATCAATGCCTTGGATATGTTTGGGAAATTGTAAGTTAAAGAGCGGCAGGGTATGGCATTCAGCATGATCTAATTCGTCATGTAAAATGGCATTAATTAATCGACGAGTATCTTTCAACGACAGGCGTTTCCCTTGTCCGTTCCATCCGGTATTGACTAAGTATGCCTTCGCCCCACTTGCCTGCATACGTTTGACTAATACTTCCGCATAGCGTGTAGGGTGTAGCGTTAAAAATACCGCGCCAAAACAGGCAGAGAACGTTGGTGTGGGTTGTTTTACACCGCGCTCTGTGCCCGCTAATTTTGCTGTAAAGCCTGATAAGAAATGATACTGCGTCTGCTCTGGGGTCAATCTTGATACCGGTGGGAAAATACCAAAGGCATCAGCCGTTAAAAAGATAACTTTTTTTGCATGGCCAGCTTTCGAGATGGGCCGAACAATATTATCGATATGATTTATCGGATAAGAAACTCGGGTATTCTCGGTCTTACTGTCATCGTTGAAATCAACACTCCCATCTTGATTAACGACGACATTTTCAAGTAAAGCGTTGCGACGGATTGCTTTATAGATTTCAGGTTCAGCAGCTTGCGAGAGATTGATTGTCTTGGCGTAGCAACCTCCCTCGAAGTTGAACACTCCATCATCGTCCCACCCGTGTTCATCATCACCAATCAACTGGCGTAGCGGATCCGTAGAGAGCGTCGTTTTCCCCGTGCCGGAGAGACCGAAGAATACCGCCACATCTCCGTCTTTACCAACATTGGCAGAGCAGTGCATTGACGCAATATTCTGCAGAGGTAACAGGTAGTTCATGACCGAAAACATACCTTTCTTCATCTCGCCGCCGTACCAAGTTCCGCCGATAAGCTGCATACGCTCGGTGAGGTTGAAGGCCACAAAGTTTTCCGAGTTAAGCCCCTGCTCACGCCACGATGGGTTATGGCACTTTGAACCATTCAAGACGACGAAGTTTGGCTTGAAGACTGCTAATTCTTCTGGGCTTGGGATAATAAACATATTGGTGACGAAATGGGCCTGCCAAGCGACTTCGGTCACGAATCTGACACTCAAGCGTGTTTCAGGGTTAGCCCCGCAAAAGGCATCCACAACAAATAATCGCTTTCCTGAAAGCTGTTCACATAACAGCCCCTTCAAGTGATCCCATGTTTGGGGTGAGAGCGGTTGGTTAGCGTTTTTGGCAGCACTAGTGTCGTTCCACCATACGGTTTTCTCGGTGGTAGCATCACGGACGATATATTTATCTTTCGGGGACCGGCCTGTAAAAATTCCTGTATCGACCGCGACAGCACCAGATTGGGTGACTATACCTTTCTCAAAACCCTCAAGATCGGGTGATGTTTCTTCTTTAAACAGCTGTTCATATGAGGGGTTATGGACAATTTCGATAGAACCAGTGATCCCAATAGCACTCAGATCGGGAAGCGGGGGTGTGGCTGACATGAGTCGCAACTCCTTCGATAAAAAAGTGGCTTAGCAAAAATACGTCAATGTCAGAAAAGTGTACCCTGAATCGTCGGGGGGAAAAGCAGGGAGGCAGTAAAGTGTGAGCAGCGTTAAATTACTACTGAAAAAAGGGAATTATTCAAAGGGAACGCAGAGAAGCAAGCGGGGTTATCGCCCCGCTTACTGCTCATTAATGGATTGAGGAGTTACTTAACGGTACGTCGTTACGGATATTGGCCACGTCTACTGCATCATAGAGATAGTGGCTGCCGCAGTAATCGCAATGCATATCGATTTTTCCATCTTCAGCTAGAATGGCGTCGATTTCTTCTACCGAAACGGTCTTTAGAACTTCGCCGCAGCGTTGTCGAGAACAGCTGCATTTAAATTGTACCGGCTGAGGATCGTAGACAGTTACCTCTTCTTGATGGAACAGACGCCATAAAACATCGTTGGCCGGTAAACCAATAAGCTCTTCTTCCGTTACCGTTGTAGCAAGCGTCGCTAAGTGGGTGAGGGCTTCACTGTCTTTATCTTCGCTAGGTAACACTTGCAGTAAAATGCCAGCTGCACCTTGGGTATTATTTCTGATAATTAACCGTGTTGGAAGCTGTTCTGAACGTAGGAAATACTCTTCAATACACTCTGCAAACGTCGGTTTTTCTAGCGCGACAATACCTTGATAACGCTCACCCTTGGCTGGAGTAATAGTAATCACCAGGTAACCTTGACCTAGCATTTGCGCGAGGGTAGCGTCATCGTCTATCTCACCACGAACCCGTGCAACGCCGCGTAAATCTTGTTTATCGTTACCGTTGATCACTGCCATAGCTAAGGGACCTTCACCTTGTAATTGCACGGTGATATCGCCCTCAAATTTTAACGTAGCCGTCATTAAACTCGTGGTCACCAACATTTCTGCCATCAGTTTCTTAACCGCAGCAGGGTAGTCATGACCTTCGAGGATAGCATGTAGCGTATGGCTGACATTCACCAATTCTCCACGAACGGCGGCATCAGCAAATAAGTAACGGTGAAGTTGATCTTGGACGGACATTATTTTCTCTTTAGGGCGTAGTTATTCGCCCGTTATCTTAAATTTAATTAAATCACGGCGCTCTTTTTTATCGGGGCGACGGTCTGGATGTGGCATCGTTAATGCGTTCATCTTGCGTGCCTGTGCGATCGATTCGCGCTTAGCGATACTCTCTGCAGTTTCCTGATAGAGTTGCTGAGCTTCGGGTGCGCTACGGCGATGTTCACTAAGAGAGACGACGATGACGGTACGCAGATCATTACCTTGTCTGACTTGTACCTGAGCGCCAGGTTCCACCCATTTACTGGGTTTACTCCGTTGGCCATTATACTGAACCTTCCCACCCTCGATCATCTGTCTGGCAACGGCCCGCGTCTTATAAAAACGCGCAGCCCAAAGCCATTTATCGAGCCTAACTTTATCGGGAGCAGAGTGTGTCTGGGTCGTTTGCATGTGTGCCTCCTAGAGACAAACTAGCATAAGCTTAGCAGTAAGACTTAACCTTAACCATCATTCTTTAAAGTGACGTAAGAGAAGCGGAGAGGCATTTGCTATCGAGGCATTGTAGTCTTCTTGAATGCGTGTACTACGTGAGAAATGTGCGCGCAGGCGATGAATCCCTAAGACGGTGTTGACTACCACCAAGATAACTAAGCAGGCTAAGAACAGTGTTGTGACGACATAACGCCATAAAGCATGGGTGTTGGGTTCTTGGTGGACGACAACATGAATCGTCCCTTGGTTATCGTGTTGTAAGGACGTGATGATGCCGGATAAAGCAAAAGGTGTATTTAACAATTGTCGGGAAATACGCTGTAGCTCTCTCCATTGCGCCGCCGGCGCTAAATCGAAGAGTGAGGTATCTGGCTGTTCTTGATCGACCAAGAGCTGACCTTGGCCGTTAACAAAGAGGTAGCCATTCTTAGGTAGGTGGCTAAGGGATTCGATGGTTTTACGTGTCTCGTTGCTCATAAACGTTGTCGTGGCTGCATCGACAAGATTCGTTAAGTTTTGAGCACTGTTTGGCCGAAGCAGAACATTTAAGCCATCAAGTTTTCCGGATTTTGCTTGGTCAACGAGAAGAGGCCAGTCTTTCGCATTCTCAAGGTTCACCAAGGCACTCTTCAAGCGCAGGCAATCATCTTCGGCAGAGCAAAGCTGTGCAGTTTTTAAAACAATATCGGAGAAATTATTCAGTAAGATCATCCCTGACTTCTGTATCGCGGAAGCAAGCTGTGGGTTGATCCCTTTCAGATCATTCTCGGGAGCAAGCTGCTGTGAAGTGGTTGCCAGCAATGCCTGCGTCTGCTCAATGATAGGTGAGGAGGGGAAAGTATTGGGTAACTGTTTATTCCAATAGATGGCAGAACAATCGAAAGGTAAGAAGTCATAGGTTCGATTACTCTGATAAGTCTGCGGGACAACACACCTTCCGGTTCCTTTGATATTGATAACATCACCCACGTGCAATTTATGCTGCGTAAGTTGTTTGACATCCGTTACGGTGACGCGCTGTTCACCTTGTAGCCGCGCTAAGGCAATATTGAAAGAGACGCCAGTGGGTAACCAGCTGGTGGTCATAATCAGTATGAGCAGTGATCCCGCGGCTAACGTTAGATTATGACGCCAATTTTGTAGGGGAAACTTTTTGACCTCTTGTGTGAGGGAGAGCAAAGGACCATGTTGTACAACGCGGTTTTGACTATCAACTTCAATCACCGCCTCTTTACCAATATCTTGTTGGATATAGGGATACCAATGTTCTGGATAATGGAGATCAAGGATCCCTAAGGAGAGGCTCTGCTGTTTGGGATTGGCTTCGCCAAAAAGATCCCAAGGCTTAAGTAGGCCACGCATTGTTCTAATTTCTTGTAAGTGGCTTCGCGGCGGGCGGCGATACATAATCCACAAGCAGGGTAAAATAATGAGTAAGCTGGCGAGTAAGATCCACGGCATGACTTTTAATGGCGTCAATAGGCTGCAAAAAATCAGCAATAATGCGCAGCAAAGTATCAGTGCTTCACTGATATTATTTGCGTGGGTTAAGGTATATTCTTCGTGAGTTTGACGGCGAACATTAAGAATGGCTACGCGTTCACGGGTCTCTTTACGAATCGAGGTATCTGTGACAGCAGAAAGGTTTGTTTGCGGGCCAGTATATTCAAGGTCGTGCAATAATGGGTGTCCATTAAGGGTCACAATCAAGGGTAACTGATTGGTGTAGACCAGTTCGATAGTATTATCAGCGGTGATAAAAGGTTGGCCATTGGGCGGTAAATGCACTTCGTACGCATCAAGATAGTAGCGGTTACGTTCTGGCACACTGGCTGACAGACTGTAATGTGTAATGGAGTGATTAAGCTTATAGACTGATTTGCCACGCAACGTACAGGCGTTGCGAGGTAGGTTAACTCTGTCTAATAAGCGTTCAAGTAGTCCAATCGGTTTAGGTTGCCGCTGTTTTAGGTAGGTATGACAAAGTCTTATTTCTTCTTCAGTCAGCTGACGTTGGTCTAAGGTATTCAATTCTTGGTGTTGGGCGCGGAGCTGTTTTTTGGGTAGCAGTATTTTCGTCCAAACAAAGAGTATGCAGAACAAAATTACCAGCAGTAAGAAAATAAAAACACTCATGCGTTACCCAGAGCAAAGAAGTGATGGGCCTCATGGCCAGTAAAAGTGATCCAGTTCAATGATACCTATATCGGCGGAACAATAAATTAAATTATTGGCATAATCCTGTGTCAATCTAGTCTCGCGCAGTCTAATAATAAATCAGGATAATCTTATTATTATCCTCTTAAAAGCAATCATACCCGTAAAGACCCGAAATTTGGGCTGGTTGCCTCTCGCTGGCTATGATTCAATAGCGGCATACTGATCATCATTACGAGGTAAACCATGTCCGCGCTAAAAAAACCGCAAATTTTGCGTATTGCAGAAGTCGCGAGCTCAAGGCTGTTTACTATTCAATCTGTCCAGCTTCGTTTTAGTAATGGTGTTGAACGTGTTTATGAGCGCATGAAGCCTGCTGGGCGTGAAGCGGTTATGATCCTCGCGCTGGAAGGTGATAATGTCTTGATGATTGAGGAGTTCGCCGTCGGGATTGAGGGCTATGAGTTGGGCTTTCCCAAAGGATTGATCGACCCAGGCGAAACGCCCGAGCAAGCGGCCGTGCGAGAATTGAAAGAAGAGGTGGGAATGGGGGCTGAAAAACTGACGTCGTTAGGGCAGGTTACAATGGCACCCTCGTATTTCTCGAGCAGAATGCATATCTTGGTCGCGGAGAATCTCTATCCTGAATGGCTAACGGGCGATGAACCCGAACCCTTAGTGATTCACCGCTGGCCAGTGTCTAGGCTAATCGATCTGCTCAGTCACCCTCAATTCCAAGAGGCGCGGAACATCAGTGCGATGTTTTTATTAAGGGAATGGTTATCGAAGCCGTCTCAGGCTTCAACGTTAAGCGAAGAGGTGGGCTAATCCATTAGCCCACTGTGAGGATTAAAATAAGTCTTGGCTCTCTGCGCCAGTTCCTATCGTTGTACTGGTTTCCTGAACCGAATACTCTTTCGGCTCAGTGCCAGTGATAAAGTATTCAGGACGGCTGTTCCCGCCACCGTGTGATAACTTACCCGTCGTTCTATCGATTGTAACCGTCGTGATCCCTTCTGGCGGTGTTAACGGCTGTAAAGGCACACCTTGTAGCGCAACTTTCATATAATCATCCCACGCCGGTTGGGCGCTTTTAGCCCCCCCTTCGTAACCCGAGACTTGATCGGCTATGGCTCCCGATGCGGTGGTACGGCCTAAGGCATGACTAGGATTGTCAAAACCGATCCATACCGATGTCGCAATGCCAGGACCATAACCAGAAAACCATGCATCTCTGGAACTATTCGTGGTTCCGGTTTTACCGCCAATGTCATTACGTTGTAAATCACGCCCCGCACGCCATCCAGTACCTTGCCAGCCAGGTTCGCCGAAGATATTAGAGTTCATTGCACTCTTAATTAAGAAAGAGAGCGGGGTACTGATTACATGAGGTGCATAGGGATCAGTATTTGAATCCTTATTGATAGTTTGTAAATCTGTTTGTGGGGCGCCATTCGGAGCGGGCAGCTCAGCATGGGCCACATTTTCGGTTTGTGAATCGTCCAATCGCGCAACATCCGATGTATTGGCATAGAGAGTAGGGGAATTACACTCTGGGCAGGCGACTTTAGGATTTTCTTGGAACAATACCGTTCCTTGTTGATCGCTGATCTTACTGATCAACCAAGGCTCCACTTGGAAACCACCATTAGTGAGTATTGCGTAGCCTCTCGCTACTTGGATGGGTGTAAAGGAGGCAGCACCTAAGGCTAATGATTCTGTGTGGATAATATTCTGCTCAGGAAAACCGAAGCGTAAGAGATAATTGGCTGCATAATCGACACCCATCGCCCGCATGGCACGTACCATCACGACGTTTTTAGACAGTCCGAGTCCTTGACGAAGTCGCATGGGACCTGCATAGACGTTCGGTGAATTATGAGGACGCCAATCTGAACCTGCACCAGCATCCCATCGTGAGATAGGTAAATCGTTCAAGATAGTGGCTAAGGTAAGGCCTTTATCCATCGCAGCGGTGTAGAGGAAAGGTTTGATGTTAGAGCCTACCTGACGTAATGCCTGCGTGGCACGGTTAAACATGCTCTGAGAGAAATCAAAACCACCGACTAGGGCTTTAATTGCCCCGTTGTGTGAATCCAACGATACCAGTGCTGAGTTAACCTGAGGCACTTGTGCTAACCACCACTCTTGACCTACAGCTCTCACCCAGATCAGCTGCCCTGTTGCGAGAACTTGACTGACAGAGCGAGGGGTTGCACCCTGTAAATTATCGTTTTTAAACGGCCTTGCCCAACGTACCCCTGCGAGAGATAGCGTCTGCTCCGTGCCGTTTTTTAATCTTACCTGCGCGGCATTACCGTCAACCTGCTGGACAACTGCGGGAATCAGTGGTCCGTAAGTGGGGTAGTTTGCCAGCGTTTGGTCAATCTTCTTGTTGTCCCAAGCAGATTGTCCATCATGCCATAGGACCTTAGTCGGTCCACGGTAGCCATGGCGAATATCGTAGTTCAAGACATTTGTGACGACGGCTTGCTGAGCACCTTCTTGTAGCGTTCGTGTGATGGTGGTGGTGACTTGGTAACCGTCGTTATAGGCATCTTCCCCATAACGTTTCACCATCTCTTGGCGAACCATTTCACTGATATAAGGTGCGGTAAAGGCAACTTGTGGTCCATGGTATTGTGAAATGAGTGGTTCGTTAACTGCCTGTTCATATTGCTGCTGACTGATATATTTCTGGTCTAACATTCTCCCCAGTACGACATTGCGTCGTGCAAGTGCTCGGGTATGAGAATAGAGCGGATTGAACGTAGAAGGGGCTTTCGGCAATCCGGCAATCATTGCCATCTGGCTTAAGCTCAACTCATTAATGTCTTTACCGAAATAGACATGTGCGGCAGCACCAACACCGTAAGCACGTGAGCCGAGATAAATTTTATTTAAGTAAAGGTCGAGAATCTGATCTTTACTAAAAAGTTGTTCGATACGAATGGCGAGAAAGGCTTCTCTGATTTTACGCAACAGCGTTTTCTCGGGAGAGAGGAAAAAGTTACGCGCAAGCTGCTGAGTGATTGTGCTCGCCCCTTGCGACGCCCTGCCCGAGAATAGCGCTATCGATGCTGCGCGAAAAATCCCGATGGGATCTACACCATGATGTTCATAAAAACGGCTGTCCTCAGTCGCAATAAACGCATGGATAAGGTCTGGGGGCATTTGTTGCAAGGTCAAAGGGATACGGCGTTTTTCACCAAATTGCGCGATAAGCTCACCGTCTGCGCTATAGACCTGCATCGGTGTCTGCATTTTGACATCTTTAAGGGTATTTACGTCGGGTAATTGAGGTTCAATATATTTATATAAGCCATATATAGAGCCTACTCCCAGAAAAATGCAGCAAATAAATAATATGAATAAATACTTTAAGAACTTCACCTAAACTCTCTCACTCGAACGGTATTGGGTAGTTTATAAACAATTGCCTCGTAGTATAAAGGCATCAACGTTGCTTTGATACGTCAAAATATCTTATCGACCTTGGGAGGTTGGAAAATGTTTAGCCAAGGATGGCAAATAGGTTTGCATATTAATACGACACAAGTCAGTGTCGTGGCAGTGAAATGGAAGCATCATAAATGGTGCTTACAGGGCTGGTGGGTCTTCCCGTTAGACGAGCCGGTCTTCACCCCAACAGGATTGTTAGTCGTTACCCCAGAATTTAGATCAATTCTTCAAACGCTTCGTCATCACTTCCCTTACCGCTATTCCTTACGCGTAAGCTACCCAGTGCAATGTGTTCTACTACGGACCATTGCGCTACCCAGCACGACTTTACAAGGCTTGTCATTGGCGCGTTTTGTTCAACTTTCTGTGGAGCGTTTATTCTCCCACCTTCATGAGTTGACGTGGGATTACCGTTTAGGACCAGATACCTCAGCGGAAATTAGTATCACGGTGACTAGGAATAAAGTGCTGAAGGACTATTGTGCTTTATTCGACGACGCTGGCTTAACCTTAGACGTCGTAGAGCTTGCTTCAACAGCGTTGTATTCGTTACTTGATCCCCAGCGTAGCAGTACATTAATCGTCGAAGAGGACGAAACCTGGTTATGGGCAACCTATCATCAGCAATGCTATCACCACGGGCAATGTTTGAACGTCGACTTCCCCACTATTGAAGCAGTGACCAATTCGCTCACTATCAAGAGTGAATCCTATTTCTATGCGGGGATACAAAATGCAATTCAGCCGAAAAATATCGACGTCTTTAGTTTGCTTGGTTCCATCGCTCAATTTCCGCCAGTAATCAGCACTCGAGCTGATTTAGTCGTGGCCTTGGGACTTGCTTTACGCGAGGCAGACCAATTATGAGCGGTATTAATTTACTTGAATGGCGACGCAAGAAGTTGTCCCAACGCAGTGTCAACATTTTGTCTACTGGTGTTCTACTCCTGATTTTCTTAGTGATAAGCACTGTTAATAGCCTTGATACCCTCCAGAAAAATCTCCATGAACTCGACACGCTATATAAGCTTTATCAACCGCTGATGACTCAACTGTCTGATCAGCTCGCACAGCAGCAGCAGGGGCTACAGCAATTGGAGCAAGCTGATCGGCACCGTCAGCAGTCCGAAGGCGTACGTGATGAAATGAATACCTACCGATTTTTTTTCCAGTGGCTAACTGACCATTTACCCGAATATTCGTGGCTAACCGCTCTGACTTTAGGGCGAACAGGGTGGATGCTTACTGGGCAAAGTTTACTGTTGGAAGAGATTGAACAGTTTATTCACCAACTATTCAGCATTGAGCAGGTTAGGGCATTACATCTCAATGACCTTAAAAAAGAAGCTTGGTATTACGAATTTAGAGTCAGTTTCACCCTTTCAGCAGAGAGGGAGGACAACACGAAGAATGGAAAATAAAATCTGGATAAAAATTATTCACTCATCAAGGCCTACACAATGGGGTGTTACTCTCGCAGCCGTGATGTTGTCAGGTATTTCTCTACTTTTTTATGCTGTACTGCCCACGTATCACTCCCACACCAGACAGTTAGCGTTATTTCACAGCGTACGCGATGACGTGAACCGGCGACTAACACTCTATCGTCAAGCAAAACCTAATTACATGCTATCGAAACAACTGGCTCGTCTTGAGGGTGACCAAGGGGAGCTATTCCCACTGTTCATTTTGTCGTATGGCACGGCTGTTGCGAATTGGCAGGAAAGTGATTCCCAGCAAAAAGCTACGTTGGTGCTCAGGTGGCAGGACTTTTTACAGTTTTGGCAACACTTAACTCAGCTAAACCGCAAGGTGACGCCTGAACAACTACAACTCTCGGCTCAGGATGGCCCTATTTTGGTGAAGCTAACGTATGACAAAAAATAATATGACGCTTTACTGCCTCACTATTATGTTACTGATAATAGCGGACCGCGCAGTCGCGAAAGATCCTTTCCAGCCTTTCGACGCCTCGCAATGTGCGGTATTCACAACGCAACTCAATGGTTGGCAACTCAATGCTGTGCTTATCAGCGCTTCCCAGCACCACGCACTGATATCACATAAAGTATTGGGGATAAAAAAGGTTGAATTAGCCTCTCAGCCTTTTTCTATTTATGGACAGGTCACTCAGATCGAATTAACGCATATTGAATTTAGCGTATTACCACCTTGCCCGCCGAATCGGGCCACCCTGTCTTTTACAGGAGTTTTATGATGCCTTTAACGAAATTCTTCTTTTTTATATTACTGATTGTTATTGCCGGCAAGACGCCAGCGAGTAGCAGAATATCGATTAATGCGGAGAATACGCCAGTTGCACAAATATTCTCCTTACTGGCCTCGGCCAAAGATCTCAATATCATCGTCGATCCCGGAGTTGAGCAATCGTTAACGCTGCATCTGGTCGATGTTGAATGGCAGGATGCGTTAACGATCATTCAGGAGTTAACCAACGTAGAGGTTTCTCATCACGCTAATATTTTAGTGGTGCGTAAGAAGACTTCTCAAGACGACGATAACGATCAAACGGGGGATCTTTTCTCATCCGGGCAAGCGGGATGGGAACAAAAAGTGTTTAGTGTAAAGTTTATCGAGGCAGCTAAACTCGAAAAACAGTTAACAGCACTGCCCTTTATACGATCGGGTGGGAAAGGCCGACGTTTTGTCGACCATGACCGACAACAGCTGATTGTGTGGGACGATACAGAGACTCTCCGTAAAATAGAGCAGTGGGTTGCCTTGCATGATCGCCCTCAGCCACAAATCGAGATCACTGCGCAGATGATTTCAATAAGCCAAGAGAATTTACGTGAGCTTGGCGTGTCCTGGTTCAACGAGCCATCAAATATTGAGCCTAGAAAGTTAGCTAGGAACGAGTTTACAACGTCATTAGGCGTTGCAGCACCAACGTTACAGGTTAAGTCGGCTATTACGCGCATCGATAGCCGACTATTATTTCTCGAACTCTCCGCGTTAGAACAAGAAAACCAGCTAGAGATTATTGCTAGCCCCCATTTAGTGACCTCTCAAGGCCGGACCGCATCCATTAAACAGGGAACAGAAATTCCTTATCAAACGGTAAGCGGTAAAAATGAAAACCCAGTCATTAATTTCAAAGAGGCAGTGCTCGGGATGGAGGTAACACCTGAGCAAGTTGGGCAAGAGTCAATTCGTTTACGGCTAAGGCTTAACCAAGATGTTCCTGGAAAAGTATTGCAAGGTGATGGTAAAGGCCCCCCCTCAATCGAAAAACAGGAGATTACGACCGAAGTAGTAGTCGCCAATGGGACAACCCTTGCGTTAGGGGGAGTGTTTCAACAACAGCGTCAACAAGGAATAGCAGCAGTACCTTGGTTAGGAAAGATACCGCTATTAGGCGTTCTATTTCGAAAGCAGGCGCGGCAACATCAAAAAAGAGAGTTGGTGATTTTCATTACACCGCGTCTGTTACCTATGGGTAATATACCTTAAATTCGGGATAGATTGAGGTTCACCGTTGACGTAAAGCGCTAATTAGCATAAAAGGTTATCAATTTTTAAGAACCTTAAGCACTGAGTTTAATAAATCATCACTCAAAGAGGCTGGATATAGTACTATAAGAGCGACTGACAGGAACGCTTCCCGGTCTATGCTGGTGAAGAGTTGCTGATAAATCATTTAATTGGTTGCCAAATGGTCTGGAGTGTTGAGATAATTTTTCACCTGACTCTTGTTACATGCTTATGAGGTCTCAGTTTCTGTCCCGTTGTCTATAGTGACTATGGGGTATCATCAACGAATTCTTAGTAGTACCGATAAAAATGGCAGAGAAACGTAATATCTTTCTGGTTGGGCCTATGGGTGCCGGCAAAAGCACTATTGGTCGTCAGTTAGCTCAACAACTGAATATGGAATTTTATGATTCCGATCAAGAAATTGAGCGCCGTACCGGGGCTGATGTGGGTTGGGTCTTCGATGTTGAAGGCGAAGAAGGCTTCCGGGATCGTGAGGAAAAAATCATCAATGAGTTGACTGAAAAGCAAGGCATTGTCTTAGCGACAGGCGGCGGTTCAGTTAAATCTCGTGAGACACGTAACCGCTTATCGGCTCGTGGCGTCGTTGTGTATCTTGAGACGACTATTGAGAAACAACTGGCTCGGACACAACGTGATAAACGTCGTCCTCTACTGCAAGTTGATTCTCCTCCGCGTGATGTTCTAGAAGATTTGGCGGGTGAGCGTAATCCTCTGTACGAAGAGATTGCTGATGTGACCATCCGTACTGATGAGCAGAGCGCAAAAGTCGTCGCCAATCAGATCATCCATATGTTAGAAAACAATTAAGTTGATATACCGCAGTTAAATCAGTTGAGGGTCAGTAACATGATGCAGAAGATGATGGTTTCACTTGGTGAACGCAGCTATCCCATAACGATTGCCGCGGGCTTATTCAGTGACTCTGCATCTTACTGGCCACTAACTGCTCATCAATCCGTCATGGTTGTGACAAATGAAACGATTGCACCGCTCTATCTACAGCCCGTTTTAGCACAACTTGCCGCGTTAGGGATTAACGCTGACTCCGTGGTATTACCCGATGGTGAGCAATACAAGTCCTTATCAGTACTCGATACCGTATTTACTGCATTATTAGAAAAGCCACATGGCCGTGACACCACACTCATTGCATTAGGCGGTGGCGTGATTGGTGACATGACCGGTTTTGCTGCAGCTAGCTACCAGCGTGGTGTGCGTTTTATTCAAATGCCTACCACGCTGTTATCTCAAGTTGATTCATCGGTAGGTGGCAAAACTGCTGTCAATCATCCCTTAGGGAAAAATATGATTGGCGCGTTCTATCAACCTACCTCGGTTGTCATTGATCTTGATTGCTTAGCAACGTTACCGGCACGGGAGTTATCGTCTGGCTTAGCGGAAGTCATCAAGTATGGTGTAATCCTCGACTATGCCTTTTTTGAATGGCTCGAAGAGAATATCGAGGCGCTTCGACGCTTAGATCAAAAAGCACTGGCTTATTGTATTAGACGTTGTTGTGAACTTAAGGCTGAGATTGTTGCAGCAGATGAACGGGAACAGGGTAATCGCGCGCTGTTAAACCTCGGACATACTTTTGGTCATGCTATCGAAGCGCATATGGGTTATGGCAATTGGTTACACGGTGAAGCGGTCGCAGCAGGTATGGTCATGGCTGCACGTACCGCCGAACAACTTGGGACATTCAGTGCCTCATTAACAGAACGGCTCATCACGCTATTAACGCGTGCCGGACTGCCGGTTAACGGTCCACAGCAGATGTTGGCCGAAGACTACTTACCGCATATGATGCGGGATAAGAAAGTGTTATCAGGAGAGCTACGTTTAGTCTTACCGACCGGTTTAGGTAAGGCCGAGGTGCGTTCTGGAGTGGGACATGATACTGTTTTAGCTGCCATAACTAAGTGTTAGCTAAGGTAAGACAATAACTAATAATGTCAGCGGGGCCACGTGAGTGGTACTTAGCCGAATACGTATGAGGTGGATCAATGGATGACTTTCAACCCGAAGATGAATTAAAACCTGACACGAGTGATCGTCCTGCTCCTCGTGGTAAAAAACCTGCACCATCCTCTAAGCTACCTATTTCCAAGCAGCATCTGATGATCGCTGTAGGAATCTTGGTACTACTGCTACTGGTTTTAGGCATTGGATCAGCAATGAATAGCTCGTCTAAGCCTAACGAGGCGGCTTCAGGGCAAGGTAACGAAAGGAACATCGACCTTTCTGGTAATGCGTCAGCAGATAACTCAACGGCTCCAGCGAACGATCAGTCATCACAACAGACTGATACGCAACCTGCCGCGCAAACGCCCGTAGCGCCAAGTGACACCACCTCTAATGGGGCGATGGAACCAACGAACGGCGTCTCACAAGATACTCAACCGTCAGCAGAGCAACCGGCTGCGGCTTCTCTACCGACCGCTGCGGCAACATTGGATCGTAATGCAAAACTTAGCAATACGACGCAGACGGCTCAGCAACCGACGTCTAGTAATGCGTCAGCGCCTATGCCAGCGCATCGTTATGCTCCGAACGAACACCCTGTACGGGCTAAGGCACCTGTCACGCATACAGAGCCTCGCCAGCCGAGCCATCGTTCTGAAGTCCGTCATGTCGTACCGGAACATCGTGAGTCAGTTAGCCATCGTCAGCCTGAACACAATCAAGTGAAAAAAGCGGTGGCGCCTGTTAAGACAGCCGAGAAGCAGGCTCCTGTAACGACGACGACGTCTCAGCCTGCGAAAGCGCCGTCAGCCGCTGCTGCACCGACTCGGGAAGTCGTATCTGGTAAGGGATACACCCTTCAGCTGAGTGGCGCAAGTCGTGAAGATACGCTAAATGCTTGGGCTAAACAGCAGAAGCTTGCTAGCTACCAAGTTTATAAAACGACGCGTAATGGACAAGCTTGGTATGTCTTGACGACAGGTAATTACAATACGCCTGCAGAAGCCAAAAGTGCTATCTCATCTCTACCAGAAGCGGTAAAAGCTAAGAGTCCATGGGTTAAACCAATGAGCCAAGTTCGTAAAGAATCAGCTCAGTAATCTCAATAGGGCTGCTCATTGCAGCCCTCGATTTAAGCGCCAATCTGTTGTCCGGATAACCGCAACATCTCATAATTAATCTTTGATACGACAACATGAAGAAACATCGCGCTTTTTTAAAATGGGCGGGAGGCAAGTATCTCCTTTTAGACGATATCCAACGCCATCTACCAGAGGGTGACTGCTTAGTAGAGCCTTTTGTGGGCGCGGGGTCAGTCTTCCTCAATACAGACTTCAAAAAGTACTATCTTGCTGATATTAATAGCGACTTGATTAACCTCTACAACATAATCAAGCACAGCAGTAGTCAATTTATTGCTGACGCTCGCGGCTTTTTTACGCCTGAAACAAACAATGCCGAGACCTATTACGCGCATCGTAGTTTGTTCAACCAGAGCAGTGATCCTTATTATCGAGCGCTACTCTTTCTTTACTTGAATCGACACGGCTATAACGGGCTCTGCCGCTATAATCTACGCGGGCAATTTAACGTGCCTTTTGGTCGATATGTTAGGCCTTATTTTCCGCAAGCCGAACTTGAGTGGTTTGCATTGCGTGCGCAGCAAGCGACGTTTGTGTGCGAATCATATGTTCAAACACTCTCTCAGGTTAAACGAGGATCAGTGGTTTATTGCGATCCTCCTTACGCGCCGCTTTCACCGACGGCAAACTTCACGGCTTATCATACCAATAGCTTTTCTGCTAAGGAGCAAGCTCTACTCGCAGAATTAGCCCATAAGCTGGCACAAAAGAAATCGGTGCCTGTGTTAATCTCGAACCACGATACGGAATTGACTCGAAAATGGTATGAAGAGGCTACACTTCATATTGTTACCGCTAGGCGTTCTATTAGCCGTAGTGCAAAGGGCAGAACTAAGATTGATGAATTGCTAGCACTTTACACCTAATATCGTCGCGGTCACTCAGCAATGCTGAAACTGGAAATCATACTCTCGGAGAATTGCATGAAAAATTATTTAATTGCGCCATCCATATTATCCGCCGACTTTGCTCGATTAGGGGAAGATACGGCCAAGGCTATTGCGGCCGGGGGTGATGTTGTCCACTTCGATGTCATGGATAATCACTATGTCCCCAACCTCACGATGGGGCCAATGGTGTTAAAAGCGCTCCGCGATTACGGTATTACCGCGCCCATTGATGTACATTTGATGGTGAAGCCTGTCGACGCGCTGATTCCTGAATTTGCTAAGGCCGGTGCAAGTTTTATTACTTTTCACCCTGAAGCCAGCGAACATGTTGATCGCACAGTGCAATTGATTAAAGAACATGGCTGTAAGGCCGGTCTGGTTTTCAATCCTGCTACACCCCTTACCTACCTGGATTACATGTTGGATAAAATTGATATTGTATTATTAATGTCTGTTAATCCTGGATTCGGGGGGCAAAGTTTCATCCCTTCCACATTAAACAAACTTCGTGAAGTGCGTAAGCGTATTGACCAAAGTGGCTACGATGTCCGTCTGGAGATCGATGGGGGGGTGAAAGTCGACAATATCGCTGAAATTGCTGCGGCTGGCGCGGATATGTTTGTGGCGGGTTCCGCTATTTTTAATCAACCAGACTACAGAACGGTCATTGCCGAAATGCGTCGCGAAGTGGAGAAAGCCCATGGCTCATTCCACTGATATTCGCGGTATCGCTTTCGATTTAGATGGCACACTCATCGATAGCGCGCCAGGCTTGGCCAGCGCTATCGATTTAATGCTTGCCGATCTGCAACTTCCTGCTGCAGGCGTTGAAAACGTTATCTGTTGGATCGGTAATGGTGCCGATATTATGGTCACTCGGGCGCTCACTTGGGCGCTTGGTGAAGCCCCAGATGACACGCAGCTTGCTCAAGCACGCAGCTGTTTCGACCACCACTATCTTCAGACCGCAGAGACGGGGAGTCAGTTGTTTGACCATGTCACTGATGTCTTAACGTCCTTACAGGCAGAAGACATCCCCCTCGCGATTGTCACCAATAAGCCAACGCCTTTTGTTCGTCCATTATTAGAGAGCTTAGGGATTGATCACTATTTCAGTTTAATTATTGGTGGGGATGATGTGCCTGTTAAAAAACCTCATCCTGCTGCACTCTTTATGGTACTGGGGCAATTTGGATTACTGACCGAGCAATTACTGTTTGTCGGGGATTCGCGTAACGATATTCAGGCGGCGAAAGCAGCGGGCGTGCAATCGGTCGGGTTATCCTATGGCTACAACTATGGCGAACCGATCGAAGATAGCCACCCAGACCACGTTATTCACCAATTTGATCAGCTTATCTCCCTTTTAGGGAAGTAATTTCCAGGACAAGAACTAATGACAAGACCAATCGTCTTCAGTGGGGCGCAGCCCTCCGGCGAACTTTCCATCGGTAACTACATGGGTGCACTACGCCAATGGGTGCAGATGCAGGATGACTATCATTGTATCTACTGTATTGTTGACCAACACGCGATCACAGTACGTCAAGATGCGACAGCCTTACGTAAAGCTACCCTCGATACCTTAGCGCTATATCTTGCCTGCGGTATCGACCCTGAAAAATCAACAATTTTTGTCCAATCCCATGTGCCAGAGCATGCGCAACTCTCCTGGGTGCTGAACTGCTATACCTACTTTGGTGAGTTAAGCCGAATGACTCAGTTTAAGGATAAATCGTCTCGCTACGCAGAAAATATCAACGCTGGGCTATTTGATTACCCAGTCTTAATGGCCGCTGATATTCTTCTTTATCAAACTCAGCAGGTTCCGGTCGGCGAAGATCAGAAACAGCATCTTGAGCTGAGCCGTGATATTGCCCAACGCTTTAATGCAATTTATGGCGATATCTTTAAAGTTCCTGAGCCCTTTATTCCCAAATCGGGCGCTCGAGTGATGTCGCTGCTCGAACCCACCAAGAAGATGTCGAAGTCTGACGATAACCGCAATAATGTTATTGGGTTACTTGAAGAGCCGAAAGCCGTCGTTAAGAAGATTAAACGTGCCGTCACTGACTCTGATGAGCCACCTGTTGTGCGTTATGATGTAAAAAATAAGCCTGGCGTATCCAACCTATTGGATATTCTCTCCGGAGTTACGGGTCAATCGATCACTGAACTCGAGAGCGCATTCGAAGGCCAGATGTATGGGCATTTAAAAGGCGCGGTAGCGGAAGCTGTCTCGGGGATGCTGACTGATTTACAAGCGCGCTACCACCATTTCCGTAATGATGAAGTTCTGCTTAATCAAATCATGAAAGAAGGTGCGGAAAAGGCGAGTGCACAGGCTAAACAAACGCTTGATAAAGTGTATGAGGCGATTGGATTTGTCGCGCGTCCCTAATATCAACGTACATTCAATATAAAAAAAGGCGGTAAATTCTCTTTACCGCCTTTTTTGTATCAATGATTTGCGCGATGCTTAGTAACAAATCCAAGTAATAAGCAGCAGACAAATACCGTGAGGTAGAGACCATTAGAGGTCATTAACGCGGCGAGTGGTCCATCATGACTCACTATAGGGGCCGTGACGACAAACGTTAACATTGTGCCAACCGTGCCGCAGGTCAGGATGAAGTTAACCAATTTAGGCGAGGCGACTTTGGTTTGTTGCGAGCCAAGGGTAATGATGGTGGTATAAATCGCGCTAGAGAAGAAACCTAATGCAGCGATGATGATATGCAGCATATTAGGGTTCTGTGCATGGTTAAACCAATACATCAGTACGGACGCTAATGCCGTGAGTATCACCAGTAATTTCTGTGAATCGATAAAACGTAATACCACGCTGAACACCCACATACCGACCATATACGCTGTCCAGAAATTACCGACCAGCTGGCCTGCGCGCCCTAGTTCAAAACCTAATGTTTTCGTCGCATAATCCGGTACCCAAGCGATAAACCCCAACTGACCAAGAATGTAACATAAGGCCGCGAGTGCAAGTAGGAAGACACCTACTCCCCATTTCTCTTTCGGTTCGTTTTTTTGTTGTGTATTTTTGGAGAGAATTGGAAATTCGGTGCAGAGGGTAATGATAAAAATAGCGACGTAAATAAGGCCTATTGCACAGTAGACTAAATACCAAGGTAACTGACGTGATAAGACCGCCGCGGCAATAATAGGGAAGAGCGTTCCGGCCATGCTGAAAAAAGAGTCAGTAAACAGTAATCTCGCGCCACGTTGACGACCTTCATACAGGTGGGTAATCAAAAACGTCCCTATCGACATGGTGATACCGCTGACGACCCCCAGTATAAACATACAGGCAGAGAAGATGGCGATAGAGTGGGCGGTCACGAGCCCGGCGATTGCAATCAGCATCAAAACAAAACCAAACATTAGCTGTTTTTTTAGCGGGACTAATTCCATCAGCCAAGCATTGAGGAAAATTGCGATCAAAATCCCTGCGTTTAAAAACGTGAAGGTATTGCTCATGCTCGTCACTGGGACGTTGAAATAGTGAGCGATATTATCCATCACCATTCCTGTTACAATCACTAGCGCCCCTGTCAGTGCGTAGGAAAGAAAGCTTATCCAGGTGAGCCCGGTTCTTTTTATTTGCATCATCATTAATATCCGTTAAAGGAATAGTCCGAAGAGTGAAGCGCACGATTGTAATGCCATCGCATCGGTTTATAAATAATGATGCTCACATTGACGAGAATATTTAATCAATTAACACCACCACGCAAGAAAAAACACTATTAGCCATATTTTATGCTGTGGTTAGCGAGATATAAGTCAGGAAATCGCTAGCGGTAGGGCGCTGATACTCCTTACAATCACCCACAGTATTTATTCCATCTAAGTTAAGGACACGCGCACCTATGTTAAAAAAAACACTGGCTACAGCATTAACACTGCTTTCGTTAGCCGCCACGGCTCAACATGCGATGGCTGACACGCATGTGTTAATGACCACCTCTGAAGGGAATATTGAATTAACCTTGAACGATGACAAGGCGCCAGTCACCGTTAAAAACTTTCTTCAATACGTCAACAGTGGTTTCTATAACAACACCATTTTCCACCGTGTAATCCCAAGCTTTATGATTCAAGGCGGTGGGTTCACGGCCGATATGCAGCAGAAATCGACCCAAGCGCCAATTAAGAACGAAGCGGATAACGGCTTACGCAACACCCGTGGCACCATTTCTATGGCGAGAACGGCGGATAAGGATAGTGCGACCAGCCAATTCTTTATCAACGTTGCTGATAATGCGTTTCTTGATCATGGCCAACGCGATTTCGGCTATGCCGTCTTTGGTAAAGTGACTAAAGGGCTGGATGTGGCAGAGAAAATCTCCCATGTCGAAACGACTAATAATGGGCCTTATCAAAATGTACCAGCTAAGCCTGTCACAATCCTTTCTGTAAAAGTCTTACCTTAATAGATATCCAAGCACTGCTTAGGGCGTGCTTGGAACCTTTAGCGTCAGATAATACGATTACCTTCTCAAACTAAGAAATCATATGCTGTTAATCATAGATAACTATGACTCTTTTACTTGGAATCTTTATCAATATTTCTGCCAATGCGGCATAGAAGTAAAGGTTATCCGTAACGATGCGATTACACTCCAAGAGATGGAAGCGCTGGGAATGAGTCACCTTGTGATCTCGCCCGGACCTTGTACGCCTAACGAAGCAGGAATTTCACTGGCGGCTATTCAATATTTTGCGGGTAAGTTGCCTATCTTAGGGGTTTGTTTGGGCCATCAAGCGATAGCCCAAGCATTTGGCGGTAAAGTAATCCGTGCGTATCAAGCCATGCACGGTAAAACCTCGGTGATTCGTCATAATGGGCAAGGGCTATTTTCACAGCTCCCAAACCCTCTTACCGTTACCCGCTATCACTCTCTAATGGTTGATACCTCCTCGCTACCTGGTGAGTTAGAAGTCACTGCGTGGGTGGAAGAAGAAGGAGGCAAAACAACGATTATGGGGCTTCGTCATCGACACCTTGAGATAGAGAGTGTGCAATTCCATCCAGAAAGCATTCTGAGTGAACAAGGCTTATCGTTACTGAATAATTTTATTAGCCGATGATTAATTGATTTAATATGCATTATAAATGTATATTTATTCCATCACACTCTCGCCTACTAAGGATCTCAGATGTCGGTAACACAGACCCCCATTACTCGTGAGCTGTTTAACGAAGTAATTTTACCTATTTATGCGCCTGCGCAATTTGTTCCAGTGAAAGGGCAAGGCAGTCGAGTCTGGGATCAGCAAGGAAAAGAGTATATCGACTTTGCCGGTGGGATTGCGGTCACGGCATTAGGCCACTGCCATCCTGCCTTGGTCGAAGCCCTTCAAAAGCAGAGCGAACAGATTTGGCATCTGAGTAATATTTATACGAATGAGCCCGCGTTACGTTTGGCGCAAAAACTCACCGCGGCGACATTTGCTGATCGCGTCTTTTTTGCCAATTCCGGTGCTGAAGCGAACGAAGCTGCGTTTAAGTTGGCACGGTATTATGCCACCCAAAAAATAAGTCCCTACAAAACGAAAATCATCGCTTTTTATCATGCTTTCCACGGGCGTACCTTCTTTACCGTCACCGTGGGGGGACAACCTAAATATTCCGATGGATTCGGTCCTAAGCCCGCCGATATCGTACATGTGCCTTTCAATGACCTTGAGGCAGTTAAAGCCGTTATTGATGACCACACTTGTGCGATTGTTGTAGAACCGATTCAAGGTGAAGGGGGAGTTACCCCCGCTACACCGGAATTTCTGACTGGTTTACGTCAGCTTTGTGATCAACACCAAGCATTATTAGTGTTTGATGAAGTGCAAACAGGCATGGGACGTACAGGTAAATTATTTGCTTATCAGCACTCAGGGGTGATTCCCGATATCCTCACGACAGCCAAAGCATTAGGGGGAGGCTTTCCCGTCAGTGCGATGTTGACGAGAGAAGCGATTGCTCAGGTCATGACTGCGGGCACTCATGGTACTACCTTTGGCGGCAACCCAATGGCTTGTGCGGTGGCCGAGGCGTCGTTGGATATTATCAATGACACCCAGTTGCTTGAGGGGGTGGATCAGCGTTACCAATGGTTTATCGATGGATTGGAAGAGATTAATCAACAATACCACCTCTTTACCGCTATTCGCGGCCAAGGACTGCTTATCGGTGCACAATTAACACCGGAGTATGCAGGGCGTCTACGCGATATCATCCAGGCGGCTGCAGAGCACGGTTTACTCGTACTATCCGCGGGAAGTGATGTATTGCGTTTTACCCCGTCACTGATTATTTCTGAACAGGATGTGCAGCAAGGGATGGCTAAGTTACAGCGAGCCATTGCCCAAATTATCGGTTAGCTTGCTTGCCCTGAGTTGTCTACTGCTCAGGGTTTTTATTCACACGGGAAAACCATGCGCCGTGTTTTGGGCGCTGGGTCCAGATAATCGCTGAAATCGTCCGCATAGATTTCACATGCACAAGAATCCGCTCGATATGCCGCTCGACAATTGTGCTTGGCCCCTTATCGAAATTAGTCGCTTCATCCATCACATGTGTGGAGTGATAGTTCTCTTGATCGTTGGCATACAATAATCGCTGTTGGCATTGCTGTAAGCCTATCTCACAAGCCTGTAAATAGCGCTCGGCCAACGTTGGGGTTAGCATCGTGTGCTCACGGGCTAAAGCAGTAAGCTCATTAATATGTTCGACGATATACTGGCTATGGCTAACCCATAAATGCATCTCTTCAAGATATTCATCATCGAAACCAGGCTCCTGCATGGCTTGATTAAGGGCGTTAAATAGCGCGTTATGTTTTTGGTTTGCCTCTACGCGCGCGGCTTCAAAAACCTCATCTTTTTGCTCTGGACCTAACAAGACTTTTAGGGCTTGTTGATAGGCATTGAGCACATCTAAAGTATTATCGCGTAACAGCGCACTCTGCCATTGTGGCCATAACCAAAGCGTGCCCCCGAAGGCGATTAAGCAGCCGAGTAGGGTATCTAATAAACGAGGAACAATAAATTGGTGCCCGTTTAAGGAAAGAAGTTGCAGTGAATAAACTGCCGTCACCGTAAATCCAATCGTTGCCCAGCCATAATATTGTCGATTGAACAAGTTACTGAAAAAGGTAATCAGTAACATGATGATTAATATCCAAGACTCAGGTGCATGGAGATTGAGGGTAACTGCTGCAATGATTAATCCAGCAAAAGTTCCTAATGCCCGGTGCTGTATACGTACCCGCGTAGCGTTATAGTTATTTTGACTGACAAACACTATGGTCATCAAAATCCAATAAGGTTTGGGTATATTGAGCGCTATACCGACGATTCCACCACACATCAACATGATCGAAAAACGTGTAGCGGAACGCAAGGCAGTCGATTTCAGCGATAGATAACTTTTCAATGCAGGTAATAAAGGTAAACGGCGCTGCCTATCGCGCATCAGGTCACGTTGATAGAGGGGTTTCTCATTCTGTAAGACGCGAGCAATTCGCGTAAAGTGATAAAAGCAAAATTGGGGGACCGGATTGTGGGGAAATTGTTGAGCCAGCTTTTCCAATGCTGAAATTTGCTTGCTCATAGAAAAAGGCTTCACAAATTGGTGGTATAAAATATCGTCAGCTAAGCGGTGGAGTTGTGCCGTGACAGTATTCGCATTCCAATTTAAAATTTCTCTGCCAAAACTATCGTGGCAAAGTTTTTTGATTTCATCCGGCTGATTCAAGCTAACTGTAACATGCTCTTGAATATCCTGAGCCATCAAAAAATAGCGAATCAGGAACCGGTCATTACGATTTCTCGCTGCCGGTAACATATGTAATTGTTGATAGCACTGAGTAATCAGGTCAATCACTTTCTGTTGGCGCTTGAGAAGGTCCTGTAAGCTTTCGGGAGAGTCATTTTCGCTAAAGATCCGGTGATATTTATGCTCGCAGTAGTTTCCCAATTCGCGATAGAGCAAACTGAGTGTTTCTCGAAGTTGCTGAGCTTGCGAGAACTTAAACCAAGCCCAATTGAACACGCCGTACCAAACTGTCCCGCCTAGATAGAGTAAGGGAGGACCCCATATCGGCATGCGTCCAGCCAGGCTAATTGACAGCACAGCTGCCACCAGTGAGGCGGGTAAGAGCCGGCCGTGTAATGGACTAATCTCCCCCGTCACACCAATGATTAATGGTAGTGCGAATAGAAAGAGCGGTAAGGGATAGTGCTGCGCTAAACACCAAAGAAGCAAAAAACTGCTGCATGCGAAAAGTAATCCCCCAACGACGAGACGTTTAAAAAAGCGTTTGTGTGGAGTATCTAATCCAGCCAGATTACAGCAGGACGGGACTAAAGAAAAAAGTAAGCCTGAGTGGAGATCGCCCAACAGCCAGCCCAGTGCGATCGGTAGACAGAGCACTAACGTTTGGCGGAAGGCATAATTTACTTCAGGATGATAAATAAGTCGACGTAGCATTGCCACTGCAATTTGTTGTATGAATGAGAGTGATCGGTAAAAGGCAGGGTAGCTCCCTGCCTTCTGCATCGATTAGCGTGTACCGTACACTACGATAGTTTTACCATGGGCCGAAATTAGGTTTTGATCTTCTAACATCTTGAGAATACGTCCAACCGTTTCGCGTGAACACCCGACGATCTGCCCAATTTCTTGACGGGTAATCTTTATTTGCATCCCATCAGGGTGCGTCATCGCATCGGGTTGGTGGGCAAGATGCAGCAGAGTTTGCGCAATACGACCGGTCACGTCCAAGAAGGCTAAGTTACCGACTTTCTCTGAGGTGACCTGTAAGCGTCGTGCCATCTGTGCTGAAAGACGGATAAGAATTTCCGGATTTACCTGGATCAATTGGCGAAATTTTTTGTAGGAAATTTCAGCGACTTCACAAGCGGACTTAGCTCTGACCCAAGCACTACGCTCTTGTCCTTCTTCAAATAAGCCAAGCTCACCAATAAAATCGCCCTGATTAAGGTAAGAAAGGATCATCTCTTTGCCTTCTTCATCTTTAATCAGTACCGCGACAGAACCTTTAACAATGTAATAAAGCGTTTCTGCTTTTTCACCCTGATGGATCAAGGTGCTTTTTGACGGATACTTATGAATATGGCAATGGGAGAGGAACCATTCTAATGTAGGGTCTGTTTGTGGTTTACCGAGAACCATTCGCTTCTATCCTCTATTGTAATCGAACCTGGATAAAACCAGGGTGAGCCGCCTTTGCGACTCTATGAAAGCATCAAGTGCCATTTCTTTTTTTATTGGACGATAAAATTACCTTAGCCTATTCCAAGGCATTTTATCTTGGGATTAACGAAATAAATAATCCTTTCCCTGTTTTTAGCACAGGTTAGCGCCACTGTCTTGTATTGTATGAGTCCAAATGAGTGGTTTGCGAATTAATACACCTCAGAGTATCTTAACTAATAAATTCCGAAACTGGGGACGTGTTGATGGAAGCGCAGGTAAAGTGGGTTGATGGGCTATGTTTTGTCGCAGAATCGGCATCGGGTCACCAAGTGGTGATGGATGGCAACCGTGGCGAAAGGGGGCCTAGTCCAATGGAAATGGTCCTGATGTCATCGGGGACCTGTAGTGCAATCGATGTGGTATCAATCTTAGAAAAAGGCCGTTATCAGGTTCAAGGATGCGAGGTTAAATTGACCTCCAAACGTCGTGAGGAAGCGCCACGACTTTTTACTCACATTAACCTGCATTTTATTGTGACAGGGAAGACCTTAACCGATAAAGCGGTTGAGCGTGCAGTCTCCCTCTCAGCGGAGAAATATTGCTCAGTAGCACTCATGTTGGGGCAAGCGGTAGAAATCACCCATAGCCACGAGATCGTCATTGCATAGTCTTAGATCGTAAATAAGGTTTGTTGTCGTTTTTCCGCGAGCTTTTTAATGACAGGCGTTAAGATAAGCTCCATCGCTAAGCCCATTTTTCCGCCAGGTACTACTAACGTGTTCATGGCGGAAATGAAAGATCCTTGGATCATGGCTAAGAGATAGGGATAATTAATTTCTTCGACACCACGAAGGTGGATCACCACCAGACTTTCATCCATCGACGGAATTGCGTGCGCTGCAAAAGGATTCGACGTATCGACCATTGGCACGCGTTGAAAGTTAATATGGGTGCGAGAGAATTGCGGCGTGATGTAATTTACATAATCTTCCATAGAACGAATCACGGAATCCATCACCGCCTCGCGAGAATGGCTCCGCTCTTGCATGTCACGTATAAGTTTTTGAATCCATTCTAAGTTTACAATAGGGACTACACCGACCAATAAATCGACTAAATCAGCCACATTGTGCTCATCAGTCACCACCGCGCCATGTAATCCTTCATAGAACAAAACATCAGTCTGTTCAGGAAGAGGCTGCCAAGGTGTAAACGTCCCTGGGACTTGTTTCCAAGGTACCGCTTCGTCATAGGTATGAAGATATTTACGGGAACGGCCGGTTCCGGTTTCAGAATATTGCTTAAATGTCTGTTCCAAAAGTAGAAAATCGTTAGCGTCTGGACCGAAATAACTAATATGTTTACCGAGATCTCTCGCTTTACGGATGGCAATATCCATTTCTGGACGGGTGTAGCGATGGTAACTATCGCCCTCCACCTCCGCAGCTCGTATACCCAGTTGTTGAAAGATTTTACGAAAGGCGAGACTGGTTGTCGTCGTCCCTGCACCGCTTGAACCTGTTACGGCGATAATAGGATGTTTGGCTGACATGATGGTCTCCTTAGCGGGTTAGGGGCGACAACTACGGCGTACAGTTATCCTTCAGCGGATATCTCGTGCAGCACGCAGGCTGACGGACTCATGTAATTCTGACCAAACAATAACGATATCACCTGCTTGAAGTTGCCGAGTGATATCAGCAACTTTCTCGGATAAGGTTTTTTCTTGCTCACCATAATCGGTTCCTTCTTGTAGCACAAAGGACTCGATGACGCTTTGTAACGTCTCAGTCGGCAGCTCTTGCCAGGGGATAATCATGAAGTCGTATCCAATTGTGTAGAAAGCCACTGAGGAATGCGCTGTTCAAGCCACATTACTGGCTTAAATAGGCTGCCTGTAACGAAACCGACGTGTCCACCGTATTCACTTAATTGATAGTCAATGGTAGGCGATAGCTGTTCCGGTAGAGGTATCACATCGTCGGTCATAAAGGGATCGTCTGCCGCATGAATAATCAAGAGGGGTTTAGTGATACTGGCAAGCCACGGCATACCACTTGCCTGTCGATAGTAGTCTAGCGCGTCAGAAAAATGATAAATGCGAGAGGTAATCTTATCGTCGAATTCGCGGAGTTTCTTGATTTTTTTAAGCTCACCCGGCGCGATAGAGAAAAGATGTGGATGCGCTTTCAGCTTGCGGCGGAGGCTCTTTTTCAGGCGCGTGAGTAAGTAATGCTGATAAAAGCGCGAGAAGCCGTCTTCAATTTTCACACTGCAGGGTTCGAGCATCAGAGGTGCTGAGACAATAACGCCCGCATCGAGTAAGCATTCGTCACCTTGGCTCCCCATTAGACAAGCAAGCATGTTACCCCCGAGAGAAAATCCGGTTGCGGAGGTCCAGCCTGGGCCCAGCTTCTCTTTCATCCAACGAAGGAAATAGCTGGCATCCTCAATATCCGCCGAGTGGTAGCTCTGTTTTAATCGATTCGGTTCACCGCTGCACCCGCGATAGTGCATAACGACTCCCAACCATCCTTTCTGCTGAAAAGAGGCGAGTAGGCCATGAGCATAAGGACTTTTTACACTGCCCTCTAAACCGTGAAAAATGACAGCGCGAGGTTTATGCTTGGCCAACATCGGATCTTCGCTCCATGCAAGATCGACGAAGTCCCCATCGGGTAGCTCTAATCGCTGCCAAACAGGTTTGATACGGACCATACGGCGTAAGATTCTGGGTAATAGAGTCTGAATATGTGCATTTCTCAAACAACGAACAGGGGTAAAATCATGCTCGTCATTATGATAATTATTCAGGTTCTCAGGGCTTGTCTGATCCATAACTCACTGTATAGTTTCAAAGGTTAATCTGGATAATGGTAACTTTATGGAACTCAGTCTCTTTCTCTCATTATTTGGTTTTTTGTGGGTCGCGGCGATTACACCAGGCCCCAATAATATGCTACTTACGACCTCTGGCGCCAATTTTGGTTTCGTTCGCACTATACCATTGATGCTAGGCATTATGTTTGGCATGCAAATCATGCTGTTACTCATCGCCTTCGGTGTCGGTAATCTTATTATCCTTTATCCCGCGTTACATCTGTTCTTAAAAATCGCAGGAAGTGCTTATTTACTGTGGTTGGCTTGGAAAATCATGACGGCTGCTTATGAATCTCTTGAGGTGAAAGACCATCCAGAAAAGACATTGCCTTTGTGGCAAGGTGCGGTACTACAGCTCGTCAATCCTAAAGCTTGGTTGATGTCGCTGGGAGCGGTTGCCAGTTTCAGTCTAAGCGGTAAGGCCTATATTACCTCGATTGCTGGCATTAGTTTAGCCATGTTTTTAGTCAACCTGATTGCGGGATGTATTTGGCTAGCCTTTGGCACCGTGATTGGTCGGTGGTTGCACAGCCCACGCGCATGGCGGCAGTTCAATATTATTATGGGATTATTGACCGCCCTGAGCGTGGTCCTTATCTGGTTGTAATGATACAAAATAGGATTTACCCTGCGCTAGCCTTCGCTCGCAAGCAGTGTCTCAAGTTCTTCTTGCGCCTCGAGCCAAGCAAGCTCTATATCATTAAGTTGTGACTGAACTGTTGTCCGGTGCTGTAAGGTATCGGTCAGCTCGTTCTTACGCGCCGCCTCATAAATTACAGGGTCAGCTAACTTCTCTTCATCTTCCGCTAATTTCCGCTGGCACTCGCTCATCTGTTTTTCGAGTTTCTCGATTTGCTTGCGTAAGGGTTGCGTTTTAGTACGCAGTTCAGCATCACGCCTTTTTTGATCCTTACGCGCTTGCGCGCTTTGGCTGTTATCGCGAGAAGTATCGCTTTTTTGTGTAGCGGTGCTGTCTTTTTGCTGGTCGGCAAGCCATTGCTGGTAATCGTCAAGGTCGCCTGCAAACATTTCGACCCTACCGCCGTGAACGAGGTAAAGGTCATCGGTTGTCGCACGCAGTAGGTGACGGTCGTGTGATACCACGACTAAGGCGCCCTCGAAGTCAATCAACGCTTCCGTCAGTGCTTGACGCATGTCGAGATCAAGGTGGTTAGTCGGTTCATCGAGTAATAGTAAGTTCGGGCGCTCCCAGACGATTAGCGCTAATACCAAACGCGCTTTTTCTCCGCCTGAAAACTGAGCGGTAGGTGCTTTCACTTGATCACCTTGAAAGCCAAATCCGCCCAAGTAGTCGCGCAGGTGTTGTTCTAGCTCTTTCGGGGCTTGGCGTTGTAGATGCTGCAACGGTGACTCTTCTGCTCGTAAGTATTCAAGTTGATGTTGAGCGAAGTAGCCGAGCTTTACACCTTTAGCGAGCGTCACCGTTCCCGATCGCGGTATAAGCTCACCAGAGAGTAATTTAATTAGGGTAGATTTGCCCGCGCCATTTTTACCGAGTAGACCTATACGTGAGCCGGGAACCAGATTCAGTTTAATTGAATCTAAAATGACTCTATCGTCATAGCCTGCAGTCACTTTTTCCATCGTTAAAAGTGGAGAAGGTAGCGATTCAGGCGCACGGAACTGGAAGGTAAAAGGATTATCGACATGCGCGGGGGCAATCATTTCCATCCGCTCTAACATTTTTAGGCGGCTTTGTGCTTGTTTGGCTTTGGTCGCTTTGGCGCGGAAACGGTCAATATAGTGCTGAAGATGTGCGACTTTAGTCTGCTGGCTTTGGTATAGCGACTGTTGTTGCGCTAATTTAGTTGCGCGCTGCCGCTCAAAATCACTATAGTTGCCAGTGTAATCCATAAGCTTTTCTTGCTCAATATGCAAGATCTTGCTTACGGTAGGGTCGAGGAAGTCCCGGTCGTGAGAGATGAGGATTAAGGTTCCAGTATAACTTTTCAGCCACTTCTCTAGCCAAATGACGGCATCAAGATCTAAGTGGTTGGTGGGTTCATCCAATAGCAAAAGGTCTGAACGGCAAATTAGCGCCTGCGCCAAGTTTAAGCGCATTCGCCATCCTCCGGAGAAGTCTTTCACTGGCGATTGGAGTTGAGTATGGGAAAAGCCTAACCCATAGAGCAGGCTAGCCGCTCGCGCATTGATACTCCATGCTTGGATTGCATCTAATTTACCGTGAAGGAGCGCAATCTGATTACCCTCGTTGGCTTGGTTAGCCGCTGAAAGTTGAGTCTCTAACTCTCTGAATTCTCTATCGCCATCAATCACATAATCAATTGCTGACGTCGCGAGTGCTGGGGTTTCTTGATTCACCCACGCTAAGGACCAATTAGCCGGGAAATTAACGCTACCGCTTTCTGCGCTAATCTCTTGTTTGAGTAACGACAATAGGGTCGATTTCCCGCAGCCATTCTTACCGACTAAGCCAACTTTTTGGCCCGGATTAATGGTTGCTGAAGCATTGTCTAGGAGTACGCGAGTGCCGCGTCGTAATTGTAAGGAAGAGAAGACAATCATAAGCGCCGTAATTTATGGAATATGGTAAATTAGTGGCATAACTAAAATCGCTCACCACACATCTTTGCATCGCAGCATGGTAACGGAAAACCATGACTAAGACGATAACTTGGAGGACGACAATGTCATCTTCACCTAAAATACTTTTGCTTTATGCGCACCCTGAAGCACAGGAATCAGTGGTAAACAGTAAGCTACTTAAAGCCGCTCGCCGAGTGGAGCATGTTACGGTGCATGACCTTTATGCAACGTATCCCAATTTTTTTATCGATATCTATCGTGAACAACAATTGTTACGGGAGCACGATATTATTGTGTTTCAATATCCCCTTTATACGTACAGTTGCCCCTCGCTACTCAAAGAATGGCTGGATAGAGTGCTATCCCGTGGATTCGCTTCAGGAATGGGAGAGTCAGCCTTAGAAGGTAAAACCTTACGCTGTGTTGTCACCACCGGCGAACCGGAAAGCGCGTACCAATCGCAGGGCTTGAATCGTTATCCTCTCGGCGAGATTATGCGCCCGTTCGAATTGGTCGCGCAGACTTGCCAGATGCAGTGGATGTCGCCAATGGTTATTTATCATGCAAGACGGCAGCCTTTAGATGTCTTGAAGTCTCTAGCTGCAGCCTATTCAGACTGGCTGACCCAGCCTTTACCAGAGGAGATCATGGATGGGCGGATCTGATTTATTAACTGCGGGCGTTATTTACTTAGCGGCGGCGGTGGTTGCGGTGCCGATTGCCGCAAGACTGGGAATTGGGGCGGTTCTCGGGTATCTATTAGCCGGGATCGCCATTGGTCCTTGGGGTGCAGGGTTTATCAGCGATGTTGAGGAAATTCTGCATTTCTCCGAGTTAGGGGTAGTGTTTCTGATGTTTATCATCGGGCTCGAGCTTAACCCTGGAAAGCTGTGGCAGTTAAGGCGCTCCATTTTTGGTGTGGGTGCCGGACAAGTTATTTTCTCGAGTGTGTTACTCGCCGGGCTGCTATGGACCACCCAATTTTCTTGGCAAGCCGCGGTTATTGGCGGCATCGGTCTGGCTATGTCCTCAACGGCCATGGCTCTGCAATTGATGCAGGAAAAAGGTATGAACCGAAGTGAAGCCGGACAACTCGGTTTTTCGGTATTACTTTTTCAAGATTTAGCCGTGATACCTGCCTTAGCGCTCGTACCATTGTTAGCAGGCAACGATTCAGGGCATCCTACGGATTGGATGAAAATTGGGATGAAGGTCCTCGCCTTCGCTGGGATGTTGGTAGGTGGGCGCTTCTTATTACGACCTATCTTCCGCTACATCGCCGCCTCGGGGGTGAAAGAGATTTTTACTGCTTCCGCATTATTGTTGGTCATCGGCTCTGCGCTATTTATGGATGCGCTAGGTTTATCGATGGCGTTAGGAACGTTTATTGCCGGTATCTTGTTAGCAGAAAGTGAATATCGTCACGAGTTAGAAGTCGCGATTGATCCCTTCAAAGCATTGCTGCTCGGGTTATTTTTTATCTCTGTCGGTATGGCGTTAAATATTGGCGTATTATTTACCCATGTCGTGGAGGTATTGATTGCGGTTGTTACCCTCGTCGCAATTAAAGCATTGGTACTCTATATACTGGCGCGCGTATACGGAATGAGAAGCTCGGAACGTCTTCAGTTCTCGGGCGTCCTGAGCCAAGGTGGCGAGTTTGCCTTTGTTCTATTCTCCGCAGCATCCAGCGCGGGACTGTTCCATCAAGAGCAACTGTCCTTACTGCTGGTGATTGTGACGCTATCGATGATTACTACCCCTTTATTAATGAAGCTAATTGATCTCATCTTAGTACGTCGTTTTAATAATCAAGATGATGAAAATACGGAAAAGCATTATGTTGAAGACGATGAGCCCCAAGTTATTTTGGTCGGTTTTGGTCGTTTTGGGCAGGTGGTAGGACGTTTACTAATGGCCAACAACATGCGAGTGACTGTGTTGGAGAAAGATATCAGTGTCGTAAGTTTAACGCGTAGTTATGGCTATAAAGTGTATTACGGAGACTCGAACGATCTCGAGTTGTTACGTGCCGCAGGAGCAGAGCGAGCGCAATCGATCATTGTGACCTGTGATGATCCTTCCGATACTATGGCAACCGTCGCGCTATGCCAGCAACATTTTCCTCATTTAAACATTCTTGCACGGGCAAGAGGCCGGGTAGAGGCGCATGAGCTGTTGCAAGCGGGCATTACAGACATTACACGTGAAACCTTTTTAAGTGCAGTCCAATTAGCGGGTAAAGCCTTAGTATCACTTGGCATCCACCCTTACCAAGCGGAGCGCGCTCAGCAATACTTTACTCATCTTGATGAACAAATGCTGAAAGACTTAATGCCACACCACGATGAAACCGGGCATATCTCACGAGTGAAGGAAGCTCGCCGAGAACTTGAAGATGTTTTTCGTAGGGAAATGCAACAAGATAAACAAACATTGGGACGCTGGGATGCCGCAGATTAATGCGTATTCTCTCCTTCACTATTAAGGGTATAGCATGCGTAAACGTTTTATTGCCGGTGCAGTCTGTCGGCACTGCCAAGCAAAAGATACTTTAGCGCTGTGGAAAGAATCAGGCGTGGAGGTTGTTGAATGTGTTAAATGTGGTGACCAAATGCGCGAGGCAGATAAACAAGTGCAATCAGCGGTAAGAAAAGATGAGCAAATTATCGGTGTCTTTACACCTGAATAAGTTTTTTTTCGCTAAATTCCAGTTGAAGCATTGAATTTCGCGCCAATCATTCCCACTATAATTGTTTACGGAAGAACTGATATAGTTTTTCAACATAGTCAGGACCTTTCTGGTTGGTATTATTGCAGGCAAAAATAGACCAATGAGACGGGAATACAGCGCTCAACGGTTAGGAGTTATCATGAAAATTGCAAAAGACTTGGTAGTTAGCATTGCTTATCAAGTACGTACTGAAGATGGTGTGCTGGTTGATGAAGCACCCGTTACAGCACCGCTGGACTACTTACATGGCCACGGCTCTTTAATTTCTGGCTTAGAAAACGCGCTAGACAACCGCGAAGCTGGTGATAAGTTCGATATCAATGTGCCTGCTAACGACGCTTATGGTCAATATGACGAGAATTTAGTTCAACGCGTTCCTAAAGATGTATTTGTAGGCGTTGATGAGCTGCAACCAGGTATGCGTTTCTTAGCAGAGACCGATCAAGGGCCAGTCCCCGTAGAAATCACTGAAGTTGGCGACGACCATGTCGTGGTTGACGGTAACCACATGCTAGCGGGTCAAAACTTAAGCTTTAATGTTGAAGTTGTGGCAATTCGTGAAGCGACCGAAGAAGAATTAGCACATGGTCACGTACATGGTGCTGATGGTCATCATCACGACCACGATCACGGCCAGAACGAAGAGGGTTGTGGTACTGGCGGCTGCGGCTGTCATCACTAAGTAAAAAAGGCTGCCTAATGCAGCCTTTTTTATTAGTAATGTGGTGGGGGAGTCTCTTCAGATTGAGAGGCCACCATAGAAGGCGAAACGGTCTGCAATTTACTGATCAGCAGGCGTAGGTGTTCCCTCATTTTTGCCATCTCAAGTTCGTGGCTAATCAGTGTCTGATTTAACTCTTCAAGAGTGTGTTCCTGATAAGCGACTTTTGTTTCAAGGTTGTCCAGTCGTTGAGTTAACTCCTCAACATTCATAATTCAGTCTCCATCGTAGTAATGACGATCATTATTGACAGTATACCGTTCCCCCCTCGAAGAAATCCTGTGAAATTCACGATATTTTGTTCACACTTGAAAAACAATATTCTGCCCCAATATGATGAGTTAACCTCGAAACTTTATGATGAGCGTATTGTCGTAGAGGGGCCGTTTAACTCGTAATGGTACTGATATTAGCCATTAAAAAGTCATTGTGTAGTCTCTACACTTTTAAAGCGCCAAAGTACCTGACTTTGGTTAGGAGATATGGATGAAATCATTGTTTAAAGTCTCACTGTTGGCTGCAACTTTAGCGGTTGGCCTTAACGCCCCTCTAACTATGGCTGCGGAAACCTCTGCTCAGCCATCAGGACAAGTTGCACTAAACTCTGCATTTAAAGATCAGAGCCAACAATCGGCTTACGCCCTCGGTGCCTCATTAGGTCGTTACATGGAGAATTCTCTTAAGGAACAAGAAAAATTAGGTATCAAGCTGGATAATAAGCAATTGATCGCAGGTGTGCAGGATGCGTTCGCAGGGAAAAGCAAGCTTTCAGATAGCGAAGTTGAGCAAACACTTAAAGCGTTTGAAGGCAATGTAAAAGCTGCCGCACAAGCGAAAATGGCAAAAGATGCTAAAGAGAATACCGATAAAGGTAACGCTTTCGCTGCAAAATTTGCTAAAGAAAAGGGCGTGAAGAAAACTTCTTCAGGCTTACTTTATAAGGTCGAGAAGCCGGGTACAGGCGCAGCGCCTACTGACAGCGATACCGTCGTTGTCAACTATAAAGGGACACTGACCGACGGAACGCAGTTCGACAGCTCTTACGATCGTCATGAACCGCTTTCTTTCCGCCTTGATGGAGTTATCCCAGGCTGGACCGAAGGGTTAAAACACATTAAAAAGGGTGGTAAAATCCAGTTGGTGATTCCACCGGCGCTCGCATATGGCCAGAATGGCGTACCAGGTATCCCACCGAATTCAACACTAGTGTTTGACGTTGAGTTATTAGACATCAAACCTGCCGCGAAAGGTGACTCAGCGCCACAAGCGCCAGCGGCTGACACCGGCTCAGCAGCTAAAAAGTAAAGCTCTCTCGCATTATCAACACCACTGCACACTGCAGTGGTGTTTACCCCTTGCCATCACTTCTTGATTGGCGTAAACAATAGTCTTAAAACCCATAATTATTTTACTTCTATATCTTTATCTTTCCGATATTGAGCAATTGGGAATTATCCTTTGTCATATTAGGATGATGTAAGCTATGTCAAAACCACTGAGTACAACAGACGGCTCAAGGAACATAATGAGCCCTAAATACGCATCTAACGCTCTCGACTATGAAATAGTGCGCTCCTATGAGTCGATGGTAGAGGGTTTAGCCCTGATGCTGGGTAGTCATTGCGAGGTCGTTCTGCATACTTTGGACAATCTTGAGAGCTCTGCAGTCTGTATTGCCAATGGTGAATTAACGGGACGCCAAGTCGGCTCACCCATCACCAATCTTGCCTTACAGACGCTACATGAATTGGACGGGAGAGAGAGCCCACCGTCTCGAACCAGCTTTACACGCTCAAAAAGTGGCGCATTGATGAAATCGACGACGATTGCGATCAAGAATAGTTCGCAACGTGTTATCGGCCTTCTGTGCATAAATATGAATCTAGATGTGCCATTTTCCCAGGTGCTCGCGAACTTTTGCCCATCGGAAATGCAGCATGACAATAACGTTCATTTCGCCAATTCAGTTGACGATCTCGTTTTGCAAACATTGGAGCATACGATTGAAGAGGTCAGTAATGACCGTTCGGTGGCCAATAACATTAAGAATAGGCAAGTAGTGTTGAATTTATATGCAAAGGGAATATTTGATATCAAAGACGCGATCAATCAGGTGGCAGATCGTTTGAATATTTCCAAACACACTGTGTATCTTTATATCCGTCAATTCAGGCATGAAGACTTTCCCGAAGGAGAGGAATAATGCGTTACGCATTGGTAATCACTGGCCCAGCGTATGGCACACAAAATGCCACGAGCGCTTGGATGTTCGCTAAAGCATTATTGAAAGCTGAACACAGTATAACGTCAATTTTTTTCTACCAAGAGGCAGTAAGTAATGCAAATAAGCTCACATCCCCTGCTAGTGACGAGCATGACTTGATTGAAGAATGGGTAAAGTTAAGCCGTGATGAAAATATTCCACTGAATATTTGTGTATCAGCCGCTTTACGGCGTGGGGTCGTTGACCAAGACCATGCGCAAGCCGGTCAGTATAACTTTCACCCGCAATTTAATTTTTCAGGGCTAGGGGAACTCGCTACATCCTTGCTAACCTGTGAACGAGTAATACAATTTTAATGAACTCGATAGCTTTTATTTTTAAGACGGCTCCCCATGGTTCAAGTACGGGGAGAGAAGGACTTGATGCGTTACTGGCAACGGCAGCGCTGAGTGAAGAGCTTGGGGTCTTTTTTATCGGTGATGGGATTTTTCAACTTGTTGGCGGCCAACAGCCTAATATAATCTATCAGCGAGACTACATTACCACTTTTAAGCTGCTTGAACTTTACGATATTGAGAACGTTTATGCTTGCCAGCAATCCTTGAGGATGCGGGGTATCAGTGAACAAGATATGGGCGCCATAGCCGTAACGAGCTTACCAATGGGTGAACTTCACCAGCAACTCAGTCATTACGACAAAATCATTAATTTTTAGGGGGACACATGCTTCATCTCATCATGTCCTCTCCAGTAGCTCTCGATATGGACTATCTCGAGACATTTATTGGTCAAACAGACGATATTTTACTCTTACAAGATGCAGTGTATGCCGGGGTGGCTAATAGCCATTATTTTTCTAAGCTTTTAACAAAAAAGCAGTCAGGATTTTACGTGCTTGAGGAAGATGCTCAAGCCCGCGGAATCACAGCATTATTGGGGCCGAAATTTCACTTAATCAGCTATCAACAGTTCGTTGAGTTGACTGTAAAGCATTCGAAACAGATCACTTGGTGAGACGATATGTTGGTTATTTCTTGACACCCTCTATACTCAGCCCTAAAATTCTGCGTCCTCATAGAAATATGAGGTAGATTTAATACGTGTTTACGAAGCAAAAGCAAAACCAGGAGCTATTTAATGGCAACAGTTAACCAGCTGGTTCGCAAACCACGCGTACGTAAAGTTGCAAAAAGCAACGTACCTGCGCTGGAAGCTTGCCCGCAAAAACGTGGTGTATGTACTCGTGTATATACTACTACTCCAAAAAAACCGAACTCAGCATTACGTAAAGTTTGTCGTGTTCGTTTAACTAACGGTTTTGAAGTTACCTCCTACATTGGTGGTGAAGGTCATAACCTGCAGGAGCACTCCGTGATCCTGATCCGTGGTGGTCGTGTTAAAGACTTACCAGGTGTGCGTTACCATACCGTTCGCGGCGCACTTGACTGTTCCGGTGTTAAAGACCGTAAACAGGCTCGTTCTAAGTACGGTGTGAAGAAGCCAAAGGCTTAATGGTTCTCCGTTAAGTAAGGCCAAACGTTTTAACATAAATGTCAAAATAAACTCGTAGAGTTTTGGACAATCCTGAATTATCAACGGAGATATTCCATGCCACGTCGTCGTGTAATTGGTCAACGTAAAATTCTGCCGGATCCTAAGTTCGGATCAGAACTACTGGCAAAATTTGTAAACATTCTGATGGTAGACGGTAAAAAATCTACTGCAGAATCTATCGTATATAACGCGCTTGAGACCCTGGCTCAGCGCTCTGGTAAATCTGAACTGGAAGCGTTCGAAGTTGCTTTAGACAACGTTCGTCCGACAGTCGAAGTTAAATCACGCCGTGTTGGTGGTTCAACTTATCAGGTTCCAGTTGAAGTACGTCCGGTTCGTCGTAATGCTCTGGCAATGCGTTGGATCGTTGAAGCTGCTCGTAAACGCGGTGATAAATCTATGGCTCTTCGCCTGGCGAACGAACTTTCTGATGCTGCAGAAAACAAAGGTACTGCAGTGAAGAAACGTGAAGACGTTCACCGTATGGCAGAAGCCAACAAGGCGTTCGCTCACTACCGTTGGTAATCCCTTCGGTGTAGTTGTTAACCCAGCGGGCGCTCTAAAAGCTAACCTGCTGTGGTTAACTTAAATAGAACGTCCTAGAATTCAGAGGAATCAAATGGCTCGTAAAACACCCATTTCACGTTACCGTAATATCGGTATCAGTGCACACATCGATGCCGGTAAAACTACTACTACCGAGCGTATCCTGTTCTATACCGGTGTAAGTCATAAAATCGGTGAAGTACACGATGGTGCAGCGACAATGGACTGGATGGCACAGGAGCAGGAGCGTGGTATTACTATCACCTCAGCTGCGACGACTGCATTCTGGTCTGGTATGGCTAAACAATTTGAACCACACCGTATCAACATCATTGATACCCCGGGACACGTTGACTTTACTATCGAAGTAGAGCGTTCAATGCGTGTTCTTGACGGTGCAGTAATGGTTTACTGTGCAGTTGGTGGTGTTCAGCCACAGTCTGAAACCGTATGGCGTCAGGCTAATAAGTATAAAGTTCCACGTATCGCGTTCGTTAACAAAATGGACCGTATGGGTGCGAACTTCCTGAAAGTTGTTAGCCAAATCAAAGCACGTTTAGGTGCTAACCCTGTTCCATTGCAATTAGCAATTGGTGCAGAGGAAGGTTTTACCGGTGTTGTTGACCTGGTAAAAATGAAGGCTATCAACTGGAATGATGCTGACCAAGGTACTACCTTCGATTACGAAGAAATCCCAGCAGAGATGCAAGAGCTAGCAGAAGAATGGCGTCAAAACCTGATCGAGTCTGCAGCAGAAGCTTCTGAAGAGCTGATGGAAAAATACCTGGGTGGTGAAGAACTGACTGAAGCAGAAATCAAAAATGCTCTGCGTCAACGTGTTCTGAACAACGAAATCATCTTGGTTACCTGTGGTTCTGCATTTAAGAACAAAGGTGTTCAAGCGATGCTTGATGCCGTTATCGAATATCTGCCATCACCAACCGAAGTTCCTGCAATTAAAGGGATGTTAGACGATGGTAAAGATACTCCAGCTGAACGTCGTTCAGACGATAACGAGCCATTCGCAGCATTAGCATTTAAAATTGCGAACGACCCGTTTGTGGGTAACTTGACGTTCTTCCGTGTTTACTCAGGTATCGTTAACTCTGGTGACACCGTACTGAACTCAGTGAAATCACAACGTGAACGTTTAGGCCGTATCGTTCAGATGCACGCTAACAAGCGTGAAGAAATCAGCGAAGTTCGTGCTGGTGACATTGCTGCAGCAATCGGTCTGAAAGACGTTATTACTGGTGACACCCTGTGTGATCCTAACGCACCAATCATCTTAGAGCGTATGGAATTCCCAGAGCCAGTAATCTCAATCGCGGTTGAACCAAAAACCAAAGCTGACCAAGAAAAAATGGGTCTAGCTCTGGGCCGTCTGGCGAAAGAAGATCCATCATTCCGCGTATGGACTGATGAAGAATCTAACCAGACAATCATCGCTGGTATGGGTGAACTTCACTTAGATATCATCGTTGACCGTATGAAGCGTGAGTTCAACGTTGAAGCGAATGTGGGTAAACCACAGGTTGCTTACCGTGAAGCAATTCGTAGCAAAATTACCGATGTTGAAGGTAAACATGCTAAGCAGTCTGGCGGTCGTGGACAATATGGTCACGTTGTGATCGATATGTACCCACTTGAGCCAGGCTCTAACCCTAAAGGTTACGAGTTCATCAACGATATCAAAGGTGGTGTAATTCCAACAGAATACATCCCTGCGGTTGATAAAGGTCTGCAAGAGCAGCTGAAATCTGGTCCATTAGCGGGTTACCCGGTAGTTGACTTAGGTGTTCGTCTGCACTTTGGGTCTTACCATGATGTTGACTCATCAGAACTAGCGTTTAAACTGGCTGCATCATTAGCTTTCAAACAAGGCTTTAAACAAGCGAACCCAGTTCTGCTTGAGCCAATCATGAAAGTTGAAGTTGAGACTCCTGAAGAGCACACTGGTGATGTTATCGGTGACCTGAGCAGACGTCGTGGTATGTTGAAAGGTCAAGAATCAAACGCTACTGGCGTTGAGATTCATGCCGAAGTACCATTGTCCGAAATGTTTGGGTATGCGACTCAGTTGCGTTCTCTGACTAAAGGTCGTGCTTCTTACTCCATGGAGTTCTTGAAGTATGACGATGCGCCAAACAACGTTGCGCAGGCTGTTATTGAAGCACGTAGCAAATAAAACTACGGTTTAAATTTGATCCCATGTCCTCATCGAGAATGAGGGCATAACAGTAAGGAATATAGCCATGGCTAAAGAGCAATTTCAACGTAATAAACCACACGTAAACGTGGGCACCATCGGTCACGTTGACCACGGTAAAACCACTTTAACTGCTGCAATCACTACCGTTTTAGCAAAAACTTTCGGCGGTGCTGCGCGTGCATTCGATCAAATCGATAACGCGCCAGAAGAAAAAGCACGTGGTATCACCATCAACACTTCACACGTAGAGTACGAAACGCCAACTCGTCACTACGCGCACGTTGACTGCCCAGGACACGCCGATTACGTTAAAAACATGATCACCGGTGCTGCGCAAATGGACGGAGCTATCCTAGTTGTTGCGGCAACTGATGGTCCTATGCCACAAACTCGTGAGCACATCCTGTTAGGTCGCCAAGTAGGTGTTCCTTACATCATCGTGTTCCTGAACAAATGTGACATGGTTGATGATGAAGAGCTGTTAGAGCTTGTTGAAATGGAAGTTCGTGACCTGCTGTCACAATACGACTTCCCAGGCGACGACACTCCAATCGTTCGTGGTTCAGCGCTTAAAGCACTGGAAGGCGA
>NZ_JALBCV010000079.1 GCF_022602565.1 Rosenbergiella metrosideri
GGATAGATCTCCCGGTGCACCGCCACCAACGGCTCGAGCACCGGATTGGTGGTGCTGCGCTGGGCGGTCATCCGCCGGGCCAATCGGGCCCGCACCCGACGCGACGCGCTGATGCTGGTCTTAAGAGTCTCGACCGGCGACTCGGGCGTCTCGAGAGCGGGCTCGAGAGCCGCAGAAGCCTCCGTGGGCGGTGCAACCGCTTGCGCCGTGAGCTGGTCCTCGGCCACGTTCGTCACCTCCGACCTAGAGGATATCCCTCACAGGCGGCTCAGGC
>NZ_JALBCV010000080.1 GCF_022602565.1 Rosenbergiella metrosideri
GCCCACCGGGTTCTTGATGGGCGTCCGGTGGTTCGACACCTGCCACTTGGACGGGTCCGGGACCGAACCGGCCGGCCCGTCGAACTCGTCGTGGAACAAAAGCCCACCGGTTGCCGCAGCCGGCGCGGCGGGCGCCGGTGTCGGACCAGCCGGCGCGGCCGGCCGGGTCGGGTCGGCCCAGGCTGTCGGGGCGGGAAGCGCGGCAGCCAGGGCGCCGAACCCCGCCATCATCATCATTCGGCGACGATCCATCTCAGGCATAAGCATGGGACG
>NZ_JALBCV010000081.1 GCF_022602565.1 Rosenbergiella metrosideri
GTTAGGTATTGGCCTGACGACCTCTGGCGTGTGGATGCGCTTTGGTGTCGCCAATGCACTCATGTATTCAGGCGCATTACTGCTAATCGGCGCGGTATTAACTGCCTGGAGAAAGCGAAATGTTGTTTGATGCCATGTTCCGTTCGGAATCGATAGAAAACCCCTCGGTGCCGATCACCTCAGAAGCTGCCGATTTAGACGGTATTTTCGGTCAAGACGTCTATGTTAGTCCAGAAACGTCAATGAAATTGGCGGCGGTCTATTCCTGTATTT
>NZ_JALBCV010000082.1 GCF_022602565.1 Rosenbergiella metrosideri
GTGGCGACCGGGGCGATCACCGGCCCCGCCGTGCACGCCGCGCTGACCGTCACCTTTGGCGGGCTCAAACCGGTGCACGCGCTGGCCGACTGCGGCCGCGTCGTCCTTGTCGATATCGGGCTGGACCTGGCGCACACCGACGTGTTGGGTTTCGAGGCTACCGACGTGGCCGCGCGCTGGCCGGTGCCCGGTCCCCGCGACGACAAATACACCCAGGGCGTGACCGGCGTGCTGGCCGGGTCGTCGACGTATCCGGGTGCGGCCGTGCTG
>NZ_JALBCV010000083.1 GCF_022602565.1 Rosenbergiella metrosideri
GGATGTAGGTCAGGTCCACAGCCACCGGGCGCACGAACTCGAGACCTTTCTTGGCGCCCTCCAGGATGTCGCGGGTCGTCTGGACCGCGTTGGCCTGGTCGTGGATCAGGCTGATGAGCTGACGACCGAGGTCTGCCAGTTCCTGGAAAAAATTCACGTGGTTGCGGTTTTTGCCGGCGTATTTGTCCGCGGCCGAACCTAACCAGCCATCACCCGGAAACGCTGCTGCCAGCTCCTCCAGGGCTTTTTCGAAGTACTCTAGTGAGGAG
>NZ_JALBCV010000084.1 GCF_022602565.1 Rosenbergiella metrosideri
TTCTTGGTGACCGTCTGCTCGAGGTTGCCCCCGGCTCCGGTGAATTTACCGGTGTTGACGTCAATGACCGTCATGGCTTCGGTCCGGTCGATCACCAGCGTCCCGCCCGACGGCAACCACACCTTGCGGTCCATCGCTTTGGCCAGCTGCTCGTCAATGCGGTGCACCGTGAAGACGTCCGGCGCGGACTGGCCATCCGGCCCGTCAGCGGACTCGTACTTGGTCAACTTCGAAACCAATTCGGGAGCAACAGAATTCACGTATTCAT
>NZ_JALBCV010000085.1 GCF_022602565.1 Rosenbergiella metrosideri
GGTCTAGAAACAGAGTCATATCGGGCGGAGTCGCGCCAATGGCTTGCTCCAGTGTCGGTATCGGGGTCGCCCGTTGCCGGTAGGGATGGCCCTCGACGCCCGGCGTGGTGAAATTCCATCCCGCGTTGAGCTGCTGGAGTTGCTGAACCGTCTTCGAATTCACCGGGCCGGCGCCGTCGGTCAACGTTGCCAGATCGGACGGACGATACAGCACCGGCACGCCATCGCTGCTGACCTGGACGGTCAGCCACATGCCATCCACACCAG
>NZ_JALBCV010000086.1 GCF_022602565.1 Rosenbergiella metrosideri
GTGTCCAGGCCAGGCTGCAAATCAGCGGGCCGCAGCGGCGTGTTCGGCAATGCCGCCAGGCGGCTGGCCGACTTCGACTTCGACTTCGGCATCGGCGTTTGCGCGGTATCGGACACCGCTGCCGCACCCGGCGGTTCACCAGCGACATCTGCGCGCGCCTCGGCGCGTTCATCGATCAACCCGGCGACCACCACGACCACCACGACCACCACCCAATACACCACCACCGCCAGCAGCACCGTCCAGCCAGTGGTCGACTGCAGCGCC
>NZ_JALBCV010000087.1 GCF_022602565.1 Rosenbergiella metrosideri
GTCAACGACCAGTTCGCGGAACCGCTGGTCCGCGCGGTCGGCGTCGACTTCTTCGTACGCATGGCCAGTGGCGAACTGGATCCCGACGAGCTAGCCGAAGACGAGGCCAACGGCCTGCGGCGGTTCGCCGACGCGATGGCCATTCGCACTCACTACTTCGACAACTTCTTTCTGGATGCCACCCGAGCCGGGATTCGGCAGGCCGTCATCTTGGCTTCCGGCCTGGATTCCCGCGCCTACCGGCTGCGCTGGCCAGCCGGCACCAT
>NZ_JALBCV010000008.1 GCF_022602565.1 Rosenbergiella metrosideri
GTCGGTGGAGTTGCATGATAATGTCATTGGGCACTACCTCACGATACAGCACTATCAATAAGTTGGAGTCATTACCAATTATTAGTATCGAAAGCTATGGCAATCTTACTCTTAGGGTTATCGATAAACTTCCTTGGATTATCGAGCATCTCTTCATTTGAGTACATTGTATAGAGCAATGCTTTTATGGATGATGCTTGGCTATTTGTGGTTTTCCTTCCAATTTTCTTATTAGAAGTCGAGTTAGAGCCAGCTTCTGGCTGTCTACTATCAATATCGTTATACATATTAAGCAGCTGTGTTTTGTTTTCTTTGTGATCTTTCAGTTTTGTCATCATTGATAGAGACAGAAATAAGTCTGATTTACTGATTTTAGGGTAGGGTTGTTCGCTCGATCTACTATCCGCTCCTATATAATCCAGCTTTTCATCACTATCTTCTATAATTCTATAAAAGCGCTTTTGCGATCTTAAGTGGAACACTAGCCCTTCATTTTCCTTAACGCTTTTCCAATCGCTCGATATCATATCTAATACTGTACATGCGCCATCTGATTCTATTTCTTCTAGCTCATTAATTGTTAAAGCCCATAATTCGTAAGCTCTCCCATGCAGTACATGACAGTTTGCGTAAGTCCTGAATGATGAGGCCCCATTACTCGGCACAAAGTATGAAGCCATGTTATTTAGGCTTGGTGATATTGAACCTAAAAGCCGATGCTCTTTCGCTTATGATATCTGTAATCTCTTTTTCAATTGCCCCGGATATCCATAAAGACGAGGGAAACCCATTCAACTTGATGCAAATTTCTATAGCTCCAATCACTCCGAGATGGATTATATCATCAGTATCGCAATCCAACTCCTTAGCAGCCCTATCAAGCGAGTAATACTCGCGTTCAAAAAAATGCACAACGTCACCTCTAACGTTAAACCTAAAAAGGAATTGAGTCAGGCGGTAGGTTTGCCGCTTTTCGCCCCGTCAGGCTAGACTCAATCTGTTCCATTACGCCGTCACATATCACTACACGGCTAATTTACTTCTGATACTACTCACGCCATTGGCTAAAGTTGAACCTGTTGCCGCTGCTTCCAGCGTATCAGTCCACCAGCTCATTAGAACCTTTCTTCTTTCAAGGTAGTTACTCCGGTTATAGGCGCGGCGTACTTCGTTCTTTTCCGTGTGGGAAAGTGCTGACTCGATTATATCAGAGTCGAATCCTGCGCTATTGGCTGCGGTACTGAATATCGATCTGAAACCGTGAGCCACCAATACACCACGGAAGCCCATACGTTTTAGGGCAGCGTTTGCCGTCTGACTATTCATCGGCTGCTTAGGGTCTTTCATGCTTGGGAAAACATAGTCACGATGTTTACTAGTCGGCTTCATTTCCTCAAGGATTGCGAGTGCTTGGGGTGGAAGTGGTATTACATGGTCACGGCGCATCTTCATTCGTCCTTCGGGTATCGTCCATGTTTGATCTAGTAGGTCGATTTCATCCCACCTTGCAGAAGATGCCTCAGCGGGGCGGGTCACTGTGAGAAGCTGCCACTCGATTAATAAGCGCGTCTGTCGCTCTATGCTGGCTATTGAAATAGCTCGCATTAGTTCCGGTGGTTTGTCAGGTGTGATAGCTGGCATTGGCTTCTTGGTCGGAACGGGGAAAGCCTTACGAACATTTGCAGCGGTATTTACCTCAATGAGTCCACTGTTTGCTGCATAGTCCATTACTTCGTTCACGCTCTGCAAAACACGTTTCAAAGTTTCCAGATTACCCCTCGCTCTAATCGGCTCCAGCACATTAACGAAAGTTCGGGCGGTGAGTTCTGTTACTGGACGGTCGCCAATATCAGGGAAAAAATATTTTTCCAGTGACCGCCATATATCTTTAATCGTGTTGGGTGCGAGGTTCTGTGCCTTCTTCAATTCGTACCAATCAGCGGCAACGTTTTTAAATGTGTTGCCTGTCCTGAGTTTCTCGGCTTCTTCCTAATGTGTTCGATAGTCCTGCGGGTCGATACCTTTATCTAGCATTGCTCGCGCTTCATCTCTGGCGGCTCTTGCATCCAATAGAGAAAAGGAAGGGTAATTACCAATCGTCATTGTGGTGCGTTTGTTATTGGCTGGCCTGTAATAGCGTAGCTGCCACATTTCACGCCGGACGGTTTAACCAGTAGGACTAGGCCACCTCCATCAAGTAGAGATAGCTCCTTGTCTGTGGTTTTGGTATTTTTCACCTGTGTAGCGGTGAGTGGTACGGTCTTTCTTGGCATCGTAGGACTAGCTCTTTTAGGACTATGCGAAATCTAGTCCTAAAAATTCCGTCTGTAAATGGTGATAACCAATACTACAGACAACAAAAAACCCGCAAACTCAGTGAGAATGCGGGTTCTTGTAGGGTTTCCATCAGTAAACGATACTAACAGAATGTTGATTTGGTCGGCACGAGAGGATTTGAACCTCCGACCCCTGACACCCCATGACAGTGCGCTACCAGGCTGCGCTACGTGCCGACGACTTGAATAATAGTACCGCAGTTTTAGAGAAAATCAACATGTCACTGATCTGACTGGCTTATTAGTAATCAATTTGCAATAAAACGCTTCTCTTCGGTCAGTACTTGCAGGAGTAATCCTAGCTCGGGCGTCTCATCATGTAATCGGCGACCTTTCACATCATAGCTGCTGTACTGACCATTTGTATTCAACACAATAGAGCGTGTCGGCGTGGTAATAATCAGATGATTATTTTCACTGCTGGTGACCCAATTATTGCGCCCTTGCGCGGTGAAGAGATCGCGTCCTTGGGTATAGTCATAACTAGGCGTCGTCACATTTAATAGACGTTGCATAATGGTCGCCATAATGTCCTGATGGTCGGTGAGATAATCAATCGACTGCGCAGGGGTATTCGGCCAATGGATCACCAGTGGCACATGCAATACGCTACGGCGACTTTCTGAAGTGTCGCCAGGTGTTAGCGACAGCCCATGGGTACCGGTAATGACTACAACGGTATTGTTTAACGCTTGAGACTGTTCAAGTTCATTAAAGATGGCAGCAAGCTGTAGATCAGTCGTTGCAGAGTTTTGCTGATAGGTTTGGCTACGTTGACCCTCAGTCGCATTGCTTGTCGTGGCCCCTTGCAGTGACACCCACGAGAACCAAGGTTGTGGCGAGTTTTGTTGTTGGCTATACCAGTTATGCCATTGCTCAACCGTTTGGCTATCGGACTGACGATGCTGTAACGGAATGGTGTAGTCGGTTAACAGGGCTTGGCGATAAAAAGGCTGCTTGAATCCATCGGTTGAGAATAAACCAAATTGATAGTGGCGATTAGCCAGCGTTGTCAGCAAGCTTGAAGGTGTTCTCGAGGCGAGGACTCCTTCTAAATAGGTAGAGGAAATTCCATAAAAAAGTCCGAATAGTCCATTCTCGCTACTCGGCCCGGAACTGTAATGCTGAGTGAAGTTAATATTCTGCTGCGCAAAATTACCCAGTGCAGGGTAGGCCTTGCTGACGGCTTGACTGCTTAAATTATCGATGGTGATAACCAGTAAATTATAACCTGAGGCTTTAGGCGCAAAGGTAATCTCACTTAACGGGTATGCCAGTGACAGCGCATCCGGTTCGCCTTGTTGAATCAGACGACGTTGGTAATCTTCTGAGTCGAGTAGACCATGCTTCTCTAAGAAACGTCGTGCAGTCATAGGGTAAGAGAGCGGTAAATTACTTTTCTGCATGGTAATCGGGCGATAAAAATTCGCATCTGCCCAGATATACATAATGTGACTGGCGAAAAACGTTGCGATAAATAGTACGACAAAAGGTCGAGCATAATGGTGACGATTAAGGCTACGGAGCTTCTGCCAGCTCCATGTTGCGAACAGTAGTTCGGCTAAAAAAATAATCGGGGCGGCAATAAACATCAATTGCCAATCACGTGTCAGTTCACTCTGTTCCGGGTTAACCACCAATTGCCAAACAATAGGGTTCAAATGGAGATGGAAACGTTGGAAGACCGCGCCATCAATCAATAGCAAGGTTAACCCGCAGGTAGCAATAATCGAGGCAATGACACGTAAGAGTCGCTGCGACCGAATAAAAAAGGTGATAGGGAAGAGTATCAGTAGGTAGAGGGCGAAGACGATAAAACTGAAATGACCCAACCAACTGCAATAGGCATAAATACGACCAGCGAGCGACGCTGGCCAATCGTTGATCAATAGGTAACGACTGCCAAGCACCAAGGCCAACAAAATATTAAATAGGGCAAACCAATGCCCCCAGCTAATCATGCTGGAAACTTTTTCGCGATACTGTGGTTGGTGATTGGCCATAAACGTCGTTTTAATGATTAGTGAGCCGAATCTTCGCTGACTGAGGCTTCGAGAGCCGCAGCGAAGGAGCGAGCCAACGCATGGCGCTGAGCAGGTGAAACACTGGAATTAATTAAATTCGTCACCATATTACCGAGCACCATCAACGAGAGATCAGTAGGGGCCTTATCCATTTCAAGGACTTTAGAAAGCTCATCGAGAAGCTTCTCGACGCGGGAATCACTATAACGAGATAACTGTGGCATAGTATTAACTAATATCATTGTAAAAAGTAGCTATTCTACTGTAAAACAGGGTTTATATCTGCAATTTTTCATCAAGATTTACTCAGTAAATGCTGAAAACTGTGTCAATTTATCTGCTCGCCAAGCGTTAATGATCGAAATTCCCACCTTAAGCTTAGCAAATCTCATTGTCAGGTCGAGACCTGCGTGATTCAATAGTGCATCATTCGTTTAGGGAGTTATCTATGAGTCTGGATATTGACCAGATTGTGGTTCATCAGCTAATTAAGCGTGATGAGGACGAGTTATCGCTTATTTTACGTGATTCATTATTGTCGCCAACCCATGAAGTTGAAGTGATGTTGGAAGAGTTACACCGTGTTTATAGCGCAAAGAATAAAGCTTATGGCTTGTTTAATGAAGAGAGTGAATTGCGCGATACGTTACGCGAATGCCGCGGTGGCCAACAAGATTTCCTCGCTTGCACTCGCGCGGCTACCGGTCGCTTACGGGATGAGCTAGCTAAATATCCTTTTGCTGAAGGCGGCATTGTCCTCTTTGCCCAGTACCGATATTTGGCGGTTGAATACCTATTGATTTCCGTTCTAAACAGTCAATCAAGCATGCGTGTTAATGAGGCATTAGAAATTAGCACGACCCACTATCTCGATATTAATCACGCCGATATCGTGGCACGAATCGATTTAACTGAATGGGAAACTCAACCTGATTCAACGCGTTACCTGACTTTCCTACGGGGTCGAGTAGGGCGTAAAGTCTCCGATTTCTTTATGGATTTCTTAGGTGCGAGCCAAGGATTGGATGCTAAGGCGCAAAATAGAACATTATTGCAGGCGGTGGATGACTACTGTGAAGAGGTGAGCCTTGATAAACAATCTCGTCAGGAGTATCGCCAACAGGTTCATCAATATTGCAGTGACCAATTAAAATCAGGTGACGAGATCACCATAACTGAACTGTCACATCAGTTACCAGAAGTAAATGAGCAAAGCTTTGTCGGTTTTACCGAGCAGCAAGGCTACGAATTTGAAGAGAGTTTTCCTGCGGATCGCTCGACATTACGTCAGTTGACCAAATTTTCAGGGAGTGGGGGGGGATTAACGATGAATTTCGATGCGTTATTGCTTAACGAACGTATTTTCTGGGATCCCACGACCGATACGCTCACGATTAAAGGGACGCCCCCTAATCTACGCGACCAATTACAGCGTCGGTTAAAAGAAGAGTAAAAAAAACGCCGCGAAAGCGGCGTTTTTTATTTCGGCTTCGGCAATTACGCGCGAACGAAGTCGATGTGGTGCAGTTTTGGCTTGAACGGGTGACGTTGAACAGCCTGAACTTTGACTTTAGTTTCTTTACCGTCGATAACCAGAGTCAGAACGTCAGTGTAGAATTCTGGCTTGGTTTGCAGGTTGTTAACGAAATCGTGATCTAAAACTACAGATGTAGCAGCTTCATTTCCGCCATAAACGATGGCTGGGAATTTGTTAGCTAAACGCAGACGGCGGCTCGCACCCTTACCCTGCTCTGTACGGACTTGTGCTTCGATAGTGAACATAATTTTTCTCTTAGAGTAATTCCGCTACAGGCGACCCAGCAACGGAAGGATTATTCAATGACGCTTTATTGAGATAAAGCGCGCGGCATTATAGCGGGTAACGGGGGGCAGGGCAAATAATCTAACTCGCGGACGCTGCACGCCGAAATCTGCCTTGGTAATCGAAGACTTTGTGGCGAATTTTCCAAAAGTTTTTTTGGCGATGTGCCACGACAAAATCGGGGTGCCGTAAAAGGGCCTGTTGCGCAATAATATCGCTGGCCGACTGCCATATAAGAGGAACCCCTGGTGCACGACTGTGCAAACGAAGGAACTGTTGTTCAAAGACATGGCGCTGGGCAGGGGAGTGCAGTCGGAAGGTTTCAGGTACCTCCGCACCATCCTCATCCATATAGGTAATACGTAACCACTCACCTTTTGCATCTTGCCCGGTATGAAGTTGCATGCCTGTGCAGCGTAGGACCGTTGCGTCGCGCAGTTTAAGCGCTGCTTTTAACATATCATCAGGATCGACCAGTACGGCGTCACATTGTTGGCAGACTTTGGCTGCAATATCGTTTTCGGCATTACAGTGAGGGCAGGATTTAAAGCGAAAGCGAAAATCACACTGTTGAGGGCTACCAACGACCTCAACTATTCCCTGGCAACGACGGCCAAAGTGTTCGATAACCGTACCATCATCGAGGGCTTTCCCCCAAAAAATATTCGCAAACTGACACTGTGGGCAAAAAACTTGTACAGGCTGATTTTCGCTATCTCCCTGCGGGCTACCAATTTCGGGGAGATAGAGGTCGTAATCATTTCCGGCATAATCAAGGATGGCACAGGCGGTTTTACCGGGATACAGACGCAGTCCACGACCAATGATTTGTTGATAAAGACTGACCGATTCAGTTGGCCTAAGGATAGCGATTAAATCGACATGCGGTGCATCGAATCCAGTAGTTAATACCGCTACATTCACCAAGTAGGTAATCTGTTGTGAAGTAAAGCGCTGTAAAATATCGTCACGCTCAGCGCTGGGGGTCATCCCAGAGACTAACGCGCTTTCAGCAGGTAAGTAACTGAGGATCTCTTGCGCATGGCGCACCGTCGCGGCAAAAATCATGACGCCACGACAGCCGGCAGCATGCTGAATGATTTCGGCAACAATAGAGGGCGTCACACGTTTTTGTTGCGATAAACTTAAATTTAACGCTTTTTCTGGGAAAAGCCCTTGTTGATTAGCGACCAGTGCCGAAAAATCATAACGCAAGATGGGCATATCTAAGCGTTTTGGCTCGACAAGATAGCCATGCTTAATCATATAACGCAGCGGCAGTTCGTAAATACACTTATAAAACAAGGCATCCTCGGTGCCACGTACCATGCCATGATAATGAAAGTGGTATATCCATCCCTTGCCTAACCGAAAGGGCGTGGCGGTCAACCCCAATAGGCGGAGTTGTGGATTACGCTGGGTCAGATAATCGAGGATTTGTTGGTATTGACTTTGGTCGTTGTCACCAATGCGGTGGCATTCATCAACGATTATCAAGGAGAAGGCTGCATCGAATTGGTCGAGATGGCGAGCAACCGACTGAACGCTACCGAACACCACCTTACTCTGACTCTGTTTTTGCGCCAATCCTGCAGAAAAGATATCGGCGTTTAAGCCTAACGCCTGATATTTGGCATGATTCTGCCTCACCAACTCTTTTACATGCGCTAATACGAGAACGCGACCCCGTGCGATACGCGCTAATTCGGCGATCACCAAACTTTTTCCAGCACCAGTGGGTAAAACAATCACCGCGGGGCGTCGTTCTTGGCGGAAATAGTGTACGGCAGCCTCAACGGCTTCTTGTTGATAGGGGCGTAGGGTAAAACTCATCGGTTATGAACTCGATTACAAGCAGGGTTACACACTGACAGTTGGTGTCGCTTCGGGGTATACTAGCATAAATCACTCTATAAACTTCCTAATAGGCTTACAGATCCATGCGACTCGATAAATTTATCTCCCAACAACTCGAAATTAGCCGTGCCATTGCAGGCCGTGAAATTCGAGCACGTAACGTCACAGTCGATGGAGAGGTGGTACGTGAAGCGGCGTTCAAAGTATTGCCAGAACATGAAGTGGCTTATGATGGTAACGTACTGCATCAACAGCATGGCCCCCGCTATTTTATGTTGAACAAGCCTGTTGGCTATGTGTGCGCGACGGAAGATGAGCAGCATCCCACTATTCTCTATTTTATCGAAGAGCCTATGGCATGGAAGTTACATGCAGCAGGGCGACTTGATATCGATACGACCGGTCTGGTGCTATTAACCGATGATGGGCAATGGTCACACCGTATCACTTCGCCACGCCACCACTGCGAAAAAACCTATCATGTCACCTTAGCCGAAGCGGCAGATCCTGCATTAATAACGCGTTTTGCACAGGGGATAATGTTACAAGGTGAATCTGCACCGACCAAACCGGCTACGCTGGAAATTCTGGATAGTAACCAGGCGAGAGTCACGTTGAGTGAAGGGCGTTATCATCAAGTCAAAAGAATGTTTGCCGCATGTGGTAACCACGTGAAAGCGTTACATCGTGAACGTATCGGTGAGATTGCGCTTGATGAAGACTTGGCACCAGGAGAGTATCGCGAGTTAACGCAACAAGAAATTCTGAGTATTAACTTGCCACCAGAGTTACAACAACCACTGGTCTAGATTGCGGAAATAAAAAAAACGCTGCGAAGGACAGCGTTTTTTTTGGCGAACATTTGTCAGACCTTATGAAAATTAACTGTGCGAGTTGCTCAGAACTCGGCGTGCTTCGCGGTAGCGAGCTTTCCAATAATTGTCATTAAGGTTTGAAATCATGACTCCACTGCTTGTTGAAGCATGAACAAAATCGTTGTTACCTAAATAAATACCGACGTGGCGTCCCGTAGAACCCGAGCGGAACAACACTAAATCACCGGGACGAAGCTTACTTTTATTAATGAAACGTCCGGTATCTTGCTGGTCTGCGGTTGAACGAGGCAGCGATAAGCCAAACTGTTCACGGAAAGTGCGTTGCACGAAAGCAGAACAATCGATGCCGCGACGGGACTCACCGCCCATGCGATAACGAACACCTTTCCAACTCGCATATTGATTCATAATTTTCGATTTAATATCAACATTATGAACCAGTTCTTCAAATTGATCTTGAGAAGCTTGAAGTAAAAAACCATTCCGGTTGTTAACGTCATGTTTCTCTAAATTCGCTGTGGTAGTTGGGTGGCTACTACATGCACTTAACAGCGTTGCTAAGGCAATTGCTGGAACAGCCCGCCACAAGTATCTCACAAGTGGTTGAGATTTGACCATATTAAGCAGTTTCCTTCGATGTCCTTACGACAAATACGTCGTTCGCCAATGAACAGATTAAGAGATTATCAGAGATTATCAAGAAGACAATTTATGAATTATATCTAGATGTAAATATCTTTGACACTCATTTAAGCTGAAGCCCCTTATAACAAGGGCTAAGCGTTATTTGAGACTAGCGTAGAAAATGTAAACTGGCGAGAGTTTTTAAGATTTTTTTTGATCTTATTAGGAAAAATATCTGGTAAGCCTATTTTTAATGGAATTCATAGGGAATATCCGGGGGGGATTCCCCCCGGGGAAGGGTAAAATAAGCCGCGTAATTAGTGAACACCGGGTAATTTACGATAGATTTTATCAATCAGAATATCGGTGAGCGGCGTTAATAAACACCAGCTCATCCCCACTAATACAACAGAAAGCGATCCGACTGAAATATCGGTAAACCAGTGAGCCCCCACCATTACGCGCGGTAATGCGAAAACACCCAGAATAATTAGCCCGACAACGAAGGCCTTACGGCCAAAGTAGCGTCCCATAAAGCAGGCATAAATCATAAGCATCATCCCGTGATCCCCGGGAAAGCTGTCAGCTGAACCATCTTTGGTATGGATTCCCGTGAGCAGCCCTGCACGTTGTGCATCAGCAAAGAACAGCGAAGGGCTACTGTGGCTGACGGGAATAAGGTGGCCGAGTTGATTGAGCACCACTGCGGTAATCAGCATAGTGATGCCCAAGGCTAACATCCACATCCGACCTTTATGATCTTTTCGCCGCCAGAAAGAATAAAAATAAGCTGCCATCGCTAGAAACGAAACAATATCGAAGCCACGATAATTGGTGATAGCCACAAATACGGCAAAGGCATGTGATTTCACCATTTCATGGTTAAAACTGTAGAAAATCGATTTATCTAACGAAAACCAGAAACCATGATTCACCGGTAGATACCACGAAAAGAAGAGGCAAAGACCGAGCAAGTTCAATAGGATTATCGCTGAAAAATTAGACTGGCGCATAATCTGCTCCCTGTAAGGATTAATCGGCACGACTCATATAACGACGTTCAGGGATGTGAATCCGGATCTTATCGCCATTACTTAAGTACTCAGGGACTTGAACGGTTAACCCAGTGGAGAGTGCTGCGGCTTTGGTTCGGGCGCTGGCTGACGCGCCTTTGATGCCAGGGACAGTCTCCACAATCACCAAATCCACGGTTTGAGGCAGTTCTAAAGCTAATACTTGATCATCCATCAGTAAGACTTGCATACCCGGCAGACCCGCTTCAGGAATGAAGAGTAGCTCTTCTTCTATTTGCTCACGGTTGAAGCTATAAGGGGTATAGTCTTCATCGTCCATGAATACATATTCATTTCCATCGGTATAGGAAAAACTCACTGCACGGCGATTCAGCTGGATGCTGTCGATAATATCGTCGCCTTTAAAGCGCTCTTCCACTTTTAATCCACTGCGAATATCGGTAAAGCGCATCTTGTATAATGTAGCGGCGCCACGGGCACTAGGACTCTGCACATCGATATCTTTGACTAAAAGTAATTTACCGTTCCAACTTACCGCCATACCGCGTTTTATTTCATTTGCTTTAGGCATTGAAGAGACCTCAAATAGGATGATTACAATAATGCGGGGAAAATACTCGCCCCCGTGGTTGCATACAAGCAAAATAGTGGTGCACTAGGCATCTTTAGCTAAATTTTTCACATTCATTTAGCTGAAATTTATGTTGCATAATAATGATGGCATCCAGATACTCTCTACCATTAACCTTATTTAATAAAAGAGCGTCTATGGAATGCCGTAGCCACTGTGGTGCCTGCTGTATCGCGCCCTCAATCTCTTCACCGATTCCGGGTATGCCTGAGGGCAAGCCAGCCGGAGTTCGCTGTGTGCAATTGGACGATAATAATCTCTGTAAAATCTTTACATCGCCGCTACGTCCAGCCGTGTGTGGAGGGTTACAACCTCATCCTGATATGTGTGCAACGTCACGCGACGAAGCAATGACCTATCTGCTCGAGCTTGACGCGGCGACTGCGCCACACTAGTCCTACTAAGCAAATTCGGCTAACACTGATTTAAATTTTAAAATTGTGCGTTGACTCAAAATTATTAATTTCAATTTTTGATATAAAAAGCGCTAATTTAGTTGCTGAAACGATTCAACCTATGTGAGGAAAATTATGTTCCAGCTCGAAGTTCAGGCGATTCATACTGGCGCCTCAGCCACCAATAAAGAAGATGCAATCCGTCAAGTTGCGGCGGCACTCGCCAATGCGGGCAATGTGGGTGAGGGCTATGTGAGTGGAATGTTAGCGCGTGAGCAGCAGACCTCCACTTATCTGGGTAACGGCATTGCCATCCCTCACGGCACTACGGATACGCGTGATTTAGTGCTTAACACGGGCGTACAGGTTTTCCAATTTCCGCAGGGAATCGAATGGGGTGCTGATCAAACGGCTTATGTTGTTATTGGTATTGCGGCAAAATCCGATGAGCACCTCGCCTTACTCCGTCAGCTAACTCACGTATTAAGCGATGACAGCATTGCTGAGACGATTAAAACAGCCTCCGCCGAAGAGTTGCGTGCTATTTTAATGGGTGAAAAGCAGCCAGCGGAATTTCGATTTGATACCTCATTAATCTCATTAGGGGTCAATACGACTGATCTCATCACTTTGCAAGCATTAAATGCTGGGCGGCTACAAGCTATTCATGCAGTTACCCCGCAATTTGTGGCCAATACATTGGCACAGAAACCATTGCACCTTGGACAAGGTATCTGGTTACAAGATTGTGCAGAAGGTAACCTGTTCAGCGCTGTCGCAGTGAGTCGACCGTCCTCAACGGTAACGCTCGAGTCTGGGGAAGCGCTTTCATTATTAATCACCAGTTCCACGGCCGATGAACAGCCACTGACGGTTATCCGTTACCTCACACAATTGATCAATAATAATCAAACCTCTGCATTGTCCAGTGCTGATGCCGCGGGTGTCCTGGCGCTGTTAACCAGCGAAGTGAGCCTGGGCGACGATACCGTCACCGAAGAGTTTGTGATTAAGAATGAACATGGCTTGCATGCCCGTCCAGGCACTGCGCTGGTCACGGTGATTAAACAGTACGACTGTGATGTTAGCGTAATTAACCTTGATGGTAGCGGTAAGCCAGCTAATGGCCGTAGTTTAATGAAAGTTGTCGCCTTAGGCGTGAAGAAAGGCCATCGGTTACGCTTCACCACCAGTGGTCCACAAGCTGCTGAAGCAATGAAAGCTATCGGCGAGGCGATCGCCAGTGGATTGGGGGAGGGCGCAGAATGAGCCGCCGTGTTGCCACTATCTCCTTAAATCCCGCCTACGATCTGGTTGGTTTTACGCCTGAGATCGAGCGTGGTGAGGTCAATTTGGTTGAGACTACCGGCCTGCATGCTGCGGGCAAAGGGATCAACGTTGCTAAAGTCTTAAAAAATCTTGGGGTAGACGTCACGGTAGGTGGATTGCTAGGGCGTGAGAACCAAGAGGGCTTCGACCAGTTATTCGCTGAGTTAGGCCTACATAATCGTTTTCAGGTCATTGATGGCCGTACGCGTATCAATATCAAAGTGACTGAAGCAGGTGGCGATGTCACCGACCTCAACTTTTCCGGCTTCAACGTCAGCGAAGAAAATTGGCAGCATTTCAAGCAAGATTCGCTCAATTGGCTTGGCGACTTCGATATGGTCTGCGTGAGCGGAAGCTTACCTCAAGGGATTGCTCTTGATGAGTTTACCGACTGGATGAAAGCGCTTCGTCAACAATGTCCATGTTTGGTCTTCGACAGTAGCCGTGCAGCGCTGGATGCAGGATTACTGGCAGGCCCTTGGTTAGTTAAGCCTAATCGTCGGGAATTAGAAATGTGGGCGGGTCGCTCACTGCCTGAACTCAGCGATATTATTGCGGCCGCCCATCAACTGCGTGAGCAAGGGATTAGTCACGTTGTGGTTTCCCTCGGAGCAGAAGGGGCGTTATGGGTTAACGCCTCCGGAGCATGGCTGGCAAAACCCCCGGCGTGTGAAATCGTCAGCACGGTAGGCGCAGGTGACTCCATGGTGGGCGGACTGATTTACGGCTTACTGATGGGTGAAACCAGCGAACATACGTTAAGGTTAGCGACAGCGGTTGCGGCACTGGCAGTGAGCCAAAGCAACGTTGGCATTACGGACCGCTCAGCCCTCGCGGCGATGATGGCTCGTGTCGAATTACACTCCGTTACCGAACAGCAGTAGAGGAAAGTAGAGATGAAAATAGCATTAATCCCCGATGCATCGTTGGGCTTAGCGTCGGCACAGCTGGTTAAACAAGCCTTCGAAAAGGCGATCAGTGAGCAGTACGAGTATTCATTAGCTACGGTAGCTGAAGCAGAAACCGTGATTGTTGCAGGGGATCCTGCAGCGGCCGCTTCTCACTTAGCCGGTAAACAGGTCGCGGCCACAGAGAGTCAATCACTGTTGACCGACGCGAAAACCGCCATTGGACAAGCATTAGCCAATGCGACGACTTGGCAAGCCCCCGCGGTTGCCTCAACACCCTCAGCGGCCTCGACGTCTGCGGTGAAAAAAATCGTTGCCGTCACTGCCTGCCCAACGGGTGTGGCGCATACCTTTATGGCGGCTGAAGCGATAGAAGCGGAAGCGAAAAAGCGCGGGTGGCCTGTTCGCGTCGAAACCCGTGGTTCTGTCGGTGCCGGTAATCCGATTACTCCAGAAGAAGTGGCTGATGCCGATATTGTCTTCATCGCTGCCGATATTGATGTCGATTTGGCGAAGTTTGCCGGAAAACCGATGTATCGGACATCCACCGGTCTTGCCCTGAAAAAGACTGCGCAAGAGTTCGATAAAGCGCTGAATGAGGCAAAGCCTTATCATTCAGCCAATGGCTCGGCGCAGGCTGCATCCGGTACTGCGGGGGATAAAAAAAAGAAATCCGGCGCTTATCGTCACTTGCTTACCGGTGTCTCATTCATGTTGCCTATGGTGGTCGCGGGTGGACTGTGTATCGCATTGTCTTTCGCTTTCGGTATTAACGCCTTTAAAGAACAGGGCACTCTTGCAGCCGCCTTGATGCAAATTGGTGGAACCACGGCGTTTGCCTTGATGGTTCCCGTGTTGGCCGGCTACATTGCCTTCTCTATCGCTGACCGCCCAGGCTTAACCCCAGGTCTGATTGGCGGTATGTTAGCCTCGACGTTAAGCGCAGGTTTCCTCGGCGGTATCATTGCTGGATTTATCGCCGGCTACACTGCAAAACTGATTAGCGGGAAGTTGAAGCTGCCGCAAAGCATGGAAGCGCTAAAACCCATCTTGATTATTCCGTTGGTGGCAAGTTTAGTGACTGGTCTGCTGATGATCTACGTAGTGGGTAAGCCTGTTGCCTTTATCATGGAATCATTAACCCATTGGTTAGGGACCATGGGCACAGCAAACGCAGTCTTACTGGGTGCGGTGCTTGGGGCGATGCAATGTAGTGATATGGGTGGCCCGATAAATAAGGTCGCTTATGCCTTTGGTGTCGGCTTATTAAGTTCTTCTACCTACGGTCCGATGGCAGCCATTATGGCGGCAGGTATGGTCCCGCCTCTAGCAATGGGCTTAGCGACCTTGGTTGCCCGTCGTAAATTTGCCAAAGCGCAACAAGAGGGGGGTAAAGCCGCTATCGTCCTCGGATTGTGTTATATCACCGAGGGAGTTATTCCGTTTGCAGCGCGAGATCCCCTACGGGTATTACCCTGCTGTATCGTGGGCGGTGCGCTGACCGGCGCTATTGCCATGGCAATTGGTTCTAAACTGATGGCACCTCATGGCGGGATCTTCGTGTTCTTAATTCCTGGTGCGATTACTCCGGTACTAGGCTATATCGGTGCCATTTTAGCGGGTGTGATTGTCGCGGGTATTGCTTACGCTATTATCAAGCGTCCTGAGCCAATCACCGCCTAAGACGACGGTATCAACGAAAAAGGCCGTTCCCTTTAGGGTGCGGCCTTTTTTATTGCACTCACGATTATTGCTGGGCTTTGAGCCAGGCGATCTCTTCTGCCCAAATATCCTGATTGATCGTTTCTAAGATAAGCGGAATATGATCAAAACGTGGGTCTTGCATTAACCATTTAAAGGGAGTGTAACCAATATTGCCTTCGCCAAGGCTGTCGTGGCGGTCGACGCGGCTATTAAATTGGCTTTTCGCATCATTTAAATGCATTCCTCGTAGGTACTGAAAACCGACGATGCGTTCAAAAGCGTTAAACGTCTTTTCGCACTCGTCTACAGTGCGTAGGTCGTAGCCTGCCGCAAAGGCGTGACAGGTATCGATACAGACCCCCACCCGCGATTTATCCTCGACATGATGGATAATCTCCGCCAGATGCTCGAATTCGAAGCCAAGATTACTGCCTTGCCCTGCGGTATTTTCGATAACCGCCGTCACGCCAGAGGTTTTATCTAGAGCAATGTTAATCGATTCGGCAATACGTTTTAGGCATTCATCGGTCGAGATTTGCTGAAGATGGCTACCCGGATGGAAATTAAGCAAGGCGATTCCCAAAGATGCTGCACGTTCTAACTCATCAATAAAGGCGGCGCGCGATTTCTCCAAGGCTTCAGCCACGGGATGGCCGAGGTTAATTAAGTAGCTATCGTGTGGCAGAATCTGTTGTGGCCCATAGCCATAGTCACTGCAAGCCTGACGGAAGAGATCGATAGTCGATTGCGACAGTGGCGGGGCCTTCCACTGACGCTGATTTTTGGTGAATAGCGCAAAAGCTGTTGCGCCAATATCATGTGCTCGCGTTACCGCATTAAAGACACCGCCTGCGGCACTGACATGCGCTCCAATATATTTCATTATTTATCCCTGACATGAAAAGTCGAGTGGTGTGTGCATAAATCATAAATTCGTTCATGATTCTATTATTAATCAGTAAAACTGGTAAACTGTTTACTTTAACCGGTTATGTTAAAGCTTATCACAATAGCAAAAGTCAGGGATTTACCCTATGCATATTACGCTACGCCAACTCGCTGTTTTTACAGAAGTTATCAAAAGTGGCTCGACCACTCATGCTGCGCAAGTTCTTGCGCTGTCTCAATCAGCAGTGAGTGCCTCGTTAACCGATTTAGAGGGTCAACTGGGTGTACAATTATTCGATCGTGCCGGTAAGCGTTTGATCATTAATGAGCATGGTCGACTACTCTATCCTCGGGCCATGGCGTTGTTAGATCATGCCAATGATATTGAACTGTTATTTAAACAAGGACAGGGTGCATTATCGCTTGCCGCGAGCAGTACCATTGGTAATTACCTGTTACCCGCAGTGATTGCGGATTATCGTCGCGATTTACCCGATGCCCGATTAGAGCTTACGGTGGGAAACAGCCAAGAAGTAATTGACGCTGTTGCGCACTTCAATGCCGATATTGGGTTAATTGAAGGACCTTGTCACCAGCACGATATCGTCAGCCAGCCGTGGTTACAAGATGAACTGGTTATTTTTGCTGCACCGGGTGCGGCAATCTTTAAACAGCCCATTACGCTTGAGGCGTTAGCCAATTCGCCTTGGATTCTGCGTGAGCAAGGTTCAGGAACACGCGCACTGGTCGACCACCTGCTACTCAGCAAGCTTAGCCACTATCATGTGACGATGGAATTAGGCAATTCTGAGGCGATCAAACATGCTGTACGTTACGGTATGGGGTTAAGCTGCCTTTCACGGCGTGTCATTGCCGACCTATTAGACAGTGGTTTACTGCGTGAAGTGCATGCACCACTCCCTACGATGACCCGTACCCTTTATTTGATTCAACACCAACAAAAGCAGCGCTCCCGGGCGATAGAACGTTTCTTAACCTACTGCCATCAAGTGGTTGAATAGGGTGAGGCTAATGATCGTCGCGTGATTATGAAGGTAACTTATAACAGTAAAGATAGTGCAACGCGACTGCACTGCTCTTGTTACAATCGCGCACAATTTTAGCCAGGTGAGTTTTATCCTATGAATTCGAGTTCTTCTCAAACGGGCGCGTCGGGCTTAAAACGCTCGCTCAAAGCCCGTCACCTGACAATGATTGCGATTGGCGGTTCGATTGGAACCGGGTTATTCGTCGCGTCAGGTGCCAGTATTTCTCAAGCCGGACCCGGTGGCGCGTTATTGTCGTATGCAGTAATTGGTTTGATGGTGTACTTTTTAATGACCAGCTTAGGTGAGCTCGCGGCGTACATGCCGGTATCGGGATCGTTCTCCACCTATGGTTCGCAGTATGTTGATGAAGGCTTTGGTTTTGCCCTTGGCTGGAACTATTGGTACAACTGGGCCGTAACCATCGCCGTCGATTTGGTGGCCGCACAGTTAGTGATGGGTTATTGGTTTCCCGATGTGCCGGGCTGGATCTGGAGTGCGTCTTTCCTCGCGGTTATCTTCCTATTAAACGTCATCTCAGTGAAAGGCTTTGGTGAAGCAGAATATTGGTTCTCCTTAATCAAGGTGATCACTGTCGTGATTTTTATCGCGGTAGGGGTCTTGATGATTGTGGGGATCTTACACGGCGCAGAACACGCAGGGATTAAAAACTGGCAGTTAGGCGAAGCGCCTTTTGTCGGCGGATTCCCGGCGATGATTGGTGTGGCGATGATTGTCGGCTTCTCATTCCAAGGCACTGAGCTGATTGGTATCGCAGCGGGCGAGTCAGAAAATCCAGAGAAAAATATTCCCCGTGCGGTACGTCAAGTATTCTGGCGTATCTTACTGTTTTATGTCTTCGCCATTTTAGTAATTAGCTTGATTTTACCTTATACCGACCCGCGTTTATTACGTAATGATGTGGGCGATATTAGTGTCAGTCCTTTCACCCTAGTGTTTCAAAATGCAGGGCTATTATCCGCTGCGGCGGTGATGAATGCTGTGATCTTAACGGCCGTCCTATCGGCGGGTAATTCCGGTATGTATGCCTCGACACGTATGCTCTATACCTTGGCAACCGAAGGTAAAGCCCCGAAGATTTTTGCGGTATTGACCAAAAATGGTGTACCCCGCAATGCCTTGATTGTGACCACTGTGATCGCGGGTCTGTGTTTCCTCTCCTCACGGTTCGGTAACCAAACGGTTTATCTATGGTTATTGAATACTTCAGGGATGACCGGATTTATCGCATGGCTGGGGATTGCTATCAGCCATTATCGTTTTCGTAAAGGTTATATCGCTCAAGGTTATGATCTGAATGATTTACCTTATCGCTCCGGCTTTTTCCCGTTAGGGCCGATGTTTGCCTTTGGTCTCTGTCTGATTATTACCTTAGGCCAAAACTATCAGGCATTCCTCGCGGATAAGATCGATTGGTATGGCGTGGCGGCGACCTATATCGGTATCCCGCTGTTCTTATTGATCTGGCTGGGCTATCGCATCGTTCGTGGCGGACACATCATCCGCTATCAAGAGATGCACTTTCCACGCTTTAAAGCAGGGAAACGCCTCGACAGCTAATCCCAAGGGCCAGGGCGCGCAATGCCCCTGGCCTTAGTCAGGATAGATTTCCGCCATCAATGCGCTTAATGCCCTGACATTAGGTGACTCCCCCTCATGACGCCATATCAATCCAGTATGTAAATGACTAATATTGTCAGGGAGCTGATGAACGGCGACCCGCGTATGGTCGGTCAGCTTATTCAATAATGAATGCGGGATCACCGCAAGCCCAGCCCCTCCGGCAACGCAGGCTAACATGGCATGATAAGACTGAATTTCCATAATAGGCCCTGGCGTGACGCCCGCTTGTGCGAACCAATGTTCTAGACGATGACGGTAAGAACAGCTACTGCGAAAGGCGAAAAAAGTCTCTCCTATCACATCTTGTGCCACGGTGACCGGTGGATGAGCTGGGTTAGTGATTAAGACTAGGCGATCGCGATAATGGTGACCACATATGAGATCGGGACGCGGTGAGGGCTGATCGGTTAAGGCTACGGCTAACTTTCCCTTAACGACCCGATCGAGGATTTCGCCAGAGGTTCCGGTTACCAAGGAAAGCTGCACGGCCGGATAGCGTTGATGGTAAGCAGAGAGCAATGCCGGTAAGCGAGTGGCTGCAACACTCTCTAAACTGCCGAGCGTTAAAGTCCCTGAAGGCTCAGCGGAGCGCGAAAGCTGCAAAGCCTCTTCACTCAATTGCAGGATTTTACGGGCATAGTGTAAAAATTCATGGCCGATTGGCGAGAGCCTTAACCGCTGTTTTTCACGAATAAACAGCGCGTTACCGACGTCCTCTTCAAGCTGTTTAAGACGAGTGGTGAGGTTAGAGGGCACACGGTGTAACTGTTCTGCTGCCTTAACTATCGAACCGCATTCCGCCACCGCACAAAACATTTTTAACTGAACAAGATCCATTATGTCGCCTTGAGTGTCGATCAAGTCTCTAGTGTAGGAGCAGTTGCCGTGGGACTCAAGCCGTAGGTAAATGCGAACAAATGCTGTAAGGGCTGGATTAACCGCGCAGACTGCTTCACAATATGCAAAAGATTACCCGTACCGATATTAACGGGTGTAACACCTGCTGGAGAATTAAGACGATGTCCGAATTAAGTCAGGAAGCGATGCTGGTCCATGATGCATTGCTGGCTCGCGGGCTTGAAACCCCCCTCAATGCGCCGGTAAATAGTCAAGACAGCCAACAACGTAAGCAAAAAATAGCGGAACATATGCGTGAAGTGATGTTGCTGCTTAATCTTGACCTCACCGATGACAGTTTAATGGAAACCCCTAATCGCTTGGCGAAAATGTACGTCGATGAGATTTTCTCTGGCTTGGATTATGCCAACTTCCCGAAGATTACCGTTATCGAAAACAAGATGAATGTTGATGAGATGGTTACCGTGCGTGATATTACGCTGACCAGTACCTGTGAACATCACTTTGTGACCATAGACGGTAAAGCGACAGTGGCCTATATCCCGAAAGATAAAGTGATTGGGCTATCGAAAATCAACCGTATTGTGCAATTCTTCGCCGAGCGCCCGCAAGTACAAGAACGCTTAACACAGCAGGTTCTGGTGGCGCTCCAAACTTTATTGGGTACCAACAATGTGGCAGTCTGCATTGATGCGGTCCATTACTGTGTGAAGGCGCGGGGGGTAAAAGATGCCACCAGCGCCACGACCACGACGTCGTTAGGTGGGTTATTTAAATCCAGCCAAAATACGCGTCAAGAGTTCTTGCGCACCATTCGTAATAACTAATCCTGCCGCGGCCAGGCACCTTCCTGGCCGAATTGAGACGCTCACACTTATGCCTCGTTACCCTCAACTCGATTGTCTGCGAGGTATCGCAATACTGGGTATTCTACTTCTGAATATCGTTAGCTTTGCACTGCCTTCTGCAGCCTATTTAAATCCCGCATGGCAAGGGCCCCCCTCCGACACCGATACCGTAGTATGGGGGATATTAGAACTGTTTGCGGAGATGAAGTTTCTCTCACTGCTCGGTCTATTATTTGGTGCTGGGATTATCTTTCAACTGCCGCGTGGTCTGCCGTGGATCACTCACCGATTGCTCTGGTTAGTCGTCTTTGGCGTGTTACACGGTATCCTGCTGTGGCAGGGAGATATTCTGTTGTCATGGGGCCTCACCGGCTTAGTAGTCTATCGCGTGATTGCTTACAGCGATCGGGGTGAAAACTTACTGCGCACAGGGGTGGTCTTCTATCTGTTTGGCGTCGGCTTATTGGCGGGATATGCACTGGTTTCCGGTCACCAGCCAGGCAGTGATTGGCTACCACAACCCGCTGATATTGCGGCTGAACGTACTGTTGCACTAAAGGGTGGCTGGTTAGCCATCCATGATCGCCTCGAACAATTTGATGGACGCTTGTTAGCCTTAGTCACCCAGTATGGTTGGGAATTGGCAGGCCTAATGATGATTGGCGCAGCATTAACACGTCAGGGCTGGCTGCAGGGGCAGCGCCCGGTCAGTCATTACCGCCGCTGTTATCGTTATTTATTGCCAATCGGCTTTATGCTGACGGCGATGAGTGTCTCGTTACAGTATGCGACAGGCTGGGACTTCCGCTGGAGTGGCTTTTGGTTACAGATCCCTCTTGAGCTGGGTACGCCGTTCATTGCAGTGGGCTATATTGCACTGCTCCATGCCCACTGGCAGCGCCTTTCGGGATGGCGACTGACCTCGCTGCTGATACAGGTAGGCCGAATGGCGTTGAGTAATTACCTGCTACAGACGCTAGTGTGTACGACAATATTTTCGGTATTAGGCTACTTTATGGCATTGACTCGGAGTCAGTTGTTGGCGGTGGTGCCTCTGGTTTGGTTGCTGAATCTGGCGTTTTCTTACTGCTGGCTGCGTTACTTCCGTCAGGGGCCTCTAGAGTGGTGTTGGCGTCGACTGACACGCTGGACGGCAGGTGTTTAGCTTGCTGATTCTCTAGCTCGACCAGCTGCTCTGGTGTCACGGCTGGGTAGGTCGGGCCGTGTTTTGGTAACTCCGCACGACTCGGAATGGGCACCATTGGGCCGAGAAAATGCGGTTCGCTATTAAATAGATACAGATCGGCCAAGGCGGCGAGACGCGCGCCGACTTCTCGAATACGAATGCTCAAAATATTTTTAGGAGAAGGCACGGCAAAACATTGGGCTTGGATGCCTTGCTGTAAGGCAATAAATAGCGCACGTTCACAGTGAAAGCGCTGGGTGATGATAATAAAATCATTGGTATCGAAGACCTTGCGGGTTCTAACGATAGAGTCCAAGGTACGAAAGCCCGCATAATCGAGGACAATATCGCTTGGTCGTACGCCATTTTTAATTAGATCACGGCGCATGGTGCGCGGCTCGTTATAGCTTTGCAGCGCATTATCACCGCTCAGTAAGAGATAGGAGACCTTGCCGCTGTTGTATGCATTAAGCGCACCTTGGATACGGTAGAGGTAATATTGATTAGGTTCACCGCCGCGATAATATTTGGAAGTGCCTAATACGACGCCAACTTGACGTTTAGGCAGTTGGGAGACGGTATCGTAAATGTAAGGCGCTGTTTTCCAGCTGATCCATTGGTCCAGCCCAATCGCTGTTAAGCCCAGCAGCATTACTAGCGCGAATAGACCGATAAGCAGTCGCTTTATCATACCGTGCAAAATCCTTTGAATATCTCTGTTCGTAGGGTACTTGAGCGGGCGGGATCAGGCAAGGAGATCAAGGTAAGCCAATATAATGACTTACCTTTAGTACTATTAAATGGAGGCTCGGCGATATTGCCGATAATGCGGTTTCCAGAAATTGGCCTCGATGGCTTCCTTAATCTGCTCCTCGCTACAGTGTGTTGCCACACCGTCTTGCTGTGCGGCTAAGGCGACTTTCACGGCAATATGCTTGGACACCGACTGAATCTCGGTAATCGGTGGCAGGATGGGGCCTTCACCCTGTTGAGCTTTCGGTGAACAATCGGCCAGCGCTCGACAGGCACTGAGTAACATATTTTCCGTCACGCGTTTGGCGCCGCTGGCAATCACGCCTAATCCAATACCGGGAAAAATATAGGCGTTATTACATTGTGCGATAGCAACCTTCTCACCTTGCCAAGTAACTGTACCAAAAGGACTACCAGTCGCGACTAAGGCCTTGCCCTCGGTCCAGGTAAAGATGTCAGTAGGGGTCGCTTCGGCCCGAGAGGTCGGGTTAGACAGCGGCATCACAATTGGCGTGTCGCAGTGTTTGACCATCTCACGAATGATCTCTTCAGTGAATAATCCCGGTTGTCCTGACACCCCAATAAGAATTGAAGGGTGGGCATTATGTACTACATCGAACAAAGAGTAGTCGTCATTATCACTTTGCCAATCGCTCAGTGCGGAGGAAGATTGGCTTAAACGTTGTTGGAAGTCGAGCAGGTTGGTCAGCTTATCGGTCAGTAAGCCATAGCGATCGACCATAAAGACACGCGCTCGTGCCTCTTTTTCAGAAAGTCCTTCGTGTTGCATCTCTTTGATGATTTGTTCAGCGATCCCACATCCGGCCGAACCAGCCCCCAAGAACGCAACACGTTGGTCTGACAGCTTGGTGCCTGCGGCGCGGCTAGCAGCGACGAGGGTGCCAACGGCGACGGCTGCGGTACCTTGAATATCATCATTGAAGCAGCATAGCTCATCTTGATAACGTTCTAATAGTGGCATGGCATTCTTCTGCGCAAAGTCCTCGAATTGCAACAGAACGTTGGGCCAGCGGCGCTTCACTGCCGAAATAAAATCTGCAACGAAACTCTCATATTCTTCGCCGGTGATCCGCTGATGACGCCATCCCATATACAACGGGTCGTTTAACAGTTGCTGATTATTGGTGCCGACATCGAGAACGATTGGCAGGGTATACGCGGGGCTGATCCCCCCACAGGCCGTATAGAGCGACAGTTTGCCGATCGGTATTCCCATCCCGCCGATACCTAAGTCACCCAGCCCTAAGATGCGTTCACCGTCGGTGACAACAATGACTTTAACATTCTGTTTGGTGGCGTTTTGCAACATATCTTCAATATGATCGCGTTGTGGATAGGAGATAAAGACGCCACGCGCGCGACGATAAATCTCAGAGAAGTGTTCACAGGCGCTGCCCACGGTTGGGGTGTAGATAATCGGCATCATCTCTTCAAGATGATCGTCGATTAAGCGGTAAAACAGCGTCTCGTTGGTATCTTGGATATTGCGCAGGAAAACGTGCTTATCGTTATCGTTACGAAATGCATTGAACTGCTGCCAAGCCCGCTCGGCTTGTTCATCGATGGTTTCGACGTTATCCGGTAATAAGCCATTAAGGTTAAAAGCAGTGCGTTCGTCTTGGCTAAAGGCACTGCCTTTATTCAGTAACGGAAATTCTAATAAAATAGGACCCGCGTAAGGGATATAGAGGGGACGTTCGCTTTCATACTCCAATTCCATGCTTTGCTCCGTAATGGGGTGAGTGTGCGGCGTAATATCCTCTAACTATAGTCCCCTCGGCCGAGCTTTTCCGCGCATTGAGTCACTTTCTTACCAAATTTAACCGAACGTTATCACTTCATTGCTACCGTCACCGTTTCTAACGAATAGCCTCCCAAGGACGTCAGAATAGCAGCGCTGGCCGACTGTTGAGAGAGTGAGGCATCGCTGACTTCAACCAGCACGGCACGGGTAATGGCGTTAACTGAGTCGCCCTGTAACTGCATCATAATCAGTGCGCTTTGAAGTGGAGGCAGGCTCGGATTGAAGGCGGCATTTTCGGCGTAGCGGCCCGTCACCCAGTGACCGTCATCGATTTGTAACGCGATGCCGCTGTAAGCGTGCGTATAGGGGGCATAGCTCTGGCTCGCCGCGTCGACTGCAGCCTGAATCAGTGGGTCAGACTGTGCAGCGAACGAATGCCGCTGCGGGTCGAACAGGGTATCCGTAATGCCTAAGTCTTTTGGTCCGAAAGCGTTTGGAAGATAATCGTGCAAGGTTTGCGGGGCGTGACCGGGTAAATAGATCGTCAGCTGTTGCGCGCTATTCAGCTCATTCATAAATTGGCGGCAATGACCACAAGGAGTGTAGTTGACCGTGACGGCGGTTAACTGGGGTTCATTACACATCCAAGCATGGTTAATGGCACTTTGTTCGGCATGGATGGTTTGCTGTATGGGCGCAGAGGCGAACTCCATATTAGCGCCAAGATACCAGCGTCCACTGATCCCCTGCGCAATCGCACCGACCTTAAAATGAGAGAGCGGGGTGATGGCATAACTTGCGGCAAGTGGCAGCAAGGCGAGTGCTAAGTCCGCAGCGGATAGACCGCTAGCCTGTTGCAATGCGCTTACCTCTTCGGCGCTGAAACTGGCTTTGAAGGTATCGGCCATAACATAGGGGCGTAAAGCGTGAGCGAGGTCAGGTGTGCAGTCTTGGAGGGCATTAAGTAAGCTATCGTTCATGATAGTTTTCTCGTTTTATAAAGGAAAAAAAACCGGGCATTGCCCGGCTTAAGTATCGTCAACGCTTAGCGTACTGGCATACCTGGCGTTGCACCACTGTCGGCAGACAGAATAAACAGATCAGCTCCTCCTTGGCCTGCAGACAGTACCATCCCTTCCGAGACGCCAAAGCGCATTTTACGCGGTGCGAGGTTAGCGACGATAATGGTCAAGCGTCCGACGAGCACTGACGGGTCAGGATACGCGGCACGAATCCCCGAGAAGATCTGACGTTTTTCCCCACCGACATCCAGCATCAGGCGCAGTAATTTATCGGAGCCTTCGACCAGTTCAGCCACTTCGATTAGCGCCACGCGCATATCAACCTTGGCAAAATCATCGATAGTGATTGGGCCAGAAGCGGCTTCCTCGGTAGCCACTGGCACCGCGGCTTTTTTCTCCGCTTTTTTCGCTGCCTTCGGTGCTGGAGCGGCGGCCTCGGCATCCTGTTTCGAGGCTTCGATCAAGGCGTCAACTTTTGCCATCTCAATCCGTTGATACAGTGCTTTAAACGGCGCAACACGATGACCAAGTAGCGGTTGAGCGACGGAATCCCAAGTTAACGTACTTTGTAAAAAGGCTTCAGCACGTTCGCTTAATGCAGGCAGTACCGGTTTTAACCATGTCATTAATACTCGGAACAGGTGGATACCCATCGAGCAGATCGCTTGCAGTTTCGCATCGCTATCTTCTTGTTTTGCCACAACCCAAGGCGCTTGCTCATCAACATAGCGGTTCGCTTCGTCGGCCAAGGCCATGATTTCGCGAATAGCACGGCTGAACTCGCGGCTTTCCCACGCTTCGCCAATTGAGGTTGAGGCCTCAACGAAACGTTGATATAGCGCAGGGTCGTCAAGCGCTGCGGCTAACTGACCGTCGAAACGCTTCGTGATAAATCCGGCGTTGCGTGATGCAAGGTTCACCACTTTATTGACCACATCGGCATTTACCCGCTGGACGTAATCTTCTAAATTTAGATCGATATCGTCGATACGAGAAGAGAGCTTGGCGGCATAGTAATAACGTAAGCTGTCCGCATCCAGATGTTCCAACCAAGTACTCGCCTTAATGAAGGTACCACGTGATTTAGACATCTTCGCGCCGTTCACCGTCACGTAACCGTGAACGAACAGGTTGGTCGGTTTACGATGATCGCTGCCTTCGAGCATGGCTGGCCAGAATAAGCTGTGGAAGTAGACAATATCTTTACCGATAAAGTGGTAAAGCTCAGTCGTCGAGTCTTTGTTCCAATACTCATCAAAATCGATATCGGAACGCTTATTACAGAGATTACGGAACGACCCCATATAGCCGATAGGCGCATCAAGCCAGACGTAGAAATATTTTCCTGGTGCATCCGGAATTTCGAAACCGAAGTAGGGCGCGTCGCGGGAAATATCCCACTGCTGTAAGCCCGTTTCGAACCATTCTTGCATTTTATTCGCCACTTGCTCTTGCAGGGCACCCGACCGTGTCCAGGCTTTCAGCATTTCAGAGAACGAAGGCAGGTCGAAGAAAAAATGCTCAGAATCGCGCATCACTGGGGTTGCGCCAGACACCACAGATTTCGGTTCGATCAGCTCCGTCGGGCTATAAGTCGCACTGCAGACTTCGCAGTTGTCGCCATACTGATCGACGGCTTTACATTTTGGACAGGTCCCTTTTACAAAACGGTCGGGTAAAAACATCCCTTTTTCTGGATCGTAAAGCTGAGAGATGGTGCGATTCTTAATTAAACCATTATTTTTCAGTCGACCATAGATCAGCTCAGACAGCTGGCGATTCTCTTCGCAATGCGTCGAGTGATAGTTATCGTAGCTAATGTTGAAACCTGCGAAATCGCGCTGATGCTCGGCACTCATTTCTGCGATCATCGCTTCAGGTGTTATGCCCAGTTGTTGGGCTTTCAACATGATTGGGGTGCCATGCGCATCATCGGCACAGATAAACCAGGCAGTGTTGCCACGCATTCGCTGATACCTTACCCATATATCCGCTTGGATATGCTCTAGCATATGCCCAAGGTGGATTGAACCGTTGGCGTAAGGCAGGGCACAGGTGACCAGTAATTTTTTTGTGGCTTGAGTCATAATTTGCGTAGCTTTCTGTAGATGATCAAAAGGAATAATGAATGGTAACTGAAGGCCCCGACAAGGTAAACGGTTAACGTCAACTAACAGCAAGGACGATAAGAATCTGATAAGATTAGCCGATGCGTTACCATCTTATTTGCTTAACTGATGTCTTCTAGGAGCGATGCCATGTCTTTTGCCCCCTCATCCCCGCAGTCCTCTGATTTGCGCGACACCGTTAACCCGCTTCTTGCTCAGTTTTCGCATCCCACCTTACGCCAAACGCTGGTCGACCTTCAGGCGCTACAGCATGCCGTGCGACTGGATCACACCCTGCATATTGAATTACAGCTACCGTTCGCGTGGCCGCAGGGATTTAAGGCACTGCAAGCTTGGGCGACCCCGTTACTACAAGACGCGACGGGCGCTAGCGAAGTGGATTGGCACCTTGGCTACAGTATTGCCACGCTGCAGCGGGTTAAGCAATTGCCTGGCGCGAAGGGCGTGAAGAATATTATTGCCGTCAGTTCGGGCAAAGGCGGGGTCGGCAAGTCGAGTACCGCACTGAATGTCGCGCTAGCACTTGCCGATCATGGTATTCGCGTCGGGGTGCTCGATGCCGATATCTACGGCCCTTCACTCCCGCAAATGTTGGGGACCGCAGACCAACGTCCGTCCTCGCCCGATGGTAAGCATATGGCGCCTATCATGAGTTACGGCCTGGCGACTAACTCTATTGGTTATCTGGTCACAGACGATAATGCGATGATCTGGCGTGGCCCCATGGCCAGTAAGGCGTTACTACAGCTACTCAACGAGACGCTCTGGCCCGATCTCGATTATTTGGTGGTGGATATGCCGCCGGGAACCGGCGATATTCAGCTCACGTTAGCGCAAAATATTCCGGTGACCGGTGCGGTGGTAGTGACCACTCCGCAAGATGTCGCCTTGCTCGATGCGCGAAAAGGGGTGGTGATGTTCAATAAAGTCGATGTACCGGTATTGGGGATTGTCGAAAATATGAGCGTACATATCTGTCAAGCTTGCGGCCATCACGAGGCGATATTCGGTCACGAAGGCGCAAAAGCGCTCAGTGACGACTATAACGTGCCGGTGCTCGGAAAAGTGCCTTTGCATATTCAATTGCGGGAAGATTTGGATGCAGGCATACCAACCGTGGCGAAGGACCCGGCGGGAACCTTTAGCGAATTATATCGCGAGATTGCTGAGAACATTGCGACGCAGCTTTACTGGCAAGGCAATGTTATTCCTGAAGATATTTCGATTAGAGTCCTTTGATAGGTATCACTGATTAAACCAATACGCAGGAGTGATTGGCCTTAGCGAGTGGGCTGCCTTAAGGTAGCCCTAACATTCTAGCGGAGGCCAATCATGTCCATTATCAATACCAAAATCAAACCCTTTAGCAATACGGCTTTTAAAGCAGGCCAATTTATTGAACTGACCGAGAAAGACGTTGAAGGTAAATGGAGTGTATTCTTCTTCTATCCTGCCGACTTTACTTTCGTTTGTCCTACCGAGCTGGGTGACGTTGCGGACCATTACGATGAATTCCAAAAACTTGGTGTGGATATCTACTCAGTCTCCACCGATACCCACTTCACCCACAAAGCGTGGCACGGTAGTTCCGAGACCATCGGTAAAATCAACTATGCAATGATTGGTGACCCGACCGGTACGCTGACACGTAACTTCGATATTATGCGTGAAGCGCAAGGCCTTGCCGACCGCGGCACCTTTATCGTTGATCCAGAAGGGATTATCCAAGCTGTGGAAATCACCGCAGAAGGGATTGGCCGTGACGCGTCAGATCTGCTGCGTAAAGTGAAAGCGGCACAGTATGTGGCGACTCACCCTGGTGAAGTCTGCCCAGCGAAATGGAAAGAGGGTGAGGCGACCTTAGCGCCTTCTCTTGACTTAGTCGGTAAAATCTAAGCAACGCTGAGCAGTACTCTGTTACGGGCGCAATTGCGCCCGTTTTGATATCCGGGGAGAGCATAATGTTAGAAACTCAATTACAAACACAATTAAAAAGCTATTTAGAAAAACTGACTCAACCTGTCGACTTAGTGGCCTCCCTAGACCACTCTGCCGCCTCGACGGACATTCGCCAGTTGCTGACGCAGATCGCGGGATTATCAGATAAGGTAAGCTTTATCGAGGAAAACCGACCCGATGTGCGTCAGCCCTCTTTTTTAATTACGCCGCAAGGTCAGCGACATGGCCCGCGTTTTGCCGGTTCACCCTTAGGGCATGAATTTACCTCCCTTGTGCTGGCACTGTTACAGACCGGTGGGCACCCGTCGAAAGAGAGTCAGGCGCTGCTGGAACAAATTAAAGCCTTACCCGACGAATTACATTTCGAGACCTACTATTCGCTGTCCTGTCACAACTGTCCAGACGTCGTCCAAGCGCTAAATTTACTGTCGATTCTGAATCCACGTATTCACCATACCGCTATCGACGGCGGGCAATTTCAACAAGAGATTGCTGACCGCAACATCATGGGCGTGCCCGCCGTTTTACTGAACGGCGAAAGCTTCGGTCATGGTCGTATGACATTAGCCGAAATCGTCAATAAAGTGGACAGTGGTGCCGCTGCGCGTCAAGCCGCCACGTTATCTGAACAGGCCCCTTACGAGGTATTAATCGTCGGGAGTGGTCCTGCAGGGGCTGCTGCCGCAATCTATACCGCCCGAAAAGGGGTTCGGACCGGACTGGTGGGTGAGCGTTTCGGGGGGCAGGTGCTTGATACAGTTGATATTGAAAACTATATCTCCGTACCTAAAACTGAAGGCAGTCACTTAGCGACCGCGCTACGCACCCATGTGCAAGATTATCAGGTCGATATTATTGAAGCCCAACAAGCCAGCCAGCTTATTCCTGCCCGCGAGCAGGGTGGACTTCACCAGCTCAACACTGCTAGCGGTGCGACGTTACTCGCTAAAAGTATCATTGTGGCGACCGGTGCACGCTGGCGGAATATGGGGGTTCCTGGCGAGGAAACTTACCGTACACGCGGGGTAACCTATTGTCCTCACTGTGATGGCCCGTTGTTTAAAGGTAAACGTGTTGCCGTTGTTGGAGGAGGAAACTCCGGTGTCGAGGCAGCCATCGATCTGGCAGGGCTGGTCGAGCATGTCACCTTACTAGAATTTGCGGACTCACTGAAGGCTGACCAGGTGCTGCAAGCTAAGCTACGCAGTCTGCCTAATGTTGAGATTATCGTCAATGCGCACACGCAAGAGGTGTTGGGCGACGGTCAACAGGTGACCGGATTGGTATGGAAAGATCGCCAAACGGCCCAACTCAATACGTTGGCACTGGCTGGAATTTTCGTACAAATTGGCTTACTGCCCAATACAGGATGGTTAGAAGGCGTTATCGACCGTAACCCTATGGGGGAAATTATTGTCGATTCGCGTGGTGCGACCAACCAACCGGGCATTTTCGCCGCTGGGGATTGTACCACCGTCCCGTACAAACAAATTATCATTGCCACTGGCGAAGGCGCGAAAGCAGCCTTAAGTTCCTTCGATTATCTGATCCGGTCTAAACCGCTGTAACAGCAATGCGCGATTGCTTGAGCCCGATCGGGTTTAAGCAATTTTCAGAAATTACCAGCATGACAACTCTCCACTTTTCGCGTTAACTGTAGGCAAAATAGTTAATGGAAAAGTAAAATGTTCCCCTTCAGGCGCTGCCGTTCTTCTTTGTTAATTGCGCTCACGCTCTCCTTACTCCCCAGTGCGTGGGCGCTCAAACCGCCACTCGATTTGGCAACCCAACCTGAACAAAAAGCCTTGGTGGTAAGCCAACTGCCCGTGCTACAAAAGCCCGAAGGGCTTCGACCTTGCTGTGCGTTTGGCCATGATTTGCGAGTGGAACTGAAAGGCACACCGGTACCCTTTTATCGGTTGGATAATATCGTTGAAAGCCATCGGTTAGGGACTCATCGCTATAATGATAGCTTTGTCCGTGGACTGACTAGTATGGTTGGGGGCGGCAGTGAAAAAAATGGTATTATCTATACCACGCAAAGCGGATTTATCGATACCGCACATGTGCGAGACAGTATGGATATGACCTACTGGATTGCCAGTCAGTTATTGCAGCATCAGGGGAGTGCCTTTCGTGTCAGCTTAAGCAATGAACTCGCTCGCCGAGATATCGTCATCCGGACTTATCAAGTGCCGAGCGATCCGCAGCAAGCCTTCAGTGTTGTAGTGTGGACCGCTGCACGGGTGGCCTTCGATCTCGCCGCTTGGCATGAGATCGCGCAATGGTATGGGTTCGAATCGGTGCCTGGTTTCTCCGAAGGCGTCTCTGCGTTTTCGCCAGAAGATCTCTATTCTAACCTCTTGGGCGTTCGTTTAGCCGCCTCGCTGCTATTGCAGGGAGAGGGCAGTGAGATCAAAGACTATAATTCCCATGCGACTGAGATCATTACGCAAGCCCTTGATCAATTGGGGGCAGTGCCAAAAAACGTTACGGCACAATATTTTGACCGGCTAGACGGGCAGTGGTGGGATAGCCAGCGCCGAGTGCCGAATAAATGGTTGGTCCGCCACCGTAATTACCTGACCCAAAATGCACGACAGCCTAGCATCCTTCCCGGTGAGCCAGGGGCAAATCATGCATTGGCTTTACCTGAAAAAGTGGCAGGAATAACCTTAGATGACGTGGCCGCACTGGAATTGATACCGATCAAGGCATCCAAACAGTTGCCTACTTTTCATGAGAAGCTTACCCGCGCGGATTTTCAGCGGTTAGCAGAGCAGGCTGAGATCGAGGATGCCCGACAGCGGCCTGCGCTTAACGCCAAATGATAAATCAAACCGCGACGCGCATTCCGCCATCAACGAACAGCAGATGACCATTCACAAAGTCGGACGCTTTTGACGAGAGGAACACCGCGGCACCGATCAACTCTTCGGGATTCCCCCAGCGGGCGGCTGGGGTACGTTTGGTTAACCAATCGGTGAAGGCTTTATCGTCAACTAAGGCCTGAGTCATCTCCGTCGCGAAATAGCCGGGAGCGATGCCATTAACCTGAATATTATAGCGCGCGAGCTCCACACACATTCCTCGTGTCAGCATAGTGACCGCGCCCTTAGAGGCGGCATAAGGGGTGATGGTATCGCGCCCCAGTTCGCTCTGCATCGAGCCAATATTGATAATTTTTCCGGCTTGACGCTTGGCCATATAACGCGCGACCGTTTGTGACACTAAAAAGACGGCGGTTTGGTTTACCGCTATCACATCGTTCCAATCTTGTTCGGCGAATTCAAGAAAAGGGCGACGGCGTTGAATCCCAGCATTATTGATTAGGATATCGATTTGCCCCAGAGTCGATTCAATGTGCTCAATGGCCTCAACCACTTTTTGTGAATCCGTCACATCGAAGGCCACTGCATGAGCGGTATGGCCCAATGCACGGAGTTTGGCTGCCGCGCTCTCGGCTCCTGCCTGCTGTGTGGCGTTGATGATGACTTCCGCACCCGCTTCCGCTAACCCTTTTGCCATAAGAAAGCCAATCCCACGCCCTGAACCGGTGATCAGTGCGCGTTTATCTGTTAGCGAGAAGAGTTGGCTCATGCAAGTTTTCCTTATTCATCATTAAGTAAAAGTTAAGTGAGGCTTATTTAGCGAAATTAGTGTCGCTGTTAATGTGATATATATCACTCTTTTTCTATTTTACAAATTGATGATACGCAAAGCGTGCGCTGGGTAAGCTTTCTCGAGCACGATTACGGAAAACATTCGGTTAAGGCAGGTTCCCCATTTCAAGATAGCGCTGCATCTCCGCCTGCGGCACCATACTGCCTCCCGTGGCCCAGACCAGATGCGTCGCATGGCTAAGTCTCGACGCCTCGTTACCTATCCATAATGGGCCTTGCATACCGGCTAAGGCCGAAGGCTCGAGTTGAATATTTTCGCTGTGATGGAGCAGCAGTTGTAAGTCTGAGAGCCGTTGATCGCTTAGTGTATAACAGCCATCGATCAGCGATGCCATCGCCCGTCCGACAAATCCTGATGCACGACCGACCGCCAAACCATCGGCAATGGTATGGTTATCAAGTCCAATATCCTGAACCGAGATAGCCTCGTGGTAGCCGGTACTTAGCCCTAACAGCATACAGGGAGAGTGTGTCGGCTCAGCAAAATAACAGCGTACGGCATCGCCAAAGGCAAGTTTAAGCCCAAAGGCTACCCCTCCCGGCCCGCCACCTACACCACAGGGTAGATATACACAGAGTGGATGCTGCGGATCGACGGAAATTCCCAGTTCCGCTAATTGCGCGGGTAGACGCAAACCCGCGACGGCATATCCGAGGAATAGGGTAGAGGAATGTTCATCATCGATAAAAAAGCAGTGGGGATCGTTTGCCGCCGTTTGTCGGCCCTGTTCCACGGCGACGCTATAATCATTTTGGTGTTCGATAACCGTTACTTGGTGGTCTCTCAGTCGCTGTTTTTTCCACTCTCGGGCATCGGATGACATATGCACAATTACTTGAAAGCCTAATGTCGCACCCATTATCCCAATCGATAATCCAAGATTCCCTGTCGAGCCGACCGCAATTTTATAGCGACCAAACAATTGCCGGAAGTAGGGGGTGAGCAGCTGGCGGTAATCGTCCTGTTCGCTAAACTCTCCTGACGCCAGCGCCAGTTTTTCTGCCAACATCAGCACTTCGTAAATCCCTCCCCGAGCTTTAATCGAACCGGAGATCGGTAGGTGACTATCTTTCTTTAGCCAGAGTTTACCGTGTAAGGGGCCTTGTTGTGCTAAAGCGTGCTGCATGGCGGGGATGTCGACAATTTCTGATTCGATAATTCCGCCACGCGCGCGGCTTTCGGGAAAGGCTTCGGCGATCAAGGGCGCAAAGCGCTGCAGGCGCTCGGCCGCATCCTGAACGTCCGTTAAGGTGAATCCCACGCGCGTTAACCCCTCACTGGCAGGGAGGCAGTGTGGATTCGGCCAAAATAAAGGGGTCTTGGTCGAGAGTTGCTGAACAATCTTATTGTTATTAAGCGCGGGAAATTTATCCGTCATAGTTTTATCCACTTAGTCTATACCCAGAATTAATAGGGCGTGATCACTCACCGTTAAGCGGCAGCATACTGTTGCAACCGATACGCTGACAAGTGATCGCTTTTCAGCTTGGGCTGAGGGCACATCATGTGAACCTGTTGTGAATTTATTGCATTATGCCTGCCTAGAGCGTGGGTCATAGCAAACCGAGGCGTTAATGATGAGGGTAATATTCTAAACAGTTTTCAAGCAGGGCAGCTTAACCGCTTACAAACCTTCACCAAAAGGTTCTATTGCCTTAGCCGCACGAATACTCTGCTTAACAGCCAGCGCCGTCAGCCACCGTATCCGCCATTTGGAGCGAGAGCTCAATATACCGCTCTTTATGCGTCTGCACCGTAAAATCATTTTACCGGCCGAGGGGGCACGTCTCTTTCAGAAAATCACGCTCTCTTTCGATTTACTGAGTAAAGAGCTGCTCGATCTTAAGCATCAAGGCGTCGTCGGTCGGTTAAACCTTTATAGTCGGCCCTCATTTGCTCAGGCATGGCTTGCCCCCCGATTAGCGGATTTTTTAGATCGTTATCCCGGTATCGACGTCTGCCTCTCAACGGGCAATGATTAGATCCAACTGAACGAGCTTGGGGTAGATATTGCCATCAACATCGGTCATCTTAGCCTGCCGGGACTTACCTGTACGCCGTTGATGAACGAATCCATCACGCCGGTCTGCTCATCTCTATTGTGATCAGATGGCGTTAGCCGTTACCACCGTATTTCATCATGGTGGCGTTACCATGGGGCGAATGCGGTTGCTTGAAGAGAAACTTCAGTCTGGCAGCTTGGTGGCACCCTTTCCCGATAAAATCTTGGCCCCTATGGCTATGCGTTATATACGCAGCAGGGCACCCATTAGCCTAAAGTCCAACTGTTTATGGCGTGGATAGCTGAGCAGGCGGGGGAGTAGGAAATAACGGTCGTAACGCCCGACTTATCGCCGCCAACTAAGTTATTCGGGTGTTTCTTGTCATACATCACTCTTCAGTAATACTTTTCTTGCAGCGACACATAACTTCTCTTAAGCTGCCAAATTATAGAAAAACGCTTTCTCTTCGCCTTGGAGTGCTGAGGTTATCAGGCTGAGAAATACCCGTAATTTATGAGTTGTGGTACCGATTTATAAATTTAGGATTCGATAACTATTCTAAAGTTATCCCCTGACTGCCTTCGCAGAAGGAATCTAAAAACATTCTTGGCATAATTCAATAACGATAAGTTAAGTTATAAGATGGTATCTACTATGGAAAAAGTAAAATTGAGAAATATTAACGGATTATTACTAAGTACTTTTGGATGTATTTTGTTAAGTGCTTGCGCAAATACCCCTTCACCGCCAAGAACCAAGATTGTCGATACAAGAACAATAGATTTTGATAATTCTTCTAGAATTACTGTACTCACGCAGAATGCTATAAACGGTGACGTGGTTGAGGATACTGATAACACATTAAATGTTGTCTCTAAAACAGATACCGCAACACTTGTAGGTTTAAAAACGTTACAGATTGCAGCTACGCTGCTTGGCGGTGGAAGTTCCAATACTGATGGATTTAGCAAAGAACAGTTAAAAGGTAACTTTATTCCTAGTGTTAAAAATAAAACAATGGATTATTTGAACCCTGAGCTGGATACAATGCTAAAAGGTATGAACACCTACACAGGAAAGGAGGCTAAAGTTACCGTTCAACCTTACAAGTTTAAGCTTATCTATGAAAGTTTAGCAAACAATAATTATGAATTTAAGTATTCAACCACAATAAGCGTCGGGGACTTTTACCAAGTTTGCTCAAGCAGTGATCTACTCTCCTCTGAGCGAATTAAGCCGATTGATGAATGGGAGAAAAATAATTACGAGCTAACCCAAGTAACCACTAGAAAAATCATAAAAAATTGCTTTGAAAAAATCAATCAAGCGGAAAATAAAGCAAAGCTACAAAATGCTTTATTAAAATCCACACTCAACGACCATAAAGAAAACATGCTCAACGTAAGTACTTCCGGTTAACGCTAAAACATATCTGTTGATGACTTGACATAAAAAAAGAGCTTTTATGTAGTGGTAGGCGCTTAGATTAACACGTAGAAACCTTTTTTATGAGACTTGGCGCAATTCCTCGCCTACTGATATTGATTCTGTCTTCGACACCAGAAAGCGGTGGATGACGCCAATTCATTATTCTGAATGTTTGGCTAAAATATAATTTTCCAGAGGTTTTATCTGCACTCTAGGCGCTATTTGAGTGGTATTGATGAAGGCAGAGGGTAAGGGTTGAGTGGTAAGTGAGAAAATAGGCGAAGTAGCATTACCTCGCTGACGCACTTGCGACGCAAAGCAATTTCCTCTACTCTGCCAAATCTAAGAAGATACAATCTTCATGACTCGGGGTGCCTACTTACTCAGGCTGAGAAATACCCGTATTACCTGAACTGGATAATGCCAGCGTAGGAAAGTCACTCGCCTCATTAGGGGCTGTCTTTCTACCGCCGGTGGGAGACAATATGCCCACAGATACCGTTATATCCGAGCTTGATGCAGCGATGGCCCAACAGGCTATCGCTCAGCTTGCCGACCATCCGCCGCTTATTCACTGTATCACTAACACTGTTGTGCAGAACTTCACCGCCAATCTATTGCTTGCGGCTGGGGCGATACCGGCAATTATTATCGACCCGAGTGAATGCCAAGAATTTGCATCAATCGCCGATGGGCTGTTAGTGAATGTCGGTACCCTGCACCACGAACACTGTCCCACTTATTACCATGCCGCGGAAAATGCTAACCGTTTTGCTAAGCCATGGGTACTGGATCCGGTGGCTGTCGGCGGTTTGACCCTGCGGACTGAATTTTGTCGCAAACTGCTGTCATTGAATCCGAGTGTGATTCGCGGTAACGCTTCAGAAATCAGCGTATTAGCGGGTGAAACGACTGGCGGACGAGGACCTGAAACGCAACTGAGGGCCGAGCAAGCACTCGATGCCGCGCGAAAACTGGCGAAGACGATTGAGGGCATCGTCGTGGTCACCGGAGAAGTGGACCTGATCACTGATGGTGAGAAAACCCTTAAGGTCTCGGGAGGTTCAGTGTTAGCCACTCGGGTGACGGGGACCGGTTGTGCGTTGTCGGCACTTTGTGCGGCCTTCGCCTCGCTAGCGGGCGATAGGCTGAGCAACGTGGCGAGTGCATGTTGGATGCTCTCTCGTGCGGCAGAATTCGCTGCGCGGCAGGCCGCGGGGCCCGGAACCTTCGCGCTGCATTTACTCGATGGTCTTGCCCAGCAGCGGGAGGCGAAATGAGTCCCTATAATATTTTAACCATTGCCGGAACCGACCCCTCGGGTGGTGCGGGTATCCATGCCGATTTAAAAACCTTTAGTGCATTGGGGGGTTATGGTGCGAGTGTCATCACTGCCTTAGTTGCGCAAAACACCTGCGGTGTGCAAGGTATATTCCCTATTACTGCCGAGTTTGTCCGCCAGCAATTAGACTCGGTCTTGACCGATCTGGATATTGCCAGCGTGAAAATGGGGATGTTACATCACCAAGGTATTACCGAGCAGGTGGCCGCAGGCTTGCAGCACTCATCAATTCCTTGGCGGGTCTTGGATACAGTGATGCTGGCAAAAAGTGGCGATCCCTTGTTAGATCCTGAAGCGATACGCTGCCTGCGTGAGGTCCTGATCCCCGAGGTGTCGATCATTACCCCGAATATTCCTGAGGCTGCCGCGTTACTCGATTGTCAACCTGCCGAAAATGAGGCACAGATGCGTGAGCAGGGCGAAAAACTGCTTACCTTAGGTTGTGAAGCAGTGTTGATGAAAGGCGGTCATCTACAGACGGTTGAAAGCCCTGATTGGCTAATAACGACCACCGGTGAGCAGCGTTTTAGCCAACCAAGAATTGCGACTCATAATACCCATGGAACAGGCTGTACATTGTCGGCTGCACTGGCGGCCCTACGCCCGCATTTTACGGACTGGGCGCAGACGACTTGGCAAGCAAAACAGTGGTTGCAAGGGGCGATTGCTCATGCCGATGAGTTAAATGTTGGACAGGGCCATGGCCCCGTCCACCATTTTTACCAACAGTGGCCCGTCAGTTTACCCCAATAGGCCACAGATAGCGGGCAGACGAAAACGGATCGCTTCACCTAAGACTTTAAAGTGGAAGTGCGTGCCACTTTGCGGTTCGCCATCCAAGTTAAAGGTCATGGTATGTTCGCTGGTCAGGGTAAATTCACTGGCGCGTTGGTTGATGATATTAGGATTTTCATCATCACGGGTCAGTGAGTGTAGCAGGGAAGGGAACAGCTCCTGCGCTGTGATGACGGTCAAGGCCAGCTGTTGATCGTTGATCAAGGCCGTTGGACAGAGTCGCTGCCCACCGCCTGCCATGCGGCCATTACCTACCGCAATCACCAAGGCATCGCCTTGCCATTGCCATTGTTCACTGGCAAGGGTGCAGTGATCTGGCTTCAAACGGTCCATCCGTAACAGTCCATGCAGGAAATAGGATGCCCCGCCAAGGGCCGACTTCAATTTTTCTGGCGTCTCGGTGGTAATTCGCGTTCCAAAACCGCCCGTCGCCATATTGATAAAATAGTGCTGTTGATTGACACAGGCAAGGTCGATAGGCTGCGCCGTGGCGGTCAGCGCTAACCTTAAGGCTGCTTCAATCTCCTGTGGTATGCCGATACTGGTGGCAAAGTCGTTTGCTGTGCCCAACGGTAATACTGCCAGGGGTGGACGTTGGGCCGCCGAGAAACGCATAAGGCTATTGACTGCCTCGTTCAAGCTACCATCGCCGCCGCCGATAATCAGGGTTGAACACTTAGCTTCAATGGCCTCGGTGATAAAACGGTGACAGTCACCAAACTCCCAGGTCACTCTGACTTCTAGGCGTCTTCCTTCCTCCCGTAGGAGAGTGACAGCGTCACGAATAGTCGGGTCACTGGCTTTTTTGCCGTGTAAAATCAGAAACGCTGAACCCATGTTTTATCCCTTCACTTAATAACATTGGCTCCTTTATACCATACCTGCGCCTTGAGTGTTGCAATGGGGCGCTTGGGTGGTCTGCCCCTTTTCCAAATGGCGAACGAGTAGCGCGTAGCCAAGCTCGGTATTGGCGGGGATTGGGATCCACACGCGGTAACCATCACCTGGGGCCACGGTGATGGGCCTACGCTGTTTATCGTGCAGGGTATCGAGAATAAATGAGAAATTACCGCTGGGGGTCATCACTTCTAGGTGGTCACCACACTGGAATTTATTTTTAACAATCACCTCGGCGAAGCCTTGGTCTTGGGCTTGACTGAATTCGCCGACAAATTGCTGCCGATCAGAAACAGAGTACCCCTGCTGAATATTTTGATAGCTATCATGGGTATGGCGGCGTAAAAATCCTTCGGTATACCCGCGGTGGGCTAATCCCTCCAAGGTGGTAAGTAACGAGGGATCGAAAGGTTTTCCGGCTTGTGCATCATCAATGGCCTTACGATAGACTTGTGCGGTGCGGGCGCAGTAGTAGAAAGACTTGGTTCGTCCTTCAATCTTTAATGAGTGGATGCCCATTTCGACTAAGCGGGGAACGTGCTCTACGGCCCGTAAGTCCTTGGAATTCATGATATAGGTGCCATGCTCGTCCTCGGTCGCACTCATCGGTTCGTCAGGACGCATTTTATCCGTCAATAATAGCGCTTGCGCGGTGGTGGGCCCAAGACCAAGCGTTGGAGCGGCGGCTTTACTCTCTACTATATGGCCAAGATCGTCCTGCTGAGCGGGGGTAACCTTATAGTCCCAACGACAGGCATTGGTGCAGGTTCCCTGATTGGGGTCGCGTTTGTTGAGATAGCCTGAAAGTAAACAGCGGCCAGAGTAGGCCATACAGAGCGCACCATGTACGAAAACTTCGAGTTCCATCTCGGGGACTTGCTGGCGGATCTCACTGATCTCTTCCAATGACAGTTCCCGTGACAGGATAACGCGACGAATGCCTTGTGTTTGCCAAAACTTAACGGTAGCCCAATTTACCGCATTGGCTTGAACAGAAAGGTGGAGGGGAAGGCTAGGGAAATGTTCACGCACCAGCATGATCAGCCCAGGATCAGACATAATGAGTGCATCGGGTTGTAGGGCAACAATCGGCGTTAGGTCGCGGATAAAAGTCTTGAGCTTAGCGTTATGCGGCGCAATATTACTGACAACATAGAATTTCTTACCGAGCTGGTGGGCCTCTTGGATCCCTATGGCGAGATTCTCAAGCGTGAATTCATTATTTCTGACGCGCAGACTGTAGCGCGGTTGTCCCGCATAAACGGCATCAGCGCCATAGGCAAAGGCATAGCGCATATTTTTCAACGAACCCGCAGGAGAGAGTAATTCTGTTGTCATGATCAACCCCATACTAAAGCAGGGTTAATGGTAACCCTGTAAAAAGTAGGGGATTGTACGACCCGTCCTGTAGTCCAACAACTGTTAACTTTTATTGAATTGATCTGACTACGCAAAAAGCGTATTAGCCCAGCGTGTTAGCCCCAAGGTTACCGACCCAAAATCATCCCCTTGGACAATTTGAGTCTCGGGCAGAAGTTGCTCCAACGCTTGACGTAACAGCGGTGACCGCGCGCTGCCGCCCGTTAAGTAAATGACTTCAGGTTGGACGGTAGCTTGCTGCATCACCTCCACCACTTGCTGTAGCATTTTCTGTAAGGGGGCATCGATCGCTTCCCGCAAGGTTTGCGCAGAAAGGCGCAGTTCCAATGCCGTATCGAGGTAGCTTAAATCACAGTGGGTTTCAGACTGTTCGGAGAGGTCAATTTTCGCTTGCTCAGCGCTGCGAACCAACTGATAGCTTTGCTTTTCTTGCCACAAGGTCAGTAGACGGGTCACCAGCTCGGGCTGTTGCGCATCTTTGACCATTTGTTGAAGTTGCTTACCGCCACTGGCACTGTAAAAGTCGCCTTGAGCCATCACATCATTAATGGCGATGGCGTTCCACCAAGGTAGCATCGGTAACGCTTTGCCGGTGCGTGAAGGGCTGCCTGCACCTAACAGCGGCATCAGCTGTTTATAGGCCAGCATAATGTCTAGGTCATTTCCCCCCACCCGACAGCCACTGTGCGCCAGTAAGCTTTCGCTACGCTCAGCTTTAAGCCGCCATTCGGGGCCCATCAGCAGCAGTGAGCAGTCGGTGGTTCCCCCGCCGATATCGACGACCAGAACACGTGTTTCGCGGGTGAGCCGAGATTCATACTCTAAGCCTGCTGCCACCGGCTCAAACTGAAATTCTACTTCGCGAAATCCTGCCCGTAATGCTGCGCGACGCAAAATACCGACCGCTTGCTGATTCGCCTCTTCACCGCCAGTGCCTTGGAAGTTAACTGGGCGTCCAATAACGGCTTGCTCAATTGGTGTTTGGGTGTGCAGCTCTGCTTGCTGACGGATATGCAACATCATGGCGCAGACGACGTCATCAAAAAATGCGATTTGTTGCGGCTTGAGTCCCTTAGCGCCGAGGAACGATTTGGGTGATTTCACAAACCAAACGTCTTGTGGATCGGCGATATAGTGGTTCAGCGCAGATAAGCCAAATTGCACACTTTGCGCAGAGACGGGCAGATCTTCATCACGATTGGCCCGCAAGGCTTGCTGTAAAAGTGCGGTCTCTTCGGCGGTGTGATAACTGATACCGTGATGACGATATAACCATTCACTGACTGCTGAACGAAGAGGGGCGCTCATCATTGAGGGGAGTAATTTTTCTGACCCTGCAAGCGGCAGCTGTTGAAATCGCCCCTCTCGTTCAACGGCTACCGAACAGTTTGCTGTACCATAATCGAAACCAATTACCATGCTGCACCCCTTCAATAAAAGGGGCGCACTTTAACGGGTTACAGCGCAAAGTCAATCGTTAACGCTCATCGCCCCAAGGAGAGGAGTTGCTGCCGTGTATGAGGCTGTTCCATTCCGGCAAGTTTTGCTGCCAGCGTACCGAGGAAAAGTTGGGTTGTGGCGGGCTTTCCCTGCAACACCAAAAACAGTGGTAGGGCAACAATGAGCAGTAATTCGATCCGGTTTATCGGTTTAAACGCCACTTTCCGCTGCATAGCCAAGAAGAATAGGCTGCAACAACAGCCTAATAAAAAGCCGCAGATCACTTCGCTCGGCGAGTGGGCATGCAGTACAAGACGAGAATAGGCGATGGTCAGGGCAAAAAGGTAACCGAGGACTACCCAGAGCAGCGGGCGTTTAAACGAAAATCCACGGGCGATAAACCAAAAAAAGATCGGCCAAAACGTTGTGGACATCGTGGTATGACCGCTAAAGCCGGTAAAGTTATAGCGCGCACTACCAATAAGAAATCCTAGAAATAAGAATTTAGAGATGCTGACCACTAACCCTGCAGTGCCAAAACTGGTCAACCAGTAGAATGCTGGTGCCAATCTCGACGTGTTATAGAATAGGGCAAATGCCAAGACAACAGCACTCGGTAACAGCAGCATGCTATCGCCAAAATAGGTCAACAATTGCCAGTGCATAAATCCTCTGAAGGTGACAGGGATTGGCTGCCAGTCAGCCAATTCAGCGCGCTAGTGTATCCAACCACGACCAAAAAAACAGTGTTAAACTCTTAAAAGTACGTCCTTTTTGCTAGCATCACTGCCGTGAAACCCTTATAATCGCCGGCGTTTATCCTCCCATTTTGCTAGAGTGCTTGCGGCACTACGCGGGTATTTCGGCTTCAGTTTCAGGTTGTAAAATAATGACTGACCAGTCTCATCAATGTGTGATTATCGGAATTGCGGGCGCATCCGCATCTGGAAAAAGTTTAATTGCGAGTACGTTGTATCGTGAAATTCGTGATCAAGTGGGCGATGAACATATCGGTGTTATCCCAGAAGATTGTTACTATCGTGACCAAAGCCATCTCACGATGGAAGAGCGTATCAAGACCAATTATGACCATCCCAACGCGATGGACCATGATTTACTCTTGAATCAGCTGCAAGCCCTTAAATCAGGTCAGTCGATTGAACTCCCGCTGTACAGCTATTCCGAACACACCCGCATGGAAAAAACCCAAACGTTAAAACCCAAAAAAGTGATTATCCTTGAAGGGATTCTACTGTTGACCGATGCGCGACTGCGTAACGAATTAAACTTCTCCATTTTTGTCGACACACCGTTAGATATCTGTTTAATGCGTCGGATGAAACGCGATGTCAACGAACGGGGACGCTCAATGGATTCGGTGATGAGTCAATACCAAAAAACTGTCCGCCCAATGTTCCTGCAGTTTATCGAACCGTCCAAACAATACGCCGACATCATCGTGCCTCGCGGCGGAAAAAATCGTATTGCGATCGATATTTTAAAAGCTAAGATTAATCAATTCTTTGAATAAGTTTTTATGCGATATTTTATTAGGGAATCACTATGAGATTATGTGACCGAGACATTGAAGCATGGATGGATGAAGGGAAACTTTGCATCGATCCCCGCCCGCCTGTTGAGCGGATTAATGGTGCCACGGTCGACGTACGCCTCGGGAATGGCTTTCGGACCTTTCGCGGACATACGGCGGCATATATCGATTTAAGTGGCCCTAAAGATGCGGTAAGCGCCTCGCTTGAACGTGTGATGAGCGAAGAAATCGTCTTAAAAGATGATGAGGCGTTCTTTTTACATCCTGGCGAGCTGGCGTTGGCCGTGACCTATGAATCAGTCACCTTACCAAATGATTTGGTTGGCTGGTTAGATGGTCGTTCATCCTTAGCCCGTCTAGGATTAATGGTTCATGTCACCGCACATCGCATCGATCCCGGTTGGAAAGGACGAATTGTGTTAGAATTCTTTAACTCGGGTAAGCTGCCATTGGCTTTACGTCCAGGGATGTTAATCGGAGCATTGAGTTTTGAACCTTTATCCGGACCTGCCGCGCGGCCTTATAATAGCCGTCAAGATGCTAAATACCGTGACCAACAGAGCGCGGTCGCTAGCCGAATCGATAAAGATTAATTTCGCTTAAAGGGAGATGGCATGAGAAAGCTGATAACCACCTTCGCCATTCTCATTGCGGTGCTGGTCGCAGGAATGACGGCTTTAGTTCTGTTGGTGAATCCGAATGATTTTGAACATTATATGGTTCAACAGGTTAAAAAGCGCAGTGGTTATCAACTCACGCTGAAAGGTGATTTGCGCTGGCATGTGTGGCCAAGACTGAGCATCTTAAGTGGGCCGATTGTGCTTACCGCGCCGGGAGCTTCACAACCAGCGGTAACGGCTGACAACATGCGTTTAGATGTTGAGCTTCTCCCTTTACTCTCCCACCAGTTACACATCAGTAAAGTCTTAGTCATGCATGCGGTGATTCAAGCCACACCGGATGCAGCCGCCAAAATGCCCCCCGCAGGACCGATCGCGCCAGATGATAATAGTTCTTTCGCCCCCTCTTTGGGCCAGTGGTCTTTAGATATTGCAGATCTGTCGGTGGCGAATAGTTTACTGATATGGCAAGACCCACAAGGTGAACAACTCAATTTCCGTAATGTCGATCTGAGTTTGCATCAAGACAGTTCGCGGGTTGGACGCTATTACCTAAGTACAGCTTTAACGCGAAACCAGCAGACATTCTCAATTGATTTCGAAGGACAGATGGATGCGCGCCATTATCCCTATAAATTGGCTTTTTCGGTCGATCGTGGCAGTTATCAGTTACAAGGCGTCTCTTTACCCGAGCAGGGTGTGAAGGGAGAAACGACCTTTAGCGCCCAGTGGTCACCGATGAGCAATACTTTCGACCTCAACGACTTTAGTTTGCATGCAAACGACAGCGATTTTACTGGCGAAGCCAGCGGTGTATTAGCGCCTGCCTTACAGCTTAACCTTAATTTACATTCACAGAACGCTAATTTTGACCAGTTGTTATTATCTGGCGAGTCGCAAGTCTCGCAGCAAGTCGCTGCGCAGACCAATAGTCCAGAGCGTGTCGACGTGCAAACTCGCGCTCGTACCCCTGTGGTCGTCGAAAAAAATAATCGCGGCTTTATTGACTGGTTGAATCAAAGTGAGATTGCTAGTCAACTTACGGCTGATCAAGCCACTTGGCATGGGGTGACTGTCAAGGGGTTAAGATTGAATGCGCATAATGCGATGGGCATGATGAGCTTGAATACGCTCTCCGGTAAGGTGGATGATGGCCATTTCACGATTCAAGGTAAAGTGGATTTCCGACCTGAATTAGCTACCGTCGACCTACACACCGATTTACAGCATATTCCTTTGCAAGTTGTGCAGCCATTATTGCAAATACCGCCGGTACTACGTGGGGACGTGTCGTTACAAGGTGACTTTACCGGACAAGGGCTACGCGGTAGGGATATCCTGACCCAATGGCAAGGCCGCTCGACCATCGATCTTATTGGTCTCGACATTCCGCAAATGAATGTGCAACAAATGGTGATTGATGCCGTTACGCGTGCCAGTAACCGCGTCAACTCAGATCCGACTCTTCATCCGGTTATTCCTGATATGCGGGGTAATTTTAGCTTAGGGAATGGCACGCTACAGTTGACGCGTTTGGAAGGCGAGAATGCCCAAGTCTCATTGAATGCGTCGGGTGAGATTAATTTCCAACAGTATCAGCTCGATATCACCTTTAACCTCTTAACACGTGGCTGGAAAGGCGACCCCGGCATGATTGCCTTACTGGCGAATCAACCAATCCCGTTACGTTTTTATGGTCCTTGGAATCACTTGCAATATTCGCTATCAGTCGATAGGTTATTGAAAAATAATCTTAAGAGTCGATTACAGCAGTGGCTCAAAGATAACGATAAGGCTAAACATCCCTCATCGTGATAGGGCAGGGAGAGTTTCAGACTCTCCCTATGCTTTGAAGGTTTAGGCTCATCGATACTATCGTGCACGCACCCCAACCAGTGGATGAGATATGAAAAATTTGAAAGCGGTTATTCCTGTTGCTGGCCTCGGTATGCATATGTTGCCGGCAACGAAAGCGATTCCAAAAGAGATGTTACCCATCGTTGATAAGCCGATGATCCAGTATATCATTGATGAATGTGTTACCGCGGGGATTAAAGAGATTGTCTTAGTCACTCATGCCTCTAAAAATGCGGTGGAAAACCATTTCGATACCACTTACGAGCTTGAGGCACTCCTCGAGCAGCGGGTGAAACGCCAACTTCTCAGTGAAGTAAAAAATATCTGCCCCCCTGGTGTGACCATAATGAATGTGCGCCAACCGCAGCCGCTAGGCCTCGGTAATGCGATTCTTTGTGCTAAGCCGATCGTCGGCGATAATCCATTCGTCGTGGTATTGCCTGATGTGATCCTCGATAATCAAAGTGCCGATCCATTACGCTATAACTTGGCGGCGATGTTGTCGCGTTTTGCTGAAACCGGGCGTTCACAAGTCCTCTGTCAGACGCTGCCCCGCGAAGAACTTGCAGAATACTCAGTGATCACCACCGAACAGCCTTTAGAGTCCGCAGGTGACACCTGCCGTATCGTTGATTTTATTGAAAAACCTACCCATGTTGAAAATCTACCGGAAACCTCGCAACTCGCGGCAGTCGGTCGTTATGTACTTTCTGAAAAAATCTGGGCGTATCTAGAAGATACGCAGCCAGGTGCTTGGGGCCGAATCCAATTAACGGATGCTATTGCCGCCCTTAATCAAGTTGAAGCCGTGGAAGCCAGTGAGCTTCATGGTATTAGCTACGACTGCGGGCGTAAGCTCGGGTATATGCAAGCTTTCGTTGCCTATGGATTACGCCATCCACAATCCGGGCAAGCTTTCAGAGATTCGATCAAAACACTTCTTAACTCTTAATTTAGGCTAATCAATCATGGCAATTTTAGTGACAGGTGGTGCAGGGTATATTGGATCGCACACCGTGTTAGCCCTGCTGCAACGGGGTGATGACGTCGTTATATTGGATAATTTATGCAATGCCTCGCAAGAAGCGCTGGCACGGGTGGCTAAGATAACCGGACGTCAAGCGGCGTTTGTTGAGGGCGATATCCGTGATAGAGCCTGCTTACAGTCGTTATTCGCTGCGCATCGTATCACCGATGTCATCCACTTCGCTGCCTTAAAAGCGGTGGGGGAATCGACGCGGATGCCGTTAGAATATTATGAAAATAACGTGTCCGGTACCTTAGTATTACTCGAAGAGATGCGCCGTGCAGGGATTTGGAACTTTATTTTTAGCTCCTCGGCAACTGTCTACGGTGCGGATGCGCCAGTACCTTATGTTGAAACGACGCCGATAGGGGGAACTACCAGCCCTTATGGCACATCTAAGCTAATGATTGAATTGGTCTTGCAAGACTTTGCCAAAGCCGAGCCGCAATTTAATACTATTGCTTTGCGTTACTTCAACCCAGTGGGTGCGCATGAGTCGGGCGAAATCGGCGAAGATCCTTCAGGGATCCCGAATAATTTACTGCCGTATATCGCTCAGGTAGCGATCGGTAAGTTACCGCAGCTAGGCGTCTTTGGTGGCGATTACCCTACGCCTGATGGCACTTGTCAACGCGATTATATTCACGTGATGGACCTTGCAGAAGGTCATTTAAAAGCGTTGGATTACTTACAACAGACTCAAGGATATCGCGCTTATAATCTTGGTGCGGGCAAAGGCTACTCGGTATTAGAGATGATCCGAGCGTTTGAGCAGGCCTCGGGCTGCACAATTCCGTTTGAGATCAAGCCTCGCCGTGCTGGCGACCTTGCCGCATTCTGGGCAGACCCTGCCTTGGCTGCGAAAGAATTAAACTGGAGCGTCTCGCGTGGTATCGATGAAATGATGGTCGACACTTGGCGCTGGCAGAAAAAAAATCCCCATGGATATCGTCAATAAGTGTAATTAATAAGCATCTGACCGGGGGGACTTGATCAAACGTGCGTTAAGCATAGATTTCCCGGTCAGGTTTTTATATAACTTATAGGACAAGGTACGTGCTAACAAACCTAGAACATAACGTTCACATAGGTAAGCTTTCTACCAGACAGGAGAATGTAATGTCTAAGCAGCAAATTGGTGTTGTCGGAATGGCAGTAATGGGCCGTAATCTCGCGCTAAATATTGAAAGCCGTGGCTATACTGTCTCAATCTTCAACCGTTCACGTGAAAAGACGGATGAAGTGATTGCAGAAAACCCAGGAAAAAAACTCGCGCCGTTCTACAGCGTTGAAGAGTTTGTCGAGTCCTTAGAAAAACCTCGCCGTATCCTGTTAATGGTGCAAGCGGGTGAAGCGACAGATAAGACGATTGCCTCACTCACCCCACACCTTGATAAAGGTGATATTTTGATCGACGGTGGTAACACTTTCTACAAAGATACCATTCGTCGTAACAAAGAGCTGTCTGACCAAGGCTTTAACTTCATCGGTACCGGTGTTTCCGGCGGTGAAGAAGGTGCATTAAAAGGCCCTTCAATCATGCCTGGCGGTCAGAAAGAAGCTTACGAATTAGTGGCACCGATTTTTGACAAAATCGCAGCACGTGCAGAAGGCGAAGCCTGTGTGACCTATATCGGTCCAGATGGTGCGGGTCACTATGTGAAAATGGTTCACAACGGTATTGAATACGGCGATATGCAGCTGATTGCAGAAGCTTACTCCGTACTGAAAGGTTCTTTAGGTCTGTCTAATGAAGAATTAGCGAAAACCTTTAGCGAGTGGAACCAAGGTGAGCTGAGTAGCTACCTAATCGATATCACTAAAGATATTTTCACTAAGAAAGATGATACCGGTAACTACTTGGTTGATGTCATCCTTGATGAAGCGGCGAACAAAGGTACTGGTAAGTGGACCAGCCAAAGCTCACTGGACCTTGGTGAGCCATTATCGCTGATCACTGAGTCAGTATTTGCACGTTACCTTTCTTCACTGAAATCACAACGTGTTGCCGCTTCTAAAGTCCTGACTGGACCAAAAGTTGCTGCATTTAACGGTGATAAAGCAGAATTTATCGAGAAAGTCCGCCGCGCACTCTACTTAGGTAAAATCGTCTCTTACGCACAAGGTTTCTCTCAACTCCGTGCCGCATCAGATCAATATAGCTGGGATCTGAACTATGGCGAATTAGCGAAAATTTTCCGTGCGGGTTGTATCATCCGTGCACAGTTCCTGCAAAAAATCACTGATGCTTATGCAGAGAACCCAGAGATCGCGAACTTACTGCTGGCACCATACTTCAAAAACATCGCTGATGAATATCAACAAGCGTTGCGCGATGTGGTGAGCTACGCCGTACAGAATGGTATCCCAATGCCAACCTTCTCTGCAGCGATTGCTTACTACGATAGCTACCGCTCAGAAGTTCTGCCTGCGAACCTGATTCAGGCTCAACGTGACTACTTCGGCGCGCACACTTATAAGCGTACTGATAAAGAAGGTGTTTTCCACACTGAGTGGTTAGACTAAGTCTTAAGTTGAACTTCCTCGCAAGCCAGTGACCACGTCACTGGCTTTTTTTTAGCTGGCGATTCGTCCTTTTACTAAATGCAGGTGTCGGTTAGCGAAACGCGCGGCTAAATGCGTATCATGGGTGGCAATAACAAGAATTGCGGCCTGTTGGATAAATTGTTGTAAGCGGTGCTCGACTTTATCTTTAAACAGCGCATCCCCCACACTGATCCATTCATCCATCAGCAGTATCTCCGGCGGCTGTGCTGTGCAGATGGCGAAGGCTAAGCGTAACACCATGCCACTGGAATAGGTACGCACCGGCAGATAGATAAACTCCTCAAGTTCACTGAAGGCTATCACGTCCTCAATCAGGCTAGGGAGTTGCTGCTTGGGTATCCCCATAAGTAAGCTTCTGAGTTTAATATTCTCAATCCCGGTCAATTCGGGTTCCATTCCCATCGTCGCATCCAATAATGAACTTATTCGACCACAGGTCTTGATATGTCCGGCACTGGGACTGTAAACGCCGGCCAATGCACGCAGTAGGGTGGTTTTACCTGAACCATTATGGCCGAGTAGTGCTAAGCGATCCCCCTCATCTAACCTAAAGCTAATATCGTTCAAGGCATTCACGGTCATCGTGCGACCTACCTGACCTAACCGCCCGCCTGCCACACTGAGCAGTGAGCGCTTTAAGGATCGTTGTTGGGCGTTATAAATTGGAAATTGAATAGTAAGGTGCTGACAATCGATATACATGGATCATATCCAATAAGCGATACGCTTACGCGTGTGGGAAATAAGGGTTATAGCAACCAAGGCGGCCGTGAGGGCGAACAGAGTAGTCAGCAGCCACTCCAGTAAAGCAGGACAGTGACCTAAGGTGGTGCCGCGTAGCAGTTCAATAAAATGCGTAAAAGGATTAAGTCGAGCGAAATATTGCTGCTTCGCCGAGAGGAGTGATAATTGCCAAATAATCGGGGTAACAAAAAACAGCAGTGTCATCACACTGGTAATGATCGGTGCAATATCACGGTAGCGGGTGCAAATAATGGCCGCAATGAATCCGATGCTACTTAAAAATATCAGGGTAATCAGTAGTGCGGGGAGCAGTAAAAGCATACTCCAAGACCAGTCAGGGGGGTAAATAAGCATCACGATAGGGACGACCGATAGGTTATGTAACAGGATAATCAGTTGCCGCCATGTGACGCGTAAAATATAAAGTGGGAAAGGTAAGGGAATTTGACGGATAAAATGGGCGGCATCATTGAATGCCGTACTGCTCTCGTTAATCACGCCAGTGCAGAGCGACCAGAAAATTAATCCTAGACAGAGGTGCGGTAAAAAATCCTGCAAACTGAGCTTAAATAGGCTGCCATAAAGCGGTCCCATGGCCAACAATGTGGTGGCCATACTGAGGGTAATCCAGAATGGCCCTAAGATTGAGCGACGATAGCGATTCAGTACGTCGTTCCAGGCTAAAGTTCGCCACAATGAGAAAAGCGTAAAGCTGTGTTTAATTTCAGCGCTAAGAGAATCCATTCACCGTCTCCAAAGGGGAAAAAGGGCGTTAGTATGCAGAGTATTACAGGCGAGTGTGAATAAGATTTATACGGCGAGAGGGGTTATTAATGGAGGTATTAACATAAATGGGCGGCATAGCGCCACCCATCGGTCAGTGTTATGCCTGATGACGCTGACGGAGATTAGCAATAATCGAACTGAGATCAAGATCTTGATCCTGCAATAACACGATCAAGTGATAAAGCAGGTCTGATGCTTCATTGGTTAACTCCTCACGGTCATTGACGGTGGCAGCCAATGCAGTCTCAACCCCTTCTTCGCCAACCTTCTGGGCAATACGCTTAGTGCCGCTGGCATATAAGCTGGCGGTGTAAGAACTACTCGGATCAGCCGATTTACGACTGGATAGCAGTTGTTCCAGTTGCCATAAGAAGTGCCAATCGGTGGCAGCAGGAGAGAAACAACTCGACGTGCCGGTGTGACAGGTTGGGCCATGAGGTAAGGCTAAAACTAATAAACTATCGCGATCGCAGTCAGCCGTGATCTGCTTTACCGTAAGAAAGTGTCCAGAGGATTCGCCCTTGGTCCATAGACGCTGCTTACTGCGCGACCAGAACGTCACGTTGCCGCTTTGCTGGGTCGCGGCGAGAGCCTCTTGATTCATATAACCGAGCATCAAAACTTCCCCGGACACCGCATGTTGAATAATTGCTGGGATCAGGTTATCGGTTTTTTGCCAATCGAGGGCGGCGATTGCTTCAGGCGTTAACATAGACGAACCTCTATCTGATTATCTTTTAGGAACTGCTTAAGTTTACCAATATTAATGAGTTGCTTATGGAATACTGAAGCCGCTAGGGCACCATCGACATTCGCTTGGGTGAAGGCATCAAGAAAGTGCTGTTCGGTTCCGGCACCTCCCGAGGCAATTAGCGGCACGTGACAGATTTGGCGAATTTGAGCCAATTGGGTCAAGTCGTAGCCTTGGCGTACACCGTCTTGGTTCATCATATTCAACACAATTTCGCCGGCACCGCGCTGTTGTACCTCTTTGACCCATTCCGCAGTTTGCCACGAGGTATTACGAGTCCGAGCCTCATCCCCTGTAAATTGCTTAACTTGATAAGTGCCTGATGTCTCGTCAAACCACGTATCAATACCTACAACCACGCACTGCACACCGAAGCGGTCAGCGAGTCGAGTAATCAACTCAGGATCCGCGAGAGCAGGGGAGTTAATCGAAATTTTATCTGCCCCGAAAGAGAGGATTTCGCCTGCTTCTTCTACCGATTTAATACCGCCGGCCACACAGAAAGGAATATCGATTACTTCAGCCACCCGCGCGACCCAGCTTTTATCCACGATACGGCCCGCGGAGGAGGCGGTAATATCATAAAAAACCAGCTCATCTGCGCCTTCTGCCGCATAACGTGCCGCAAGTGGCACAATGTCACCGATCACTTCATGGTCACGGAACTGTACCCCTTTCACCACTTGGCCATCGCGCACATCAAGGCAGGGAATTATCCGTTTTGCCAGCATGAAATTGCCTCCGAGACAGTAAATTTATCTTCTAACAATGCGCGACCCACAATAACACCTTGCACACCGCTGGTCCGCAGTGCCGCTATATCTTCCAGCGAACCGATACCGCCTGAAGACTGGAAGGCGATCGCTGGCCAGGTCGCGGTAATTTCTTGGTAAAGTTCGACATTCGAGCCAGCGAGGGTGCCATCGCGCGAAATATCGGTACAGAGTACGTGACGCAGGCCATAGGGCTCGTAATCGGCAATCACCTGCTCTAATGTCACGCCAGACGCTTCTTGCCAGCCGCTAATGGCCACTTCTTTACGCTGATGATCATCGATGCGAATATCCAAGGCAAGTACGATAGCCTCTGGCCCAAATTCCTCGAACCAAGCCTTAACCATTTCAGGCTGACGAATCGCGGTCGAACCGACTACGACGCGACTTGCACCGGCTTGTAGTAACGCCACAACGTCGTCACGTTGACGAATGCCGCCACCGACTTGGACAGGCACCGAGACGCCTGCCAGCAGTTCGGATAATAGATTTATCTGTCGCGCGGCCGGATCTTTTGCACCGGTCAAATCGACAAGGTGCAGCACTTCCGCGCCTTGTTGCTGATAAGATTGCAGACGCGGAAGGGGCTCACGGCCATAATCTCGCTGCTGTCCATAATCGCCCTGATGTAAACGGACGACTGCGCCTTCGATGAGGTCTAACGCTGGGATAATCATGACATCTCCAAAAAGTTTTTCAGCAGCTGTGCGCCGGCAGCACCAGAGCGCTCGGGATGGAACTGAACGCCATAAAAATTATCGCGTTGAACCGCGGCGGAGAACGCCTCGCCATATTGGCACTGGGCGATGGTGAATTCGTTAACCGGCATCGCGTAGCTGTGCACAAAGTAGAAATAGGCGTCTTTATCGATATCGCGAAAGAGTGGATTGCCCGCTTGCGCCGTAACTTGGTTCCAGCCCATATGCGGGGTTGGCAGTTCTCCGGTCTCTAGGGCGCGCACCTCTTCCGGAATTAATCCTAAGGTTTTAATCTCGCCGCGCTCTTTACTGTGACTGCCGAGAATTTGCATGCCTAAGCAAATACCCAAGACGGGCTGCGTACAGCGAGTGATCAGCGCGATCAAATCACGCTCTTCAAGCTGTCGCATCGCCGCACTGGCAGTGCCGACACCGGGGAGTAACAGTTTATCTGCCGACAGTACCAAGTGTTTGTCCCGACTGACGGTCGGCTGATAGCCTAAACGCTGTACGGCCCATTTGACTGACGACAAATTGGCACAGCCTGTATCAAGGATAACAACGTCCATTACAGCACCCCTTTTGAGCTTGGCAAGGTGTTGCCTTCAACGCGTATCGCTTGACGCAACGTACGACCAAAGGCTTTAAACAGGCTTTCTACTCGGTGGTGGTCGTTTTTACCTTTAGTCTTTAAATGTAAGGTCGCAGCCATGGTATAGGAGAGTGAGCGGAAAAAGTGCTCGATCATCTCGGTGCTAAGGTCACCGACATGCTGGTGAGTGAACTCAGCCTTATACTCCAGCCACGGTCGGCCTGAAATATCCAGCGCGCAGCGTGCAAGGCATTCGTCCATCGGTAAGGTAAAACCGAAGCGTCCAATCCCGCGCTTATCGCCCAAGGCTTTAAGCAGTGCTTCGCCCAAGGCTAATCCTGTATCCTCAACCGTGTGGTGGTCATCGATATGCAGATCGCCTTTCGCTTGGATAGCTAAGCGAAGGCCGCCGTGGGTGGCGATTTGATCGAGCATATGGTCGAAGAAACCAATCCCGGTTGAAATTTTGTTTTCGCCTTCACGGTCTAACCACACTTCTACCGTAATTTGCGTCTCGTGCGTATTACGCACCACTTTGGCATAACGGTCTTTACGGCATAGACGTTTGGCAATGGTTGGCCAAGTCTCCCCGTCTGCGCCGTAGCGGATCCCTTCAATGCCCATATTTTCGGCTAAGGTAATATCGGTCGCTCGGTCACCAATTACGTAACTCTGTGCTTTATCGAGCTGACCTTCTTGCAGCCATTTTTCGACCAGTTGCGTTTTCGGTTTACGACATGCACAGTTATCAGCCGGTAGGTGAGGGCAAATTAGCACCTGCGAAAATTGAATCCCTTGTGAGGCAAATATCTGCATCATCAAGTTATGCGGCGGATCGAAATCCGCTTGGGGAAAACTGTCTGTGCCCAATCCGTCTTGGTTAGTGATCATCACTAACTCATAGCCCGCCTTTTGTAAGTCAAGCAGCGCAGGGATCACCCCTGATTCGAAGGCTAACTTATCAAGACGGTCAACTTGAAAATCGAGAGGCGGTTCGCTGATCAGTGTCCCATCACGGTCAATAAATAGGGTTTTAGTGGTCATGAGCGTGCTCCCTTCGGACCAAATTGTGTTAAGGCTTGATAAAGTGATTCCATTTCAGCTTCAGTACCAATGGATACCCGCAGACATCCACCGAGAAGTAGGTTTTTATTTTGGTCTCGTAGGATAATGCCTTGATCCCATAACCCTTTAAAAACGGCCGGGGAATCGTGGAAGCGAATCAGGAAATAGTTAGTATCGCTAAGGAAAGCTTGCTCGACGCAAGGTAATTCAGCAAGACGAGGGATAAAGTTATCGCGTATCGTATTAAGTTCCGCGACACGATCGCGCATTGCGGTCAGCCCCTCATCACTCAAGGCTTGACTGGCGATATCGGCAACCGGTGTTGAAAGAGGATAGGGGGCAATCACCTTCAACAAGGTTTGAATCACCTCGGATTGTGCCAAGGTAAAACCACAACGCAAGCCTGCTAAGGCAAAGGCCTTAGATAAGGTGCGTAGCACCACTAAGTGTGGGAATTGCTGCATCCAACTGACGACAGAGGCTTGCGGGCAGAACTCAATATAGGCCTCATCGACCACCACTAACGCCTTTCCAGCGGTCGCCGTCAAGACTTGGCGAATATCCTCTGCATTGAGTAAGTTACCGGTGGGATTGTTGGGGCTACAGATATAGACAATCTTCACCGAGTCCAATTGCTGTAAGACGGCGGGGACATCGAGTTGCCATGCCTCAGTAAGCCGCTGTGTCTTAGCCTGTACGCCATAGGTTTCGGCACTAACGCTATACATCCCGTAGGTCGGTGGGCAATAGAGAACGGTATCTTGCCCGGGTTCACAGTAGGCGCGGATCAGCAGTTCGATGGCTTCATCGGCCCCCCGGCTTACCAGTACATTGTCCGAACTCAGTCCTGCGTACTTGGCATAGCGGCTGACAACCTCGCGAGGTTGGCATTCAGGGTAACGATTTAAGGTTTGTTGCGTCAGCGCAAAACTGACCGGCGTTGGGTATTCATTAGCGTTCAGCCAAACGTCACCACAGCCTCCTAAGCGACGCGCAGATTGATAAGGCGTCAAGTCTATTACATTTTTGCGGACAAGCTGACTAAGTTGGTCACTCATGAAGACTCCTTAAGCGCCTTAACGCGAAGCGTCACCGCATTCTTGTGCGCATCTAAACGTTCTGCCGCGGCCAATATTTCGATTGTCTCGGCAAGGGAAAGAAACCCTTGCGGGGTTAATTCTTGAAGCGTCATCCGTTTTTGGAAATCGGCCAGCCCTAAGCTGGAATAGGTCGCGGTATAGCCATAGGTCGGCAACACATGGTTAGTGCCTGAGGCATAGTCGCCCGCAGACTCCGGTGACCAATCACCGAGGAATACCGACCCCGCACTACTAATACTGTCGACCCAGTCACGCGGCGATCTAACCTGTAAAATAAGGTGTTCAGGACCATATTGATTAGAGATAGCGATACATTCCGCTAAATCACGGGTAACGATGATCTGGCTGGAGGCTAACGCTTGCGCGGCGGTCTCCGAGCGTGGCAGTTGCGCTAATTGTTGCTCAACTTCTGCGACCACCTGTTGCGCAATCTGTTGATCAGGCGTCAGTAAAATAACTTGAGAGTCGGGGCCATGTTCTGCTTGTGAAAGAAGATCAGCCGCCACGAAAGCCGGTGTCGCACCACTGTCGGCGATAACTAACACTTCTGACGGGCCTGCGGGCATATCGATTGCTGCACCGGATAGGTGTTGGCTTACTTGGCGTTTTGCCTCGGTCACCCAAGCATTACCCGGCCCAAAAATCTTATCAACGCAGGCCAGTGTCTCGGTACCAAAGGCCATCGCAGCAATCGCCTGAGCCCCACCAATCTGATAGATTTCTTCGATACCACAGAGTTTAGCGGCATAGAGGATCTCATCGGCAATTGGCGGCGGCGAACAGAGCACCCGCCGAGCACAACCGGCAATCTTCGCGGGTGTCGCCAACATTAATACGGTGGAAAACAGTGGTGCGCTGCCCCCTGGGATATAAAGACCTACGGCTTGGATAGGACGTGTCACTTGTTGGCAACGGATACCCGGTTGCGTTTCGATATCGACCCCCACCAATTGCTGTGCTTGGTGAAAGGTCTCGATATTCTCACGCGCCACCGCCATGGCTTGCTTAAGCGCAGGACTCACACGCTCGCAGGCCTGTTCGACTTGCGTAGGCGTGACCGCAAATTGTTCTATTTCACAGCGATCAAACTGTTGGCTGAAGCGACGCAATGCTGCGTCACCTTCTTCACTGACTTGCGTCAAGATCTGTTCGACGGTTTGACGAATGTTATGTGCCGCCGCCACCGCAGGGCGCTGTAACATTTTTTGCTGCTCGGCGGGCGATAGGGTCGCCCAAGTAACGATAGGATTAAGCATACTCATCGGTTACTCCATCATTTTCTCAATGGGGAGGACTAATATGGAGCTCGCGCCGAGTGCCTTCAGTTTTTCCATTGTTTCCCAGAATAACGTTTCACTGCTCACCATGTGCAGGGCAAGACGCGATTGGTCACCAGCCAATGGCAGAACGGTCGGACGCTCAGCACCGGGTAACAGATCGATGATTTGCTCAAGTTTCTCACTTGGCGCATGCATCATAATGTACTTCGACTCGCGTGCCTGAATAACGCCTTGAATACGGGTCATCAGTCGGTCGACCAGGGCTTGTTTATCTCCAGAGAGTTCGCCGGCGCGTTGGATCAGTACGGCTTTAGAACGATAAATAACATCGACTTCACGGAGTCCATTGGCCTCAAGGGTCGCACCGGTTGAGACCAAGTCACAGATAGCATCGCTCAGCCCCGCACGTGGCGCGACTTCGACTGAACCGTTAAGTAAACAAGATTTGAAGGTCAGGCCTTTCGAGTCAAAATACTTCTTTAATAAGTGTGGATAAGAGGTGGCAATGCGTTTGGTGTCCAAGCACTCAGGGCCGGTGTAGACACTGTCGGCAGGCATGGCAAGAGAAAGGCGGCAACCGCCAAAATCTAAACGACGTAAAATCGAGAGTTGAGGATCTTCCCCTTGCGCGCGACGGGTCAACACTTCTTCCTCCAGTACGTTCTCACCGATAATGCCTAAATCAACCACACCATCCATGACGAGTCCTGGAATATCGTCATCACGGACACGTAGAATATCGATAGGCATATTCTCGGCGAAAGCGATCAGACGCTGTTGTTGTAAATTGATTTTTATTCCACAGCGGGTGAGCAGTTCGCGAGATTCATCACTCAAACGGCCTGATTTCTGCATTGCAATTCGTAAACGCGTGTTATCCAACATTACACCAATCCTCTTGATTTACTTTTCTGTCTGTCATTGTGTTGTATTTATTATGGGCATTAAAAAAGCCCTCGGAAGAGTGATCTTCCGAGGGCTTTATACGTTCAAACCAGAGGAAGACCTAATCGTCTTCCAGCCGCCATCGCCTGAAAGACTAGTCAGGATGATGATGGTGATGATGGCGAGTTTGAACAAAATTCATAATTTTCTTATCCAAAGATTGGAAAAAAGTGATGTCATTTAACCTAGCCGAGTTGATTGACCTTGGCAACCGTTTTTTCGTCCATAAGGTGAATTTTTTTACACCAAACTCAGATAACTTTACTGGTGGGTGGAGGAGAGTCGCGGTAACCTTGAACCATGACTTTTGACGGTGAGACCGGTATGAAAAAAATAGCGATTATTGGATTAGGGTGGTTAGGGATGCCTTTGGCCTTGGCGCTCAGCCAGCGTGGCTACGATGTGCAAGGGTCGAAAACGTCTGAAGATGGTGTTCTTGCCGCCCGACGCTGCGGAATTTCTGCGGTGAAATTGATCACCACGCCCGATATTGAGTGTGATTTCGAAGAGCTAGAACAATTGATGTCGGTCGATACGCTTATTATTACTTTACCCGCATCACGCAGCGGTGATGGGGGTGAACACTATGTGAATGCTGTCCAAAACCTCGTCGATAGCGCTATAGCAAATGGTGTGAAGCGGGTGGTCTTTACCAGTTCGACTTCAGTCTATGGCGATCAGCAAGGTGAGATAGTTGAAGCCAGTCCACTCCTGCCAGTCACCCCCGCAGGGAAACGCCTGGTCGCGCTAGAGCAATGGCTGCACCAGTTACCGGGTATTGAGGTGGACATTCTGCGGCTATCCGGTTTAGTGGGTCCGGACCGTCACCCAGGTCGTTTTTTAGCGGGTAAAAAACAGTTAACGCAAGGGAATCATCCCGTTAACCTCGTCCATCTTGACGATGTGATCGAGGCGATAATACTGCTTCTCGCCTCGCCGCAGTCAGGCACAACCTTCAATCTCTCAGCACACCAGCACCCAAGACGTGATGAGTTCTACCCCTTTGTCGCTAAGCAGTTGGGAGCTGAGCCGCCAACCTTTGAGGCGATCGAACCTCAAGCGCCTGCTGGAAAGTGGGTGAACGGCGAAGCCATTTGCCGCAGCTTAGGGTTCCACTACCGTTATAGCGATCCCTTCACAATGCCACTTGGTTAAATGGTCTAAAGCCGATAAAGAAAATTCTGAGGTTTTACTCTGAAAGGCTTGTTTTAAAAGCTGGATTTAGGCACAATGCGCGGCCTGCAAAATTCGCGATAACCGACGTAAACTGTTTTAATTAACCGTGCGTCGGTTATTTTTTTGCAGTAAAACTTACTAGTAGTGTTCAATTGGTCGGCCTACGTCGGCTTAGTCACCCTTTCACGCTTGAGCGTATGTTTAGAGGAAAAGTAATGGGGCCATCAACTATTATGCAAGTAGCAGCAGCTGCTCGCTTTCGCGATGACTACGGCGCTAAGGCTACTTCACAGCCTATCAATGTCATTCCTTCTCTCCCTTCGCGGAGTTTCCCTGTGGTGCAGTCCATGTCGATTGCGGCTATAGGGGGGCAACACCATGCAGACTAATGCATCTCCAGCACAATCTCGTGCCAGCTTAAAGAAAACACTGACGCTCTTTCCGGTCGTTATGATTGGCTTAGCCTATATGCAGCCAATGACCTTGTTTGATACGTTCGGTATTGTTACGAATTTAACGGGTGGGCACGTTGCTACGGCTTATGCCTTCGCCCTGATTGCGATTCTGTTCACTGCGCTGAGTTATGGAAAACTGGTTCATCGGTTCCCTTCAGCGGGTTCTGCATATACTTATGCGCAGAAATCGATTTGCCCTCATGTTGGTTTCATGGTCGGCTGGTCGTCGCTGCTTGATTATCTGTTTATGCCGATGATCAATATTTTGCTGGCTAAAAGCTATTTTGAGTCGCTGATCCCGGGGATCCCTTCGTGGATTTTCGTCGTGCTATTAGTAGGCTTTATGACCCTGACTAACCTTAAAGGTATTCGTACGGTCGCTAACTTTAACGGTCTGATTGTTGTGTTACAGATCTTGGTGATGTTAGTGGTAGTTGGTATGGTTATATATGGCGTCGCGCATGGCACAGGCGAGGGGACATTAGTTAGCAGTAAGCCATTCTGGACCGAGAATTCGCAGGTGGTGCCGATGATAACCGGTGCGACGATACTCTGTTTCTCCTTCTTAGGCTTTGATGGCATCAGTTCATTATCCGAAGAGACGAAAGATGCTAAGCGTGTAATTCCTAGAGCGATTTTCCTTACCGCGCTGGTTGGTGGATTACTCTTTATTGCGGTCTCTTACTTCTTACAACTCTATTTCCCTGATGTCAGCCACTTTAAAGATCCTGACTCTTCACAACCGGAAATCATGCTGTATGTGGCAGGGAAAACCTTCCAATTCGGTATCCTGATTTTCTCTTGTGTGACGGTTCTTGCGTCAGGTATGGCGGCGCATGCAGGGGTTTCACGACTGATGTATGTGATGGGACGCGACGGTGTTTTCCCTAAACGCTTCTTTGGCTACATTAGCCCGAAATTCCATACTCCGGTGTTCAACGTCTTATTAGTTGGCGCTATTGCTCTGTTAGCGATTAATTTTGACTTAGTAACGGCCACTGCGTTGATTAACTTCGGTGCATTGGTTGCGTTCACCTTCGTTAACTTATCAGTAATTTCGCAATACTGGATCCGTGAGAAACTGCGTCGCACCTTGAAGGATAATATCCGCTTCCTGATCCTACCCTTATGTGGGGCAATAACGGTCGGTGCGCTGTGGGTTAACTTAGAGAAAAGCTCGATGGAACTGGGCTTAATCTGGGCAGCAATCGGTATTATCTATCTGGCGATTGTGACCAAAGGCTTCCGTCTACCTGTTCCGCAGTATGACGAAGAACGTTAAGCCTTAGTACTTAGGTAAAACCGACCTCTTGAGGTCGGTTTTTTTTTGTCTCCTGCAAAATTCAAAATAGGGTCTATACTTAAGACGAAGCGATAAATTACATATCTCAAGGAGTGTCATATGAAGAAGTTGATTATCCCTGCTGTAGCAATGATTGCTGTTTGTGCATTATCGGGTTGTACACGTACCAGCTACGCAATCCATACTGTTGATGGGCGCACGATAGTCAGCGACGGTAAGCCAAAAGAAACGGATGCCGGCCTAGTGGGCTACACCGATGCAAACGGTGTGAAACAACAAATTAATAAGAGCGAAGTTAAAGTGGTTTCAGAGATTCCAAATAAGTAATTTCGCCTCTTTGATTGAAAAAGCCTGCTTAGCAGGCTTTTTTTTTTAACTCAATAACTCTTGGGCATAACGGGCCAAGGCCTGTAATAAGGCGACTTTATCTGGGGACTCTTGGTGTTCTTGCAGTAACACTGTCAGTTGTTCGAAATAGTCATTGACCTTTTCCGGCGTCAGCACTGAGCGTCGGTGTTCCATCCAGCGTTGCTGTTCCATTTCATCTAATGTGCCAGGGTAATTCCTTGCACGAAAACGAAACAGAAGCTCGTCGATACGTTTATCGCTCCAGCGTAAATCCATCGCTGGTAAATGCTGAGGATGGCTCTGACGAATAACGTCCATCGTCTGTTTGTCCGCTGCAGAGAAAAAGCCATCATAAAGTTGATTATCGACATCTTGGTTTGCCGGAAAAGGGGCTTTATCTGCGAATAAGGCGACCACTTTTTCACGGATCTCTGGATGTTGGCGCAATAGTGCAAGATTATCTAAGCAAGTTTGACGATCAATCCCTAAACGCTCAGCATCTTCGGGCCGTAGTACACTGGCAGGGGCTAAGACCGGGCATTTATTGATATGCACTAGCTTTAACGGAATAGGCGTATCGCTGCCGCGTTCTTCTTTAGTCTGATAGAGCTTTTCCCGTAAGACATCGCTGCTCAGGGCAATAAGCGGTGCAACCTCACCGGCTAAGTCAACGGTAATCACTGCATTCTTGTTCTCTGGGTGCCAAGCGAGGGGCACAATCCAACTGGTATTGCCGCGGGCTGCACCAAACATCCCGGACACGTGTACCAAAGGCTTCATTTGCGGAATATCGATTAAGCTGGTCAGACGATGTTTATTACGATGGGTAAACAGAAAATCGAATAACTTTGGCTGTTTTTCTTTCACCAGTTGTGCCATGGCAATCGTGGCATAGACATCTGACATCGCGTCATGCGCCTGGGTATGGGTAATACCATTCGCTTTGGTGAGATGCTCAAGCTTGAAACTAGGAAGTCCTTGCTCGTTTTCCGGCCATACAATCCCCTCAGGACGCAATGCATAACACGCCCGCATCACATCCAAGAGGTCCCAGCGCGAATTCCCCTCTTGCCAGCTCCAACCATAGGGATCGTGAAAGTTACGGTAAAAAAGATGACGGGTGACCTCATCATCGAAACGTATGTTGTTGTAGCCGACGATACAGGTGTGTGGCTCGCTGAACAGATGATGGATACGTTGGGTAAATGCCGCCTCTGTCATGCCCTTTTGTTGCGCTTCTTGTGGCGTGATATGCGTAATCAATACCGCCTCTGGTTGGGGCAGATAATCATCCGCCAACTTACAATAAAAAACTTCTGGCTCGCCGATCACGGTAAAAGCACTATCTGTACGCACGCCAGCAAACTGTGCGGGTCTATCTAAGGCAGGATGTTTACCAAAGGTTTCATAATCATGGAAGAGGAAGGTAGGCTGTACTGTATCGTTGTTTTTCATACATTATCGTCACTATTTGTAGTTTATTGTACAGTTAAATCAGGGGCTTAACGTACATATTTGTAGTCTTGCTTACACTATTGTGGTTGTTTGTACACTGTAATCTAGGTTTGTACAGGCCATGTTGCGTACGCATTTGATACATAATTTTATTTTAGTGCGTACATGATATAAAAATAGTAATCAGCGACGTTAAACTTAGAAAACGTCTTGGCAAACGTTATACCGGTCCGACAGAATTCACTACTGTCGAGGCTCTCGGTGCACGAGTTTCTTTCTAAGGAGTTATTACCTTTCAATACCGTTATCGGCGTAAAGGTTCGGCTCGACGTACTGCTAAGGGTCGCTGCCTTTTAATACCACTTTGACCAGCGCGAATCATAGTAACAGAGTTCAGGGGGCTTTACTTCGCTGGAGTATTCCCTAAAACATCACTTCATAAAGAAGAGGCTAGGTCAGTCGCATTAAAAAATTACCTGGGTACTGGCATGATAACGATATTACGATGTCACTTCGCCCTAAGACTCAGCAATTAGAACAGTCTACTGTTAGTAAAATAATGGATGGCCAATTTCTTTACAGTTAACTTGACCAGATACCCTATCCACAAGGCAGTGGGCGACCGAGTTCTTACTCATACTGAGTTAGCAAAAGTGTGGATTGGAATTGAAAGAAGCAGGGCTGCTACGTCCTACAAGTTTCTTCATCAAATACTCATCTTATCAGGCGCGAGAATAGCCGAGTTGCCATTGGCTGTTAAAGGTGATTTTAACCTGGAGGATGGAGTGTGGACGGTTTCGGCAGCAGAATGGGTGATACCATTCGCCGACCAATTTTCCCACAGGTTGAGCCATTACTCGAAAAAAACATTAACCCAGAGAGAGAACCTTTTCCTCCCACAGCACTACTCGATTCTCTCTCATTTCGGTAAGGGTTCGCATAAACTCCCTTTACCGATGACATTGAATCTGTAACGGGCAAATAAATTATCAATTTGTGGGTAACCAATGCCTTTTTTAATCATCGATTGAAAATCAATTATATACTTACCCTATTTGCCTAGAGTTCTGATGCCTTGCTAGCGCCATCAGTATAAAAAGGCTCATTTATTATTTATCATATAATGGTCTAATTAGGCTGTATGCGTGTTATTCGAGACTTCATTCTCATTACAGGAACATCACCATTGCTACTCGGAAACTACTTTTTTAACCAGTGGTTGGAGCGGATGTCTTATGTCAGTAGGAGAAGGGTATGGATAACTTAATTTTCGCATCGTGCCGTTATAACCGTCTCAGTATGTTTTAATCGCTGAATCAAGTAACAGCTTAGCCTGAGATTCGGGATTGCTGGCGTCATAGCTGCGATGGATGTAATTGCTCTTCTGCGTGTTAGGGTTGAACACATCGTTTTTTACAAATGAGGCAACTCGCTGATTAGCGAGAGTCAAGTCCTTACCTTTTGGCGAACCTTTCTTCCCAAGTCGTAAAACTGTTGTAAAAATTTCTCCAATGAATTTTGGGTATCGGTAATCAAACTCCGAGTTTTAATATCATGATTATCTGCTGCAAATTGTAAAGCTATCCGACTGAGGTATGCCTTCATGTATGACTACAGCTATTGCTGGCCTGTTCGCCTGCTCTGCCGGGTGCTGGATGTTCTTCCTAGAGGCTCTTACACTTAGAATCACACGGACTGGAGACAGTTATGTGTGTCGCGATAACTACCATGATAATAGAGTTGTTGGAGGCTTTTCTGGTTGTTTAAACGCGAGAGGATAAAGAAACAGCTCTGTAGGGTGCGGGAAGAAGCCCGTAGCAATTATTTTTATTACATCAAATTATTGGCAACAGTAAAAGTGTTGGCAAGGTTCGATTGATCAGATATCACCAACAGAATATGAAAATCAATATTACAAACGGTTCAGAGATGTCTACATTACACGTAGCGATTCAATAGTGTGTTCTTGCGGCGACAACAGCAAGAATTACGTGTTTCAGTACTGCCGTCAAGTGAGTTCGGTTAATATTTAATAGATTCCCCGTTATTAACTTTGATAAGTGGCGATTGGTGGTAAAAAACCAATTTCGAGTGGTTCTAGTGATGGGGGTTGGTTGGATAATAACCTTTTTAAGAGAAGTTGATATTTCGTTTACTGTATTGAGAGGTGACTTGTTAACTTTGCAGCAAGTCTGTGGCCTGCGCCGGTAGCCGCCAACTAGTTTTCTGTTTAAATTTATCGTTAACGGTGATCTGTCATAATGATCTAAAAAATTAAGATTACCGAGTCATCTCTGGATCTATAATAAGTATCTTGCCAATAAAATTAGTTTATTATTTCTTTTTTGCATAAAAGAGGGATTTCCTGCTATCTTCCTACCTCTATTAAAAAAGGCCTTAGACGTAGAATGTAAGGTAATTGAAGAGATCATTGTCTTTACCTAACACAAAGTGCAATGATGCAGTCTCTATTTTAATAGAATAATAACAACCGTGATCCTCGTTACAACTCCCGGGGAAAAACTCAGTATTTCTATTAATCAAATTATTTCAGCAGCCAGTCATGGTACTAAATCAATTCTTACCATCAGTAATGCGCGAGACAAAATTATCGTTAAAGAATCATTTCCAGTAATAATGGAGTTAATTAAGCAAGCTCAGTTGAATACTAGCCTAGCTAAATGAATTTTTACTGCACCGTCTAGCGTTATGGAAGTGCTGTAAGAACCACTTTATTCTCCATGATCTTTTCAACGAGTTTACAGCCAGAGACTTAACCCCCATCTCGTTAGTAGCTCTCCAATTTTACCGGGCATATGAGTTCAATAAAAGTATTTACTCAAACTGTAGCCGGTATCTTCCTTCCTCTATCGTTAGTAGATATTTAATTAATTTAATTAATTTAATTTTTATAGAGAATCACAGTTTAGAAAGCATTATCTTTTAAATGTAAAATAAAAACCATCAAATGTTAATCAAAGGTCACTAAAAAATAACGTTTATCTGAAAAAACTCTATGAAAAAATTATAGAAAAATGACTACTATTACCCATTTAGCTTCTGTTTAGGTTGCTTTAATAACTTGTGGTGAAGATAAATCGGTGATGTGACAACAATAAGATGATTAAGCAGTATCAAAGGTGAAAACTCAAGTGTAGTGGTCGGTGATATAAGCTACGCCAAAAGCCATGGTAAAAAGTGTATGATTTGTACGAACGAAAAACAGTAACGATAAAATCATTATTATCAATAGGTTGAAGGAGGTGATTGCTAAAATATCCCATATGAGACTTCTCGCTGCGCTTTATACCGGCCATTACTCATCAGCAGCATGATGTTCACCTTTTGCGAAGTAATATAATGCTTATCCAGTTGAACGTTATTCTTTTTTAAAGGACTGCAACACCCTCCTCTTGAAAGTGGTACCAAAAGATTAGCTTCTTACCGCGATACCCTTCTCAACAACATCATATTTTTTGAATTCATTGAAGGAAGAAGAGGGGAAGTAAATCCTGAGACCCTTGAGTGTCGTGTAGAGTGGTATTATGTAATCCATTGGCTTTGTAAAGAGGGCGATAAGGTATTTATTGCATCTTAAAAGGTTACTGGGGCCTATAATTTATCGAGGTATTTATAAAAGAAATCTTCAACGGGGATATCGATGACCTGTATTTTTCTTTTTAAAAGCCCTTGAAAAATCCGATCGAGAATATTGACGGCAAGTTTTTGAAGTTCGAGTACATTAATCAGGGTATAAACATTATCCGTTTTGATTGGGTAACAGCCATCCCAAGCTAGAGTAGGAGGAGTGATGGCTTCATTTTGGCTGTTACTGTATTTAAATACGGCTAAGGTCATATCATTTGCGACATCACAGTTCGCAAGACCACCGTCTTTTTGTAAGCACTTCGTTAAGGTGTAGAGTAATTTGGCTTGGGTCGGTGTCAGCGACGTAAAATTAAGAAGGAAGTTGACGAAAATGTTAGTCGAACGGGATGCTCTGAGGGTATAGATACTGCAGAGTTCGTTAATTAGCGATATCACCGTGATCAACATGATAAAGTTTTTATCTTTAGAAGGTGAGGTAACCAAGAGGATCTCGTGGAGTCCATAAAGCCTTGAGTTGACTGAACAGTCTTGAAGTTTAATTGAAGGACTCTGGGTGTTAAGATGAATATAAGCCAATTCATGCAGGTTAAGCTCTTTGAGATTTTTTGCTGCGAGGTATTTATTGCGTTCAATAGTATTTTTTAGATGGAAAAAACTCATAGCTCACATGCCCTCTATATAAATCCGTTAGCGGGTAAATAAAAAAACAATAATTATCGATAAACGTCGGTCAATTTTCGTGATCTGAACGCTGCATCCACTCGTCGAATAGTTACGTGAAATGAGTATATTATAGCGTAGAAAATTTAAACTAACTCATTGCTTGAAAAAAATAAATAATATTTAGAGTGTATTTTTACCAATGAAGCCTTAAGAGAAAATAATTTCCATTCATAAACCGTCAAACAGACTAGTTGAATTAAACCGCTATATCAACTCTATCAGTGATTTAGAGTAAATTCGTATTTTATTGATCATTAAATAATCAATATTTACTTCGTAAAGCTAATTATCACATAAGGTATAAAAAAAGGCCGAAACTCGGCCTTGGTTATTTTTTAAATGTCTTTTTACGGGTAAGGACTTCTGTAAAATACGAAATCCCCAACCAAATTGCGATAATCCCTAGGATAATTCCAAAGACTAATAATAGTACGTTACTCATTTAAAACCCTTCTTGTTGTTCGGTAAGTGTAGGGTGAACATCACAAACAAGAAAGTGCATTAATCCTATTTATCGTACTGAGACTAGCCTAAGGGTGATGTCAATCAGTCGAGGCGTGGATATCCATTTTATGTGCTGCTTGTGGTAGCAGTCTATTGTGTGAATGGAGGGAGAGGGACGACTGTATCCAGAATAGACATGATAATGAGCGGAGTGGTGAGAAAAGTAAGCGTTGTGGTTGAAATCTACTCAACCTAGGAATTATTCACAAATTCTCACAATTAACAGGTGATAGATGGTTAAAAATACCGTAAAAAGGCCAACTATTCGTACAGTTAAGATATCCGAGGATTATTTTGAAAAGGCGCGCCACGTTAGTTGTTACTTCTTTAGTTTTCTATGCTGCGCATGCATTTGCGCAAGATGATGCATTACCTTTCTCGTTAGCGCCGCCTTCTATCGATGCTGCCTCATGGGTTCTGATGGATGCTAAAACTGGGCAAATTCTCACCGCGGGTAATCCCGATGAGCAACGCAATCCGGCTAGCCTGACAAAACTGATGACGGGGTATGTGGTGGATCGCGCAATCGACCAAAAACGTATCACCCGTGATGATAAAGTGACCGTAGGCCAAGACGCTTGGGGCGCCGGTAATCCAGTGTTTAAAGGTTCATCGCTGATGTTTCTAAAACCGGGTGATGTTTTAACCGTTCGGGATCTCAGCCGGGGGGTGATCATTGATTCGGGTAACGATGCCTGTGTGGCCTTGGCTGATTATGTCGCAGGTAGCCAAGAAAACTTTGTTGGCTTAATGAACCAATATGTCGCGAAGCTAGGTTTAAACAATACGCATTTCGAAACCGTACATGGCTTAGATGCGCCGGGACAGCACTCCACTGCACGTGATTTAGCTATTCTCTCTAAAGCCATCATCGATGGTGAGCCTGATTTTTATCAGATGTATAGCGAGAAAACATTAACATGGAACGGTATCACACAAAATAACCGTAACGGTTTGTTGTGGGATAATAGCTTGCATGTCGATGGGCTAAAAACGGGTCATACTGAAACGGCAGGCTTTAATATTATTGCCTCAAACGTGGTCGGTAATCATCGTCTGATAGCAGTCATTATGGGCGGTAAAAGCTCGAAGGGACGTGAAGAGCAGGCACGTAAACTATTAGTTTGGGGACAGAATAATTTTGACACCGTGCAGTTGTTCCACGCAGGCCGAGCGATTGGTAACGAAAATGTGTGGTACGGCAATCCTCATACTGTTGCAGTAGGGAGTGATAAAGACCTTTATCTCTCGCTACCTAAAAATGAGATCAATAACGTCAAAGCGAAATATATCATTGACAAAAAAGAGCTCGAAGCGCCGCTTGCGGCCAATCAGCCGATTGGTCAAATCAAGGTTATGGATAAAGATCATGAACTCGCCAGCTACCCATTGGTTGCGCTACAACCTGTGGCCGAAGCGGGGATCTTCACTCGTGCTATTGATTACATCAAACGGAAATTCTAGCGCTAATAGCCTCGTTCGCGAGGCTTTTTTACTTTTATGGTTAAAAAATGCGAGAAGTCAGGGTACACTGCCTACCATTATCTTCTAACACTTAGCGCGAGCTGTGAAAACCGATAAACCCCTCTCAAAACTCGAATATTGGCTCTATCGACATTATCGTTGGGTGCATGGTGTCCGTATTGCCATCGCGTTCTTAGCCTCCTTCATGCTCATCCGGATACTGAATATTCCCGAAGGAAGTTGGCCCTTAATTACCTTGGTGGTCGTGATTGGACCTATTTCTACTTGGGGCAATGTCTTTCCGCGAGCGATTCAGCGGATTATTGGTACAGTGATCGGATCAATATCCGGGCTGATCGCGCTTAAACTTGAAATGATCTCGCTGCCTCTTATGTTAGGCTGGTGCGGCATTGTTATGTTCTTCTGCGGTTATCTGACCTTGGGTAAACGCCCCTATATGGCACTATTGATAGGGATTACCCTAGGTGTGGTGGTCGGCGCGCCTGCGGGCGATTTCCTCACTGCGCTGTGGCGCGGCGGTGATGTCGTATTCGGTTGCTTACTCTCGATTTTTTTTACGGGAATCTTTACGCAGCGCGCTTACGTTTTCTGGCGCTTACGGTTGGCCGATGCATTGGTGGATAGTCGTAAAATCTATCACACCGGTTTATCGTCTAATCTTCTGGAAAAACCGCGTCTCAATAAGCCGTTGCAGAAGCTCTTGACGTCACTGATTAAAATGCGAAGCCTCCTGGAGCCGGCTTGTAAAGAAACACGGATTCCGCGGTCGGTGTTTGAGGGTATCCAGACCATCCAGCGCAATATGGTGAACACCATGGAGATGCAAATTAATGCATGGTGGTCTTCCCGTGAGAGCCATCTTTTATTACTGAATGCGCCGACGCTACGTCGTACTCAGGCCACGACAGAGCAAATGCTGGACGCGTTAGCCGAGATGCTGCGTAATGGTGTCAGTGAAAGTGACCAGCTGGCTTCTAGTAGTGCAGCGATGGACGAAATTACCGGTGAGCTGACCGAACTGCTCGCGCAAGCGGAACATGCCAAGGCAGAGTTAACCCCGGTGTATGGCTATGTCTGGCTAAGTCTTGAATTAACGAAACAATTAGAAAGAATGCGAGAGCTGATACGGTTAGCGCTACGGCGATAAACGGCTGTCGAATCCGAAAATCTATCCCCTGCAGAGCAGGTTCAACTAAAGGTGTTGTCATGGAAAATGCAAAACAGTCATTCCAGGATGTACTTGAGTTTGTAAGAATGTTTCGTCGTAAAAATAAGCTACAGCGTGAAATTACGGATAATGAGAAAAAAGTCCGTGATAATCAGAAACGTGTATTACTGCTCGACAACCTTAGCGAATATATCAAACCGGGAATGAGCGTCGAAGCGATACAAGAAATTATTGCCAGCATGCGCAGCGATTATGAAGATCGGGTTGATGAGTACATCATCAAGAATGCCGAGCTTTCCAAAGAGCGACGCGATCTGTCGAAAAAACTTAAAGTGCTCGGCGAGAGCAAAGCGCACGAAACAAAATAGAGCAAGGGCCTGATGATTCAGGCCTTTTTTTTCGCTCAACGTTAAACGGTCATGCTGATAACGGGATTAACACGATGAAAATTTTAGTGGTGGGCGCGGGCGCAACAGGCGGATATTTTGGCGCAAGGTTAGCGCAAGCCGGGCACGAGGTAGCATTCTTAGTGCGTGAAGGACGCGCTCAACAGCTGGCCGAAGAGGGATTGGTGATCAAAGGCTTTAATGATTCCTTTCGCCTGACGCCTCCTACTCTCACAGCAGAGACACTGAAGGATAATACATGGCAACTGATTATCCTCGCCGTCAAACACCCTCATCTGACACAGGTTATCGAACAGATCCGTCCTGCGGTCGGCGTCAAGACCTTTATTCTGCCGTTACTTAATGGCATGGATCATATCACCGCTTTGCAGCACCATTATGGTGATCGCGTTCTCGGCGGTTTATGTCAGATCTATGCGACGCTCAATAGCAAAAATGAGATTGAGCAGTTAACACCGCTACACCGAATCAGTTTTGGTGCCTTGTCCCCCGCGCAGCAGCAAGGAGTGATGACGCTCGCTAATGAACTCGACGGGGTGGGCTTTACCCTGCAAGAAAGTCAGGATATAGCCAGTGAGATGTGGGAAAAATATCTCTTTCTGAGTACGCTTGGCGCGGTCACCTGTTTGGCCCGGGCAGATACTCAACGGATTCTGTCGACCTCTGGGGGGGCACAGTATATTACGACGCTCTTTAATGAAGTGTTAACCATTATTGAAGCTGCAGGCTATCAGCCACGGCCCCAGGTCGTAGATCACCTGCTGACAACCTTACTGAATAGTCAGACGCCGCTTGTCTCTTCACTTTATCGAGATGTAATGGCGGGTAATGTTTCTGAAAGCGCTGCAATTATTGGGGTATTAGTCGAACGGGCTGCTGTAACCCAACAATCGATACCGGTTTTACAAGCGTGTTGGGTTCAGTTGCAGTTGGTAAAGGGTTGAGCGTAGCGCATCAAGTCATAGTTAATTTATCGTCAATCAGTAGTTTTATACTATTTTATTTACCTCATCCCAATGCCTATTCTGAGCGGCTACACGACGAATGAAGAGGCAGTGAGGATGAGTGATCACAAGGTCGATACTGTTGTTATTGGTGCGGGGCAAGCGGGTATTGCAATAAGCCGGCACTTGACCGAGAAGGGTATTTCCCATCGTGTGCTGGAAAAAAATCGTATTGCTGAAGCCTGGCGTACGGGGCGTTGGGATTCATTGGTTGCCAATGGACCGGCGTGGCATGACCGTTTCCCCGATCTTGACTTCGCTGGCTATACAGCCAATCAGTTTGTTGCGAAAGAGGATGTTGCAAACTATTTTGAAGAGTACGTGACTCAGTTCCAACTCCCTGTCGAATGCGGTGTTGAGGTGACACGAGTCACTAAAAAAGACAGACAATCTGGCTTTATAGTTGAAACCTCTACCGGACTTATAGATGCCAACAATGTCGTTGTGGCCACTGGTCCTTTTCATCATCCGGTTATTCCCTCCTTTGCGACGTCATTCAGCGCTATTCAGCCTATGCACTCTGCACAGTATTACAATCCGCAACAGCTAGCCCCAGGCGCGGTATTGGTGGTGGGTGCAGGATCTTCTGGTGTACAAATCGCCGATGAAATTCAACGTTCAGGGCGACAAGTTTACCTCTCTGTGGGCCCACACGACCGCCCCCCTCGTCGCTATCGAGGCCAAGATTTCTGTTGGTGGTTAGGGGTGTTGGGGTTGTGGGATGCCACGGAACATGCACCGGGTAAAAGCCACGTCACGATTGCTGTCAGCGGCGCGAGAGGGGGCGAGACTATCGACTTTAGACGTTTAGCACAACAAGGTATTATTTTGACGGGCATGACGGAAGCTTTCAATGCTAAGGGCGTGACCTTCAAAGCCGACTTGCTCGATAATATCAAGAATGGCGATGAGAGTTATCTCGCTCTGTTGGATGCAGCCGATGCGTGGGTTGAGCGGAATGGGGCAGACTTCCCCGAAGAGCCCTCAGCGCGCGAGCGCGTGGAAGATGCGGAATGCCTACAATCGCCCTTAACAAGTCTGGATCTGGTCGCTGCGGGAGTGGGAACGATTATCTGGGCGACAGGCTATACCACCGATTATCGCTGGTTAGAGGTAGATGTCATCGATGAACAGGGCAAACCTCGCCAGCAACGGGGCGTCTCTTGCGAACGTGGCCTTTATTTCCTTGGCCTGCCTTGGCAATCGCGTCGAGGTTCCTCATTTATCTGGGGCGTTTGGCATGACGCGAAATATATCGCTGACCAAATAGCCATCCAACATAATTATCTGTCTCATATTACCCCCACAGCCTAACGCGATAAGGAGTCTTCTATGGTATCGCCAACGCATACGCGCATCAGAATGTTTAACACCAAAGAGACTTATCCTAATCAATCTTTGGATAATGATTTATGTCAGGCGGTGAAAGCAGGGAATACCGTTTATGTCAGAGGGCAGGTGGGAACAGACTTCCACGGCAATTTGGTTGGGCTAGGGGATCCTGCCGCCCAAGCAGAACAAGCGATGAAAAATGTGAAAACCTTGCTTGAAGAAGCCGGTTCTGACCTCAGCCATATTGTGAAAACGACGACCTATATTACCGATCCCCGTTTTAGAGAACCGGTCTATCGCGAGGTAGGTAAATGGCTTAAGGGCGTCTTTCCAATTTCAACAGGATTAGTCGTCAGTGGATTAGCCCAGGCCGAATGGTTAATGGAAATCGATATTATTGCGGTAATTCCAGAGAGTGAGGAGAAGTCATGACCATCTCGATTAGTGGGTACTGTCCGAAGACAGGTCAGCTCGGTATTGCTATCAGCTCCTCGAGTATTGCTGTTGGACAGCGCTGTCCTTGGATTTACCCAAAAATTGGTGCGGTGTCTTCTCAAAATGTGACGTTACCCTCGTTAGGGCCCACGGTGCTTGAGGCACTTAAGCAAGGTAAGAGTGCGGAACAGGCGCTTGCGACAGTGATTGACCAAGAACCTTATCGTGACTTTCGGCAGGTCACCGTCATTGATTCTTCGGGGCACAGTGCCGTTTGGAGTGGGGCGAAGACCTTAGGAGTGTGGTATAGCAGTCAAGGGGAAGCCTGTATTGCAGCGGGAAATATGCTGGCGAACTCCCAAGTGACCGATGTTGCCATACGCGCCTTTATGCAGCAGGACGGTGAGCTGGGTGAACGGTTACTTAGCGCTTTGGAAGCTGCGATCAAGGCCGGTGGCGAGGCGGGACCGGTGCATTCAGCGGCGCTTAAGGTATACGGTGACCAGTCATGGCCGCTTACCGACCTTCGTGTCGATTGGTCTGACAGTGACCCTACCGTTGCATTACGTCAACTTTGGCAGCAGTGGCAGCCTCAGCAACAAGATTATTTACAACGCGCACTGGATCCACGATGTGCTCCTCGCTATGGAGTTCCGGGTAATGAGTGACCGTCTACAACGCACGCTTCAACGGCTTAACGACTTGGTGAGTTTTGATACGACCAGTCGAGAGAGTAATTTAGCGCTTATTGACTATGTGCAAGATTATCTTAGCAAACAAGGTTTCGATGCTGAGGTTCTCTATAATGCGCAAAAAACCAAAGCAAATTTAGTGGTCTGCATAGGGCCCCGCGTAGCGGGAGGGATCCTACTCTCTGGGCATACGGATGTCGTGCCTATCGATGGCCAGCACTGGAATTATCCGCCTTTTTCTCTCACCCTTGAAGATGAACGTTGTTATGGGCGCGGCACCACAGATATGAAAGGATTTGTGGCCTGTTGCCTCGCGATAATAAGTGAGATCGATCCTCAACAGCTGAAAAAACCCCTGTGGCTAGGGTTGAGCTACGACGAAGAGGTAGGTTGCCTGGGAGTCCATGAATTACTCAATTATCTTGCTGCCCAGCCGGTTAAACCAGAACTCTGTCTCGTCGGCGAGCCAACCAGTATGCGTCCAGTTAATGGACACAAGGGGAAAGTTGCCCTGCGCTGTCAGGTGAAGGGTAAAGAGTGCCACTCTGCGTACACTCCGCAAGGGGTCAATGCGATTCAGTATGCTGCGCGTTTAATTCATTTTATTCTTGAACAAGAAAAGCAACTGATAGAAAAGGGTGACCTACGCTTTGATCCCCCTTTTAGTACGCTTCATGTTGGGACAATATCAGGCGGTGAAGCGCTGAATATCGTTCCTAATTTCTGTCAGTTTGATATGGAATTACGCTACTTACCGCAACAATCACCCAGTGAAGTGGTCGACGGCCTTAAAACCTATGCGCAACATCAGCTTGTACCCGCTATGCGCGAAATAAGTGCAGACTGTGACATTTCTTTCAAAACGTTAGCCGCCTATCCAGGGTTGTATCTCGATGAAATGACGCCTTGGTTACAACAGTTATTAACGTGGACAGACTCCTCTACTGCGCACACCGTATCATTCGGGACTGAAGGTGGCCTTTACCAAGCCTCGGGAATAACGTCCATTATTTGTGGCCCAGGCAGTATGGCGCAAGGCCACAAGCCTGATGAGTATATCGAGAAAGACCAATTAAGGCAGTGTCTCAAGCTGCTCGAACGTATTATTTGCCATCTTTATGAGAAATAGCATCAGAATTCAGATGTTCTGCACAATATTGCTTAAAAAGTTCCGCTGGCATAGTCAGCGGATTTTGTTTTAGCCAAGCGGTGACTAATCCCGAGCCTTCCACCACATCCTTCAATTTGAGTGTCACCAATTTTTGGCCATCGTAGGTGGTATCGCCCTGAGGTCGCGTAACGAGAAATGCGAAACCAAAGCCCTGTCCAACCATTCCCCTCACCATTTCTATCGACGGTGAACTGAAAAGAATATTCGGTTCGAGGCCCGCTTGGGTAAATAGACTAACAAAGTAGTGCCGGCTGGGTATAACGTCTAATAAAATCATTGGCAAAGGTGCGAGTTCGGCCAAGCTCAAAGACTCTTTCTTAGCGAAGGGATGGTTGGCCGGTAGTAGTACATAGGGGGGTTGTGGTGCGAGTAAAGGCATCGTCTCAATCGCCACATCAAGGTGATGTTGATAGAGCAGCACTAGGTCAAAATTCCCCGCCATCAACCCTTTGACCAGCTCATCTTGTTCCCCATCGCGAACCGTGACCTCGACCCCCGGGTAGCAGTCTTTAAACCCACGCAGTAACTTCGGTAAAATTAGCGGGGCCACGGTCTCAAAACAGCCAATTTCAATCTTACCTGATACGACATTGTTATCCGCCAGTGCATTTTGCTCAAATTCGTGAGCGGTTCTGATCAGCTTTAGTGCTTTATGATAAAACCTTGCCCCAGAAGGGGTCAGTGAAACGCCTTGAGCATGGTGGCGAATAAATAATGTTATGCCAAAACTCTCCTCCAACCCTTTAATGGCTGTAGAAATAGAGGGTTGTGCAATGAATAATTGACGAGACGCTTTAGCTACACTGCCACACTCGACGGTGGTAATAAAATACTTAAGTTGGCGTAATGTATAGTTTGCCATGGCTTTCCCTCAAATTGAGAGCTATGAAGCATGTCGTATCATGTAAGCATAGTTTTTTTATCTTTTGAATGAATAAATTTAATAATTTACCTTCCTAGCTAATGGTCTGAAGATTGCAGAACTCACACAGTGTTTCATGTAGGTGCGGGCTCGTATCTACCGATTAAGGGAATCAACTATGAGTTTTGATTGGAGTTATTTTTTTAGTTTATTCAAAGATAAAGATTTCTGGGCAGCAACCTGGACAGTGGTGAGTCTGAGTATATCGGCTTGGGTAATCAGCATTGTTGTAGGGTTTCTGCTTGCCTTGGCACGTCAACAAAAACATTGGCTTCCGCAAACCTTCGCCCGCAGTTATATCTGGTTCTTTCGCAGCTTACCGTTATTGGTGCTACTGATCTTTGTGTATAACTTACCTCAAGCACTCCCTTCGACCTCTATCATTCTCAGTAATCCCTATTGGTCAGGGCTGATTGCCTTGGTACTGAGCGAAAGTGCGTACATTGCTGAGATTCACCGCGGTGGATTGCTATCCATTCCGAAAGGGCAATACGAAGCAGGCAAAGCGTTAGGCCTACGCTATGCCGTACTGCAATATAAAATCATTATCCCCCAGGCAATACGTGTCGCCTTACCTGCACTGGCTAATGAATTTATTTCCATCGTGAAATTAACGTCACTGGTCTCCGTCGTGTCATTAACGGAGATCTTATTGGTAGGGCAGCGTCTATATACCGAAAATTTCTTGGTGATGGAAACGATGTGTGCCGTTGCTATCTACTACATTTTGGTCGTCACCGTTTTTGATACGGCGCTTAAGCGTTTCGAAGCCTGGTTAGACTTATCTAAGCGAATTCGTCGCCCAGCAGTCGATCCCACTTTATACGCGCTAGCGACTACGCCAGTGATCTCTGAGGACTCATCGACCACCGCTTTACACTATGCATTGGAAGCCAAGGATTTACATAAAGCGTTCAATAATATCGAGGTACTGGGAAGAGTGAATTTGGCGGTCAAGCCCGGTGAAGTTATCTCAATTATTGGTCCTTCGGGGTCAGGAAAAACGACCTTTATTCGTCTACTCAATGGTATGGATAAGGTGGATAGCGGCGAGGTTTGGTTGAACGACCAGTCCTTTATTAAGCTTCAACGCAACGGACCCGGTAAAGAAACGTTTTATGAAAATACGGCGCTGAGTCAACAAATCGGCATGGTCTTCCAAGGCTTTAATCTTTTCCCACATCTGACTGTATTGGAGAATTTGTTGCTGGCCCCCACTTGGCACAAGTTAGGTGATGCCTCACAACGTAAACACAATGCGGCGATGATTTTACACAAGGTCGGCATGCTCGACCATGCCAATAAGTATCCTCACCAACTATCAGGGGGGCAGCAACAACGGGTTGCTATCGCCCGTGCCTTAATGATGAAGCCCCGCATCATGCTATTTGATGAACCCACCTCCGCGTTAGATCCTGAGAAAGTCGCAGAAGTGCTGCAGGTGATCGAGCAACTGGCACGAGAGGGGATCACGATGTTGATCGTGACTCATGAGATGAAGTTTGCCTTCAGTATTTCTGACCGAGTGGTGTTTATGGAGCAGGGACGTATTGTTTGTGATGACTCACCGGAAAGGTTACGTCAGGGCGATAATCCTCGTATAAAGCAGTTTTTAAAAGATATTTCTTTCGACTAAAAGGTGATGATCATGAAAAAAACAGCAATTGTTACATTATGCAGTGCAGTCGCTTTATTTAATACGGTCAATGCTCAGGCTGACTTTTTACAGCCAACTAAGATTATTGCGGGATCAGACGTTACCTTCGCACCCTACGAATATATGAGTGAAGGAAAACCGGCAGGCTTCGATATCGAAATGTTATCGGGCATTGCCAAGCAGTTAACTCGACAAGTCGTGACAGTTGACACCCGCTTTCCAAATCTTATTCCAGGATTACGGGGTAAACGTTTCGATGTGACCAACTCGGCAATGTACATCACACCTGAACGGTTGAAAGTGATTGATATGATCCCTTATCTCAAAACCGGCCAGCAAATATTAGCCCTAGCGAACTCTAGCTATCAACCCAAGACACCCGATGAATTTTGCGGACATAAGATTGGTACTATGGCCGGTTCTTCTTTTCTACAACATTTACAGCAATTTTCTGACGATCACTGCGTAAAGCAAGGCAAGCCGCCGATAAAAATCAGTGAGTTCCCAACTGATCCGCAAACGACACAAGCTTTGCTTTCTCATGCCATTGATGCACAGATTACAGATGTCGCGGTGGCTCAATCAGCGGTTAACAAATTATCCGGTAAAGTCCGCGTGAGTTCTAAGCAATTACTTTACCCAGTATTGATGGGCATAGGGGTAAGAAAGGATGAACCTGAAGTGAAGGCGGCAATTACCCAAGGATTGGCCAAATTCCGTCAAACGGCGGAGTACCGTCAACTGTTCGAGCGTTACCATTTTACCGCGCCAAGCGACCAAGAGATCCAAGCGTTAACAGCCACCGAGTAAGAGGTCGATATGACAGAGCATGAATTACAACTGCGCATCGATTTAGCAGCATGTTTCAGATTGGTTGCTGAGTTAGGGATGCATGAGGCCGTGGCGAATCATTTTAGTGCAGCGGTCTCTCCCGAAGGCAATACTTTTTTAATCAATCCTAAATGGGTTCATTTTTCACAAATTACTGCGGAAAATTTACTATTACTTGACGCAAATAACCCCCAGGACGCACTGCGCGAAGATGTTGATGCGACAGCGTGGGCAATACATGGTCAAATTCATCGTCGTCGCCCGGATATCCGGGCGGTTCTTCACCTACATCCTATCTATACTACGACGATCGCCTGTCTTGAAGACCCTCGTATTTTACCGATTGACCAAACAACTGCGCGGTATTTCAATCGTATTGCGTTTGATGAACAGTATGGCGGAATGGCAGAGACGGAAGCAGAAGGTGCACGTTTGGTGGGCTTACTGGGTAACCACCAGCGATTATTGATGGGTAATCATGGGGTGATGGTCACAGCGAAAACGATTGGCGAAGCCTTCGACGATATCTATACCCTAGAGCGTGCCTGTACTTTCTTAGTTAAGGCTTACAGTACTGGTCGTCCATTACGGATCTTGTCCGATGAGGTGGCAGAGAAAACGGCACAGGGTTGGGAGGCAATCACTGATTTTTCACAGGCGCATTTTGAGCAAATGAAAAAAATCTTATTAGCGCGTGAGTCTCTTCACCAGAATAACGAGGGAGCTATCGATGTCACTGAGAGCCGTTTTACTCGATGAGGATCAGCTTATTGCAGACAAGGAGGATAGAGAGCGATTGGTGCAGGCATTTACGCACTGTGAACGTTTTGCCTCATCCACTCCGCCGCAATGTACCACACGACTTCGTTTCGCCGAGGTGGTAATCACTAACGGCACCCCCTTGACGCGTGAGCAGCTCTCTCAGGCTAAGCATTTACGATTGATTTTGATCGGTGGGACGGGCTACGAGTATGTTGACCACCAAGCGGCCAGCGAACTTGGTATAGCGATCTATAATTGCCGAGAATACGGCATCGATAGTATTGCGCAACATACTTTTGCATTGATGCTCGCATTAACTAACAGTATCCCTCAATTTCAACGAACGGTGCGGAGTCAGCAGTGGCAACAAGCAGGTACTTTTTGCCTATTAAGCGAACCCATTAGCGAATTAAAAGATAAAACGTTGGCTATTATTGGCTGTGGGGCGGTAGGGCAGCGTGTGCAAGCCCTTGCACAGGCATTTGGTATGACAGTCAAGCTCGCCGAACTTCCTGGCCGCCCTCTTCGGTCAGGAAGAACCCCCTTAGACGAGTTACTTCCTATGGCCGACATCGTAAGTCTGCATTGTCCGCTTACCGAGCAGACTCACACACTTTTCACCGCAGAACGGTTAGCCTTGATGAAGCGTAGTGCTTTTCTTATCAATACGGCGCGTGGGGCGATTGTTGATGAGCAAGCCTTAGCCGAAGCTTTGGCTAAAGGAAAACTTGCAGGTGCCGGAATTGACGTGTTTTGTGACGAGCCTCCTTGCTCCTCACATCCTTTGCTTGCCGAGGCATTAGGCACTAAAGTCATTGCAACTCCGCATGTCGCCTGGGGAAGCGCGCAGGCTAGAAAAAAAATGGTGCATCAAATGGTTGAAAACTTCCGCCATTTTACTGAAGGCAATAGGTTGCGAAGAGTTATTTAACTTTCCATTCACTTAAGTTGGCATAGAATCTGCTTTACCCCTGACGTAGGTCACAATAAAAACAAGACAGGGGTAAATGTTTATGGCAAAGGGTGAATTGAAAAAAAGACTCAGCTTAGTCGACTTATCATTACTCGGCATCGGGTCGATGATCGGTTCGGGATGGCTGTATGCAGCATTAAATAGTTCAGGTTATGCAGGTGGCAATACGGGGTGGGCCTGGACCTTAGGCGCTATTATCGTGTTGTTAATTGGGTTAGTGTCGGCCGAACTTTCTGCGGCCATCCCTCGCGCAGGGGGATTTGTACGGTATCCCAATTATTCCCACGGTAATATCGTCGGTTTTGTGATTGGGGTCAGTTCATTATTAGCCTACACCAGTACAGCGGGTGTGGAAGTCGAGGCCGTCAGGCAATACGCCCTCTACTGGTGGCCAGCACTAGGCCATAGCGACGGTAACCCAACAACGCTGGGGTTTGCGGTACAGATTGGTCTGCTGGTGATCTTCTTCCTTCTAAACTATTGGAGTGTCAGCGTTTTTGGCCGGGTGAACACGATTATCACAACCTTTAAGTTTATCGTGCCGCTGATTACCATCGTTACGCTACTGCTCTATTATAACTCTGCCAACTTACAGGTCCCGCCTGCGCCTCCTGGCGGTGCACACGGTGTCTTTACTTCGCTGACTGGTGCAGGGATCGTCTTCGCCTACTTAGGGTTTCGGCAAGCGGTCGATTTCGCCAGTGAGGCAAAAAATCCGCAACGCAACGTGCCTATCGCTATCTGTATCGCCATTGCGGTCAGCTTTGTTATCTACCTCGCCTTGCAATATGCATTTATGGGCGCGGTGCCAAGTGATGTGCTCTCTGCGCACGGCTGGGCGGGATTGAAAGCGATTTTCCAATCGCCTTATGCCGATCTGGCACGTAGCTTAGGGCTGATGTGGTTAATCAATCTTATTTTGGTCGATGCCGTTATCTCTCCTGCAGGCACTGGTAATATCTATCTGGCGAGTGCGGCGCGGGTTCTTTTTGCCCTCGCACGTAACGGACATCTGTGGAAAAGTGCAGGTGAGGTAGATGAAAAGTCAGGTGTACCGCGTGGTGCATTATGGTTAGCGTTAATCTTATCGATTGCGTGGACCTTACCTTCGGAATTCCAAGTCTGGGGAGGACTGATCGGTGCGGTCACCTCTGCCACGGTCTTTACCTATATGCCCGGGCCGGTAACCTTAGCCGCGTTTCGTACCCATCTGCCAGGCTTACATCGACCTTTCCGTTTACCAATGGCGGCGATTTTAAGCCCGCTCTCTTTTGTCGCCAGCACACTCTTAATCTACTGGAGTGGTTGGTCGGTGAACGAAATCCTGATCCCGATCTTTATCGTGGCATGGGTAGGTTATGCACTGTTAAGCAGAAAGAGTCCAACTTATCAGCAGGATATCGCCTGTAGTTGGTGGCTATTAGCCTATTATATTGCGATGTTAATTTTATCTAAAATCGGTACTTTCGACGGGCTTAATCTGCTCAGTACTCCGATGGATATGATTATTGTCACCATCGTTGCGCTGATCTGCTATTACTGGGGAGCCAAAACCAGTATCGCGAAACCGGTTATTGCCGAAGAGTGATAATTTATTAGCCTCGGAGCGCCTACGCTCCGGGGTGATTTTATCACTCCCTCAGTGAACAGTGTTGTCGCGCTCATCGAAAATGCTTTGCTACACAGGGATAATGATGGTAAGCCGCTTCTCGACGTTCAATCTCGCCGTCAAGCCGCTCAGTCTCGATGCGCCGACGAGCATCTTTAGCGGTACAACGGTATGTATTAAGGCTATCAAGGTCAACGTCCCGTTTTCGTCACCGTATAAACGAAACCCATAATTGGAACCAACTCGCCATTTATACACGCCTTTCACGGCAATGCGGTCACTCTCGATGGCCCCGCATTCTTATAAAAGTCGACAATCGAGCTTCTTTTCTTCGCATTATAAATTCGACATGACGATGCTATTACATCGTCAAAGAGTAAGCTCGGGTAACTTGACTCACTTCTCGACGCACCTAACCCTATACTTTAGGTATTATTGATACCCACTAACAGGAGCAGAGGGGCCATAATCTTCACTGCCATAAATAAGTGCTTGAAAGAAAAAAGGCGCCGTAAGTTCTTACTGCTATGAAATAATGCCGAGTGAGGTCAGTAAAATAGGAAGAGCCCCAGTAAACTGCCACCTCGCAAGAGTGATAAGAAACAGTCATTAGGTTATTGTAACGTGTCGCAGAGTGAGCGGGGCTAAGCCCCGCTGTATCACGCCATTCTCTATGGCGCGAAAAACTTAGAAAGCATTAGGGGGGGGATACTTCTCTATATGGACTCGCTTGGCACATTCCCCAATGCCCGATTGACGGCTACAAAGGCTTGCATGACATCACGTTGTGCATTGGCTAAGTCGATTCGAGCTTGGATATCGCTGCGTTGGCTGTCAATCACATCGATAAAATCTGTCGCCCCCCCTTGGTAGCGTGCCTGTGCTAAGGCATAGGCTTGGGCTGCGCTGGCAGCTCGCTGGCGTTGATGTTGTAAAGTTTGTTGTGCAGCAGCATAGCGACTCAGTGCATCGTCGATTTCTTGCCAAGCAGTGAGTACGGTCTTATGGAACGCCACAGCGGCTTGTTGTTGATCCACTTCACGTAAGACTATCGTGGATTTACGCCGTCCATAATCGAACAGGGGTAAATCTATATGTGGGCCAATTGACCAGGTCCGACTGGCCCACTCTGAAAAATCACTACTGTTATAGGTGTCTAACCCAAAACTCCCGGTTAACGTGATCCGAGGATAGAGCTCGGCTTTAGCAACACCGATGCGGGCCGTTGCCGCATGTAGCTTAGCTTCAGCGGCTTGGATATCAGGGCGTTGGCGAATAGTGTCTGACGATAAGCCAACGGATAACGTTGGGAGAGCGAGTGGATGCACTGTATCCCTGCGAGCCATAAGCATTTCATGTAACGATCCCGGATGCTCACCGACTAACAGGAGAATTTGGTTAGTTGCCTGAGCCTCCTGCTGTCGTAAATTGATTAATTTAGCTTGCGCGACAGATTCATCAGCTTGCTGCAAGGCTTGCGACCGGTAATCCAATTGCCCATAGCGCGTTTTAACGGCGATGAGTCGCAGTCTTTCGCTTGTCGCCTGTTGATCTTGGTACGCTAAATCGATCTGTTGTTGAATATTTCTAAGTGTAGAATATTGCGTGATCAGGTCACTGATAATACTTAGCTGCGCGGTTTTCAACATTGCCTGCTGTGCGGCCAGATCAGCCTTAGCGGCTTCAACGGAACGACGAACATGTCCCCAAAAATCAATTTCCCACGAAGCATTCACACCAATTTGGTAACTGGTGTAAGGTGAGGCGAGTAACCCAACGTATTCATCAGGTTCCTGCACCAAAGAACGTATTGCACGCGTCGAGGAGCCATTTTCACTAATTTGCTGACGGATTATCTGACCGGTGGCATCAACTTGGGGCGCTAACTGCGACGCCGTCACCCCAGCTTGCGCCTGAGCACTTAAAAAGTGCAACGCCGCCGTTTGCAGGTCGGGGTTGGCATTCAGTGCAAGAATAACGAGTTGATTTAATACTGGGTCTTGGTAATTTTTCCACCAGTCCCCACTGTTGTGATCTCCAGTGGTAGCAGGTCCTTGTAGGGAAGGATCACCACTGTGCCAAGATGCCCCACGTGGCGGACCAGCTAAAGTGGGGGAATGAAACTCTGGTCCGACGGTGCACCCACAGAGCGAGAGGGCTACCAGTGACGGTAGGACAGTCAGTTTACTATAATGGGTGATTAGTTTTAGGGATTTCATGAAAGCACCTAGTCTCAATAAAGACGATTACGAAACAACCAAGCAGCTAGCGGAAGCGTAATCGCTGCCATAACGAGCATTGGAATAAAATTGAAGGCTATATCGTAGAAATCAGCCCCTTCGAGATACACTCGCCGTACAAGATCAATCGCAAACCTAAGCGGATTAGCGTAGGTCATTATGTTGAGGATTTCTGGCATGGTTTCAATTGGGCTTAAGAGGCCTGAGAGCAGCATCAGTGGCATCATGACCAAGAAGGTATAAAGCATGGCTTGCTGCATATTGAGTGCCACGGCAGAGAGCGAGAGGCCAATCCCCACAGCGGCGATGTTAAAGCATAACAGACCGAAATAGAGCAGTAACAATGAGCCGTGCATGGGGATGCGGAACCAATAGAGGATAATCAGTAAGATAATGGTGGACTGTAATAAGCCAATTAATATTGAAGGAATAGCCTTACCCAATAGGAGTTGCATTGGGGTATAGGGTGTGACGAGTAATTGATCGAAAGTACCTTGTTCTCTTTCCCGTGCGACGGACAGTGCCGCCAACATCAAGGTTTGTAACATACTTAGCGAAGCGATGAGTGAAGGCATCATCCCCCACTGTGAATCTAAATTTGGGTTATACCAAGCGCGCGTTTCCAACACCGGAATATCGCTGTGCCCCCCTCGGTCTTGATTATAACGACTGACCACTGTACTGACATAATTGGCTGCAGCACTGGCTGTTGATGAATTTCGTCCATCTAGGATAACTTGTACGGGTGCGGTACTATTATGATTGAGCTTAGAGGCAAAATCAGAAGGAATCACTATCACCAACAATGCGTGATCAGTGTCGATGGCCTGCGAAACTTGTGACGAGCTTGTTAGTGTCGAAATACGGTGGAACACCCCGGTTCCATCGAGATGAGTGATCAGCTGCGTTGAAGCTTCACTCTGGCTTTGATCCAGTAGCGCATAACTTACGTTATTCACATCGGTATTCGCCGCATAACCAAAAAGCAAAGCTTGCAGTAGAGGAGGGGCAAACAAGATAACTCTATTGGCGGGTTCTTTTAATATCGCTAAGATCTCTTTGTGGATTAAAAATCCCACACGTCTTAGCCAAATCATAACCGTATGCATCGGTGCTACCTCAGCTTTTTACGTAGAGAAAAACAGGATGCACTGATCAAGACCAGCGCATAGCCCAGCAGAATTCCACATTCTTTGAAAAATTGTGGCCAATCGTCACCGGCAAGGAATAGCGCTTTAATAAGCGACATAAAATGAGTTGCCGGAAGGAGTTGGCTAATTACTTGTATGGCAACCGGTAAGTTGCGGATATCAAATACAAAGCCGGAAAGCATCATCGCAGGCATAAAACTGGCTATCAGTGCCACTTGACTGGCCAAGAACTGACCGGGTGCATAGCCTGAAATGGTTAATCCTAAGGAGAGGGAAACCACTAGATAGAGTAGGGAGGCTAAGGTTATCGCGATCAGTGAGCCACGAATTGGGACTGCAAATAAGAAGTGTGAGGTTAGCAAACATACAAGAAGATCGATGCATCCAATGACCATATAAGGTGCTAACTTGGCCAAGACCAGTTCGATAGGGCGCACCGGTGTGACAAAAATGGCTTCTAATGTGCCACGCTCCCTTTCACGCGCTATTAATAAGCCTGTTAGAAAAGCCCCGATTAGCGTGAGGATTAGCACAACCAATCCAGGAACGATAAACCATGTGCTATTTCCTGATTCGTTAAACCATAAACGTTGGTCAATGGAAACAGTTCCCATGCGGGCTTGTCCCCCGCCTAGGCGGTCCACCTTAATGGCTGAAGCGGTCGCAATTGCGCCCGACACGTAGGCTTGGATTGAAGAGGCGACACTTGTTTCGGCCCCGTTTGTAATGAGTTGAAGTTGTCCATTACCACGACTTTGTTGGCGAGCAAAATCGGGAGGAATACGTAAAATTGCATCAGTTTCGTTATGCCGTAATGCTTGGACCGCTGCGGCCATAGAAGAGTATTCTGTGGGAACTACATAGGTACTCCCTTGAAGTCCTGAGAGTAGGGTATTAACCTGAGGTGTTCGTTGTTCCATCACGATTGCGACTCTGCCATTCGGTAAGTCAAATGAAAGCCCATAACCAAAAAGCAAGATCAGTAAGAGAGGCAGCAACAAACCAACAGCGAGGTTGCTTTTATCCCGCAACAACTGATGAGTTTCTTTACGTATCAGTGTCGTCAGCCGTCGACCAAATGAAGATTGGCTCATTTGTGGCCTCCTGTCGTTGTGGTGCGTGCGTTCTCTACGATGGCGATAAAGGCGCTGTTCATGTCTGCCGAGTGGTCGAGACCTGCTTGCTGTCGCACTGCGTGGGGCGTTCCTAATGCGAGCATTTTTCCTGCATCTTGAATAGCAATGCGATCGCAGTATTCGGCTTCTTCCATAAAGTGCGTGGTAACAATGACCGTGATGCCTTTATCTGCTAATTCACTGATGGTGTACCAAAACGCGCGCCGCGCCAGCGGATCGATACCACTGGTGGGTTCGTCGAGAAATACGATATCCGGTTCATGCAGTAAGGCAGCAGCCATGGAAAGGCGTTGTTTGAAGCCACCGGGCAACTCGCCGCTTTTAGCGTCCGCCGTTAAGTCGAACTGGCCAAGGGATTTTTCCACCTGACGGTGTAATTTTTTACCGCTTAATCCATAAGCGCCGCCGAAAAAAGTCAGATTCTCTTTCACGGTCAAATTACCATAGAGCGCAAATTTTTGAGAAACGTAACCGATACGTGCACGGGCTTCGGCGCGAGCAGTGCGTAAGTTCATGCCAGCAACTTGGAGCTGGCCTTGGGTTGCGGGAAGTAACCCACAGAGCATGCGAAAGGTTGTTGTCTTGCCCGCGCCATTAGGCCCTAGTAGACCAAATATTTCACCTCGGCGCACCTCAAAAGAGGTACTGGCGACAGCGGTAAAATCACCAAATTTCCGCACCAGGTCGCGCACAATAATCGCAGGGGCTTCATCGTCCTGTTCAGTAAGGGGTTTGGTGCCTCCTCCCACTTTTGTTAAGGTAGTGGCGGGAGCGACACCTTTCCGTTGTGCTTGATGGAGCATTAGCATAAAAGCATCTTCAAACACGGGTTCTCGACAGGCGAGTTTGGCCCCTGCAGGCACTATGTCATCAGGGGGATGTGGCGCGTCGGGAAGTGTGATAAAGCGTACTTTGTCGCCCTGAGGAACGGCATCGGTAATTCGCTCCGTGTTTTCTAATAGCGAGGCTTGCAACGTGCGTGCTCGCGTGCCTAAAGGGGGGGTAACTTCCCAAGTTAATCCGCGCGCTTGCTCAGTCAGAGATGAGGGCGTTCCCTGCGCCAATACCTTCCCTTGATAGATGACATTGACGTGTGCGCAACGCTCAGCCTCATCCATATAAGACGTGCTAATCAACACACTGAGTTGTTCATCATTAACGAGTTGCGTAATGATTTCCCATAGATCTCTTCGCGAAAGTGGATCAACCCCTACACTCGGTTCGTCAAGGAGGAGGAGGTCGGGGGAACGCACCAATGTGCAGGCTAAGCCCAGCTTTTGTTTCATCCCACCTGATAATTGTCCCGCTGGACGGTGGATAAAGCGTGCCAGATCGGTAATATCAAGTAAGCGTTTGAGACGAATTTCCCGTTCTTCGGGTTTTACTCCGTGCAGGTCAGCATATAGATTGAGGTTTTCGCCTACACTGAGATCTTCATATAGACCGAAGCGTTGCGGCATATAACTGATGCGGTTTTGAACGGCTTGAGGATTTTTTACGACATCGGTATCGAGTACAGTGAGTGATCCAGCACTCGGGGTATACAAGCCCGCAATCAGTCGTTGCAACGTACTTTTTCCTGCGCCGTCAGGGCCAACCAGTGCAGTCAATACGCCTGCTTTAATCCGCAGATCCAATCCGTCTAACGCATTGACTTCAGGCATATTGCGCATTTTGCTCGGAAAGGTCATCACTAGCCCAGTGGCAATCACCACATCGTTTAGCTTATTCATGGGGGGCCGCAGTTTGGTTGGCAGTATCAATAGTCACTGTTGCCGGCTGACCCATTCTCAACAGGTTATTTGAATCCTCTACGCGGACACGTACCTCATAAACTAGGTGGGTACGGAGTTCCTCTGTTTGGACCGATTTGGGAGTAAATTCGGCCACAGATGAAATATAGCTGATAGTGCCTTGTACGGGACGATTGGGAAAAGAATCCGTCGTAATATTAGCTTTCATACCTTCTTGTATACGGCCCAAGTCCGTTTCGTTTAACCACACACAGACCCACTTCGGACTAGCCAAGGCTAAAGAGAAAACGCTTTGTTGGGGGGATGTCATGTCACCCGGCTCTGCCAGCCGAGCGCGAATCACCGCGTCCACGGGAGAATGAAGTTCGCCTTGAGAACGCTGATAGTTGATAAGATCTAGACCCGCTTTTAGCGCATCGCGCTGAGCTATAGAGGCTTGACGTTGTTCCGCTCGTGCACCTTCCATCACCAAACTAAGGTGGGCTTGACGTTCTTTGACCTGTGCGCTCGCCACAAGAAGACTACTGGTGGCTGCTTCACGGTCCTGTTGACTGACCCCTTTATTTTGCGTCGCGTCAGCAATAGCGCGAAGACGGCGAATCTCGAGTTGAGCCTTACGCTGCTCTGCTTGGGCCGATGCGAGCTCGGCCTGAGCTTGGGCTAGCTCGGCTGGACGTGCGCCTCTTTGTTGTTCTTGTAACGTTTGTTGTTGTGCAGCGAGTTGAGCGGCAGCTTGTCGTGACTGTATATCAAGGGCTTGGGTATCAAGGCGACCCAAAAGTTGTCCAGCTTTAACGCGATCGCCTTCCTGCACCAAAAGTGTATCGATACGCCCAGAGGCATTGAACGCTAAGGAGACTTGGCGAATATCGACATTGCCGTAAAGCGTGATAATTTGTGGGTTATCGGTTGATCGTTGAAACCACCAGCCGGTGAATGCTGCGATAACCAGTAAGGCAATGACACCTGGTACGATAATTTTTTTCATTAAGATGACCCGCAGTAAGAAGTATTCTCCATAGTTTAAATTAAAAATGAATTTAAATTTAAGAAGAGTCAACTCAATTTTGGTATGATATTCGAAAGTTTTTTTGAGTGAAGGCCTAGCCATGAGTAGAACACGCCGGAGTGATGGGGCTGCAACCCGTACTAAGTTATTGAATTGCGCTGGGGAATTAATTGCGCAACAAGGCTTTGCTCATACGACGAACAAAGAAATTGCGCAGTTTGCAGGCGTGGATTTAGCATCCATCAATTACCACTTTGGGGGAAGGGAGAGGTTATATCTTGCTGTACTCTCCGAGGCCCATCGTCACTTCATTGATGCTAATGACCTCAACACGCTCATTAACAATGACCAATCGCCTCATGATCGTTTCGAAAGTTTCATCGATATGATTGTTGACAAAATGCAAGCAATCTCCGGTTGGTACAGTCAAGTATTGTTTAGAGAAATATTCTCACCGTCAGTGCAGTTAGCTGAGTTTATTAGAATAGAAGGAATGGCGAAAATTCTCTGCGTGCGGACGATCATCTGTCAAGCAGTGGGATTGTCCGAAGACGACCCGCGAGTGCCACTGTGTATGCTTAATGTGGTAGCCCCTTGCTTAATGCTGATGGTGGCAGGCGGTAAAGTCCCAGGACCTATTGGTGTGATTGCAGGGATGGATAAAAAAGTGTTATCGCAGCATTTAAAAACTTTTGCATTGGCGGGCTTTAAGGCAATCAATCCACCAGACAGGTGAATGATTTGATAAGCAGGGGATATGCCTTGCGTACAGTGGGAAGTTGGGCGTGTAGGTGACGGAATGCGGAGACAAAAGTTCTCGGTTAATGAGACGAATCGAGTACTCGAACTACGATATGGATCCCTGTATGTCTACCATTTGTGACACTTAAGCGGGGTATACCTCAACGCTTTTTTGCGTGGAACTGGGATTCAGCGATAAATCTATCGTCAGAGATCATTTGACGTACAGTCTAGAAACAAAAAAATCTTACACGGAGGGTGGGCGGTGAGAAACTGTACAGGTGTGGATGATAAGATCATCAATCTGGATACGCCCCCATTAAGACGATATGGAGAAAGTGCTGAATGGGGGCGTTAGGAATTTGGCTCCTCTGACTGGACTCGAACCAGTGACATACGGATTAACAGTCCGCCGTTCTACCGACTGAACTACAGAGGAATTGCTTGGTGCGTAATGTACGGTTTGCCGACAGGCTTGTCAAAACAAATATTGCCGAGAGTCGTCTGTTTGCCGTTTTTATCAGCAGAGTGATGAATAACTCAACACTCTGCTTTCGGAATAGCCCTTACGCCATTAACGCGTTCGCGTGGAAGCGGAGATGTTCCTCAATAAAAGTGCTAATGAAGTAGTAACTATGATCGTAATCCGGATGGTAACGGAACGTGACGGGTAGCGCTTTCTCCTGACAAGCAGCTTCTAGCAACTCGGTAGTGAGTTGTTGGGGATAGAAGGGGTCGGCAAGCCCTTGGTCGATTAAGGTCATAGGGAGCGAATGCCCTTGCTCGACCAACGACAGGCTATCCCACTGCTGCCACTGAGTGGTGTCACTCCCCAAATAAGCGGTGAATGCCTTTTGTCCCCACTTAACTTGGCTAGGGGCGACGATAGGCGCAAAAGCCGAGACGCTGTCAAAACGGCCCGGGTTATTGAGTGCGACCATTAAGGCACCGTGCCCGCCCATCGAATGACCGGCGATTGCTTGTCGACCGTTACTGGGAAAGTGAGTGGCGATAAGTGCAGGTATCTCTTTGCTGAGATAATCAAACATCGCGTAATGGCTAGCCCAAGGCTGTTGCGTCGCGTTGAGATAGAATCCAGCTCCTTGACCGATGTCCCAAGCGTCATCATCCGCCACCTGTTCGCCCCGCGGGCTGGTATCGATCGCCACGACCATCATACCAAGCTCGGCGGCATAACGCTGAAAACCGGCTTTGGTAATAAGGTTTTGCTCTGAACAGGTTAGACCTGATAGCCAATACAGAACGGGAACTGACTGATGCGCAGCTTGCGGTGGCAGATACACCGCAAACTTCATCTCACAGTGTAGGGTCTCGGAGCTGTGTTGCCATACCTCCTGCCACCCGCCAAAACTCGCATGCCGTTCGATACGGGTCAATGAATCGGTAGCCATCTCTTCCCCTTAAAAACGAATAACGGTACGGATAGATTTACCTTCGTGCATTAAATCAAAGGCCTGATTAATCTCATCCAAAGTCAGGGTATGAGTAACAAAAGGCGCAAGGTCTATCTTACCTACCATGGCTTGCTTAACCATATCGGGTAATTGACTACGTCCTTTCACGCCACCGAAGGCTGAGCCTTTCCAGCTTCGTCCAGTGACTAACTGGAAGGGACGCGTGGAGATCTCTTTTCCCGCACCCGCCACACCGATGATGATGGACTGTCCCCAGCCGCGGTGGGCACTCTCTAATGCTTGGCGCATTACATCGACATTACCGATACATTCAAAGGTATGGTCGATACCCCATTTATTTTTCTCTAACAGAACATCTTTGATCGATTTATCGTGGTCTTTAGGGTTAATACACTCCGTCGCCCCAAATTGGGTCGCTAAAGCAAATTTTCCGGGATTGGTATCGATAGCAATAATTTTACCGGCCTGCGCTTGACGAGCACCTTGAATGACTGCGAGCCCGATGGCGCCTAATCCAAATACCGCGACTGAGTCACCTGGCTGAACTTTAGCGGTATTGTGCACTGCACCAATACCGGTGGTCACCCCACAGCCGAGTAGACAGACTTGCTCATGATTCGCCTCAGGCGTGATTTTAGCTAAAGAGACTTCCGCCACCACAGAATATTCGCTGAAGGTCGAACAGCCCATATAATGGTAGAGAGGCTGGCCTTGATAGGAAAAGCGCGTGGTGCCGTCTGGCATAACACCTTTGCCTTGTGTCTCACGCACTGCCACACAGAGATTGGTTTTGCCTGATCGACAAAATTCGCATTCGCCGCACTCTGCAGTATAGAGCGGAATGACATGGTCGCCGGGTTTTACGCTGGTCACGCCTTCACCCACTTCGATCACAATCCCCGCGCCTTCATGACCCAGAACGACCGGGAATAAACCCTCAGGATCTTCGCCTGATAGCGTGAATGCATCCGTATGGCAGACACCGGTATGAGTGTTCTTAATCAATACTTCGCCTTTCTTTGGCGCTTCAACATCGATCTCGACAATTTTTAAGGGTTGATTGGGAGCAAAAGCGACCGCAGCACGTGATTTCATTTTGGCGTCCTTATTGGCATTAAGCAGGGTAAAAGAGTAAGTGTAGAGGGCGATAGCTCTATTGAGAAGCTAAAATCTTCTTATCCTTAACCTAAGGTGCTATCAATCCCTATCCGCCACAGCTAGGGTGGGTAAATCCCTTATTATTTGAGAGGGCGCGAAGGGTAAACAGTGAAAACTGGGTGAAAAGTAGGCGATCAGTCCTCACAACAGATAAGCGCCGTGAAAGCCGATTGAGTCATACATTTTTCGGGTGAAATCACTAGGACTGCTTTTATTGTCTTGTGGAGGGGGGTCACTGATTAGCATGTTATTTTCGGGTCGCCTCGCCGGGCATTTTGGCTGTCGTGCGGTGATCATTGATGGTCTATCTTACCTTTCCCTTTCTAGCGATTGCCAAATCGATAGTGATAATAATCCTGAGTTTAGGTGTCTTCGGGGCTGGGGTAAGGTTAATGGATGTGACAATATCCAGGGGGCGCTTATCGATCAGAAGTCCAGCGAACCGCTTATGCCAGGGTTTTATGGATTATGTAGTCTGTTGGGAATAATGGGGGCGGTGGGCGTATCGGTCTCAGTGGTGGACTGTCAACGATGATGACGTCCTTCGGCGCTTTAACCGTGCTTGTTTTAGTCATGGTATTGGTAGGCACAAATCTGCTCTCTTCAGCAACTTATCCCGAAGCAAAACACCGGCGTTTAGGGTTGGCGTCTACTGATTATGGCTTTGATGTGTATGACATGCTTCCTGGCTGAAAGGGCAATGCTTGCTTGGAGCGGTAGATGGCTCACCTCCGAGCGAAGCCTCACTCTCGCCCCCGCGGGGTGGGGATACGCCGCCTTCGTGCTAGCGATGGCCATTATGCGATTTGTCGGTGATAGACTTCTCTGATGATAAGCTCGAAAACGCCGAAAAAATAGTAGACTACCTCGCGACTTCTTTTTTCGAGAAAGGCGGTGATAATTATCTGGTTGCTAGATACTGGGCAACTTAACCAATGGACAATAAGGCATAGAGCTGTTGAATGGAAGAAAGTGACAATTTTAGTTGAATAGTCAGTGCTTTTCAGGAGGCGACAAAGTGGATATGGGTAAATGATCATCCCAAACCGATGGGCCTGGGATTGTAATTCGACGTGCGATAATTGAATGGAGGTAATAACACTCTGTCTATCGACGGTGAATGAAAAATTTGGCTCCTCTGACTGGACTCGAACCAGTGACATACGGATTAACAGTCCGCCGTTCTACCGACTGAACTACAGAGGAATTGTCCTGAAGACGGGGCAGATAATAGTGTTGTGTTCGGCACTTGTCAAAGCCCTTTTTCCGTTGTTTAGTGCGTTTGCTGGCGAAATAACCAAGCTGGGTAGACTGTGCGCAATCGGGACTGCACTAAAAGGTCTGCCTTTGCTTCACGACAGTGCAAAGCGGTGGCGTAAAGCAGAAATTCTCAGGGAGGCGGGTAGGGAATAGACGGGATTTGCCAGGTTGGCCTGATAATTGCTTGCTAGATTTACTTGCGGCGAGTCTCACGCCACTTATCCTTGGTAGGAGTTAATCATGAATCTAAGACGCTTAAAATATTTTGTGAAAATTGTCGACACAGGTAGCCTAACTCGTGCAAGTGAAGTCCTGCATATCGCACAACCGGCCCTCAGTCAGCAGTTGGCCACCTTAGAAGGCGAGTTGAACCAACAGCTGTTGATCCGTACCAAACGAGGCGTTATTCCGACGGATGCGGGGCAGGTGCTCTACCATCATGCGAAATCGATTTTGAAACAGTGTGAGTTTGCTCGGGTTGCCGTCTCTTCTACACCTTTAATGACGCAAACTGCTTGATCCTCTGCTAATGATCTAGGTCGCCTGCAACTTTCTTGAACAAAGTGATAAAAAACTATTGCTCAGGCGGCCTCCCCCCATTAGGATCCCTCGCCGGAACGAAAACGTTTACGTATTGAGTGCGTTCCACCACCATGAGCACGCGATCAAGCCTAGACACGGCATTGTATTGTGTATAAATGACGATAATTTGAGAAAACAACATGCTCGAAAAGCTCTTTAAATTAAAGGCAAACAACACCAACGTTAAAACAGAAATCATTGCCGGGATTACGACCTTTTTGGCGATGGCCTACATTCTTTTCGTTAACCCCTCTATTCTGGGGCAGACTGGTATGGACAAGGGCGCGGTCTTTGTAGCGACCTGTTTAGCCGCCGCCATTGGCTCAGTATTGATGGGGATGATTGCTAACCTTCCTATTGCTTTAGCACCGGGAATGGGGCTAAACGCCTTCTTCACCTATACCGTCGTGTTACATATGGGGTATCACTGGCAAGTCGCTTTGGGTGCCGTCTTTATCTCCGCTGTACTCTTCTTCTGTCTCTCTATTTTCAAAATTAGGGAGTGGATTATCCGTAGTATCCCCCTCGCACTTCGCTCTGCGATTGCCGCCGGGATTGGGTTATTTCTTGCTATCGTAGCACTAGAAGGTGCGGGGATCGTTGTCGATAACCCAGCGACCCTAGTGGGGATGGGGGACTTAACTAAACCAGGCCCACTTTTAGCGATTGCTGGCTTCTTCCTGATTGTTATCCTTGAAGCGCGTCGGGTTACCGGTGCAATCTTAATTGGTATCCTAGTGGTTACCGCAATTTCCATATTGACCGGGCTTTCGCCTTTTGGTGGCGTGATTTCCTCTCCTCCTTCGCTGGCACCAACCTTCTTACAGTTGGATATTGCCGGGGCCTTTAATGTCGGGCTGGTCAGCGTTATTTTTGCCTTCTTATTTGTCGATGTGTTCGATAACTCCGGAACGCTGATTGGCGTAACGCGTAAAGCAGGACTGACCGATGAGAACGGTAATATTCCTTTGATGGGACGTGCGCTGCTCTCTGATAGCATCGCTGCACTTTTCGGTTCGTTACTCGGAACTTCAACCACCACCAGTTTTGTCGAGTCTAGCGCTGGGGCGGCTGTTGGCGGTCGGACGGGATTGACGGCAATCGTAGTAGGCATTCTGTTCTTACTGTCGCTGTTTTTCTCTCCGTTAGCCGGTAGTGTGCCCGTCTATGCTACGGCACCTGCACTGCTGTTTGTGGCGGTACTGATGGCGTCAGGTTTAGCGGAAATCGATTGGAAGGATATCTCTACGGCTGCACCGGTAACTATTACAGCATTAGCGATGCCATTAACCTATTCAATTGCGAACGGTATTGCGTTCGGGTTTATTAGTTGGACGGTGATTAAGCTCTGTACCGGTAAGTACAAAGAGCTGAATCCCGCGCTAATCGTATTGACTGTATTGTTCGTGATTAAACTGGGTTGGTTAACCACCTAGACGAAAAAAAGCGTTAGGTCGATGACCTAACGCTTTTTTTAACGGAAGGGCGGTTCGACGAAAGTACGTAACTTACGAGAATGCAGTTTATCGCCTTCCGCACGCAGCAGGTCCACCGCACAAATCCCTATCTGCAGATGCTCAGAAATCGCCCCATCGTAGAAACGGTTAGCTTGGCCGGGCAATTTGATCTCGCCATGTAATGGTTTATCAGACACACAGAGCAGTGTGCCGTAAGGGACACGAAAACGATAACCTTGCGCAGCGATAGTGGCACTTTCCATATCCACGGCGATCGCACGGCTTAAGTTGAAGCGTAAGGCTGAGGCTGCGTAACGAAGTTCCCAATTTCGATCATCGGTGGTGACGACGGTCCCCGTTCGTAAGCGCTGCTTGATCGTGGTACTGTCGGTTTCACCAGATAGATGGCGCGTGGCATCGTAGAGTGCGCGTTGGACTTCTGCAATGCTCGGTACCGGAATATCCGCAGGTAACACACTATCTAACACATGGTCATCGCGCAGATAGGCATGCGCTAACACATAATCACCAATTCGCTGACTCTCACGTAACCCACCGCAGTGACCAATCATTAACCAGGCGTGGGGCCGTAAGACGGCAAGGTGGTCGCAGATTGTTTTGGCATTTGAGGGGCCAACACCAATATTAATTAGCGAGATCCCTTGATTATCTTCGGTAATCAGATGCCAAGCGGGCATTTGATGTTTCTTCCACGCGTCTTGACGTAATTCTTGTTCGATATTCTCCGCATTGAGCACATCGCCGCCGGCACAGACTAAGGCGATATAAGGCGAGCTCTGGTCAGCGACTTGCTCTTTACCCCAGCGAATAAACTCATCGACATAGCGAGTATAATTGGTAAACAGAATATAGGGCTGAACGCTCTCTGGCGGGGTACCGGTGTAATGTTTAAGACGTGCAAGCGAAAAATCGACCCGCAAAGCATCGAACTGGCCGAGGGGCAGCTCTTGATCATGCGTCACCAAGCCATCGGATATATCGTCGCCAATATTAGCCAGATCAGTGGTGGGGAAGAAACGGGTAATCGTGGCCATTTGCTGGCGTTCAATCGTCAAAGCCAAACCGTCTAATACGTAAGGGTAGGGGATCTCTACTGCAGACCGGCGAACTTCAAGGGTGAATTGATATTCCTTACTGAGCATCTCTAACTGTTCGGTCAAATAACGACGAAAGAGTGCCGGTTGAGTAATGGTCGCGCTGTAGGTGCCAGCATGGGTGAATCGTCCCCACGCCCGCACGCGCTGGACAGGCGTCTGCTCTCCCTGCCAGTGCAGTATTAGTTCAGGATAGGCAAAAAGACCCGCTTGCCGGGCATCGCTGCTGGGTAATTCGCCTGAGGTAATATAGCGTTCTAATGCCGCTCTTAATGCGGCCACAGCACTCTCATAGTAGGTTTCCAATTGGTCTAACGCTTGTTCGATGGCTAACTGTGGTTGTGACATGATGGTGAACCTCTCTTCATCAGGCGGGCATATAATCAGGTTTACTCTACCCCGTGTTTTTATACACTACAAACAGGACTCAGCATAAACCAGAATTGTATTAAATTTGTTAAATATTATTGAGTTATTAATGGTTAAACACTAAAGTTAATCCATCGCCTGTCGTAATAGATGATCGTTGAGTCTCTCTGTCTTCTCTGTGCGGAAAAAGGATGTGCATTGTGCAGCGTGTTATTCGTCCCCTTGCTCAAATGATTCAACGAACGCCTTGGTACCGTCAACGACGCCGCTACCGAACCCTATTTTGGCGTGAAATAACCCCTTTTGCGGTACCCATCTTTATCGAAAACCTTTGCGTCCTGTTAATGGGGGTATTAAGTACCTTTTTGGTCAGTTGGCTCGGGAAAGCGGCTATGGCCGGGGTGGGGCTTGCTGATAGCTTTAATATGGTGATAATAGCATTTTTCGCGGCGATCGATCTTGGTACTACGGTCGTGGTAGCGTTCAGTTTGGCGCGAGGCGAGAAGGAACGCGCCCGAGCCGCGGCGCGGCAATCTCTCGGGCTAATGACTATCCTGGGCCTTGTACTTGCCATGATTATTGAATGTTTTGGACAAGAGATTATCCAGGTCATTGCCGGCAGCGCCGATCCGGAAGTGAAGGCCATGGCGCTTAACTATCTGCATATCTCAGCGTGGAGCTATCCTGCTGCTGCCATCGCGTTGATAGGCAGTGGGGCATTACGGGGAGCTGGTAATACCAAAGTGCCGATGTTGGTCAATGCGGGGATGAATATTTTAAATATCATCATCAGTTCAATCCTCATTTATGGCTGTTTAGGTTGGAATGGACTCGGTTTTAGTGGGGCAGGGTTAGGGCTAACCCTCTCGCGCTACATCGGGGCATTAGTCATTATTACTCTGTTGGCTAATCGTTTTAGTGGCGCACTCATGATTCCGATTAAGAGTTATTTCTCTCGGTGGAATACACTGATTCTTAAAGAAGTATTGAGTATCGGGGTGCCCGCTAGCGTCGAATCGGTGCTGTTTAATGGCGGTAAACTCCTTACACAAATTTATGTCGCGGGCATGGGCACTAGCGATATTGCCGGAAACTTTATTGCGTTTTCCATCGCTTCGTTAATCAATCTACCCGGCAACGCCTTGGCTTCATCCTCGACGATTGTTACAGGTAAACGCTTAGGGTTAGATCAGGTCTATCAAGCAGAGAAGCAAATACGTCATGTTTTTTGGCTAGCGACCGTGGGACTAACGCTTATCGCGTGGTCAACCATCCCCTTCGCGGGACTGTTGGCGCGTTTCTATACCGCCGACCCTGAAGTGATTAGCGTGGCACAGCATCTATTATGGCTTAACGCCGCTTTTATGCCGATCTGGGCCTGCTCTTGGGTGTTACCGGCAAGCCTGAAAGGGGCGCGAGATGCGCGGTTTGCCATGTATGTTTCGATGTTCAGTATGTGGGGAGCGCGCGTGGTAATGGGCTATGTTCTCGGTATATGGTTAGGCTGGGGCGTGGTCGGCGTATGGCTTGGGATGGTGATGGATTGGGCAGTGCGTGGCATCTGTTTTTGGTGGCGATTGCACAGTGGCACCTGGTTAAATAATTATCGAAAGATGATCCAACGCGCGAATAAATTGATTTAACATGGCCTATAAGACTATTCCTATCGCCATCTGAATTTTTAGGATTATTGTGTAAAGCTGGCGAAAAATAGCACTCTAAGCTTCAGCTGAAATGGTACGGTAAGCGAAAAGTTTTAATTTTTTGAGGAACTAATGACAAAGACTTTACCTTCGGCTATCTCATCGCCTTCGTTTGATGATGGTGCACTTGATAAAGGTCATTTAGAGACTTTGTATGCTTACAAAGCGATGCTTGATGCCAGTATAGATTGTATTAAAATTCTTAGCCCAGACGGGCGAGTAATCAATATGAATCAATCTGGCTGCACCGCCTTGGGGGTGGATCCTCTTTCTGGCTTTGGAATGGAGTGGCTACCGCTGTTGCCGGAAGAAATTAAAAAGCCGGGCAGAAAAGCGCTGCAAAAGGCTCGCTCAGGCGAGAATGCGCAGTTTCTGGGAAAAACCATCAATGAATCAGGCGAAATTACCTTTTGGGATAATCTTCTGACCCCTGTTCACAACGAGCAAGGTGTCGTCAGCAGCATTCTGTGTGTATCGAGAAACGTGACGCAACAGTGCTCGGCGGAGACCAAACTACGTCATCTTAGCGAGTTTGATGAGTTAACCAATATCCCGAATCGCCGTCATTTCCAGTCCTATCTTAACAAAGCGTTGCGTATTGCCAAAGCGACTCATCAATCAGTAACTTTATTACATGCCGATCTTGACCACTTCAAACTGTTAAACGATACCCGTGGAAGCCATTTCGGCGACCATATACTCAAGATTGTCGCCAAGCGGTTGATAAAAAACCTATCGGGCCAAGGGTATGTTGCGCGTCTGTCGGGTGATGAATTTGCCATCATTATCTCTCAAACAATGAGTACTGAGGAAATCACTCAGCTCGCGCAAAATATCATCAATGGCATCGCTAAACCAATCAACCATAATGGCCAATCCGTCCGTCTGTCCATGAGCATCGGTACCGCCACTTGGCCCTATTCGGTCGAAAATAGCGAGATGTTAACGAAAGCAGCGAACGTGGCCCTCAGTGAAATTAAGCAGAACGGTCGCGGTGGCGTGCTCCAGTATCATAGCCAGTTGATGAAGAGCGTAACGCGCATTGCCGAGCAGTTAGAGTTAGCACAATACGCCATCGATCATCATAAAATCGAACCTTATTATCAGCCCAAAGTGAGATTGAAAGATGGAAAGTTAGTGGGCTTGGAAGCGTTACTACGCTGCACCACCCCAACAGGTGAATTAGCTTATCCCGGTGCTATCTGGGCGGCCTTTGAAAACCGGTCACTGGTCGAAAAAATCGGCGAGCAGATGCGTACGCGAGTGTTTGAGGACATCAAAGCTTGGACTGAGAAAGGTCTCACGCTGGTGCCGGTGTCACTGAATGCTTCGCCGGTCGAATTTATGTGGGATGACTACGCCGAAAAATGTTTAGCGCAAATCGCCCACTATGGAATTTCCCCTCGCCTAATCGAAATTGAAATTACTGAGCATATGATTGTCAGCCATGGTGCAGAATTTGTTATTCGCGCGATTAAAGAGCTGAGACAGCAAGGAATACGTATTGCGCTGGATGATTTCGGCACCGGTTACTCAACCCTAAGTAATATTAAAGATTATTCGGTAGATGTCATTAAAGTCGATCGCAGTTTCGTCAGCAGCTTACATCAAGGCCGCGAAGGTAAAGCCATTATCAAGGCGCTTTTGCTCTTGGCAAACTGCCTGGGCATGGACGTCGTAGCGGAAGGGGTGGAAGAGCAAGAGCAGTGTGACACGCTGATTAACGAAGGCTATCTTATCGGACAGGGTTTCTTATTCAGCCCAGCGGTCAGTAAGGCGCAAATCGAAAAACTTCTCGAATCGGAGAGGATCTCTGACTAATTAACAATGGGCTAAGCCATAACGATTAGCCCATCGGTATCTTTTAGCTTTCCGGCTGATATACCTGCCACCACAGTGCATCAAGCGGCGTATCACGATCCTGTTCATCAGCGTTAGGATGACGGGGCTTCTGCCAAGGCTTTTTCAAAATATAGTGAATATTCTTCACCTCACCGAATTTCCATAAGCCTTTATGCTGGAACGGTAGAGTTTTCAGCGCGTTATAGCCGTAAGAAACCGGTGTCCAGCGGTTCTCAAAGACCTCATTCAGCAAGTCTTGTTCTGAAAAGGGATAACGACTCAGATCATTGATCCCTTCTACCTTCTCCACGAGATGATTAGCCATCGCTTCATCCGGTGTTAAGACTAGGAATCCTCCATTTAGGTAGAGATCCAGTGATACTGGCGGCGGTTGTTTTTTCTCTTGCCAAGTATAATGACAGGCTTCCGGTTGCCAGCTAGCAGGATAGCTGGCGATCTGATTAGGATTACAGCGGCAGGCATGACAGGCGGCAATGTGACCCTCGGCAAGAGGTAAGTCAAACAGCTCATCCATATTGCGTACGGCCAACATATCCGCATCGAGAAAGACAATACGACGATAGTCGGTTAAGCCCCAGACACGTAGTTTCGACCATACCTCGCCAAATTGCGCGCAAGCATAGTGTTGGCTCAGCTCCGCTTTAGGGTATAGCGGGGTGATCTCGACCCAACGGCAGCCCTCAGCCGACAATTGATCGCGCACGGCTTGACTGATGGTTGGTGTGACCATCACCACCAACGGCCACTGGCTCTGTTGTTGCGTTAGAGAGCGCTGGAGCGCAATCACCCCGACTAGGTAATCGTCCTGGGTCAGAAGGGTTGCCCATGCGTTCATGCGTGATCTCCTATCAATGGGGGGAACAGTTGCTGTATGTAAGGGTTGCTAAAACGCTGCTGCGGGTCAAGCTGCTGCTTCACCGCAGAAAAATCCTGCCATTTAGGATAGAGGGTTGGCCAGTCATAATGTTGAGGATCATAATATTTCCCCCAATGCGGCCGTCCGCCGTAGGTGGCCAAAATCTTCTCTACCTCTGTGAGGAAGTGTAAGCCATCTTGCGACAGGGAGCCGTCGTCAGCGTAATAGACAACAAAGCCGAAGTAACAGGTGTCCTGTTGATAGGCCGGACTTAACCACGCCTCCGAGGCACCAGTACAACGCAAAATAATCGGATAGTGCATATGCGGTTTGTGCTCCGCATACCATTGCTTAATATGGCGGATAATCGTTGGGGTTTGGGCTAGCGGCACACCGATTTCAACGTTGATCTGCGGTACGGCGATACCGCGGCATAACAGTTGGTAAATATCTCCGGTGATATCAGTGAAATCTTTAAAGCGAGCGACAGTACGAAACTGCTTGCCGCCATGGCCATGAACCTGAGTGTCGGCATGCATCAAAGCTAGAGTTTGGTCGATAGTAGCGTTTAAGCTCTCATCCTGATCAGAAGAGTGCTGTACGACTTGTTGAGCATTATCTTGATAACGTTGCCGCGCTGACGCATCAGCAGGGTCGATATTCCAAACATGCAGCAAGTTATCGTCGACAAACCACCATGCTTTACTGAAAAGATGCTGGTGGTTCCAGTCAATAATATCGGTTTCGAGGCTATCGGCACTGACCGCCGTCTTAACGCAGGTGAAGTAGTTTTCAGGCACCGTGGAAAGCGTGACTTCGGTGATAATCCCTAGGCAGCCTAGATTGACCATCACCGCAGAGAATTCAGCATCCCCACGTTTAAACGTCCGTTTTTCACCATTAGCTAGGATAAGGGTAAAGCTTAGGACTTCGTCAGTGATGGCACTTTGCTGCAGACCTTGGCCATGCGTACCGGTCGCGAGCGCTCCGCCCACGGTTTGTACGGCAATCACACCAGGGGAACAATTCAACATTCGGCCGTTCTGCTGCAGGGTTTTAAACAGCTCTTGTAAAGGCGTCCCTGCGGCAACACTTACGCTGTTTTCATCCATCGCGAGTACACCGCGAAAATGTTTTAAATCCAGCAGGATACCTTCGCTCTGTGGCGAAACCATACGTCCAGGGGATAGGCGACTGCCGATAATTCGGATAGGGCCTGAGGACGCTTTAAGCAGTGCTTGTAAAGCCGCCTCGTCTTTTGGCGTATACAGCTGCTGCTTAGAGCCTAGTTGTGCATTCCGTGCCCAGTTGAAGATCTGCTCTGCAGAAGGTTCATCCGTTGAACGCTGGGGGTAAAGTATTGGGTTCTGTATCACTCTCGCTCCACTCGCTCATTGGTATAAAAATGGTAGTCGTTTAAGCGTAGTCGATTTTCATCAAAAATATGAAATGGATCACTATTCTGTAAGATCTTAGCAAATTTTTTTGGCAGAGGGGCGTTAAAAGCGCGATAAGCGTTTAGTTGGTGAATTAATAAGTCATAGTAGGAGGAGGGAAGCCAGCAGCATGGTCCTGTCGCCGAGACTTCCCACTTAAAAATTAATAGCCGTGATATTTATCGACTTGATTACGCAGCGGACGAAGTTGCTCGACCCGCGCAATGTTATCGATAAGCTGTGAGACAATCACGGAGACTTCAGCGGAAGAGGCCATATGCGGCGTGACGATGACATTAGGATGCGTCCACATTGGGTCATCTGTGGGCAGAGGTTCGATCGGAAAGACGTCGATCACTGCGCCGCCAAGATGCCCGCTGTCTAAGGCCGCTATCACCTCATGATTGATCATGTGGTCACCCCGACCACAATTAATTAACGCTGTACCCTGTGGTAAGCGATTGAATAAGGGGGTTCCTAGAATGCCGCGTGTCTGCGCTGTTAACGGTAAAACATTGATGAGTGCATCTAAATCATGGCAGAAGGCGTCGAGTTGATCATGACCGGCAAAACAGTTTACCCCGGCCAGCGTTTTTTCGCTGCGCGCCCAACCTGATACTGGGTAGCCGAGTAAAGCGAACTGACTGGCAAGGTAACTTCCTATCTCCCCCAGCCCCATTATCCCCACGCGAAATGTATGGCTTGGCCGTTGTGCGTAGAGTTGCCACCGTTTCTGTTGTTGACTACGGATTGCGCGGTCGAAATAGCGCTGAAAATATAACACGCCCCACAGTGCATACTCGAACATTCCGTGGCGAAAATTATCATCCACCACTCGACACAAAGGAATATCACTGGTGAAAAGCGCCTCGGGGAGATGATCGACCCCTGCGGAAGCCGCTTGTACCAGCTTGAGATTGGGGCAATGCGTTAACAGCTCTGGGTGAGGAAACCAGCAACAGGCATAGTGTGCCGCCTGTTCTGACGGGTGTGAAGGTAATATGGCCTCCACCTGAGTATAGTCAGCCAGTGCGCTACAGATCGCTTCTGCTAATTGGGGATCATCACAATCCACCACAACGATTGATTTATTCATAGTCATCAACTTTTATAAGAGTCATCAATTCGGTCGAGTCGGCGTAACCAGGCTTGCCACACGAGCTGACGCTCTTGTTCGACGCCCATCAGCTGTTGGCAGGCATGGTGACTCAATGATTTAGGAATAGTGCGGATGGTATCCAGTGCGGCCAATTGTGCCGCCGCTAGCTGAATTTCACAGGCCCGATTAAGGTAGTACATAATATAAAAAGCATCAGCGATGGTGCGTCCGACGGATAACAGGCCATGGCTTTGTAGGATTAGCGCAATGTTCTCACCTAAAGAGTGTTGGATCCGCGCCCGTTCGTCCAGATCAAAGGATACGCCTTCATAGGGATGGTAACCCACCCGTTGATAAAACTCAGTACTGATCTGATTAAGTTGCAATAACCCTTGTTCACATGCGGCAACCGCCATACCCGGTAAGGTATGCGTATGCATGACACAGTGCGCATCGTCACGTACGCTATGCACGGCGCTGTGAATGGTGAATCCTGCTGAATTGGCGGTGGAGTATCCCGCGACAACGTTACCCTGCATATCGACCACAATCAGGTTGCTTGCGGTCACTTCATCAAACATCATCCCAAAAGGATTAATTAAAAACTGAGGTTCGCCGTCACCGGGTAGCCGCACAGAGAAGTGAGTATAAAGAGTATCTTCCCAACCGAACATCGCTGCCAGTCGGTAGGCGGCAGCCAGTTGTTGGCGTAAGTGTCGTTCCGTTTCCATTAATTCACTCCCATAAATTCACGCAGTCGGGTTAAAGAAGGTTCAGCGCGCTCGTTTACCTTGAGTGTCTGAGGGGCGATATCATTCTGCACCTTGCCGTTCTCCATCATCACAATACGATCCGAAATCGATAAAGCAAAATCCATCTCATGGGTAACGATAAGCATGGTCATGCCTTCGCGGGCTAAAGATTGGATCACTTTGAGTACCTCGCCGACCAGTTCTGGATCGAGTGCCGAGGTGGGTTCATCGAATAGCATAATATCGGGCTTCAGGGCTAGTGCTCGGGCGATAGCGACACGTTGTTGCTGCCCGCCAGAAAGCTGATGAGGGTACTTATCTGCGTGAGCGAGTAAGCCCACCCGATCTAATAAGCGACGTGCACAGCTAACCGAGACAGCTTTATCGAGCAGTTTATGATAGCGCGGGGCTAAGGTGATATTGTCAAGCACCGTACGATGGGGGAATAAGTGGAAATCTTGAAATACCATCCCTATCCGACGTACGCCCGCTCGAACGCGCGCTTTATTTTGTGGCGTCCCGCTGGTTAAATAATCCTCACCAAACAGACTGATGGCGCCACCATCTATCGATTCAAGGGCATTAATAGTACGAATCAATGTAGTTTTCCCTGATCCCGACGGGCCGATGATAGAGATAACTTCGCCTTGCTGAACGGTCAAGTCGATCCCCTTTAACACCTGATGGTGTCCCCAAGACTTACTGATTGCTTGCAGTGATAGGATCGGGGGAGAAGAGGCTGTGGTACGAGACGGTGCGTGCGGGATTTCCGCTGAAAAATTGCTGCGTAGCGTATGGCAGGCCTCATCGCTGAGGGTTTGAGGATTACGACGCTGGAGATCGAGATGCTTCTCGATAATACGAAATAGACCGCTAAAGAGGGTGACGATCAGCACATAGTAGAGCGCGACGGCGAGTAATGTTTCCATTACCAAAAAGTTCTGCGCATACAGTCGCTGACCAGTCAGTAGTAGCTCAGGAAGCGAGACAACGGAGAGAATCGAGCTCAGTTTGATGATAGTAATATATTCGTTGATTAATGTCGGTAAGGCGATACGAAACGCTTGCGGAATTATAATCAGACGTTGAATACCGATAAAGGAAAGACTCAAAGCATGACCCGCCTCCATTTGTCCCTTCGAAACGGAAAGTAATCCGCCGCGATGGATTTCTGCCATATAGGCAGCTTCCGTTAGGGTCATGGCAACCAATCCGGCAATAAATGGCACGCCCAATAAGGATTGGGTTGAGGAAAAAAGCTGCGGGAGGTTATAGATAAAGACCAGTAAGACCATTAGCGGAACGCTGCGAAAAAACCAGATATAAAGTTTGACCGGGAGACTAAGCCAACGCGGGCCCGATAATTTTGCGCAAGCTAAGAAAAACCCCAGTATTAAGCCGAATAACCATGATAATGCACTGACAACGATGACGGTCACACAGGCTTTCCAAAATGCGCCGACGCTGAATAACGATAGAAAATAACCCCAATCAAATTCCATAGTAACTCCTGAGTGATATTAGGGATGACTTGCTAGGTGGTATGTCGACATTATCGCGGTATAGTGACCGTTATTTTTCGTTGCGGTGAGCGCAGCCTGGATAGCACTGGCCAATTGCGGATTGTTTTTAGCGACAAAAATACCCATGGGCAGAGGATAAAGCAGTGTTGTCGAGCTGATAACTAAGCGCCCACGACTCATTTTTACAATCTTCTGCGCGGCAGAATCGATTTCCAGTTGGACGTCGATATTTTTCGAGAGTAAAGCTTGCGAGACTTCCGGTACGGTGGGAAATTCCAAAATCTTAATCGGGGCCAATCCTTGCTTTTGACAATAATTCGCGGATTGCTGCGTTAGATCTTCATTCCAAGCATTACCTTGCTGCAAGCCAACAGTTAGCCCGCATAACTCATTTTCATTGGTAGGCTGATGTTGGCCCCCTTTCCAGCTAATAATAGAGGCACCAGAAAGCATATAAGGCACGGCCAAGGTACGTTGTTGGCGGGCGGGAGTAATATACATTCCAGAGATGACCATATCGTATTTATGCCCCAGCCCAAAGATTAAACTGGTAAATTTAGTATCGATCAATTCGAGACGCACATTCATCTGTTTAGCGATCTGCTGCGCAATATCAGGGTCAATACCTATAATTTGACCATTCACATCAAATGACTCGAAGGGGGGATAGCTGGCTTCAATGCCAACTTTGAGGACACCCGGATTCAGTAAGGCTTGCGCTTGCACACGGGGTAACAGGGCCATTAAAACGGCTATCACACTGAGTAGTGACCGTGAAAATTTCTTAAGTATTGGCATTATTCACCCTCTTTTCTATTATCGCTATTGGCTAAAAATCACCGCCCATTTTGACCGGAATTAATAGCGTCATCCTGATTAGTGAAAAATATGACTGTCAGACTTTTAAAATAAATCATCCGTAATAAACGTTAGGATTAATTAATGATGCTGTTTATTTTCTGTATTGAACGCTTTATTTACGGTTCTCGCGTGTTATGCCTTATTGGGATATTTCACGCCGGGTAAGATACACAGCATTTCATAGAGGAGGTTGGCGGCTAATTGCGCGGTATTACCGCTGACATCGTAAGGCGGAGAAACTTCGACTAAATCCGCGCCGATAATATTAAGACCTCGGCAGCCACGGATAATTTCTAGTGCTTGAATCGAGGTGAGTCCACCGACCTCAGGTGTACCGGTGCCGGGTGCCCAAATTGGGTCTAGACTATCGATATCGTAACTGAGATAAACCGGACCGCTGCCCAGTTGTTGACGCACTTTCGTCATCAGCGGTGTTAGTGATTTATGCCAACACTGCTCAGCCTGTATCAGTCTGAATCCTTGATCGACCCCCCATTGGAAATCCTCTGCAGCATAGCCTTGGGCGCGTTGGCCAATCTGTACCACGCGTTTGAGATCGAGTAACCCTTCTTCCACCGCACGGCGGAACGTGGTCCCATGGGCGATTTTTTCGCCAAACATCTCATCATTGGTATCGGTATGCGCATCAACGTGAATCAACCCGACGGGGCCATGTTTTTTGACCAAGGCTCGCAATATTGGCAGGGTTAAGGTGTGATCACCGCCCAAGGTGAGAGGAATAAGCGGGTAAGCGTTTAAGGCGGTGTAATAGTCTTCAATGATATCGACTGACTTAAGTAAGCTGTAAGTATTGATCGGAACATCGCCAATATCGGCCACAGAAAGTGAGTCAAACGGTGCTGCACCGGTTGCCATATTGTAGGGCCGAATCATTACGGATTCACTGCGGATATGGCGTGGGCCATATCGGGTGCCTGAGCGCTGTGAGGTGCCTATATCCAGAGGGATACCAATAAAGGCTGCGTCAAGACCTTGTAATACCTCGGTAAAGGGTAAGCGCATCATGGTCGCCCGGCCAGCAAAACGCGGCATCTCATTACCACTTTGTGGCTGGTTGAATTGGTTATCCATAAAAATTCCTCTTGGGTAAAGGTGAGCATTGACCTAAGAAATATGCAAAATATTTTTCTAACGTTAAATCGTCTGCTATAAATACTTACTTCATCAAACAGTGAACTAATCAATGATTCCATCGACCCCCCATTCACCGCCTAATCTGCGGCAATTACAGGTGTTTGAAACCGTTGCTCGATTAGAAAGTTATACGCTCGCACAACGCGAATTGGGTATTTCAGCCTCAGCGATCAGTAACGCAATGTCGCAGCTTGAAGATCAACTCGGATTTAGTCTGTGCCAACGTGGGCGAGGGGGCTTTGCGCTAACGGAGAAGGGGCAGCTCTTTTTACAGCAGGCGTTACGGGTACTGGGTGAGTTAGAAGAGTTAGCGCGTCAATCGTCTTTGCTAAAAGGTGATCACAGCGGAACACTTTGTCTTTCTATCCTCGATTCAATCGAAACGGAAACGGCCTTATCCTTACCGAAAGTTTTGCACAGTTTCTGCGATAAATTCCCCAATGTTCATATCAAATTAATTATTCGTACCCCTGAAGAGCAGCTGAATGGTGTGCTCAATAACCAAATTGATCTGGCGATAGGCAGTTACAGTGCGCGCGTTAACAATATTATCAGTGAGCCACTATACCGAGAGCAGCACTGGCTCTATTGCAGCGATCTCCATCCACTTTTTACCGCACGACGGTTAGATAAAGACCCTATCAGCCGATGTTCGTTGGTGACTCGAAGCTATTGGAATAATAATGATTTACGGCGGCGAGGATTCTCGCAAGGCAGTGCGACGGTTGAATCAGTTGATGCACAGTTATTAATGATTTTGTCAGGGAAGTATATTGGTTACCTTCCCGAGCATTACGCATTGCCTTGGGTTCAACAACAACGATTACGCGTGCTGTTACCCAATGAGTTTGGCTTTCAATCCCCGTTCTCAGCTATTTGCAAACGAGGCCGAAGCCATAAGCCTTATTTGATGGAGTTACGGAATTTACTGAAAAGTCACACGGTATCCCAGCCGAAGTAAAGTGAGGGAAACATCTCGGCGAACAATAGAAAGCAAAAAGCCCGCTAAACTTGCGTTAAGCGGGCTTCTTTAATATGGCTCCTCTGACTGGACTCGAACCAGTGACATACGGATTAACAGTCCGCCGTTCTACCGACTGAACTACAGAGGAATTGTCCTGAAGACGGGGCAGATAATAGCGTCTCCCCTCTGGCTTGTCAAAGCGGTTTTTAGCTTGCGGTGACTGACTGCTGATAAAAGAAGCAACAGGCAAGCGTTAGGCATAAAGAGCTAGGGTCGAAGACTAGGGCACCTGACACTTCAGGTGCCCTAAAGGCTAAGCGTGACGCGCCTGGGTACGGGCGGCACCGAGGTAATTAATCCCGACAGCTACCGCGATAAGTGCGCAACCGGCCAGTAAGCGTAATAACGGGACATCACTGCCCCAAAACAGAAGGTTGATCACTAAACCAATAGGGACGTGAAGTTCGTTGAAGATTGCCAGAGCGGTGACACTGACTAGCGTGCTACCTTTCGCCAACCAAAGGCTACCTAAGGCGGTAGCGATTAATCCAAGGTAGACCAGTAATCCCCACTGTAACGGCGTTTGCGGGAGTTGATCGGTATGACCAAAGAATCCAAACAGCAGTGCAGAGATCACTACCGCGCCCAAAAAAAAGTGACCGAATAGTTTGGTCATTGCTAAGTGTGGATGACGGGCCAGTAGCAAGCGGCGACAAATCACTTGTCCTGCGGCGAAAGTGGCATTGGCCAACTGTAAAATCCAGAAGCCACGCCAAAAATCACCGGTTAAACCATGGTAGTGAATTACCATCCCCCCCGATACGGCGAAGGCGGCAGCCAATAAGGTCCAAGGGTTGAACTGACGATCCAGCGCGTTATTGATTAAGCCGATATAGAGCGGCGTTAACGTGGTGAACAGTAACATTTCCGGTACAGTTAATAGGCGAAAGCTTTGATAAGCCAATGCGTAGGTGATCCCAAATTGTAACGCCCCGCATAGCCATAGTCCGGCAATTAATTTTGCCGGGAGTCCGCGCCACGTCATCATTGGCACAAAGACTATTGCCGCGATCAGCGTTCGGATAAATACCGAGAAAAATCCATCAACATGACCGGCAAGAATATGCCCGGTTAGGCTGAATGATGACCCCCATAGGAGGGTGACTGCTAACATATACCACACAATAATTAACCTTTACGAAATGAACACTGACCTAACCCGTGAGAGGTGAAAGGCGATACGCGTTTAGGAAGCCTCAGTCTGCTGGTCTGGCACCGAGGTTTGTGAAGCCTTAAGTAACTGAATATCTAACATCACATAGACCATCGTACTGATAAACAGTGAAATCACACTGCCAATCACGCCGCTGGTGGTAAAGGTGAAAAAGTTATACAGCACCACCCAGGTCACACAAACGAACAGCGCCAAGGCGCTCTGTAGGCCGGTATTAGAGTAATTTTGCGGCCCACAGTTTAAACCTTCAATAAATTGGCTAAGTTGTTGACCCGTGCGAGCCTCTAAGGCACCGATGGTTGTTTGCCAGCTGAGCTGCCGACGGTAGGCCCGACGGGTTGAGAAGAAAAACAGTACCGAGATAAAAAAGCCAGAGAACGAGATGAGAACAGGGATTGACTCAATGGCGTAGCGTAAAGCGGTATGGCTAAAGTCTATCGGTGAGGTCGGTAAGGTGAGTGAGGCCCCCAGCATGATATAGAGGAACATAAAGAGCACCATAAAGGCGCGGGTACGCTTATCCGCTAAGGCTTCCTCGTGACGCTGTTGCGCGCGCGCCGTAGTAAGTAGCGTAGTGAGCTGACGCGCACTCTGCTCATCCAAGGAGGCGTGGGAAACGATAAGGGTATCAATATTTGGCGTAGCAAGTGACTCGGTGTTGGTCGTCATAGTGTTGAATACCTGTCATTAGGTGTGAACTGAATCGGCTCAGTGTATCACGTAGCGAGGTGGCTAAGTGCAGGGTAAACCCGTCATAGTAAGAGAGCAGCATTTACTGCTCTCCCCGTATGTTTTTAGGCCGCAGTGCGAGGGACTTTTTTGACGAAGCAGACGGTTAATACCGAAAGCAGACAGCCCAAGGTTAAATAGAGTGCAACGCCCTGCCAGCTACCTTGAGTTAAGGTGACCAGCCCTGCCGCGATAAAGGGTGTAAATCCGCCGCCGACCACGCTGGCGACTTGATAGCCAACGCCCGCACCGCTGTAACGATAACTCGCCCCGAACATTTCGGTAAACATCGGCTGTTGTACGCAGACCACCATATCGTGAGCAAGATTTGCTAACAGCAGCGAAAATAGGATGATCGGCAGGGTAGCCCCCTGTTCGAGCGCCAAGAAAAAAGGCCATGCACTGACCGCGCCGATCACTGCACCAGTAACGTAAATACGTCTCCGACCAAATCGGTCCGCCAGCCAGGCGAAACAAGGAATGGTCAAGCAGCTGACGGCACCCACCATTAAGCCTATTGACAGGAATAACTCGCGAGGTAACCCAAGATTTTGCGTAGAATAATTAAGCGCAAAAGTGGTGACGATATACATCGTCAGTAATTCACACAAGCGTAAGCCGATAATTAAGAAAAACGCGGCAGGGTGCCGCGTGAGCGCTTCAATCACCGGAAGCCGCGATTTTTTCTCAGTCGAGGCGGTAACCGGCGATTCGTCGAGGCCATTACGTAACCACAGCGTCACTGCAACGAGGATAACACTCAGCAGGAATGGCAGACGCCATCCCCAGCTAGCGAATTGACTTTCGCTGGTTACAGCACTCATTAGGCTAACGGAGCCAGTGGCCAATAGAAGGCCCACGCCATAGCCCATTTGTACGCCGCTGCTGTAGAACGCTTTGCGATGTTGCGGGGCATGTTCGACCGCTAATAATGCTGCGCCGCCCCATTCACCGCCGACAGCAAAACCTTGTATCGCTCTCAACATGACAAGTAAGACTGGTGCCCACCAGCCTAGGGTATCAAAAGAGGGAAGCAGTCCAATCCCGGCGGTTGAGATCCCCATTAACCAGACGGTGATGATCAACATTTTCTTGTGACCTAGGCGATCACCAAAGTGGCCAAATACGATGCCCCCAAGAGGCCGAAACAGAAAGCCTACGCCGAAGGTGGCAAAGGCCACTAAGGTCCCCATCGCCGGACTGATAGCAGGGAAAAATTGATGGTTGAAGACTAAGGCAGCGGTTATGCCATATAATAAGAAATCATACCAATCGACGACTGCTCCGGCGAAGCTTCCCCAAGCTGCGCGTTTAGCTTGAGAAGACGAGGGTGACTGGGCGGGTGTTGAAAGCTTGGTGTTTGCTTGCATAATTATATCTATTATCCACGACGACGCGTTTTTTATTGGCGGACAAATAATACTGAGTTCTCATTGAAAAACAATCGCCTGTTATCGGCTTTACGCACAGTTTTTGCTTGAAAATTGGCAGGATCTTGGGAATTGTGTAAAGCTAATTGAATGATTATCCGGACATTAACGAGGAAAGTTATGCCGAGAATACGTCTCACCGTGACCCGCCTCTACGCCTTAAACGACGAGCGGATGGTGGCGAGTAAAGCCACTGCAAAGATTTATGTTGGGGACGAATGCATCGCGACGGAAGCGATCTCCGGGTTAACCGAAACCCCGGTCTTTAAATATATCCACCATGCTTTTCCGGCGGGAAGACCGATTCGCGTGGAATGGGATACGCCAGGTTTCGCCGACATGACGGCAGTCGAAGAGAATGACTGCCCGTGCTGTCAAGACAGTGCCATCATTTAACGCTACTGATAAGGATACCTATTTTGGCCGGAACAAGTTTATTTGCGCTGTTGGATGATATCTCGACCCTCCTTGACGATGTCTCGGTAATGGGTAAGGTGGCAGCGAAGAAAACCGCTGGTGTGCTGGGGGATGATCTCTCACTGAATGCCCAACAAGTCAGTGGCGTGAAAGCGAATCGCGAACTGCCGGTCGTGTGGGGGGTGGCGAAAGGCTCGTTACTTAATAAAGTGATTTTAGTCCCAATGGCGCTGCTGATTTCTGCGTTTGCGCCTTGGTTAATCACGCCATTATTAATGTTAGGTGGGGCTTATCTCTGCTTTGAAGGCATTGAAAAAGTCCTCGATTGGATTTTTCCTGAAAAAGATAAAAAAAGCCCGGAAGCCCGACAAGCGCGGTTAGCCAAGTTAAGCCAAGAAGACGCAGCGAACTACGAGAAAGATAAAATTAAAGGGGCGGTACGGACCGATTTTATTTTATCGGCTGAAATCGTGACGCTGACGTTGGGCATTGTTTCTGAAGCACCGCTACTGAATCAGATCGTTATTATGGCGGGGATCGCGCTATTGGTAACAGTCGGGGTATACGGGTTAGTGGGTATTATCGTCAAAATCGACGATGCAGGTTATTGGCTGGAAGCGCGTCAAAACGGCTTGGCGAGAGGCCTAGGGAAATTTTTATTGCTGTTGGCACCGAAGTTGATGAAATTTCTCTCTGTAGTCGGCACCCTAGCGATGTTTTTAGTCGGCGGTGGCATCGTCATCCACGGTTGGCCGTTACTGCACCATTGGATCGAGAAGATTACGCATGGCCTGACGCAGGCGCTCCCTTCAGCAATCAGCAGTATTGGTGAGAGCGTGATGACCAATCTCGCCAGCTTAGTGGTGGGAGCCCTATTGGGTGGCGTGGTGCTGATCGTGGTGAAAGCGGTGAGCAAACTGCTGGGCAAGAAACAGTCCGCAGAGCAGTCAAAATAAGTCATCCCCAGCGTCTCCCCCTCGACGTGTTGTCTTGCAGGGGGATTCTTCCCCCCGAGAGTCGGTCATCATTTTTCTTCAGCCCATTTACCTACTTTATGCCTTTCATCTTCCCAGGCCTGCTATTCCTCACCGCGATGACTGAACGACAGACTGGGTTCGCTGCTATTATCATAATATCTCTGAACCTCATACCGCTTTGGTGTATCAGCCACATTTTCAGGTTCCACCGAGCAGGGGGCAATAGAGTCTCACCTTTATAAAATGGCCATAACAAAACACCCGAGGTAAACATTCGTGGCTCTCGCTGAAATGTTTCCGACCCTGTAAAAAGAAGACCTGTTCGGGTCAATGAACAGCAGGTTCATTTAGTGACAACATGACTCCACGCGAAAGAAAAATTATTGTTTGACGGATTCAAGTCGGTGATGCCGACGTCTCTTCCTACAGAGTGATCAACTCGACTTTGCCGTGACGCTAGCCGGCACTGAAGATTAGCAACAGTTGTTGACTCTGGTTAAGCAGCATAGCCTGAATGGTATTCAGTAGCAGTGGCATACTCTGGTAGAGGGATAAAATACCGATCAATAGGGTTAAGGGAAAGCCGATGACGAAGGCGGAAAACTGTGGTGTCATACGGTTGAGTAGCCCCAAGGCCAGGTTCACGGCCAGCAACATGAAAATTAGCGGGAGTGAAAGCTGTAGCGCTTGAGAGAATATGGCCCCGCCAAATTGCGCCAGACCGACAAATCGCTCGGTTAATGGGGTTAGGCCATCGTAGGGTAATTGCTCGAACTTATCGGCGAGGTGCTCAATCATCCACAGAATACCATCGACACTGACAAACAGCAGTAAGCTCATATAGGTCAGTAATCGAGAAATTACAGAAAGAGAGCTGTGGCTACCGCTATCAAAAAACGAGGCAAAAGAGAGGCCCATTTGCAGTGCAATGACCTCTCCGGCTAAGCGGATGGCAGCAAAGACACACTGCATACTGATTCCCAATGCCGCGCCGATTATGCATTGATTGATAATAAGCAATACACCCTGTGGGGAAAACAGCGCCACGAGGTGAGTGGCACTCGGTAGGGCAATCAACAGGCTGATGACCAAGGCGAGCGCCACGCGTAGGCGAAGGGTGATCGATTTCTCTGACAGTAATGGCGCAACGCTAAAGAAGGCGATGATCCGACAAAAGGGCAGAAAAACCGAAGGTAAACGGTCTAACAACCCGAGTAGACTCAGCCATTCCATCGGTTAACCGACCCACTGCGGAAAGGTGGTGAGCAGGCTCTTAATATACTCGGTCATAGTGGTTAGCATCCAAGGTCCGGCCACCATCAGCGTCACGACGACAGCGATGATTTTAGGGATAAAGGATAGCGTCTGCTCATTCACTTGAGTCGCCGCCTGCAATAGACTAATGATTAGCCCGGTAAGCAGGGCCGCCAGTAAAGGGGGAGCGGCGAGGAATAACGCTACCTTCATCGCGGCCTGACCCAAGGTGGTGATCATTTCTGGTGTCATCATCAATTCTGCCCTGTTAGCTGATAAAGCTCTGTGCCAAAGAGCCGATTAAAAGTTGCCATCCATCTGCCATCACAAATAGCATCAGCTTAAAGGGAAGCGCCAAGGTTGCAGGGGGAACCATCATCATCCCTAACGCCATCAATACACTCGCTACCACCAAATCAATGATCAGAAAAGGAATAAACAGCGTAAAACCAATCTGAAATGCTGTTTTTAACTCGCTGGTCACGTAGGCGGGTACCAGAACCCGTAAAGGGACGGCGGCGGGGGTTTCCGGTGCTGACAGGTGGGCCAGACGGGTAAAGAGAGCCAAATCGGTTTGCCGCGTTTGATGCAGCATAAATTCCATTAAGGGTTTTTTTCCGATGTCGACCGCTTCAACTAACGTCACCTTCTGTTGTTGATAGGGAAGATAAGCCTCTTGCCAGATACGATCGAAAGTTGGCCCCATAATGAACCAGGTTAAAAACAGCGATAAGCCTATGACTACCTGATTGGGTGGCGCTGAAGTCGTGCCTAACGCGTTACGCAGTAAGCCAAACACGATGATCAAGCGGGTGAAACTGGTCATCAGTAATAAGGCTGCAGGAATAAAACTGAGCGCGCCGATGAGCACTAACGTTTGTACCGGTAACGCCCACTCTTGCTCGTGATCAAAGAGGGGGTGCGCCGCTGCATACTGCGGGAGGAGGCCTATCGTCGCCATGGCGATGATGCGAATACGCATTAAATCCTTCATCGTGTTTTCCTTGCACGCAACCGTGCAAATTTCTCAGTAAAGTGGCAGGAGGCGGGTGTGGGCTGAGTGCTTATCTCCTGCAGCGGCTCGGTTAGCGTACAGAGTAATTGAATCGACTGCGGCGTCACCCCAATAACGATCTGTTGCTCTCCCACTTGCGCAATCATTAGGCGCTCGCGTGGCCCAATTACCAATGTCTCCTTAATGGCAAGCGCGCGCAGGCCGCGATATCGTCCTCCTTGAGGAAGATGCTTAAGTAATTTTTTGATCCCAAGCAGTAGCAAAATAATCACAATCAGTGCCCCTCCTGATTGCCACAGCATTTGGCTTGCCGGGACCGCGACACTCGGGGCAGCAGTCGTTACAGTCATGACCATTCACTATCGACTTAAGCGGCGCATGCGCTCAGAAGGGGTAATAATGTCAGTAATACGCACACCATACTTATCATTGACGACCACCACTTCGCCCTGCGCAATCAGGTAATGGTTGATAAGAATATCCAGAGGTTCGCCTGCCAAGCCTTCCAGCGGAACGATCGACCCTTGGGTTAATCGGAGTAGCTCTTTAATCGTCATCCTCGTCCGGCCTAATTCAACGGTGAGTTGAATGGGGATATCCATGATCAAATTGATATCTTGGAGTGGGTCAAGAGGCTCGGGCGCAGTGATTGCGGGGAGTGGGTCCTTTTCAGCCTGCCCATCATTCACCTGTTGTTCTGCTAAGGCTTCGGCCCAAGGGTCCGAAGCTAATTCATTATTTTCCGGGGTTACAGGGGTATCACTCATGGGAAGTTCCTTCTTGTAAAGTTGAGAGCAATGGCGTAATCAGTTGATTCACACTCAGGGCATATTGGTCACGATGAATACCGTGAGAGGCGGTGAAAACCGGCACGTTATCGACGGTGGCGATGATATTCTCTGGCGATTCTATCGCCAGTACGTCCCCGACTTGTAGGCGCATAATTTCCCGCAGTGTGATGGATAGCTCACTAAGCCGTGCGGTGACTTCTAACGGTGATTGTTGCACTTCGTTGACCAAGTTTTCCCTCCACAAGCAGTCTTCTTGCTGACTATTCTCTAAAGGGGGATTTACCAGCAGTTCACGAAGGGGTTCTATCATCGAAAAAGGGATACAGATATTGAAGTGTCCCACCAAATTACTGATCTCGACTTGAAAAGTGGTATTGATAACGATGTCATTAGGCGAGGTAGTAATATTGGTGAACTTAACCTGCATCTCTGAACGCACATATTCCATGGTCAGGGGGTAGATGGCCTGCCACGCTTCCTGATAGTTGTCTAAGGCTAAACTTAATAAGCGACGGATAACGCGCTGTTCGGTATAGGTGAACTCACGGCCTTCTACTTTGGTGGGGAAACGACCGTCCCCACCAAATAAGTTATCGACCACGATAAAGACGAGGCTCGGTGAAAAAACAATAAGCGCCGTTCCCCGTAAGGGTTTCATATGCAGCAAATTCAGGTTAGTAGGCACCGGCATATTGCGCGCAAATTCTTGATAAGGCTGGATATCGATCGATTCCACCGTAATATCAGGACTACGACGCAGTAGGTTGAATACTCCCATACGAAATTGGCGTGCAAAACGTTCATTAATAATTTCTAAGGCTTGTAGTCGTTCCCGAACCACCCGACGCTGTGTCGTCGGGTCATAATCTCGAATGCTGTTCGGGTCACTGTTTTCGGTGGAAGTTTCCGTTTTACCGGAGTCTCCATTAAGTAACTGGTCGATCTCAGCTTGAGATAAACTCGTATCAGCCATTACTGCTACCTCAAAATAAAGGTGGTATAGAGAATATCGGCGACATCCTGCTCAGGTAATCCGGGAGCAAAAGGAGGCTTTAAGACTTGTTTGATTTCCGCCGATAATGCCGTTTTACCTTCTTCGGTTTGTAGCGCCGATTGTTCTTGATGGCTGAGCAACAATAGAATCCGGCTTCTGACTTCCGGTAAGTACTTCACTAAACGCTCCTCGGTGTGCATATCCTTAAGCCGCAAAGTGAAGCCAACGTAAAGCACGCGCTCATCTTGTGAGGCTGACTCCACCAAGTTAACGGTAAAAGGTTCAAGCGGGTAGAAAAGGGGTTGAGGGACGATGACCTCCTCAGGGACTGGGGTGAGCGCCTGAGTCTGGGGTGAAGCCGTCAACGCCCGCAGTTTCCACACCGCGTAGCCTGCCGCACCGCAGGCAATGAGCACGATGATGAGTAAAATAATGATCCATTTACGGGTGGATTTAAGGGTTGATTCGGATTTGGTCGACATGAGTCCCGATATCCTTTCATTAGCAATTAAATTGGTGTGAGGCTTATTATCCAAGGTTGAAAGAGGGGTAATCGGCGGAATAGCGATAGTTTACTTGGCGATATTAAGGTGTTCGCTCAGTCTTTAACCGACTGAGCGAAGCGTTAGACCAGCAGTGAGATGTGACTGCCATCACGCAGTAGTGCGGAGGCAGTCTCTGTTGCAGAGGATGGCTCGTGGATTTCGCCTTGCGTTAGCGTAACACTGGGTGGCTCAGGGGAGTGATGCGATGAGAATGCTGACTGTTGCCCTGATGCGGCATCGTGACCGACTTGACTGTGCCCCAATTGAATACCGTTATCGGCCAAAGCTTGGCGTAACTGCGGAAGGGCTGCCTCTAAGGCTGATCTGACTTGCCCATGATTGGAGAGCATGACTAACTCAGCATGGTCCTTATTCACCGTCATCGAAATCTTCACATCGCCCAACTCTTCTGGATGTAATTTCAAGTGGATAGTCTGTTGCCCTTGTTTATGAAAAATAATCTGCTGAGACAGATCACGTTGCCACTGAGGCGACCCTAACGGGGCTTTTAATTCTTGAGCGCTCGCCGGATGGAAGGAGAGTTCAGGAAAGGAGGGGGACTGATTCAGTGGCAAGAGGCCAGTGGAAGCATGAGGCGTACGGGGGCCGTTTACCGGTGGGGGTTCTGTCATGACGGAGTGAGGGGGTAACGGGGCCGTTGCGGCAGCGACTGTGGCAGGCACAGTAGGAGGGAGAGACTGCCGAGTATCGAGAGCCTGCAGTGCAGAGTGTTGGTCTAGCATAGCGTTACGCACACCTTTTTTCGCGGCGTGGGTGGGGCCTGAAGGTAATACTGAATTTGAGTGGGGAGATGGTTCGATATCTGACTCAGAGAGTTTCAACGAGCTAGAGGAGAGTGGACTCTGGAGTGGGAGGGGCGTAGGTAACATAGCGGTAACGAGGTTAAGTAATGTTGTCGCCTGCGGTGACTCAGAACGCTGCTGGTTATTAATATCAAGCGCATCGAGCTTGGGCTCGGCTTTACTCAGCACGAGGGGTTTTGTTGCGGGTTGTTGAGGAGCCAATAGCGCACCGAAAGCGGGGGGAAGACGATCGTCGGTGAGGGATGTTTCAGGCTTAAGCATCGTTGAATGTGGTAACTTCATGACTTTCCCTGTGGGGGTGAGTAGTGTTACTAGGCTAATGGTCATCACGCTTCTCCTTGAAAGCGACGGGTAGCAAATTCATCATTGGATTTTTGCTGGGCGCGAGCCTGACTCAGCGTATCGCGTTGATGGCGGCGTTCTATTAGCACTTGTAGTGCGTTAACTTTTTTTCGCGATTGTTGCCAATCTCCTAACAGATGCGCTTGCTGTTGGTCGAGCACCTTTACCGCAGCATCTTGCGCGGACAGGGCCTGCTCGACGGTATGTAAAAAATCATGATAATTATCGCGGCGGTAGCCGTAGATCCCGCCTTCCGACTCATGACGTAGCAGTTGTTGGTAATCATGCCGGTAGTGCTGCAGTAGCTGTTGCTGCGCGTTAGCCTGTTGACGCTCGTTTTGTAACGTCGCCAGCTGCTGGCTGACATTATCGAGCTGTACCGTTGCTCGCTCTTTTAATACCTCTAAAACGCTTTTATGACGCATTACTCCTCCTCATTCACTGAGACCAGTGCGGCGAGCGCACTACACGCCTGTGTGTAATGACAACGTTCGTTAATCTCTTGCTGCAAGTACCGACAAATTTCCGGGTAGCGTTCGATTGCCCTATCTAATCGCGGGTCGGACCCTGCGGTATAAGCGCCAACACTGATTAAGTCTTGGTTACGCTGATACAGTGCCAATAATCGTTTGCATTCGCGTGCATACTGCAGCTGCTCCGGCGAGACAATCTCGTGCATCACTCGACTGATCGACGCTTCAATATCGATAGCTGGGTAGTGACCTGATTCGGCAAGTTCACGAGATAGGACGATATGGCCATCAAGAATGGCGCGCGCCGCGTCGGCGATGGGGTCTTGCTGATCATCGCCTTCTGTTAACACGGTATAGAAAGCGGTAATCGACCCATTAATACTCTCGCTATTACCCGCTCGTTCGACCAGTGCCGGAAGTTTAGCGAATACCGAGGGCGGATAGCCTTTGGTGGCGGGAGGTTCGCCAATCGCTAACGCGATTTCCCGTTGCGCCATGGCATATCGGGTTAACGAATCCATAATGAGCAGCACGTTATAGCCGCGGTCGCGAAAATCTTCGGCAATCCGCGTAGCATAACTTGCGCCTTGTAACCGTAATAAGGGGGAAACATCTGCCGGGGCGGCCACGACGACTGCCCGTGATAATCCCTCCTCGCCAAGAATATGTTGGATAAAATCTTTCACTTCGCGGCCACGTTCTCCGATAAGGCCCACCACAATGACATCGGCACTGGTGTAGCGAGCCATCATGCCCAATAGCACACTCTTGCCAACGCCAGAACCGGCAAATAAGCCCATCCGCTGACCCCGGCCCACCGAAAGTAAACCGTTGATAGCCCTGACTCCTGTATCCAATACCTGATCAATCGGCTTACGCAGTAAGGGATTGAGCGGTGGGGTAGTCAGTTTTCCCGTCTCCAAGGGAGGTAACGGGCAATTATCCAAGGGGCGACCACAACTGTCGACAACCCGACCAAGCAGGGCGGGGCCGAGCGGTAGGCTCCCTTCCATACCCGCCTTACCTAGTGACGCATAGACCCTGCATCCTGGGCGGATCCCCTCCATTGGCCCGAGCGGCATTAAGTAGAGCTGGTTACCTTTAAACCCCACCACCTGCGCTTCGCATTTTTTTTCAATTGCATCGTATTCGCGCTCAATCCAACAGTGACTCCCTAGCGGCAATTGCAAGCCACTGACTTCTAACACTAAGCCTGTTGCGCGTGTCAGGTAGCCGTAATGGCGAGGGGCGAAAGTGGTGCTGAGGCTTTGCTCGAAACGGTCTAACCGTGTCATCCAGCGATGTAGCGCAAGCATTAGTAGACTCCCTGTTGCGCGAGTTCGCATAAGCTTTGCCAACGGGTGGAGAGGGCGCTCTCCAGTTCACCCTCTACACTGACTAAACGGCAATCACCGCGCGATAAGCTATTATCCACCACCACTTCCCAACGCGGATGTTCGGTGAGTGTCGACAGCTGGCCTTGCAGACATTGATGGTCTTGTGGGTTCATTTTTAGAGTAAGGGGACCGCTAAGCAGGGCTTCTTGGGCCAACAATTGTTTTACTTGGGTCATCACCATTCGCGCATCGTGGCTGACCTCTTCTCCTGTCAGTTGGTGGGCAATTTCCAAGGCTAATTGCACCAATCGATAGCTGACGGTCTCCTCAAGCAGATCGAAGGATAACGTTATCTGTTGCACCAGTTTTTCCACACTGGCCAGTGCTTGGTGTTGTTGGGTATTAGCCTGCTCATTTGCCTGCTGAGTGGCATGTTGCAAGCCTTCGCGTTCGCCCTGAGCGAAACCAGCGGAATAGCCTTCTTCCCAGGCCTTATCGCGGACCGAAGCACGAAAGGCTTCGATCTCTTGTTGCGCTTCGAGCGCCGCCGTCGGCGCTGGCGCACTGACGGGCAGTGGGTCGGCTGGCACGGTGACCGCGGTATGTCCTGGCTCGACAAACTGTTGTGGTTGCCATTTCTGCCAAGGAATTGAGGGATCTTGTTTAGACATAGGCTTCATCTGCACCTCCAATGACCATATCGCCGCTTTCGGCAAGCTTTCTTACAACCAGTAGAATGGCTTTTTGTGCCGTTTCCACATCGGACAGACGAACAGGGCCTCGGTTGACCAAGTCATCACGTAAAATATCGGCAGCACGCGTTGACATGTTATTTAAGAATTTGTCACGCAGTGCGTTATCTGCACCTTTGAGAGCAATCAATAATTGCTCTGCATCGATCTCTTGCAGTAAGCGTTGTAGGCTGCGGTCGTCGACATCCACCAGATTTTCGAAGAGGAACATTTCGTCGATAATCTTCTGAGCAAGGTCACCATCAAAGGCACGAACAGCGTCGATAATGGTCTCTTCTTGCTGGGATTTCATTAAGTTGAGAATCTCAGCCGCTGTGCGAATTCCCCCCATTTTGGCACGCTTAATGTTTTGACCATCGAGGAGGTTATTCAGTACTTCAGTGAGTTCTGCCAAGGCGGCCGGTTGTACGCCACCGAAGGTGGCAATCCGTAGCATGACATCTTGGCGTAAACGCTCATCGAAGTGCGCCAAGATATCGGCGGCTTGGGAACGTTTTAAATGGACCAAGATGGTGGCGATGATTTGCGGGTGTTCCTCGCGAATCAAGTCCGCAGCAGATGGCGGATCCATTAGGTTCAGCGTATCCATACCAGAGGTGGTATCGCGTGTTTCCAATAAATCCTCCAGCAAACTGCTGGCGCGTTCTTCGCCCAAGGCCTTAACCAGAACGGTACGCAAATAATCATTCGAATTAATGGATAGCGCAGCATACTGCTCTGCGTCTTGTTCGAATTGCTGCAGCACATGGGTGAGTTGCTGGTGGGACACTTGGCGCATGGTCGCCATCGCACTACTCAGGTGTTGGACTTCACGTTGATTAAGGTGTTTGAAGACCTCGGCCGCGCGCTCCTCGCCGAGGGTCATCATTAATATTGCACTGCGATCGGTGCCGGTCATTTTCATAGTTCGCTTCCCATCCAATCGCGGATCACTAAGGCCACCACTTGAGGTTCATTTTCTGACATAGTGCGAATTCGTTGGCTCATCTGTTCGGCATTGATCCGTAACTGTACTTTACGTGCCGCCTCGTTAAGACTTGGATCCACTACGCTGGTTTCTTGAGGTGTCTCGACAACCGGTGGGTTGAGCGTCTGTTGAACGTGTTGGAAGGCGGGTGACACAATTTTACGGTAGAGCACGAGGGCGATAATGATGACGACTAACCAGCGTAATGCCTGAGTCGCCAAGGCAATCCATTGAGACTGTTGCCACCAAGGTAAGGCATCGTCGGCAAATTCCTGTGCGCTAAAAGGGGTATTGACCACATTAACGCTATCACCACGCGCCTCGGAAAAGCCCATCGCTTGTTTAACCAAACTGGTTATTTGGTTAATTTGCTCGGTGGAGAGGGCGACCTCTTTACCTTCCTTATTCTGTTGATAATTCACCACGACGGCGACGGAGAGTCGCTTGATGCCACCGGTGCTCAACTGGGTATGGCGAGTGGTTTTATCGAGTTCGTAGTTGACGGTGCTTTCATTGTTCCTTTGCAGCGGTGTTTTCTTCGCAGCTGAGGTGTTTCCTGTGTGCGCTGCGGTGTTCTTATTGCCTTCTATATTGGCTTGGGCTGGCGGCGTCGGTTGATTCGATAAAGCCCCTGGAACCCCTTCAGCTTGCTGTGCGTTTAACTCGCTCTGGCTACGTTGTGCGGAGCGAATGGCTTGTTTAGCAGTATCACTATTAGGTTGATAGCGTTCATCGGTCTGTTCTTGACGGTCGAAATTAATCTCGGCAGTGACTTGCGCGCGGACATTTTGTTGCCCCAACATCGGACGTAGTAACAGCTCAATACGTTGCTGCACCGTTTTTTCGATACGTTGGGTGTATTTTAATTGCGTGGTATTTTGCGTTTGTGCAGCTAAGCCTGCGCCAGAAAGCAGTTCGCCAGCTTGATCAACCACCGTCACATTATCGGCACTCATCCCCGCCACGCTACTGGCCACTAAATGCACTACGGCATTAATTTGTGAGGCATCAAGCACCCGCCCAGGTTGTAACTTAAGCGTTACGGCAGCAGTCGGCGGCTGTTTTTCCCGAACGAAGACACTGGGCCGAGGAATGGCGAGATGCACCCGGGCGGTCACAACGGGATCGAGTGTTTCAATAGTGCGCGAAAGCTCTCCAGCTAAAGCGCGTTGAAAATTCACTTGTTCGTTAAACTGGCTTAAGCCAAACTTTTCATCGTCCAGTAACTCAAACCCCGTAGTGCTACTTTTCGGTAATCCTTGGCTCGCCAGCTGTAAACGAAGCTCTCTGACTTGCTGATGGGGAACAAGAATGGCACCGGTATCGGTATCGAGTTGGTAAGGGACGTTCATTTTGGTTAAGGCGCTGACGATATTTCCGCCTTCGGCTTCGGATAATGAACCATAGAGAGTCCGATAATCAGGGCTTCTAGCCCATAAGGCGAGCGCCGCAATCACCGCAATTGATAGTGCGGTAGCCACGATAAAGACCACCTTCTGTTGGTCGCGCAAGGTAGCGATAGATTGCTGGACTCTGCTCCAGAGAGACGTGGGTAGGGTGGCTGTGTTAATGCTCATACAGACACTCCTACTGTAGCCCAGCGGTGGATATAATGTGACAGCACATGGTTCTCCTCATTGACACATATTAATAATGACTCTTTATCAGGCTTATTATTTGGGTTCTGAAAGGAAGTAATGGTCGAATGAGGGGATCTTTTCGGGGTTAATTTTTAGATTTGAATCATTAGCAGGCTGCTAAAGTGTGATGATACTTTGACACTTAGGAGATTTATCGTGACTAGGGTATCAGCCATTAACTTACCTGAATCAACACCTTTATCGACCATGTCAACTCGTCGCGAGGGGGCGGAACAGCCCTTTTCATCGGTGTTTTCCTCCATGCTTAATGGTATCAGTCAGTACCAAGATCATGCCGCACAACAAGTTCGCGAGGTGGAACTAGGCCACAGCGAGGTGGGGATCAATGATTTAATGGTGTCGATACAGAAAGCCACGGTTTCACTTCAATTAGGCGTGCAAGTGCGTAATAAGATGATTGCGGCTTATAACGAAGTAATGAATATGTCGGTGTAGGGGGGTGAGTTGATGATTAATATAATTATGTGTTTACCGTCTTAAGCCCATGGGGCACTGGTGGGGCAGATCCGTTTAATTTATTGTTTAACATCGCTCTGAGTTTCATCATTTTCAGGCATGCAAGACCCATAAACATTGTGAACCATTTATTCATTGGTATGACCCATTTGGTTAGCAATGAAATCAGGGGTAGCTCCAGCAGCTAAAGACCAACAGGCATAGGTGTGACGAGATTGATATGCCTTCCTGCCTCTGATGCCTGCAACAGTCAAAGCCGTTTTCCAAGTTTGAGATAGCGATAAAACACTGTAATGGTAGTTGCTATCTTTTTTGTTAGAGTTGTGGGTTAAACACGAAGTTAACGACTTCAGTTTCCCGTTTACCATACTCCCGCTTGATGACCTTGATTCCCTTTCTGACCTCATGCGGGTTAACTCCATTTGATCGTATATTGCCTCCCACGCAGAATCGATTAAATAAATCTTCCTGATACCCGAGTCTGTTTTGGGGACCGTGAAGTATCCTTTCGATGTGAGGTTGCCCCTTACGTTAATGGTTCTGTTTTTAATGTCCACATCCCCCCAGGTTAGTGCGCCATATTTCTCCATGTCGCACGCCCGTGAATAACGCAGAAATCCACCGTGCGATTCAACGCCGGTGGGGTATTTCTTTTCTTTCATGATTACTCTCCGGTTATATTAATGAACAACCTAACTAGGAGCTAAAGAATCAATCCACTTTTCTATTGCCTCAACTTTATAGATGCACTGGTTATTAGGTTTAGGATCCCCATCAGATGACACATGGGCATATTCTCTGCCAAGCATCCATGATTGCTCCCTAGCACGTTTAATCATCCCCGGCTTCAATCCGGTAACCAAAGTTAATACGTCCTCGGTCACCCATTTAGCGAGAGTTAAAACTAAAGATTGTTGCATAGCATTCTCCTTTACCTTCCCGCAGGCATGACGATGCCGCTGATTATCGGTGCGAATAGGGTGGGTTAATTTAAGGGGTTTAGTGACGGTTTAAAACTTTAGCGCGTGCAATCTTCTCAGCATCTTCACGGCACTCACAGCAGCAATAACTTGTGCCGGGTACCGATGGCTCGCCACAATTGCCGTTCCAGTGATTGGCTGATGCTGGCTCCGGTCTAACTCTTCTTATCAGTGCTGCATTTAGGTGTTGTTCCGCTTCTGCGTCAGCTTGGTCTGCTATATCTGCGAACATAGTGGCTGCCTTTAGGTAATAAAAAACCGCCTTAGTGGGTTGATTTCATTCACTTAGTTTATATCACTGCGATTAAGAGCTGATTTTATGTTTTGTATCTGATTACCATTCAAACCTAAGGCAAATCGATTATTAGATACATAAAATAAAATATCTTCTTTAGTCACGGAATCCGTGTGCTCTAATAGACATAATGTTGCTTGGCCAATGATTGATTCTAATATGTAAGTTTTCACAATAATCACCTATTTATTATTACTAACTCTAAAATTGACTTAATTTATCCTAATACCCCACCTTAAATTTTACAACTACCTAACATCAGGTCTCCTGAATGTGATGATGTTGTCTACTTTTTTTTTATTGGTTTTAATTTCTAATTTAGCTAATTCTGTTAGCAAGAAATTCACCTGAGTATGATTTAATGATGCTTTGTTAACCCATAACTCTCTGATTTTACCGAAAGTTATCTCCTCTCCTAAGCATGAAAGATGGATTACACAGTAACCCAATTCAGAATGGAAAAATTCCTCATTTAACATATAATTTTTCCTTATATCAAATAGCCGTAGGATACCTGAGCCTAGTTGAATTAATGAGAATAGCTATTATTTAGGAGTTAAATTGTTCATAATTTAAAATTTGCGTGGATGTCATTAACAAAATCCTTCTCCATGCTCCACCACACACAAGCTCATGCTTAGGCTGAATATCTTTCATAGCCTCTATCTGATGCCCGCATTGTGATTGGGTGGGGCTGATTGTGTTATTGAGGGGTAATACTTGAGTGTTGATGATTAGAGTAGGGTCAAGTCGATTGTCATTATGGTAACCCCGGTAAAGGCATCCAGTGAGTAAACTCTACTTCCCCGCCGGTATTCGGGATTAGCTCACCGTGCTCATAATGAAGGTCCATATTTCGCCAATACCATCAGTATCAAGGCACAGGGTATCACTTTCAGGGGGCGCCCCCCTACAATGCACCATTGCGTTAATTTTCTAAGCTTACTTAATTCCTTCAGCGCCGACCATAAACCAATATCACTTAGCTCTCTTTTCCCTTCGATCGCTTCGTACCATATGAAGAAATCGTTCTCGTCCATTACCCAATCAGGTAATTCTTTTCGATTAGGAAACTTAATCTCCGCCACTGGCGGTGCGGGGTAAAGTGCAGGTTCTACCTTGCAGCAAATTGAGAATACTTTGTCGTCAGCGCATTCTTTCTTTTTAAGAAAGCCACTGGATTTGCCGTTAGTGATGCTAATGAATTCTTATGAGTAGAAGGCTCCATAGATTCATCTTCATTCAAGCCAAATGGCATTTCATCTCGGCACTGCTCCATGCTTGAGATGCGGCTCTTCAGCCAGTCAATTCTCTTTTTATACTCACTTTACTCTCCACTATAAGTTAGCCTCCCTAGGCGATGGGGTTGTGCCGGTTTCCTTCATAAAGCCAATAGAAAGTCGCCACTTAGGGCGACTTTATTAGTTATTCTGAAATATCGTGAATGTCTATCAGCATTCCACGCTTTTATTATTCAAGTCCTTCTTCACTCAAAGACTTTCTCACTGACTCCTTTGTCATCATTCTCTCGTACCAACCTTTCAAATTAGTTAGCCTGTCGAAGTTAATATCGGCATTGTAAGTTGATTTTAGCCAGCTAGCTTGTCCCCATTTTATCAGAGCAAAGAGGTATGCATCTGTAATCGAGAATCTTCCATTAAGATAATCCTTTCCAGCCATCTCTTTATCTAGCCATTCAAATCTAGCCAATAACTTAGGCTTGGCGGTGTCAGTGCCATAACGACCTGATAGCTTGCTATAGAGTAATGGAATAAAACCCTTGTGAATTTCAGTTGAAAGAAAGCTCAGGGTTTCTTGAAGTTTATATCTCTCGAATAGTGCATGCGGAGGTATTAATTCAGACTCCGGTCTGAGGTCGGCTAAAAATTGATTTATAACTGAACCCTCAGTCAATTGAGAACCATCATCTAAAACTAAGAGAGGTATATAACCTAGGGGATTTATTAATAAATAATCCTCACCAAGTTCAGTAATTTGAGTCGAATGCTCTACTTTTACCAATTCAATAGGTAACTTCAACTCATTTATGATGATATGTGACGATAAAGAGCATGCACCAGGTATGTAATAAAGCTTCATTTTTAATCTCCTGAGTAATTATGTTTATTGTCCAAGAGAGGAGATAAAAAAGGAAGAAGGCATAATTTTGTGGTATAGGTAAAAAAAGTATACCTATAGGCTAATATTATGAAAAAGAACTTAAGTGGTTGCTCGGTAGAGGAAGCTATGAGAATCCTCGGTGGTAGATGGCGACTCCTAATTATTTCTTATTTGATTGGTGACCCTAAAAGGTTTAGTGACCTTCGCCGACTAATGCCCAATATTTCGCAAAGAATGCTGACGCTTGATCTGAGGGAGCTGGAAGAAGAGGGCTTAGTTAAAAGAACTGTCTATCCGACCTCCCCAATAATGGTTACTTATGAACTTACAGAGGATGGCACTAAGATCATACCAGTAGTTGAAGTGATGAAGGAGTTCGGATTATGGTATCAACAAAGGTAGTTTATGATTATCACTCTAATCACTTGAACCGCCGCGATCGTTAAGTTTAGATATGACGACTCCACCAGACTGTCACATAACCTCAGCCTATTCTTTCACCTTTTCATCACGCTTGCTTGTACGTACTGCCAGCATGGATTCTGGTAGCGGAGGATTAAATGCTGCCTTGTTATTATCAGCCCTGTGCTTTCCCTGCTCGGTGTAACCAGTATTCCAGTCAGGAGTTTTGCCGTCGTTGGTCATCGACATCACCATGCCTAAATATAACCTTGGCGATTACCTCTCCTCACTGACCAGGTCTCACCCAACAAAGAGTCGCTAGTGTTCTTTTGCGTAAAACGTCAGGAAAGCGTGCTAATTCCTCTCACTGACCAAGTTACTGGCGTAAGAATATCGCCGATTTTTTTCGGGTAAGTTCATGGGATAACCTTAAATTAGGTGGGGAGGGTGGTTATTGCTGGCTACTGAAGGGCACATCATTGTCGAACTCCATTGGTGGTTCGTTCGATTGCAAAGGCTGACTACGTTGACTCCGCGAAGCATTATTCCTAGGGTCGTTATCAGGATTATTGAAAAATAGACTTTAACTTGGTGCGGGCACTTATGAAGCGAAAGAGATAGATAACAGTTCTCAGCCAGCTCATTCTTAGATAAATTCTGCAAGGCGACGAATCAGCCTTGAGTTTCCCTAACGACAGTATCCCGTCGATGGAGATTATCATCGCTCTCTAGCGCCGAATTTCGCTAAGGCCTAGCTTTTGGCCGGATGAACTCGATATAAGTGGGCCTTTCTTGTTCATAAAGTCTGCTCTCAACAGTGAGATAACTTCCTCCTTTTATAGGGTGCCACCACAGTCAGCATCCCTTTAGACAGGTTGAAATATCGATAATCTCATAAAATAAGCTTCACGCTTTCTTACGATCTCTTATCGAAGGCTTATTTACGCGTTGCGAAAGCCGATTGAATAACTCCGCAACTATACCAACACCCGTTTCCATCATCGTTCTCAACTATCAATAAATGAAAGATGATTAGTTTATTTTTGACCGTCGGCGAAAAAAAACGTTTATATTGGGAGAAATCTTATTACTGATTAAAGTTATGAAAACATCTTATTGTGCTTCAGCCTGCTTTTTTTATTCAACTCTAGTGCGCAGGCTTTCGCCTGCAAAACGGCTGCCGGTGTGACGATCCCAGTTGGCGGGGGAAACGCTAACGTTTATGTTAACCTGACTCCTCAAGTTCAATCAGGCGGCAACCTAGTCGTCGACTTAGCGAACAGTATCTTTTGTCATAACGACTATCCGGCAAGTATTACCGACTACGTGACGCTGGCGTCGGGTTCTTCCTTCAACGGGGTGCTGAAAAACTTTACTGGCTCTGTGATCTATAATAGTAAAAGCTACTCATTCCCGACAACGAGTGAAACGTCGAGAGTGCTCTATCGATCCAAGACAGATACGCCCTGGCCCACGCGGCTATTACTGACGCCCATCAGTACCGCTGAGGGGGTGGTGGTTAATGCCGGTACCTTAATCGCTTCATTAGTGCTTCACCAAACCAATAATGTTGGTAATGACTCCTATTATTACGCGTGGAATATCTACGCCTCTAATAACGTCGTGGTGCCAACAGGAGGCTGTGATGTCGATAACCGAAATCTGACCGTACAACTCCCTAATTATCCTGGCCAGCAAGCTTTTACAATCAATGTTCACTGTGCCACCGATAAAAATCTTAACTATGCCCTCAGTGGTACGACTGTCGACTCCGCAGGGACTATCTTGAAGAATGTGCTCGAAGGAAATACCGATTCGGCAAGCGGAGTGGGGGTTCAGATTCTCAAAGACGGTACGCCGGTTAAGTTTGGGGATACCATCAAACTCGGTAAAGTCACCTCTTCTGGAACAAACATTACCTTGACGGCTCAATACCAACCCACCAGTGGGCAAATGACCGCAGGGAAAGTCCAGTCAATCGTCGGGATGAATTTCACTTATCAATAATCTCTAACAGACAAAGCAACCTAGGTAGCCTTGCCAAGTTTGCGTCAAGCGTTACCTTTACCTGCCAGCGATGCTTCACCCTTAACGTTGGCGTAAATTGATCCCCTTCCAGAAAGCAGTGTCACTATTAGTGACACTGTCACTTTACTGAGAAGTAATGCTTGCTGCTACCAAGGTTAACTGAAATAACTACGCATAATGCGCTGGATAGAGTGTAAATTAGTGTTTTCTTCGCAGAGATAACAGTAGCGCGTAAAGCTTTTATGTGTGTGTTCGTCAAAAATAATGCTTCGTCGTACGCTAAGTAAACTATCCTGTTTAACGCCTTTTTCGACGCTAAGATCACGGCCCAAGGCGAGCTCTGCTTGAAAAGCGGCAGTGAAAATATGTGTAGCCGAGAGACGAAGATAACAGGTAGCAAGCTTATCGTTTAGGGTATGGTGATTGTTGATAGCGCCTGCGCCTTTATTCCAACTGCCCCCGAAGGCTAATTGAGTTGCCGACTCAAGATTATAGCGAAGATAGAGTTGGTACTCGTATTTAGGTGTTTGTGTTTGATTGTCGTGCGATACTCCACAACGGTGATTAGTGCTCACCCCTGACACATCGCCCTGTATCCAAGAACCACTGTTCGCTGAAATGATGGACATACGTGGCTTGCAACAGATAGCGACAATAATTGCCCCCACTATTGACGGCCTGATCACTCTGATGATGATCGATAGGCGCATAGCGATAGGAGGCGAGGGAGAAAATATCGCTGTGGTTGGCACTGAATTTAAAAGTTCATCCTAATATGATATCGACGTTGCCGAAGGTTATCCCCCAAGGGCTTAACATCAGCGAGCGTATTAGCCCTTACCCAAGGGACCATAAGTTGCGGCTCGATACTGAGAAGGGTTATGGGACGATAGCGATAGGTATAACGGACTAGGGTGTCTTGGCTACGAAACTGATTATTATCAGAAACGCGCCGATTATCTGAAAACATGGCGTGACTCCGGGTAGACTGGAAATAAGTCAGTACAATACTTTTGTCGGGCTGTAACATTTCGTAGTTCCTGGGACGAACTTGAGTGCGTAGGCCGGAGAGTGAATCGTGAAAGTCATCAATCGCCTTGATCCGCTTACGCCGATGGACGCGACAAGCTTGGCTGTTAAGTAAGCCCGCGGTGACGGCGCCGATAGCCGGTACGACGGCAGAAAAGCAGATTATTGAGCGGTAGACGCTTTGGAGATCACGCTGTCAGAGGAAAATATTGCCCAGTTAGAAGCGCCTTATATTACGCATCCGGTATTGGGTATGATCTAGGCTTAGGTGGCCGTAGCAGCCCCGGTGAAGGGCTGATACGGCAGGTTGCTACTGATGTTCTACCGAAGCAGAAGTGTCTTTTTGCATATCCATACGGATCTGCGCGTGGCTGAGAAGCGCGAAGATGAAAGTTCCGCCACAGATATTCCCTAGTAGTGTTGGAATGGCGAACGGCCAAACGAAGGATTGCCAAGGCAGTGCACCGGTAAACACAAGGTAAAGGACTTCGATGGTGCCTACCACGATATGTGTGGTATCGGCGACCGCAATAAGCCAAGTCATCAGCAGAATAACCAGTATTTTGGCATTCCCTGCCGACGGCAGCATCCATACCATGGTGGCGACAATCCAGCCGGAAACTACTGCTTTAGCAAACATTTGTGTTGGAGTATTCTCCATCACCTTCATGCCAATATCGTGGAAGGCTTGTCTAATGGCGGGATCAAAGACCGGCATATAGCCAAATGCCCACGCCACGATAGCGGTCCCAATCAAATTGCCCAATAGCACCACAGTCCACAGTCTCAATAGAAGATAGAGGTTGTTGGCGGTTGGCTTCTGCATTACGGAAAGTACCGGAGTGATGGTATTTTCGGTGAATAGTTGTTGGTGAGCCATGATGACGATAATAAAGCCAAAGGTATAGCCGATGCTTTCGATCAGCAAGCTACCGGAAAAATGGCCTAACTCAGCATGAAAAATCCCTTTCGCCAACAGCGAGGCGCTCATTGATAATCCCGCGGCAATTGCTGACCATAATAGTGCCCAAATATCGCGTTCCAGCTCTTTTTCACCCTCTTGACGGATATGCTCGTGGGTAGCCATGGCCTGTGAGGGAAGATTCTCCTCATCCACTTCGATATCTTCACCTTTTTTATTCTCTTTACCCTCGATTTCTTGGGAGTGAGTCTCATTTTTTTTGTTTTGATTCATCGGCTTTACTCAGAAAATAGCGTGGTACTTCAAGCTTAGCACTCTTTAACAAAATTGCAGTATCCGGGGAGACAAAAAAGGGCTTTTCTAACAGCGAACGACGAAGCGTAGGTGGGAGGAAGGAAAGGATTATGTCGCGAGCGATCGTTGCTAAGCCTAATAACCCTTTACTTAATCGGTCAAGGCGATAGGGGCGGATCATAGAGTTTAATGAGTGCGTCATTGACGATAAGGGTAGAGAGGGCTAGAAGGCGCTCTTCTTCTTGCTCGTTATAGAGACGATAGGAGTAGAGTTCGATAATTTGAATGTCAACGATATCCACCTCAAAAAAAGGGGCAAGGAACGCTATTTTAGTCATCAGCAATCTCCTTTTAACCAGGGTTGGGCTAAGTAGGATTAGGAGGAATCTCCGCCTTATGGGGCTGAGAGGAATAAGTATAGTGTATTGTCGGCTAGCTAAATGGAAAGTTAACGCTTAAATGATATTTTTATGATGGGGCTGAATAGATATTGCTGATTGCTCAGTCTTGGAGGCGGCGGTGATACCACGTTAAAGTCACTTGAGAATAGCGCCGGTGCGTAATGTCAGATAAAAAAAACCCGCACGAAGCGGGAAGTAGGAACATAACAGGATTTCGAATGAACATACTGACAGTCATCGGGGGGTGACTGTTCTTTTCCGGACGAAAAGAGTATGTCTTCAGTCATTAAGCGTAGTACGACTTACATGATAATCAACATTCTATTAGTTAACTTTGTGATTATTTGTGCGATAACTTGTTTTGAATAAAGGTGAGGCAGAACAGGCAAAAAAAACCCGCCATAAAGACGGGAAAAATTTTATTGCAGTATTCAGGATGTAACAGCATTGAGGTGCTATACCTATTCTGACTGGCACTTTTTCATAAAGTTCACAGAGTTTGCGAAAAAATTACGAACCCGGCAAGTAAGCGCCACTGGCAATAAACCAAATAAGTAACGCAACCCCCGCAACGATGATCGCTACGGGGAAAAGATAGCCTAATTTCATGATGCATCATTCCTTAGTGGGTAAAGCCCCCATTATCTCACGGACTGAACGAGAGGCAATCCCCATCGGTCAGATAATGGGTTTATCACTAAGGCTAATAGCCGCGGGCTGATCCTGCTGGGCGTCTGACATCATTCGCCCCATACAAAAAGCCCGGTCTGACGTTACCCGAAACGGCACTGTCGTTACCTGAACTTGGTGTGCCTACGCCCGCAGCACCCGGAAGCCCGACCATAATAAGCTCTGCTGCGCCCCAAGGCGTTTGCTCGACCGTGTGATAGCCCATCTTACCCAGAATATTCAAGGTATCGGCCGAGAGACCATTTTTCTCGTAGTAGACCTCATCGGGATACCACTGATGGTGGATCCTAGGCGCGTCCACCGCTTCTTGTGGTTTCATCCCAAAGTCGATGATATTTAGGGCAGTTTCTAAGGTAATAGTGATAATGCGTGATCCCCCCGGCGAGCCGAGCACTAAGAAGACTTTACCCTCCTTGGTAACCAAACTTGGACTCATGGAAGAGAGTGGGCGTTTACCCGGCGCGATACTGTTTGCAGTCCCCTGTACTAAACCATAGAGATTTTTTGCCCCAATTTTGGTGGTAAAGTCGTCCATCTCATCATTCATTAATACCCCTGTACCGGGTGCCATCACCACGGCACCAAAGCGTCCGTTCACCGTATAGGTGGTGGATACGGCATTGCCATAGTGGTCTACGATGGAGTAGTGTGTCGTTTCCGGCTTTTCACCGGTGGCTATCAGTGGCTTAACTTCTGTGGAGGGCGTCGCCTTATCTTTTTGAATTTTTTCACGCAACGATGCGGCGTACTGCTTATCCATTAATTTGGCCACGGGGTTTTGAACGAAGGCAGGATCGCCTAAGTAGGTATTTCTATCGGCATAACTAAAGCGAAGTGCCTCCGTCAAGGTATGTACCATTGCGGCAGAGTTAAAGCCCATCGATTTCAGGTCGTAGCCTTCCAAAATATTCAGTGTTTCACAGAGTGTCACGCCGCCTGAGCTAGGAGGCGGCGCTGAAACAAAGGTATAGCCACGATAGGTACAGGTGAGCGGGGCGAGTTCGGTGGCGTGATACTGTGCAAAGTCTTGGGCGGTAATGATACCGCCACCGGCTTTAGACGCCTGTTCAACGGCTTTAGGGAATTGACCATGATAGAAAGCATCTGGACCCTCTTTCGCGATACGTGACAGCGTACGCGCGAGGTCGGTTTGCCGTAAACGATCACCAGGTTGTAGCGGGGTACCGTCTGGACGTAGGAAGATTTTCGCCACCGCCGGGTCTTGTTTAAAATGCGCCACCGTGGTGTCGAGAATGTCAGTATCCGCACGGGTGAGGATGAAACCTTCTTTCGCTAGCTTGATCGCGGGGGCCATTACCGCTTGGCGGCTGAGTTTCCCATATTGACGACGTGCCATTTCCATACCCATCACCGTACCGGGAACGCCAGTGGCTTTCCAGCCATAGAGACTGCTACCGGCGATCAAGTCGCCTTGGGCATTTTGATACATTGCTGCGCTGGCGGCGGCGGGTGCCATCTCGCGGAAATTAATAAAGGTATCCTTACCGTTTGCCAAATGGAGGGTCATAAATCCACCCCCACCGATATTGCCACAACAAGGATTGACGACGGCTTGGGCATACCCCACTGCTACCGCGGCATCGATGGCGTTGCCGCCTTGTTTCAGAATATTAATCCCTACTTGAGTTGCTAAGTCTTGCGAGGTCACCACCATACCATTTTTGGCTTCGACGGCGGGAGCGGAAGCGGCTTGGACGAAGGGGGCTGGCGCTAAAACGAGTAACGCGAGGGCGGAGAGTGTGTATTTGCTTAACATTAAACTTTACCTTTTGAATTATTTTCTTCTACCTTAAACGGATAAGAAAAAAACTCAAGAAATTCAATGGGCTATCATAAGTAAAAACAATATCTGTGATAGCGCACAAAAAAAGCTCACCTTGGCTGGCGTTGTGGCTCGGCAATCTTTATCATTGGCTCCCTTTTATTCGCTATTTTTTGACATGTTAAGCGTGTATTGAGCGAGGTTTATCGTGTTTGCAGAGTATGGTGTGCTGAATTTCTGGACCTATGTCGCAGGAGCTATTTTTTTAGTCTTGATACCGGGTCCTAATACGCTTTTTGTTTTGAAGAATAGTATGAGCGGCGGGGTAAAGAGCGGTTACCAAGCGGCGGCGGCAGTATTTATTGGCGACGCGGTATTAATGTTTCTGGCTTACACAGGGGTTGCTACCTTAATCAACACTACGCCGGTGCTATTTAATGTGGTGCGTTACCTTGGTGCAGGTTATCTGCTTTGGTTGGGGCTTAAGATGCTTTACACCACGTTTAGCCAGCGTGAACAGAGCGCTGTAGCGCCGAGTAAAAAAGTGCGGGGTGCGGTGTTTAAACGCGCTTTAGTGTTAAGCCTGACCAATCCCAAAGCGATCTTATTTTACGTGTCGTTCTTCGTACAGTTTATTGACGTACAGAGTGCGCATCCGGGCATCGCCTTCTTTATTCTGGCGACAGTATTAGAAATCGCGAGCTTCTGTTATCTCAGCGTGCTTATTTTTAGTGGCTCGTCGCTGACTCGCGCGATTGGCTCACGCCAGCGTCTTGCTAAGGTTGGAAATTCAATGATAGGTCTGTTGTTTCTTGGATTTGCCGCTCGTTTAGTCACGATGCAGTAGCACCCAAAAAAAGCTCACGTTAACGTGAGCTTTTTTGACTATAGATGGTTTTTTTCGCAGAACTCTTCCCATGTCATTCCTAGTGCCTCAGCGTGGCTACGCAGGTAACTCTCAATCGCTTGCGCGGCGACGGCATTATCCGTTTCGACTAATTGAATAGAGAATATAATACCGTCTAATTGTTTTTGACGTATAAATGCGGCGTAGATACGCTCAGCATGAAGAGTACGCAGTTGTTCTACCGTCATGCCATTATCGCGAGCATCTTTTTCAGTCACTTCATCGAGTGCCACTTGAAAGTCTGGGTGGGCTGAGAAAAAAATATCGCGGGCTTGGGCATAGTACTGTTCTGGGGTTTTCATCGAAGGGCCTAGCTTTTGTAAGAATCTGAATTAATTATACCCGTTTCAGGCAAAGATGTCAGGGTTAGTCATTAGCTAGCTTGCATTGTGCTAGCGAAACATTATACCTTAGCGCCAGAAAAAATCTGTAGGGATGCCATATGAAAACTCGATTATTACTGTCACTTTTCGTGCTTGCGGGTTGTAGTCCGATTACTAATTATCAAACTATCGTCAAAACGCCAGCGCCACAATCACTGGAAGGGGTATGGCGGACATCAGGCCCACAATCCGGATTAGTCAGTAAAGATGCCGTCGGCTATTTAATTATTGACCCGGCGGGGAACACCTTAGACTGTCGTCAATGGCAACGCGTGATTGCTAAGCCAGGGAAGTTGAGCCGGATTGATAATCAATGGGTTAACGTCAATCATCAAGTTCGTATCATGCCGTTAACCCGTGAGAACGGTATGTTGCACTACGATCGACTCACCCTGACTAAGGTCTCTTCACCTAGCGCAGCATGCCAAAAAGCCCTTGCCGAAGCAAAGGCTCAACCTCAAGCAGAGACCATTCAAAATATTGAGATTGACGGTCAATAATGAGCGTATCAGGCGGGGTTAACCCGCATGATAGGCATGATTGATTTTATCTTGCGTCACCTGTTCAATTTGCGCGTTAACCTCTCTCTGCAATTGATAGAGAGAGGTTTCGACCCCCTCCTGAGCAGCCAATAGCTGCTGAATCATTGTTTGATTATCCATTTCCTCTAAATGTTGCACAGTGTGTGAATACGCCTCTGCCAGGGGAAGTAAAGCGGTGAAATCTTTTATCTCAAGCGCCTGCTGAATCTTATCGAGTAAATCGAGGCTTTGTTGTACCTCCGCAAGTAACGCCATGATGATTATCCCTCTTGGCTAAGTGACGTTTGCCATGCCACAGCAATGGTCTGCAGTAATTCACGGCAGTGGTCGAGTTTTAGGCGATCATTATGCAGATTCGCCAGCATCAATTGCTGTACAACATAATGAAACAGTGACAAAAGCTGTCCGGCGAGGGGATCCTCAGCATGAGGTTCAATGGCCTGTATCAGGCCAGTATCGATAATCGCGACGGCTTTCGCGATCATGTTGCCCTTATTGATGATGTCCTGATGCTCCATCGAAATGGCTGCGCGCCCTAAGGCATTCAAAGCGCCGTCAAATAACAGGGTCGTCAATTGATGTTGGCTGGCGCTTAACACCGAACTTTCCAGCCCCACTTGAGCATACACATTCGCGAGTTGACGTTTATTCATAGCGATAACCTTAATCGTCCGATGTAGAGAATTGTGCCGTCAGATAATCTTTGGTGGTATTCATCTGCGCGATAGTCTTTTTTAACTGGACGAACTGAGACTTATAGCGTGCCATGGTGGCATCAATGCGTGCTTGCTGCTGATCATAGCGAACCTCTAATTTATCGTAAGTGTCATTTAACGCATTGACTGCCGTTGTCAGCGTGCCTTTTGATGAATAGTTGTCACTTAAAATATTATCGAGAGCGTTGTTGGCTAGGGTACTAAAACCTGTGGTTTTCCCATCGCCCAAAAAGAACTGGTAAACCGCCTGAGGCGTTGAAGTTAATGCCGAGGAAAGCTTGGTCTCATCAATATTCAAGGTACCAATGCTACCATCTGCCGCTTTAGTGGTATTTTGGGTGATCCCCAGCTCAGCCATAATGGTTAAGGCACCCGATTGTGTGGTGTTTAGCACTGAGCGTAACTGATTTTGAATATCACGCACTGTACCGTTACCCATTAACGGGCCATTCGAACTGGTATCGCTCGACAATGTACTACCGCCAGTGTATTTGGTGATGTTGGTGATAACTGATTGCACGTTATTGTAGGCAGTCACCCAGGCTTTGATATTCTTTACGGCGTCAGCGGTATTATTGGCGATCTCCAGACGTTCTTCGCCGTTCGAAACCGCTTTAAGGTTTAAGGTCACACCATAAGGTGCGTCGGTGACGGTATTTGACGCACTTTGTACCTCGATACCGTTGACGACTAAGATGGCATCTTGTCCCGCTGTCGTTTGCTGCATACCCGTCGCCGAATCAGTTCCTGAGTAACCTATCAGTGCCTGCAGCTGATCGTCGCCAGAGACTGAGACACTCAGGGTATTATTTGCCCCTGTCTCTTTCGAGGAGAGTGACAAATAATACTCCCCATCATTCGACTTAATACTGGTTGCCACGACCCCAGCACCACTCTTATTGATGGCATTGATGATACCATTAAGGCTGGTATCACTGTCATCTAAGGCAATGGTTACTGGCTCACCATCACCGGTTTGTAAGGTCAAAGTACGATTTTGCGCACCCGCCATGCCGAGAGGCTGGTTGTTACTGCTGATGGCACGCGAAAGCAGCGTCTGAGCGGTAGCAAGCTGTTTGACATTGATTTGGTAACTGCCGACGCTTGCATTACTGTTACTGGTTGCAGTAAACGACTGGTTGGTACTGATGATACTGGTTGAATTCAATGCTGAGGTCGAGCTAAGGGCCGTCGTGGCTTTTTGTAACGATTCTAATGCACTACGTAGCTGGCCAAAGGCCGATATTTGGCTTTGAACGGTGGTGGCCTGCTGGGTAATGGGGGTTAAGCTTTGTGATTCATAGGTTTCTAACTCAGCATACATTGCATCGAGATTGAGTGTACTGTTTCCGATGTCTAGACTATTAATAACCGCCATGATGTCCTCTCTATCTAAAAATTGTAAAATCTTTATCGGCAAAATAGACAAAACAGTTAGTCAGCAGCAGTTAATTTTGCGCGATCGATAAAGTTCATTCAGCACCTGCCGATAATCCCTTTGACCACGTACTGAGACGCAGTACGTAACATTCACTCAGAGAAAAGGAATTGAATATGGCTGTTATTAATACCAATATCATGTCTCTAACCACTCAAAATAACCTGAATAAATCACAATCGGCATTGGGGACGGCCATTGAGCGCCTCTCTTCTGGGCTGCGTATTAATAGTGCTAAAGATGATGCTGCCGGGTCAGCCATTGCCAACCGCATGTCGTCTAACATTCGTGGGTTAACACAGGCTTCGCGTAATGCAACGGATGGCATTTCACTGGCGCAGACCGCAGAGGGTGCGTTAAACGAAATGAACTCCAACTTACAGCGTATTCGTGAGCTGACAGTTCAAGCGAAAAATGGGACCAACAGTGCCGAAGACGTGAAATCAATTCAAGCAGAGGTCGACGCACGTCTATCGGAAATTACCCGTATCGGTACCGCGACGACCTTCAACAACATCAAATTATTCGATAGCGATCAAAGTATTAATATCCAAGTGGGTGCGAATGATGACGCGGCAGCAAACGTTATTACTATCTCATTAACGGATGATGGTTTTAAATCCTCTGCACTGGGCGCAGCCTTCACTGTCAGTGGGGACGATGCCTCACTTGCCGAGATCGATAAACGTATTGCCTCAGTCGACTCCGCGCGCAGTAGCTTAGGTGCGATTCAAAACCGTTTCGAATCGACCATTAATAACCTGAACACGACAGTGAACAACTTGAGCGCTTCACAATCTCGAATCCAAGATGCGGACTATGCGACAGAAGTTTCAAGCATGTCACGTGCGCAAATCTTGCAACAGGCGGGAACTTCTGTACTGGCTAAAGCGAACCAAGTCCCACAAACCGTTTTATCTCTTTTACAAGGCTAATAACGGCAGTACTAAAGAAAAAACCTCTTAACCTAGCGGTATTGACGGCCCGACTCCCAAAGTGGACTCGGGCCGTTTTTAATTTCGATGCTCAATGTTACACCGTTTTGCAGGAAGAAAATCTTCTCTTCAAGCTCATCCTAAAAGCATGTTTTTTTCCTGCGATAAGAAATGATTCCTACCCTCGATAATATTCAGTATGAATAAATAGAGAAACAGGAACTGCACAGTGGAGTGTCTATATAATCAGGAAGGATTGCAGAGTGAAGCCATTGATTGGCCGCGCTACCTACAGTTAGTACGGCATGAGGCATTGAGGCTACAGGTACGTTTGCCCGCCAGTGTTGATCTTGATGATTTAATCCAAGCGGGGGCAATCGGGTTGATGAATGCGATATCACGTTATGATGCTCAGCAAGGCACTGCGTTTACCACCTATGCCGCTCAGCGTATTCGTGGCGCAATGCTAGATGAATTGCGCAATCTAGACTGGGCACCACGTCGCGTACGCAGAGACGCGCGAAATGTTGCCGCGGCAATTGCCAAAATTGAGCAGAGAAGCGGCTGTCATGCAACAGAAACAGAGATTGTCTCTGCTCTAAATATCAGTCGAGAAGAGTATCGCACCATTCTGATGGAGACGAACAATAGCCAGTTATTTTCATTAGATACACTCTATGAGGACCATAGCGATGCGATCGACCATTTATTTCTGGCTTCGGACGATCAAAACCCCCTCGACGCCTTGGTTGATCAGGATCTGCGTCAACAGATTATTGCGGCGATTGGGCTGCTTCCTGAACGAGAGCAACAGGTACTCAGTTTGTATTACCAAGATGAGTTGAATCTAAAAGAGATTGGGGCGGTGTTGGGGGTGGGGGAGTCTCGGGTCAGTCAGATTCATAGTCAAGCTATCAAAAGGCTCAGTAGTCGATTAAAGGGATAAGCAAGGCATGGGGAGATGCCTTGCTGTGTTTTTATCGATTAACCAATCGTCATTAAGCTTGCATTGCCCCCGGCTGCTGCTGTATTGACGCTGACAGAGCGTTCGAATAAGAAGCGCTCCAGCGCAATACTGGTTTCGCCTTGGTCATAGCCTTGAACGATAGCGATTGGTCCTGAACGTTCAGCCACTTGTTGGCATAACGTCGAGAGTTGATCGGTATCACCGTGGTATATGACGGCATCATAGCGGTCGCTAATGGCTTCAGCCGAGAGATCGATACAGTTGCGTACCGCATCCGGCAGGGTAGCGAGTAGCTGACGGTGCTCGGCATCATCAGGCCAGAGTGCGCGACTGCCACAAGCGGTGACGGCGGCTAACTGAATCAGTCGATCAGAAGGCTGTTTAGCGATACAGAGCACGCGGGCACGCGGGAGTAATTGATAGGTATTACGTTCCCCTGTTGGGCCTGGGAGTAACGCGATACGATTCGACACCGTAGTATCGCGGTACATCTCACACGCCTGTGCAAGAACGCTATGGTCGTTCTGCTCAGCCCACAATTGTAAGGCGCTTACTGGAGCAACATCTGAAGGCTGATCCGCGGTAGAATGCAATGGTAGCCGTGACAGTGTCACTTTCGAGGCGTTATTCGGCGCACTCGATAGGAGACGAGTGAGGTAGAGTGGTCCGCCGGCCTTAGGCCCGGTACCTGATAATCCCTCACCACCAAAGGGTTGCACCCCGACAACGGCACCGACCATATTCCGGTTAACATAGAGGTTACCGGCATGCATACGTTCAGTGGCTAGGCTGATGGTTTCATCGATGCGGCTGTGTACACCAAAGGTCAGCCCATAGCCTAATTGGTTAATCTCAGTCAGTAGTCGAGTGAGGTGCTTACTGTTGTAGCGCACCACATGTAATACCGGACCAAAGATCTCACGGGTGAGATCGGCTGCTGAATTAAGCTCGATCAGGGTCGGGCGAACGAAGGTACCTTGTGACAGAATCTGCGCATCGTTTTCACCATGCCAGCTGAATTGAGTCACCTTAAAGCCACGCTGCTGCATATCGTCAATATGATTAACAATATTGTCCCGTGCCTCTTCATCGATCACCGGGCCAATATCGGTGGTCAGTAGTTCTGGATTACCGACACGATATTCTGCCATGGCCCCTCGTAACATTTTAAGCGTGTGATCTGCGATATCTTCCTGTAAACAGAGTAAACGTAATGCGGAGCAACGTTGGCCGGCACTATCAAAAGCTGAGGCTACAATATCTACCACGACTTGTTCAGTCAGCGCTGAAGAGTCGACCACCATCGCGTTAATCCCACCGGTCTCGGCGATAAGTGGAATCGGACGGCCTTGTGGATCGAGGCGTTTAGCTAGTTCGCGTTGTAGTAGGGTGGCGACCGCTGTCGACCCTGTAAACATCACCCCGCGTGTGCGTTTATCGGCCACCAGACGGGCTCCCACAGTTTCCCCATCACCTGGAAGAAATTGCAGCACGCCTTGCGGAATACCGGCTTCCAATAAGATCGATACAGCCTGATAAGCGATTAACGGCGTCTGTTCCGCCGGTTTAGCCAGCACAGTATTACCTGCTGCCAGTGCCGCAGCAACTTGACCGGTAAAGATTGCCAGCGGAAAGTTCCACGGGCTAATACAGACGATTGGGCCAAGAGGACGATGTGTCTCATTATCAAAGTCCTGGGTCACTTGGTCTGCGTAGTAGGTTAAAAAGTCAACGGCTTCACGCACTTCAGCAATGGCGTTCACGTAGGTTTTACCGGCTTCTCTCACCAGCAGCCCCATCAGTGATTGTAATTGACCTTCCATTAACATCGCTGCGCGTTTCAGAATTGCTGCGCGCTCTTCAGACGGTGTTGCAAACCAGATTGCGCTGGCTTCATGACTCGCATCTAAGGCAAGATCGACTTGTGCCTCGCTGGCGTTGATGACTTCGCCAACGATATCAGTTAAGTAAGAGGGATTGCGTACCGGTTGTGCGGCAGCATTTTCGCTCTCTACACCCAGCACGGGTTTGGCAATCCACGATTGCGAGGCAGTGGTGAGCAGGGCGCTGGATAGCGAGGCTAAACGATGTTCATTCGCCATATCCAAACCTGAGGAGTTAGCACGGCTGCCATACAGCTCCCTTGGCAGAGGAATACGGGGATGCGGAAGCCCTACCTGTCCTTCTTCTCGAGTGAAGGTATTAATGGTTGCGACGGGGTCGACGATCAGATCTTCAACGCTTAACGATTTATCGGCGACGCGGTTAACAAAGGAGGTATTCGCTCCATTCTCTAACAGGCGACGGACTAAGTAAGCGAGTAAGGTTTCATGAGTACCCACCGGGGCATAGATCCGGCATGGGCGATTGAGTTTCCCATCGGCCGTTTTACCGACGACTTGGTCATAAAGTGGTTCACCCATGCCATGCAAGCATTGGAATTCATATTGGCCAGGGTAGTAGTTATTGCCTGCCAACTGATAGATCGTTGCTAAGCTATGGGCATTGTGTGTAGCGAATTGCGGATAAATCAGATTAGGCGCCGCTAACAGTTTTCTTGCACACGCAATATAGGCGGCATCGGTATACACTTTACGAGTGTAGACCGGATAATCTTCCAGACCTTCCACCTGCGCACGTTTAATTTCGCTATCCCAGTATGCGCCTTTAACGAGACGGATCATAAGACGACGTTGGCTACGCGCGGCCAAATCAATCAGTTCATCAATCACAAAAGGACAGCGTTTTTGGTAAGCTTGAATAACAAAGCCAATCCCGTTCCAGCCAGACAGTGCGGGTTCAAAACAGAGCTTCTCAAGTAAATCTAATGAGAGTTCAAGACGGTCAGCCTCTTCTGCATCAATATTGATGCCAATATCGTACTCGCGGGCAAGCAGCGTCAAAGACTTGAGAATAGGGTACAGCTCTTCCATCACGCGGTCATATTGCGCGCGTTGATAGCGCGGATGGAGGGCCGAAAGTTTAATGGAGATGCCCGGGCCTTCATAAATACCCCGACCGTTCGACGCTTTCCCAATTGCATGGATCGCCTGTTGGTAAGAGTGCAGGTAGGCTTTGGCATCTTCGGCAGTGAGTGCGGCTTCACCGAGCATATCGTATGAGTAACTGAAGCCTTTATCTTCTAACTTACGGGCATTCGCTAAGGCTTCGGCAATAGATTCTCCGGTGACAAATTGTTCGCCCATCAGGCGCATCGCCATGTCGATCCCTTTACGGATCAGTGGTTCACCACTTTTCCCGATAATGCGGTTGAGGGAACGCGACATGTTGACTTCGTTGTGGGTTGACACCAATTTTCCGGTAACCAGTAATCCCCAAGTTGCTGCATTGACGAACATGGAATTACTTTGTCCAAGGTGAGCAGACCAATCACCATGGCTAATTTTGTCGCGGATAAGCGCATCACGCGTTGGTTTATCGGGGATTCGTAATAGGGCTTCGGCTAAGCACATTAAGGCAACCCCTTCCTGAGAGGAAAGGGAGAACTCTTGCAAAAGACTCTGTACTAAACCGGAACGCCCGCCTTGGTTCTTCTGATTACGTAATTTTTCGCTTAAGTGCAGGGCTAGGGCATGGACTTTCTCTGCAACCTCTGGACTCACTTTCGCTTGTTCAAGCACCATAGGCACCATATCCACTTCCGGACGACGCCATGCGGCAGTCACTGCAGAACGCTTGACGCTTTGTGGCAGGACATGCTCTGCAAACTCCAAGAAAGGCTGATAAGGCGTAGCGATATCGGCGGCATCTTGGGCATTCGGCTCAGTCGACGAGGCGGAAGCCGTCGGATAAATGGTTTCACCCGCTTCAACCTGTGTAAGCAGGTTAAAGATAGCCTGTTTAATTAGCCAGTGCGGTGTGCGGTCTATTTTTACCGCTGCACGCTTAAGTCGTTCGCGGGTTTCATCATCAAGTTTTACGCCCATGGTGGTGTGTGCCATGCCAGTTCCTCATTAAAGAAGTCGATAAAAGGTTGCACCTTGACTATCTCTTGAGTTGCACCTTTAGCGCAACCCATTTGTAGAAAAAAAGTGAACAAAATTAAATAAATAATAATTACTAGTGGATTTATTCAAAATAAAAGCAGTTATAAGTGCGATTTAGTTCAAATAAAACGCTTTGCAGCATAAAAAAATTTGATCCAGATCCCTGTTTTGTAAAGAGTGAAGTGAAGCTTATCGCTTTTATGTTAAAAGTTTGTGTCAGTTGCAACCAATAGTGCAACTTTCATGATGTGAAAGATGGACAGCAGCAATAAAAAAAAGAATATCTTAATTAGGAAAACTCATTGATAATACTAATAAAATAGAGGATTAATCATGGTAAGTACTCCCTTGTTAGTGACGTTCTGTATCTATATTGCAGGAATGTTACTTATCGGTTTTATGGCATGGCGCTCGACGAAAAACTTTGACGATTTCATCTTGGGTGGTCGCAGTCTGGGCAGTTTAGTGACCGCGTTATCGGCGGGTGCTTCCGATATGAGTGGCTGGTTATTAATGGGGCTACCTGGCGCTATTTTCTTATCGGGAATTTCGGAAAGTTGGATAGCGATTGGTTTAGTGCTTGGTGCTTGGGTTAACTGGAAAATTATCGCTGGCCGTCTACGGGTACAAACGGAGCATCACGGCAACGCCTTAACCCTGCCAGATTATTTTACTCATCGTTTTGAAGATCACAGTAAAATCTTACGTGTTATTTCAGCGCTGATTATTCTCGTCTTTTTCACCATCTATTGTGCTTCAGGTATCGTCGCGGGGGCGAGACTCTTCGAAAGTACTTTCGGTATGGACTACACAACGGCCCTCTGGGCAGGTGCGGCAGCAACTATTGCTTATACCTTCTTAGGCGGGTTCTTGGCGGTCAGTTGGACCGATACCGTTCAAGCCAGTTTAATGATTTTCGCACTGATTCTTACACCAGTGATGGTAATAATGGCCGTGGGTGGCGTAGACAGTTCATTAGACATTATTCGCCATATTGATCCACAGCGTTTAAATATCTTCAACAATCTTAGCGTGGTGGCGATTATCTCGTTACTCGGCTGGGGTTTGGGCTATTTCGGGCAACCGCATATTTTAGCGCGTTTTATGGCTGCCGATTCCCATCGCACCATGCGTAGCGCACGCCGTATCGGCATGACTTGGATGATTCTCTGTTTAGGTGGTGCGGTGGCGGTCGGCTTCTTTGGCATTGCCTATTTTGCTGATAATCCCTCACAGGCAGCGGAGGTAAACGGTAATAGCGAGCGTATTTTTATTGAACTAACGCGTATTCTGTTTAACCCTTGGATCGCCGGTATTTTACTTTCCGCTATTTTAGCGGCAGTGATGTCAACGTTGAGTTGCCAGCTGCTGGTGTGTTCCAGTGCTTTAACGGAAGACTTCTATAAAGGTTTCATTCGTAAAAATGCGGGCCAACGCGAGAAAGTATGGGTAGGTCGTTTAATGGTGCTTATTGTTGCGCTGATTGCGATAGCGTTAGCCAGCAATCCAGAAAATAAGGTACTAGGCTTAGTCAGTTATGCTTGGGCCGGTTTCGGCGCGGCATTTGGGCCGGTGATTCTGCTTAGCGTGTGTTGGTCAGGGATGAGCCGTAACGGGGCGTTGGTCGGTATGATTGCCGGGACACTTACGGTTATCATCTGGAAACAGTTTGCGTGGTTTGGCTTGTACGAAATTATCCCTGGCTTCCTGTTCGCGACAGTGGCGATCGTCTTGGTCAGTCTCTGCGGAAAAGGGCCTTCACAACAGGTGCGTGATCGCTTCCAACAGGCCAATCAAGAGTACCTGCAATAACGGGGGATCGCTCTCCGGTACGATGGATTGCGGCAGATAAGTGACAACGCGCTTATCTGCCGGATTGCGCGCTAGCTAAAAAGCGCTGCACCGATATAACTGCCTTCTTTTGCAGCAGGAGGTACAAAGAATAGTCCGCTACCAATATGCGAGATATATTCATTTAGGGCATCGGAGGCCCCTAGTTTACGCTGCAAGGTTTCGAAATGGGCAGGATCATTCTGGTAACTGATAAACAGTAATCCAGCATCAAGTTGCCCATACGGATTTAACCCATCGGTGTAGTTATAAGACCGCCGTAAAATCCTCACTCCTTGATTATTTTCATGCGCTGCTAAGCGGATATGCGCGGTAGCCGGTATCACTAATTCGCCCTCGCTGTCTTGTTTGTGAAAATCAGGAGGATCAAATTCATGGGTGCCTGATAGTGGCGCACCAGAGAGTTTATGGCGACCAAATACCTGATTTTGATCGCTAACGCGATCAGTATCCCAGTTCTCAATGTTCATCTTAATTTTACGCACCACTTGATAACTACCTTCTTGCTGCCAAGTGGGGCCATCTTTAATCCATACATGTTGAGAAAACTCAGTGTCCTCAACTAAGTTACGGGTACCGTCTTTAAAACCAAATAAATTGCGTGGGGTCTCTTGGCCTTTTCCTGCGGAGGCCCGACCAAAGCCCATTACGGTCCAGCGGGTTTGGGCGGTTCCTGTACTTTTAGCAATACGGGCTAAGACGCGAATAGCATGGTAGGCCACTTGCGGGTCATCGGCACAGGCTTGCAGAGAGAGATCGCCGCCAGTCAATTCTGGTTGCAGATTATCACTGGGCAATGCCGCCAGCGGCCGTAAGTGTGGAGGACATTTTGCGGCAAGGCCGTAAGCATCGGTAAAAAGCGAGGGGCCCATGCCAATCGTTACGGTTAAGGAAGCGGGGTCTAGACCTACCGCCTCGCCGGTATCCGTACCAACACTGCCTACTCTCGAGGGTTCGACGGTGCCGACGGCTGCACCCTGAACCAATTGAGCGATAGCCGCCGACCAGCGGGCGAGCAATATTTGCAGTGCTTGCTGAGTGGGCGTCGTCATATCAAAAGTCATAAACATAATATGACGTTGGGGCGGTGTCGTAATGCCTGCTTGCCCATGGTCGCCATAAAATGGCCACTGATGGGAGAGGTCGATATTATCCTTCTCGCTGGCCTCTGTGGCAGAGGCCAGTGTTGGGGAGAGGGCAGGGAGCGTCAGCGCGCTGGCTAACGATCCTTTTAACATATTACGACGCGAGACGAGGCCATGGGTAAATCGTGGCTTATCGTGACGACTCATCACTTAGGCTCCAGCGTGTGTAGCGACTTTCTCAGCGATATGGGAAAGCGGCTCTTGTAAGGCTTGTATTGCACGGCTTAATTTCGCCGCATTTTCTGCTTTCAGCGACTGAGTGTAAGGACGATAGCCGCCTAAACTTTGACTATCACGGTACTGATCAAGCAATTTGCGCACCGCACTAAATTGTTCGCTAACCTGCTGGGTCAGTGCCGGATCGATTTTTGCCAAGCCAGGCTGTAAATAGGCAAAGGCTTGCATTGCCCCTTCGACGTTCCCTGCAAAGTCGACCAAATCGATATGGCTGTAAGCTTCTTCCTCACCATTGATTTTGGTACTTTGCACCTCTTCGAGCAGGTCTGCGGCACCGTTGGCTAAATCTTCAGGTTTATAGGTGAGACCTTTGACTTGTTTATTTAATTCTGCAACGTGCGTGACTAAACCTTGGGCGGTTTGCTTCGTTTTCTTATCAATCTTTCCTTTCTCGAAGAGGTCGCGTTCAATAGCATGGAAGCCATGCCAGCCGACTGCTGGGTCGAGATTCGAAGCGCGCATATCGATGAGATAGTCTAGGTTGCCGGCATTATTCGTCGCTTTGTAGCCGGGGAGTAAGAAGCCGTCGACATCAGATTCAATACGCTCGTAGAAAGGGCGAGCCTGCGCGTAGGCGATTTTTGCTTGCTCCAGCTGACCAGCATTGATGGCCGTTTGCAGTTTCGCAACGGCGCTGACCATGCCAGCAACGGTACTTTCTACATAGCGACCGTAGTCGTCTGTCCCCTGTTTTAATAGGGTGCTGATGCTATCGGAGGATTGTGCGCTTCGCTGGCCGTTCACGGTAAAGTCGACTAATTCTTTTGCAGCGCCAGGGCAGTAAAGCTGATAATTGCCACCCTCTAGGTTAAGGGTAAATTTTACCGCCGGTAGGCCGGGCGCGAGGTTTTCTTTTTCGCCCAAAATACGGTTATTACTGAGCAGTTCGATCTCAGTGATCGCGGTGGCGGTTTTATTCACGATGTTAAAGGTGACGGGTCCTGCCTTGACCTTATTCGTATCGAGTTGACATTGTCCGCCGTTATCGCCCGTTAAGGTAATATTTACCTGAGCGACGTCGGGCGTTGTGGCGGCATGAGAGGCGCCTGCAGTGAGTAAGAATAACGCAAGGGTACTCAACTTTAGAGCGGGGTGGCGTAATAATTGCTGTTTCATCATAGTCGTTATCTCATTATATTTTAAGCGTTATGGTGTGATCTTTTTTTGCTACGGACGCTTAGCGCGAGTGCACCGAGACTCATTACCACTAATACGATAGGTAACTTATGCTGCAGGAAATCGTAGACATTCTCTGTCTCTTGATAAGCGGTTAATGCTTGGTTTGTGTGACGTTGCCAGACTGCACTTGTCTGCCATGGGCAGCCTACGACAGTGGGGGGTAGCGTCACACCTAGCAATCTTGGTGATGGTAAGCCACTGCCACTTAAAGTTAACAGGCTATTGGCGGTACTGTGTGCCGCGATAATTTCTCCATGCTGCACGGTGAGCGTGATCTGACAACTCAACTGCCACTGGCTTTGATAGGGGCCAGGGTGCTGTTGAGGATGTAGCCCAGGGGGAACGCGTTGGTGATAAAGTGCAATGACTTGGTCCAGCGAGAGCTGATTCGGGGCATCAGGCCATTGACCCTTAAGCGTGACGGTGTGCTCTTCCGGTACGGGCGTGACTGGGGCGGCACTAAAGGGCATAAAGCGCGTAGACTGACCGGTAAGGGTTAACTCGAGACCGTCGGCTGTACGCAGCAAGGTGCCGATAGGCACTTCGCTGTCATCTTGCGGCGTGACCAGTGGCAGAGACTGTGCTGAGTGAAACGCGGGAGGCGAAAGTAATTTGGCACAGATTATTGCGCCGACCAGTGTGACCAGACTTAGGCTCTGCAATAGGCGGTAAGCGACCCTTGGACTTGGCTGATAGCGTTGTGGCCAAGCCAAGATTAAAACGAATAGCACGAGATAGCTTAGCCAGCCTAATAGCTCTGCAGTGCGTGGGTCGGCAGGGATCCCCAGTACGCCGGTGATGAGCGCGGCACGGATCGAGCCTGCTGGCAGTAACCAATAGAGGTCCAACACCTTATGTTGGCCGATCAATAGCCAACCCGCTTCGTGAGCACTGCGCAGGGCAGAGACCACTAACCCAGCAGCCACGACGACCAAGAAAATACCGGTTATTTTAAAGAAACGTCCGAGATTAAGACGTATACCGCCACGATATATCCCCCAACCGATCATTAGCGCCAGTAACAGGCCAACCACTGCGCCAACAGTCGCCCAGATCGATGATTGCGCGGCGGAGAAAGTCGCTAACATAAAGACGCTGGTTTCGAAACCCTCTTTGAGGACGGCTAGAAAAGCCATAGTCGGTAAGGCCCAGCGGCTCGATTGGCGTAAGGCTAGGCTTGCCTCGTTCTCAAGTTGATATTTCAGTTGTGGTGCATGGTGCTGCATCCAAATAATCATACTGCTGACGAAGATCACAGCAATGGCGCCGATTATTGCCTCCATCGCCTCTTGTTCTGCTTGAGGTAAAGCGTGTTCAGTGAGACTGAGTCCGATGCCTACTGCTAGGGAAAGTAATACGGCAGCGAAGACACCCCACCACATGGGGACTAATGATTGCTGATTTTTTCGTAAAAAGGTCGCGATGATACTGACGATTAGAACGGCTTCTAACCCTTCACGTAACGCGATAACCAAGGTGGCTAGCACGGTCACTGTCTCTAGGTAAATTAACGTAAATAGGAATGGTTAGTAATATCATTTCCATTTAGTTTTGTAAAAGTATTCTAAGCTGTTATATGACCCGCCAACAGGATTTTTCGTATCAGAATATGTCGTTTAGCCGGCGGGTGAGCTCGCTTTGCGTAAGGTTACTGAGTAGCTTGGGCGTGCGTTAGTGTTTCCTCTCTCGGCGATGCGCCGATGGGCTGTAAGTGGGAAAGATATTTTGCACTGGATTGCCTGACGATATCGTCTCCCCGCTGCAGAATATTTCGCCCTTTAAAGGCCTCATAGATTTTGGCAAAACGAAACGGGGCTAATCGATCCCTTATCGAGCAAACGCTCTGGACGGGCAGTGGCAACAGGTCAGGATAGCTTCAGATAAAAGAGACTGTAGCGCCACCGGGCGTAACCTGAATCATTTCCCTGCTAAGAGTACGCCCTCTTCTGTCGACCAATGTAAGACACTTTCTCCCGCAAAGTGCCGGCCTGAACGGATTAAGCGTACCTGTGAGGTTCACGATAAGCTCTCTCGCTCCCACAACCTCATCGCAGGGGCGCGACGCATAACCCATTGATCACTATGGAGATAAATCGGAGCGTGAAATTCAGCGGCTCAATCTTGCTTGCACAGTGGTGTAGTCGTGGGGATGCAATAAAGCGATGGTGATTAATCCGCCTAAAGTATGGGTCAAGCTTTGAGTGGCCTCATCAAGACAGGCAATACAATCCCATAAGATATTGCTCTCAGGGCTGAGTGAATGTTTTCGCGCTTGGTAAGGTCGAGCTTCACGGGCGCTCTCGGGGGGGGAGAGAGGGTATGATTTAGGGTGATGACTCGAGCACGAATGAAGTGATTATCACAAAAATGTCATTTTTGAGTGATAAATGTAATAAGTGTTGATTTGTACTATAGTTTATAGACATGATGAGCAGGCAACATCGTTCTATCATAACAACTGTTGGGAGATCGCGAATGAGACGACCTGGGGCAGTGGGTAAACGACTTCTTTCACACTGTGCGCCGTGTTGTGCCATGCTTTCCTCCTGTTCCTTTCCTCTAACCGCGATCTATTCGCTTATACAGCTATCTTGCGACAATGTACGTCAACGACTTCTAATCTCAGGCAGTAAGGCTCATAAGGAAGCTAACCTCTAAAGCGTTCAACTATACGTCGCCATTGGGCAGACGGTAACTGAAACCAACAGTAAGGTGCCATCATGGGAAGACAAAAAGCAGTAGTCAAAGCACGTCGTGAAGCAAAACGCGTCCTTCGTAGTGATGCGCGGAGCCATCGTTCACGCGAAGAAGAATCAGTCTCCTCCTTGGTTCATATGAGTGGTCTTGATGCAATCGGTATGGCGCGAGATGTCCGTGACCGTCAACCGATCGTTGCACGTAATGCTTCACAAGCCCATTATTTGCAGGAAATTACCACAAAATCATTGATTTTCGCTACAGGCGAAGCGGGGTGCGGTAAAACCTGGATCAGTACCGCTAAAGCCGCAGAAGCCTTAATTAACAAAGATATCGAGCGAATCATTGTGACTCGCCCAGTGTTACAAGCCGATGAAGACTTGGGTTTCCTCCCTGGCGACATTTCTGAAAAATTTGCTCCTTACTTCCGGCCGGTCTATGACGTATTAGTCAAACGCTTGGGGTCCTCTTTTATGCATTACTGTTTACGCCCTGAAATTGCGAAAGTTGAAATTGCTCCTTTCGCTTATATGCGGGGCAGAACCTTTGAGAATGCGTTCGTTATTCTTGATGAAGCGCAGAACGTTACCGCTTCACAAATGAAAATGTTCCTCACTCGCTTAGGGGAAAACGTAACCGTTATCGTCAACGGCGATATTACCCAATGTGACTTACCAGCAGGTGTTAAATCCGGGCTTGCTGATGCGATGCAGCGTTTTTCTGATGATGACGTTGTCGGGGTGGTACGCTTCAGTGCAGAAGACTGTGTTCGCTCAGAGCTCTGTCAACGCACACTGCTTGCCTATCAATAATCAGTTGTGTCATCGACCGCCCAGTAGGGCGGTTTTTTATTTATCGTTATTGAGGGAGGAGCATGAGTATAAGGATTAGAAGGGCGCGGGGCGATGAGGCTGAGTTATGTTGGCGTATTCGTAATCTAGCGATCATCGCACAGTGCCAAGCTTGCTATCCTTTATCCGCCATTCGCGCGTGGACGCCAGAAAAAATGCCTGATGGTTACCGGCAGGCTATCCTGCAAAATCCCTTTTATGTTGCAGAAAATGTGCAACATCAGCTCCTGGCGACCGGGTATCTAGATGTCGAGAAGCAGCGTGTTGAGGCGATGTTTACTTCACCTGAAGCCATGCGACAGGGGATCGCGGCGCGTATCATGACCTGCATTAAACAAGAGGCGCTGGCGCGAGGCATAAATGCCCTCACACTTTCTTCTACCCCTAATGCTCAGGGGTTTTATCTTAAACAGGGGTTTCAATGCCTGCGTAATGATACCCACTATTCGCCTGCTGCCAGTTATACCTTTGACTGCATCGAGATGCTTTACCGGCCAGAACAGTAAGCGATTCAGGGATCAGCATGTCGTTACTGACCCAATTAGGAATTCGTTATCCGATTTTTTAGCACCGATGGCTGGCGTGTCCCCCTTACTAGCCAGTCAGGTTTCTGAGGCGGGAGGGCATGGTGCGAGTACCTTTCAGAGCATTTTACGTAATTTGGACAGGCTGTTTCTAGATAACTTCTCGCCCCTTATGCCTCCTTTACTGACTCGCCTGAGTTACTGGAGGTTATCCCTGCTACCCGCCCAGCGGTCGTCAGTTTTCACTTTGGTCTACCGCCTAAGTTTATCTTGCGAGCCTTACAGCATACGAAAGTCCCTGACTGGGCGAGTGTCGGACGACTTAGTGAGGCACTCTATACCCAACAGCAGGGATGTTCAGCGATCATTACGCAAGGGATGGAAGCGGGAGGGCGAATTACTTAGCGGTTAAAGCAAGGGGCGGGCGCCGCACAATTGGGAATCGCCTTTATTGCTTGCCGGGAGTCTGCCGCCAGCGATTAGCTAAGACAACGTTTATTCACGACGAATGGCATGCCAATTACTGATATGATTTCTGGCCGCCCCGCCCGTGGGGTTATGGGGCGTTGGCAGCAAGAGATCGATCGCCCGTTACGCCCAGCACATGCCGACTATCCTTATAGTTACGCTCTAGCCAAGCAGTTGGATAAGGTCGCCAGTGCGCAAGGCGTCACCGATTAGCAAGTCTGTTGGGCTGGCACGGGGGTAACGGCATTATGGCCCTTGGATGCGTTCCCCTTAATGCAAACGCTTATTGCTGAACTCAATTAGGCTTCTTACTTTACCCAGGGTAAGTCTTGGTAACGGGTGGTGTAAGCGGGGGACAATTTTTCTCGCTTCATCGCCCAAGGTTTCTGAATTCCTTGTCCTGCAAACCAAATTGTTCCTCTGCTACGTTGATTGATCCCATCAACAACTTGCATTAATGCGTCGCTATTCGCGTGAGGAGCGAGTGGATCAAAAAGATTAAGCTGCGCCACACCGTGCTGAAAAAAATCACCTAAGAAAATACCTGCCTTCATATAGCGAGGCCCCTCCCGCCAAATTTGGTCAAGTAAATAGAGCGCCAGCCGCACGATATCGCGCGTATCTTGGGAAGGGGTAAGGAGTTGACCGGTGAGTTGATTGGCATAATACACTTCGCCCACAGCATGTGGGCTGGTACGGATAAAGACGCCCACCTGTCGGCAATACTGTTTCTCCCCGCGTAATTTCTCGGCAGCCCGCACCGCATAATTACAGACTGCCTCACGCATCTGCACGTAGTCAGTGATGCGCTGGGAAAATGAGCGGGAACAGAGGATCTGCTGCTTTACTGGCGCAAACTCTTCTAGGGCTAAGCAGGGCTCGCCGCGCAGTTCACGTACTGTCCGTTCAACAATGACCGAGAAAGATTTACGGATAAACTGAGTATCTTGTTGGGCAAGATCCGCGGCAGTATAAATGCCGAGCTGTGCGAGTTTTTTACTGAGCCGACGGCCAATGCCCCAGACTTCCTCTACTGGCACTAGCGGCAGCAATTTTTTTTGCCGTTGTGGCGAGGAGAGATCAACCACACCTGCGGTCTTAACCCATTTCTTTGCAGCATAATTGGCGAGTTTTGCCAAAGTCTTAGTGGGGGCAATGCCGACACCTACCGTCAGGTGTGCTTCGTTTTTGATGCGCTGGCGTACCTGCTGACCATACTGTTCCAACGAGCAACATGCCGCCATACCGGTAAGGTTAAGAAAAGCCTCATCGATTGAATAGATTTCGACATGTGGTGCCATCTCTTCGAGGAGTGTCATCACGCGATGGCTCATGTCCGCATATAAGGCGTAATTGGAGCTAAAGACCGCTATTTTTTGTGGGTAACTTTGCTGTGTCAGTTTGAAATAGGGTTCTCCCATCCGAATATTCAGCGCTTTGGCTTCCGCGGAGCGAGCGATAACACAGCCATCATTGTTACTTAGCACCACCACCGGCTTACCGCGGAGATCGGGACGAAAAATCGTTTCGCAGGAAGCATAGAACGCGTTGACATCCACTAAGGCGAACATTAGGGATTCAGCGTTTTGATAACATGCTTGACTACACCAAAAATGTCGAATTGGTCGACATCATCGATAGGAATGGCGGCGTAGGCGGAGTTTAATGGTAAGAGGTGCAGGGTGGGCTTTAGCATCAGTTGCTTGACAGTAAACTCTCCCGCTAAGGAGGCAACGATAATATCGCCCTGCTTAGCGGTTAACGCACTGTCGACCACCAGCATATCTCCCTCACTAATCCCGCCATCAATCATCGAGTCTCCGCTGACTTTAACAAAATAGGTTGCGCTGGGATGGCTGATAAGCAGTTGGTTGAGATCGATTCGTTGCTCAACATAGTCCAGAGCAGGGGAGGGAAAGCCGCAAGGAATACGACTAATAAATAAAGGGAGCTCAAGAAGCGCACGAATACGTGCAGGTTGATAACATAGCATTGTCATCTCTCAGATTAATACTGTAAATATATACAGTATCTTCAATTTACTGAAAGGTGCAAGACCCAATCGTACAGATTTTGGTAACGTTATGATGAGAATGAATATTTAGGGAATCTCGGACGCAGAGGGGAAAAATAGACATAAAAAAACCCAGTGCTACTAGCACTGGGTTTAGTCATTAGCATGAAAGTGCTAATGGGGGAAAAGAGTGATCATCACTCTTTTGCAGAATATGGCGGTGAGGGAGGGATTCGAACCCTCGATACGTTGCCGTATACACACTTTCCAGGCGTGCTCCTTCAGCCACTCGGACACCTCACCAAATTGTTTGTTAAGCTTTGCAGCGCTAACGGGGCGCTACTATAGGGAGTCGCCCCGCAACGGTCAAGTACTATTTCACGCTTTTTACTTATTCGCTTAAGGGCTGAGCGACTCGGCGGAATGTCGTACTTTTTCAGCTTAATCCTTAACCCGATCTGCAAATTTCTTACGTAACTTCTGTAGTTTAGGTGGGATTACCGCCATACAGAAACCATTGTTTGCCCCAACGCGATCCCAGTAATCTTGATGATAATCTTCAGCGGGGTACCACACCGTAAAGGTTTCAATCGTCGTAACGATAGGTTGCGAGTGATCCTGCTGGGCGAGTTTGATCGCGTGTTCAGCAGTCTGCCGTTGTGCCGCATCCAGCGGAAAAATAGCGGAACGGTATTGTGTACCGATATCGTTACCTTGGCGATTAAGCTGGGTCGGATCGTGGGTCGCGAAACTCACTGCGAGGAGATCGGCATAGCTAATCTGCTCGGGATCAAACCCAATACGTATAGCTTCGGCATGGCCAGTCGACCCGCTACAGACTTGTTCATACGTTGGATCTGTTGATGCGCCGCCGGTATAACCACTTTCGACAGACGATACCCCTTTCAAGCTTTGAAAGACGGCTTCCGTACACCAAAAACAGCCGCCTGCAATGATTGCATATTCAGTTGCCATATAGACCTCATAATTAACGTCATTTTTCACGTCCCTAGAGTAGCGGAATGTGTTCACGGTGACCATGAGCAGATTGTGCAGTCGGAGCTGTTATAGCGTATTACTTAGGTAACTTTCTGATTCGCCCCGCAATCGTCAAGATTGAGTCTATACTTAGTAACATTAATGAATCACATAATATTCTTAATTGTTACATTTTTATAACGTGTTGAGGGTGGTTATACCATGTACCGAGTGTGCACCTCACCGCGATGCGCAACCAGAAAAAGCGAGTATTTATGAATGAATCGCGGCAACAATGCCGACAAAACGACTACGCATTTTTTTTCGATATCGATGGTACGCTAGCCAGCCTTCAAGCAACGCCAGAAGCCGTCTCAATACCCGTTTCGGTCATTACTGATCTTAAGCAATTAACCCAACAATTAGGGGGTGCGGTCGCCTTTGTCTCGGGGCGGCCGTTAAGTCAAATTGATGCGTTAACGCAACCGCTGCGTGGGGCGGCGGCCGGTATTCACGGCGCCGAAATCCGCGCATTCAACGGTGAACTGACGACCACGCTTGCCGACGCACAGCAGCTTGGCGAGATCGAACAGCAACTGTCGCGCGAAATCGCCGCATTGCCTGGTGTACGATTGGAAAAGAAAGGCATCGCCTTTGCCTTACATTACCGACAAGTGCCTAGCGCCCAGCAGGTATTACAACACCTTGCGGATGACATTGTTAAGCGCTATCCCGATTTTAAAGTTCAAGCAGGAAAATGCGTGTGGGAAATTAAACCGCGCGCATGCGATAAAGGCAAGGCGATAGATTTCCTTATGCAAACCCCTCCTTTCAAGGGCCGCATTCCGGTTTTTTTGGGTGACGATGTCACGGACGAAGCCGGCTTCCAATCTGTCAATCGGCAACAGGGTATTTCCATCAAAATCGGTAGCGGTGAGAGCGAAGCGACCCAACGAATCAATGATGTAACAGCGCTATATCAATGGCTAAGAAAGCTCGCAAACAATAACGTTAACTTAGATAAAATGAGGCGTGTATAGCATGGGTAGATTAGTTGTTGTCTCCAACCGTATCGCACTCCCTGACCACAGCAAAAATGGCGCTGGTGGGCTGGCCGTCGGGCTACTGGATGCTCTGCAAGAGCAGGGTGGACTCTGGTTCGGATGGAACGGAGAGATCAGCAAGATCACCGGAGAAGAGGAACCTCTACAGATCGAGCAAGATAAAAATATCACCTATGCGGCCTGCTCACTGACCCAAAACGATTACGACCTTTATTACAGTCAGTTCTCCAATACGGTGATTTGGCCCGCCTTCCACTATCGCCTCGATCTTGTTGAATATCAGCGTGAGGCTTGGGAAGGCTACTTACACGTCAACGAACTGTTAGCGACTAAACTTTTCCCACTGCTGCAACAAGATGATGTGGTATGGGTACACGACTACCATTTACTCCCTTTTGCTGCAGCACTGCGTGAGCAGGGTAGCCAGCATCCGCTGGGATTTTTTCTGCATATTCCTTTTCCTGCCCCTGAAGTATTAATGGCGCTGCCTGACTATCAAGAAATATTACGCTTAATGACCGCCTATAATTTATTAGGCTTTCAAACCGAGCGTGATGCGAAAGCGTTCTTAGCCGCGATTGCCCATGAAACGGAATTAGTGACGCAAGAAGAGGGGGTCTATCAGGCCTACGGTAATACCTTCCATGTCCACGATTACCCAATTGGTATTGATCCCGATAGTATTCGTAAACTGGCAGAAGGACCCTTACCACCGAAAATGCAGGCGATTCGACAAGAGTTGGGCGATGCCAAAAATATCATTGCGTGCGAGCGTTTGGACTATTCAAAAGGGATCCCAGAGCGCTTTCTTGCGTACGAAAGCTTTTTAGAAAAATACCCCGAGCACCGCGGGAATATCCGTTACACGCAGATTGCGCCGACCTCACGCGGCGAGGTGCAAGCCTACCAAGCGATACGCCATCAGCTTGAAACAGAAGCAGGAAGGATAAACGGGAAATACGGTACCATGAGCTGGACGCCTCTCTATTATCTCAATCAGCACTTTGACCGCCGTCTATTAATGAAGATTTTCCGCCTGACCGATATTGCGTTGATCACGCCGCTACGTGATGGAATGAACTTGGTCGCCAAAGAGTATTTGGCTGCGCAAGACCCGGAAAATCCCGGTGTACTGATTCTATCAAAATTCGCTGGGGCCGCTTGTGAGCTGACCGAGGCGTTATTAGTGAATCCTTATGATCGCGATGAAGTCGCGAAGGCTATTTTACATGCCACAACCATGACAAAAGAAGAACGGGTTCGCCGGCACGCTATCATGATGGAGACCCTAAGTCATCAGACAATTACCCGTTGGCGTGAGACATTTTTAGACGATTTATATAAAATATCGGGATAAAAAACCCTGATGTTTTCCTCTTCCTCCATCATTTAGGGGGGAAGAGAACAAGAAGGAATAAGTTGAAAAAATCTTAATAATTTTGATGCAGAGCGATAATTAGTATAACTTTTACTTTATAGTTTTAAGCGTTATGGTCGCCCATGCTATTTTTTAAAAAACCCAAATCCAATATTTCGTTATGTTATAAACAAAATAGGAACATAAACG
>NZ_JALBCV010000088.1 GCF_022602565.1 Rosenbergiella metrosideri
TCCATGGGGTGATGAATAGGCACGGACCGACGGGACGCTTGGTGACCAACTGACGGATGTTGCCCTCCGGCAGCAAGCCGTAGTCACCGCGGATGCGTACCGCCTCCTCCGAGAACCAGCGCAGGAATTCGGAGCCATACGTGACCTCGCCGTAGGACTCCGCGAGCGGCTTGCCCATCTCGAGGGTCATGAGGCGGGCGAAGTCATCCTTGCGCTCGGTGACGAGGTTAAAAGTCTTGCGCAGGATTTCGGCACGCTCCCGCGG
>NZ_JALBCV010000089.1 GCF_022602565.1 Rosenbergiella metrosideri
GTTCACCGCCATTCGTGCCGAGTTGAATCAGCTCATGGACGACGCCTGGCAGGCACTATTGCAGGCGAGTGGCGGCGAGACTGTGGGGGTGAGCCTAGTTAATCCGTCCCAGGCGGACCGGCGCGAGGTCCTCACTGCCAGTGACCGACCCGTACTCGTGCAGGTGCCAGCAATGGCGGCGAAATCGCTGACCGATGCCGTGGTTGACCCCGAGCACCCGGTGCATGTGCAGCGAGGTCGCGACGCGATCCGGATGACGAACGG
>NZ_JALBCV010000090.1 GCF_022602565.1 Rosenbergiella metrosideri
GGTAGAGGCCCCGGTCGAGGATCCTGCGCGGCAACGCACCCTCATCGCCCACCGCGACGACGTCCGACTCGACGCGGTGGATGCCTTGGCCGGCCATCTGGTAGTCAGCTATCGGCGCGAGGCGCTGCCGCGGGTTCAACTGTGGCCGATCGGGCCTGACGGAAACTATGGTGAGCCCGAAGAGATCTCGTTCGACTCCGAGCTGATGTCGGCCGGACTGGGGCCCAACCCCAACTGGGATTCGCCCAAACTGCGGGTCGGTGC
>NZ_JALBCV010000091.1 GCF_022602565.1 Rosenbergiella metrosideri
AGAAAATCCTCGTCAAGCACCATCGCTTCGTCATCGCCAGCGGCCGCGGCACGGGCCTGGTCGGCGAATCTCTCCCGCTGGACTACCGGGTCGCTTAATTCCGAGTAGACGGTGGCAATTTCGATTCCGCGCAGATAGAGGTCCCACTTCTCGGTTACGCCGGGGATACTGCGGTGCTGACGGGTCAAAGGCGTTGTCTGAACCGGAAAATCCTTGACAAATGTGGGTGCGCTCAAGCTCTTGCCCACTGTGCGCTCCCAGAGT
>NZ_JALBCV010000092.1 GCF_022602565.1 Rosenbergiella metrosideri
GGTGGCGGCAGACGGCGCCCACTCTTGGCTGCGGAGTAAAGCCGATATCCCGCTGACCTTCTGGGATTATAAGCACCATGCTTTAGTCGCAAACATTCGTACTGAGCAACCGCATCAAGGCATTGCACGTCAGGTCTTTCATGGCGAAGGTATCTTGGCATTTCTGCCGTTTAGCGATCCGCATTGCTGCTCTATCGTCTGGTCGACCGAGCCGCAAATGGCGAAGAAGCTGAGCGCGATGGATGAGTCACTATTTTGTAAGC
>NZ_JALBCV010000093.1 GCF_022602565.1 Rosenbergiella metrosideri
TCTGGGCACTGAGCATGTAAGTGCAAGTCCAAACTAATCATTGCCCGCTCAGGTTCATATCCTGTACGATAATTTTAAAAACTCTTGTCTTATCAACAGGGATTGTTAACTTAGGATGTGGAATGATGAAAGAGAAAAAGACATCCCCTAGCAGTAATAAGAATGAATTCAACATAACGCTGCCTTCCTCAGTTATGGAAGAGTTCAAATGCCAAGGATCATTGTTTGCCGGTACCGCTGCTGCCAGTAAGGCTATCGAGGCG
>NZ_JALBCV010000094.1 GCF_022602565.1 Rosenbergiella metrosideri
CGGAATCCCGTTCGAAGATTATACGGACGCAGCCCAACCAATCTGGTGGGTTGTTCGTGCCATCGAATTCAGTAAGGACTTTGAAACGTTTGTTCAGGAACTGTTTGTCAATCCGGTGGAGGCATTTCAGTTCTACTTTGAGCTTCTATTGTTCGACTACCCGACCCACATTGTGCAGATTGTTGAGGCGTTGAGCCAGTCCCCGCAGTTGCTGGCGGTCGCACTCGGTTCCGTCATCTCCAACTTGGGTGCGGTGACCGGG
>NZ_JALBCV010000095.1 GCF_022602565.1 Rosenbergiella metrosideri
GCCCGCGGCCGCGGTGTCGGCCGGCGTGGGGGGTGCCTGCGGGGCGGCCGCAGCGGCCCGCTCGGCAACGAGTGGCGAGGTACCCCGGGTTGGTTCGGCAGCTGGTTGGGAGGTGGGTTCGGGGCTGTAGTCAACCAGGAACTCGTGCCAGCTGGGATCGACCGAGGAGGGGTCGTCGCGGAACTTGCGGTACATCTCTTCGACCAGCCATTCGTTTTGCCCGAATGGTGAACTTATGTTGGCCACGGCCGCTGTTCGCCT
>NZ_JALBCV010000096.1 GCF_022602565.1 Rosenbergiella metrosideri
ATAGAAGAGTGCTTGGCTTTGTTGTGCAACCCGTTGACCGCTTGCGCAAGTACTTTGCCACCCCACTTTCACTGGCGCGTGGTAGGCGGAACACCCGGCATTTGCTGCGGTCTCGTTTCGTCGCATCCCCCCCGTTTCGACGGCTGATGGCGGTCGCGCAGTGACTCGATAACCTAACGAGATTTGTTCACCCGGGAGTAACGTTTTCGGTATCGACTGAGTAAAGTGATAGGTAAAGCGTGGGTCTGAGGCCGGCAATCT
>NZ_JALBCV010000097.1 GCF_022602565.1 Rosenbergiella metrosideri
GTGTTGTGGTAATTGGTTACCGCAGCCCAGCGCCGGCGGCCAGCGCGCGACGTTGCCACGAAAAGCTTTGTGTAGCAGTCATATCCGTGGACATCGGTGTTAAGGGCTTGTGTCCACGGATCTACGTGCCGCCATGCGTCCCCGCGCTGATCTGGAACGTGAATTCATGGTCACAGATGCGAATGTGGTCGCCGTCGTTCAGCGTGACCGCGGAGCGGATTCGCTCGTGCTGCACATGCACGCCGTTGGACGATCGGAGGT
>NZ_JALBCV010000009.1 GCF_022602565.1 Rosenbergiella metrosideri
CCGAATCGCTTCAGTCCCTGTCACCGCGCTGCGTATCTCGCTTTGCCGTGTCAGTGGATGCGCATTATAGGGAGTTCAGAAAAAGGCGCAATACCCTTTGAGCATTTTTTTTAAAAAAAATGCTCAAGCGTTCAAAGTTCAAGCATTATGTTGATAAAGCCAGCGATTACTGCTTTTTAGCGAGATATTTAGGGAGGTCAGCGAGGCTATTGAGCACTGCGTCTGCTGCTGATTCGCTTTCCGGTGTAACATCTTTTCCTGTTCTTACCAAAACTTTATGTCCCACACCAGCTGCTGAGGCTGCCAACATATCTTCCATTTTATCCCCAATCATATAAGAAGCACTCATATCGATATCGAGTTGAGCTTGTGCATCAACAAACATTCCTGCTTTAGGCTTGCGACACTCACAATCTTGTCGATATTCTTCAATAATCGCTTGAGGATGGTGAGGACAAAAATAAATCCCATCCAAGTCGACACCTCTATCCGCGAGCGACCAGTCCATCCATTCGGTGAGATGTATAAATTGGTCTTCCGTGAATAATCCCCTTGCAATCCCTGACTGGTTAGTGATGAGAACGAGTAGATATCCCATCTTCTTCAACTGAACCATTGCGTCAATTACACCATCTATAAATTGAAAGTCATCACTAAGGTGTACATAACCATGATCGAGATTAATCGTGCCATCACGGTCTAAAAAAATTGCGGGTTTCATAACAAAAAATTACTCCATTTCAGTCAAGGAGCTATTATCGCACGAACGCCATATAATGTTCACTGTCTTTACTTCGACGTAATTTCCCAAATCTGGTGAAATGCCTTTACCACACTTTATCACTGGTAAGGTGACTAATGCGGTTTGCTTCTATCACCTTCTTTATATAGAGATGGATATCGGAAATTAATGGGTCTTTTCTATTTAGTATGAAAAGGTCAGATTGATTTAGCCGTCTAGATAGCTTAACATCCAGCTAATCACCAATTGATTTTGGTTTCTTACTTCAGCGGCATAATGACACTAAGTACAAACACTATAATGATAAAACTCGAAAATATAACTAAGCGATTTCAACAGGGAAATCTGACGATACAAGCCTTACACGATGTCACGCTTCATGTCCCCCAAGGGCAAATCTATGGCGTGATTGGTGCTTCAGGAGCAGGGAAAAGTACTCTTATACGTTGCGTCAACCTTCTTGAGCGCCCGACCTTGGGTAAAGTCATTGTCGATGGACGTGATCTCACGACGTTAAACGCCCATGAGTTAACCTTAGCTCGGCGTGAAATTGGTATGATTTTCCAGCATTTTAACTTGCTCAATTCGCGTACGGTTTTTGGTAACGTTGCGCTGCCTCTTGAGCTGGAAAATCATTCTAAGGCTGATATAAAAAAGCGCGTAACTGAGTTACTTGAACTAGTTGGACTGGCGGATAAGCACGATGCTCGCCCTGCAAACCTGTCGGGAGGCCAAAAACAGCGTGTCGCAATAGCCCGTGCACTTGCTTGCGATCCCAAAGTGCTACTCTGTGATGAAGCCACCAGCGCACTCGATCCCGCAACGACTCGCTCTATCTTAGAATTACTCAAAGATATCAATCGCCGCTTGGGGATCACTATCCTACTCATCACTCACGAAATGGACGTTGTTAAACGTATCTGCGATCAAGTAGCCGTCATCAGTAAGGGCGAGTTGATCGAGAATGATAAAGTGAGCGAGGTGTTCTCTCATCCAAAAACACCTCTCGCGCAGCAGTTCATTCAATCAACTCTGCATCTCGATATTCCTGAAGACTATAAACAGCGTCTCGGCCATACCGCTGAATCAAACAAGGTTCCGCTGATTAGACTCGAGTTTACCGGTCAATCCGTTGATGCCCCGCTATTATCGGATATTTCACGCCGCTTCAATGTTGACTGTAACATTATCAGCGCGCAGATGGATTATGCCGGTGGGGTTAAATTCGGCATTATGCTTACCGAAATAGCGGGCGAACAACAACAGTGCCAACAAGCCATCGAATGGCTACAACAAAAACAAGTGAAAACAGAGGTATTAGGCTATGTCTGAGGCAATGATTTGGCTGTTAGCCGGCGGTATCTGGGAAACTTTAGTCATGACCTTTGTCTCAGGCTTCTTTGGATTTGTTATTGGTCTACCTGTTGGCGTACTGCTTTATATTACTCGTCCTGGGCAAATAAAAGAGAGCCAAGTGCTTTACCGCATTATTTCAGCGGTAGTAAATATTTTTAGATCAGTCCCATTCATCATCTTACTTGTCTGGATGATCCCTTTCACCCGTGCACTGGTCGGGACTTCAATAGGGTTGCAAGCAGCAATCGTTCCTTTAACGATTGGCGCAGCGCCATTTATTGCACGTATGGTCGAAAATGCTCTGCTTGAACTTCCTTCTGGATTAATTGAAGCATCTCGTTCAATGGGCGCGACACCGCTACAAATTATCCGTAAGGTTCTTTTACCTGAAGCGTTACCGGGTCTTATTAATGCTGCAACCATCACGCTGATTACCTTGGTGGGATATTCTGCCATGGGCGGTGCAGTGGGTGCAGGCGGTTTAGGGCAAATTGGTATCCAATATGGCTATATCGGTTATAATGCGACAATCATGAATACGGTTTTAGTATTGCTGGTTATTTTGGTCTATCTGATCCAACTTATCGGCGATCGTGTTGTTAGGCTCGTCACTCATAAATAGTAATTTGTCTCGATAATAATTAAGGAAATCCCATGACTTTTACGTTAAAAAAATTAGCCACCCTCAGCGCGATTGTTGCAACATTAGCTTTAGTTGGTTGTGACCAGAAATCGCAACAAGATCCCAACCACATCAAAGTAGGGATCATTGCGGGTTCTGAACAACAAGTGGCAGAGGTTGCTCAGAAAGTTGCTAAAGATCAATATCACCTTGATGTTGAGCTGGTTCCATTCACTGACTACGTTCTACCTAACGAAGCACTGAGCAAAGGCGATATTGATGCCAACGCCTTCCAGCATAAGCCTTATCTCGATCAGCAAATTAAAGATCGCGGATATAAAATCACTTCGGTAGCCAAAACCTTTGTCTATCCGATTGCCGGCTATTCGAAAAAAATTAAATCTTTAGACCAACTGCAAGATGGTGCTCAAATTGCAGTACCGAACGATCCAACGAATTTAGGGCGTTCACTACTATTGCTACAAAAGGTTGGATTAATTAAATTAAAAGACGATGTCGGTCTACTGCCAACCTCTTTAGATATTACGGAGAATCCTAAAAATCTGAAGATTGTTGAATTAGAAGCCCCACAGCTTCCACGCTCGTTAGACGATAATAAAATTACCATTGCCGTCATTAACACAACGTTCGCGAGTCAAATCGGCTTAACTCCCGTTAAGGATGGTTTGTTCGCTGAAGATAAAAACTCACCTTATACCAACCTTATTGTGACCCGCGAAGATAATAAGGATGCCGATAACGTTAAGAAATTTATCAAAGCTTATCAATCAGAGCAGGTTGAACAAGCCGCTGAGAAAATTTTTAAGGGTGGCGCCGTTAAAGGCTGGTAAATACTGTTAATATAGTAGGAAAAGGCGACGAGAGTCGCCTTTATTTTTTCAACAGGCGTCGATACCTGTATGCTAACCCTCTAATGAAAAGTTGAGTGAGGAAGATTCAATGCGTTTTAGCTTATTACCACTCTGTATGGTGATTGTAGGACTTGCCGGTTGTACCACTCAGTACAAACCCGTCGAGCCTTTCCCCGAAAAGCCTCAAACTCAACATCAAGAAAAGGTACGCAAACCTGCACATAGAGCAGCACCGGTACAACTCTATACTAATCCTGCAGACCTCATTAATAAGCCGTTCCGTGATTTAGGTGAAGTCTCGGGTGAAGACTGCCAGACTAACGCACAAAGCTCACCGCCTAACCTTAATACCGCACGTAAACGTATGCAGGTAAAAGCATCGTCACTAAAAGCTAACGCAGTGCTTATTCACCAATGTGAAGTCATTTCAACTAACTCTGGCTGTTATCGTGAAGCGGTTTGCCAAGGCTCTGCGTTAAAAGTCACTCAATGAAGTCATTTTCTTTAGAACAAATAGGTACGATTCACTCCCCTTGGAAAGAGAAGTTTGCGGTTCCCCGTCAACCTAGGTTGGTCACGGCAATGGGGGCCGAGCTGGAGCTTATCGCCCCTTATAACCATCACGATATGGTACGTGGTATCGAGAACTTCAGCCATCTATGGCTGCTTTTCATTTTCCACCAAACCCAACAGCAAGGATGGAAGCCACTTGTTCGCCCTCCTAGACTTGGCGGTAACGACAAAATTGGTGTATTGGCGAGCCGCTCAACGTTCAGACCTAATCCCATAGGTATGTCTCTCGTCGAGTTTAAAGGTGTTCGCTATGAAAAAAAGCGGATAATCCTTGAATTAGGTAGTGTCGATCTGGTGGATGGTACGCCCATTGTCGATATCAAACCCTATTTACCTTTTGCCGAGTCTTTACCCGATGCTCGTGCCGGCTATGCTCAATCAGCGCCAGAAGCCAGCATGCAGGTATATTTTTCGGATGCCGCGAAACAGCATTTATTATGTTATCAACACAGTCATCCAACCTTGGCTGAATTTATCCAACAAGTCCTCGCGCAAGATCCTCGCCCGGCGTACCGCCGCCGCCAAGATGATGCTCATTTTTATGCTGCCAGTTTGAGTGATTTTACTGTACGCTGGCAGGTAACACCGTTGGGAACAGAAGTGATTGCAATCGAGCCAATGAAATAGGCTTTTTACGCCATTCACTCACTGATAAACTATATACTACTCACTAAAACAGCTTTCCGTTCAACTGGAACCATATTCATGCGTACTACTCAATATCTACTTTCAACGCTCAAAGAGATTCCTTCTGATGCTGAAGTAATCAGTCATCAATTAATGCTCCGTGCAGGGATGATCCGTAAACTTGCCTCAGGATTATATACTTGGTTACCGACCGGAGTTCGTGTTTTACGTAAAGTCGAAAAAATCGTCCGTGAGGAGATGGAAAATGCAGGTGCCGTTGAAGTGACGATGCCTGTTGTTCAACCTGCCGACTTATGGGAAGAGAGTGGACGTTGGGAACAGTACGGTCCCGAGCTCTTACGTATAAAAGATCGCCACGAACGCCCTTTCGTGCTTGGCCCTACGCATGAAGAAGTGATTACCGATCTTATTCGTAACGAATTGAGCTCATATAAACAATTACCCTTAAACTTATTCCAAATTCAGACTAAGTTTCGCGATGAAGTTCGGCCACGCTTTGGTGTGATGCGTTCGCGCGAATTTATTATGAAAGATGCCTATTCTTTCCATAGCCATCAAGACTCTCTGCAACAGACCTACGACATCATGTATCGCGCGTATAGCCAGATATTCAGTCGTATGGGATTAGATTTTCGTGCTGTGCAAGCGGATACTGGGTCGATTGGTGGAAGCGCGTCTCACGAATTCCAAGTCCTCGCGCAGAGTGGCGAGGATGACATCATCTTCTCTGATCAGTCGGATTATGCAGCCAATATCGAATTAGCTGAAGCCGTTGCTCCGACTACCGAACGCGCTGCACCGTCTCAAGCCTTGATGCAACAAGACACCCCCCATGCCAAGACTATTGCTGATCTAGTCTCGCAGTTCTCTCTTTCAATCGATAAAACCGTTAAAACGCTTATCGTCAAAGCAGCAGAAGAGAGCGAACATACCTTAGTGGCGCTGTTAGTTCGTGGGGATCATGAATTGAATGAAGTGAAAGCAGAGAAATTGGATGTTGTTGCTTCGCCGCTCTGTTTTGCAACGGAGCAAGAAATTCGTGATGCTATTGGTGCGGGTCCGGGCTCACTGGGACCTATTGGATTAGCGATGCCGATCATTGCTGACCATAGCTTGAAAGTCATGAGCGATTTCGCTGTAGGGGCAAATCTAGACGGTAAACACTGGTTTGGTGTCAACTGGCTACGTGACCTGCCAGAAGCACGCTACGCCGATATCCGTAATGTGGTAACCGGCGATAAGAGCCCCGACGGTAAAGGTACCCTGCTAATTAAGCGCGGTATCGAAGTGGGTCATATCTTCCAACTGGGAACCAAATACTCAGAAGCATTGAAAGCGACCGTTCAAGGTGAAGACGGTCGTAACCAAACCTTACTCATGGGATGTTATGGAATCGGCGTAACACGGGTTGTCGCTGCAGCCATTGAACAGAATCATGATGAGAGAGGAATTATTTGGCCAGAAGCCATTGCACCTTTCCACGTCGCGATTTTACCGATGAATATGCATAAGTCATTCCGCGTACAAGAATTAGCCGAAAAGCTTTACGAACAACTGCGTAGCGCAGGACTCGATGTCATTTTAGATGACCGAAAAGAGCGTCCAGGCGTAATGTTTGCCGATATGGAATTGATTGGTGTCCCACACGCCATTGTTATCGGTGATCGTAATTTAGATAATAATGAAATTGAGTACAAGAATCGTCGTACCGGTGAAAAAGAGATGCTATCACCAGAAGCGATTGTTGAGCGTTTACTGTCTCAAATTAATCGCTAAAAACCTCTTCATGGCCCTCGTTACGAGGGCCACTATTTGTCACTCTAGAATCACCTTACCCCGTAGATTTTTCTTCGACGACGTCCTGCTTTTACCATCCAGTCGACGAAGCTTAGACGCCTTTGAGGGCTTAGTCGCCTTACGGGTTTTCGATACCACTAATAACTGTGCCAACACTGCACGGAGTCGTTCAATCGCCAACGCTCTATTTTTCTCTTGAGAACGCGCATTCTGCGACTTAATCACTATTACCCCGTCCTCAGTCAGTAGATGATGGCGCTTGCTCATAATCAGGGCTTTCGCATCCTCTGTAAGACTCGATCCTCTGACGTCAAAGCGAAGATGAATGGCGGAGGAAACCTTATTTACATTTTGACCACCCGCACCTTGGGCGCGAATTGCGGAAGTTTCTATTTCTGTACTCGTAATCTTCTGCTGCGCATTGATAATAATTACACTGCTTTCTGCCATAGTTCTAACTCTATTTCTACATTATTGCTGCCATCTGAAAGCCAGATAACACCTTCTTGCAAGGTAACTTGCAACGACATATTTCGTTGTGCTAATGCCGCGAGCCGACTTAATTGTTCATCAGTCACATGCCAAATCGTCAGATTTTTAAATTGTGTAAGCTTTCCTGAGTTTTGCTGCTTCCAAACCGCTGCGGCGCGAGATTGATAAGTAAATAACACCACGTTCGACGCTTGGCTAACCGCTTTTTTTAACCGTTTTTCGTCAGGTAATCCCAGTTCAATCCATAAGTCTGGACTACCGTGATCATGATGTTGCCAAATTTCAGGTTCTTCACCAGAAGATAGCCCTCGGGTAAACTCTAGTCGCTCCGATGCGTAAAGGCACCATGCAAACAACCTGAGCATCATCCGCTCATCGTTTTCAGAAGGATGACGTGCCAAGGTTAAGGTATGGCTGGCATAGTAGTATCGATCAAGATCTGAAATATCGACATTAGCCTTAAATATAGTGGCTTTTAGCGCCATAAGTTCTCCAATTATGCCCCATTGTGCTTTAGCAGGATGTGTGGGCTGACTTGCATTACGCCTTACAAACACCTAGGCTAGTCTAAAGATAAAAAGTGACAACATAGTGTAAGTCTTCGTATTATCTCAGGATAGTCTGGCATATTACGTTGCCATAAACTTAAAGTTCAGTGACGCATTACACTGTAGTGCGTTTGTGTAAGGCCCGCGGGAATCCGCCATTTACTTACAGGTGAGCAATTATGTCAATCAATGATACCTATCAGCCCATTAATTGTGATGACTATGACAATCTGGAACTCGCCTGCCAACATCATTTGTTACTCCAACTCACCCTACGTAGCGGTGAGTCGTTGAAGGCAGAAGCAGCCGATTTGTTCTTAAGAAAAAAAGTTGAGTATCTTGCGTATAAATATCATGGTGAACAGCGTGAAGTACGATTAGATGCTATCGAAAGCTTTAGTCACCCTGAAATTGGGACTATCACCATCACTCAAAACTAGTCTCTTCCCCAGAGCTAAAATGTATCCAAGGTTTTAGCTCTGGATCTATCCCCTCCCACACTACAACGTATCCTTCACCTTTCTTCGACACGCCAGCTTCTGTCATAAAAATGCCTGGGGCGCAAACCAACTCCTCGTTGAAATAGATTAGCGGGATATTTTCTCTTAACCAGACTGGAATCGCTTTCTCTTGCCATATTTTTTTCAGGCTTCTTCCGCCCTGCCGCGTGACAAGGTGCAGATAAGCCGATTGGCCAAAACGCACAGTCATGGACTCTTCATCAGTGGGCGCCCGTAAACGCAAACCTTGGCTATTCGTCGCCGTTAAGCGCAAGGTTCCGAGACCGTTGGGGAGCACCAACGGCGTTGAAGCACTCTGCCATGAAAAGCAGGTTCCGCGTAAGGCAGGAAACATCCGACAAAGATAGAGGCGCTGCTGGTAGCGCCTTAAAGACTTATTGCCTATCAGCAATTGTGGGCTTGCGTCATCTCGGCTTAAGGCAACTTCTTGCCAGAGACGCGTTAGGGCCTCACGGGACGGGGGCGTTGAACCTCTGTGACTTAACCATCTCCGTAATAAAGCATTCCGTTTCTGCTCTGTAGCACCCGCTAAGTAGCCGATATCGATTGAGCCGTCATCCGCTACGCACCGTTGTAAATCTGATGCCAGCAATTCATCCAGTAAACTCTCCTGCTCAGCACATAATTCCGCACTACGGGTGACACTGCGTGAGAATTGTGGCCAGCGTTGTATTAATCGCGGCAAGATACGTAGGCGCAAAAAATTTCGATCATAATGATCATCCTGATTGCTCTCATCATCGATCCAGCGCAACTGATGAGAGGTTGCATAGTGTTCTAGCTCTTGCCGAGGTACATGTAATAAGGGGCGTAGGTGCCAGTGATTCTCTAGTTTACGCATCGCAGGCATTGACGATAAGCCTGCTGGCCCACTGCCGCGTTTCAACGCGAGGAGAAAAGTTTCGCACTGATCATCTTGATGATGAGCAGTCACCAATGCTTCATCAGGATCAAGGACTTGCTTAAACGTGGCATAACGTAAGCTTCGTGCTTCAGCCTCAACCCCGCCTTTTTCGCCTAACAGTTGCACGTTGCGACTAACAAAAGGAATCTCTAACTCAGCACATACACGTCGACAGTGTACTAACCACTGGTCTGCATGCTGGCTTAATCCATGATGAATATAGATAGCGCGCAGAGAGAGCGATTGCCTAAATCGCAATTGCGATAATTGATGCAATAAAACGGTTGAATCAAGTCCCCCACTAAAGCCAACCAGAAGCTTTCGATGACCATAAAGCTTGAGATCACTCGGCATCGTCTACTCCATCTTGATAGAATTCCAGCGGTAAGCCATCAGGATCACTAAAGAAGGTAAAGGCTTTATTAGTAATAGGATCAATTCGGATCGGCTCACACTCAATGTGATGCGAGGCTAAAAAGCGTATCGCCTGCTCAAGATCTTCAACAGCAAAGGCGAGGTGACGTAACCCGCACGCTTCGGGATAACTGATACGGGGAGGGGCATCGGGGAAGGAAAAGAGTTCAATAACATACCGCCCGTCTAACGCAAGATCCGCCTTCCAAGATTGGCGCTCAGCACGATAGATTTCATTAAGTAGCTGAAGACCAAGTATCTGACAGTAGAAATGCCGACTCTGTGGGTAATTGGAGGCGATAATCGCGATATGGTGGATAGCTTTGAGATGTAGCATAGCCGCTCCCCCCTAATAAAAAGTGATAAAAAAAGGCCGCCAAAGCGACCTTATTTATTAGCGAATGCTTACGCGTAGCCGTAGCTCATCAGACGCTCATAACGACGGTCTAATAACTCATCGGTAGAGAGTTCATCAAGCTCAGCCAGATCCGTTAATAATTGCTCTTTTAGCGCTGCAGCCATCTCTTTAGGGTGGCGGTGCGCTCCCCCTAATGGCTCAGGGATCACGGTGTCAATTAGCTCGAGTTCTGAAAGACGATCGGCCGTAATACCCATTGCTTCGGCCGCTAACGGTGCTTTATCCGCGCTCTTCCACAGGATCGACGCACATCCTTCAGGAGAAATAACGGAGTAGGTGCTATATTGCAACATGTTGACTTTATCGCCCACACCGATAGCTAATGCTCCACCCGAGCCGCCTTCACCGATAACAGTACAAATCACCGGTACGGTTAGACCAGCCATTTCACGCAAGTTACGAGCTATCGCCTCCGCCTGACCACGTTCTTCCGCACCAACACCTGGGTAAGCCCCTGGAGTATCGATAAACGTGATGATAGGCATTTTAAAGCGCTCAGCCATCTCCATCAGACGTAATGCCTTACGGTAGCCCTCTGGCGCTGGCATGCCAAAATTACGGCGAATTTTTTCTTTCGTCTCGCGACCTTTTTGATGACCAATAATCATCACTGGGCGCCCGTCTAATCGTGCGATACCCCCGACAATTGCTTTGTCATCTGCATAAGCCCGATCACCCGCTAACTCGTCAAAATCATCAAATGCATTTCGCACATAATCCAAGGTATAGGGACGCATTGGATGACGCGCTAATTGTGCAACTTGCCAAGCGCCTAAATCTGCGAAGATTTTCTTAGTCAGCTCGACACTTTTGCCACGCAAGCGTTCAATTTCATCATCAAGATTAATGTCGTGCTTTTCATCTTGAGGGCCAAGGGATTTCAGTGAATCAATTTTCGCTTCAAGTTCAGCGATCGGCTGTTCAAAATCCAGGTAATTAAGACTCATAATGTTCCTGTTTTAATCAAACTCTAGTTCAACCTGCTCCGTTCCGATGACGAGACGTAGATCGTTTAACAAACGATCACTCGGCGTCACCCGCCAAGTTGCCCCAAATCGTAATTTAGCCCGAGCATCGTCTCTTTGATAATAGAGATTCACCGGGATAGTGCCTGAACGGTGAGGTTCGAGCACTTGTCGAAGACGGTTTAAAAGCTGGTCATCAATTTGCCTGTCTATCAGTGAAAGAGCAAGACCGCGGGCATATTTTTCGCGGGCTTCATCAATATCCATCACTTCTCTTGCAATCATTTTAAGACCACCAGAGAAATCATCGAAACTGACCTGTCCACTAACGATCAGAATTTTATCTTTTTCCAGTAACTGCTGATATTTGTCTAGCGCGTCAGTATATAACATTACTTCTAAACGGCCAGAACGATCATCCAGTGTACATATACCGATTCGGTTGCCACGTTTCGTGACCATCACTCTTGCCGCGAGGACTAACCCTGCTGCAATGGTTATTTTTCCACGCTCAGTAGGATGCATATCTTTTAAGCGCATCCCGCCAACATAACGTTCGATTTCCTTCAGGTACTGATTAATGGGATGACCTGTAAGGTATAACCCTAACGTCTCCCTTTCACCGTCTAACTGTACCTGTTCTGGCCATCGATTTATACTGGCATATGACTGTTCGATTTGTTCAGGTTCTTCTGCAAGAACCCCAAACATATCGCCCTGCCCTGTTGCTTCCGCCTTTGAATGCTGATCGGCAGCTTTCAGTGCATCATTGAGTGCACTCATTAATGCCGCCCGATGTGGCCCTAATCGGTCGAAGGCACCGGACATTATCAGTTTTTCCATCACACGGCGATTAATTTTTTTGATATCCGTGCGCGCGCAGAGGTCAAATAGCTCCTTAAAATAACCGCCTTGATTCCTCGCTTCAAGTATTGCTTCAATTGGACCTTCACCAACGCCCTTTATTGCACCAATACCATAAACAATTTCACCATCGTTATTGACGTGGAAAGGATAAAGCCCAGCGTTGATATCTGGGGGCAGGACCTTCAAGCCCATTCGCCAACATTCATCGACGAGACCGACCACTTTTTCCGTATTGTCCATATCAGCCGTCATGACGGCAGCCATAAACTCTGCTGGATAGTGAGCTTTTAACCATAAGGTTTGGTAGGAAACTAACGCGTAGGCCGCTGAGTGGGATTTATTAAAACCATAGCCAGCAAATTTTTCCACTAAGTCGAAGATCTTCATCGACAACTCGCCGTCAACGCCCATTCGCTCTGCACCCTCTTTGAAGACTGAGCGCTGCTTGGCCATCTCTTCCGGTTTCTTTTTACCCATCGCTCGGCGCAACATGTCAGCACCGCCTAATGTGTAACCTGAGAGCACCTGTGCAATCTGCATTACCTGTTCTTGGTACAGGATGATGCCATAGGTTGGCTCAAGCACTGGCTGCAGAGTTTCATGCTGCCACTGAATATCTGGATACGAAATCGCCTCACGGCCATGTTTCCGGTCTATAAAGTTATCAACCATTCCGGACTGTAATGGGCCTGGACGAAATAATGCGACCAGTGCGATCATATCTTCAAAGCAGTCGGGTTTAAGTCGCTTAATAAGATCTTTCATCCCCCGCGATTCAAGCTGGAACACGGCGGTGGTTTCGGCACGCTGAAGCATGTCGAAGCTTTTTTTATCATCGAGTGGGATCGCATCGATATTGATTGGCGGCTCACCTTGCTTCTCACGCCGTGCATTGATCATCTGCAATGCCCAGTTGATGATAGTGAGTGTCCGTAATCCTAGGAAGTCAAATTTGACAAGCCCAGCATATTCCACGTCATTTTTATCAAACTGCGTAACGGGATGCTGACCCAGTTCATCGCAGTATAGCGGGGCAAAGTCAGTAATTTTGGTTGGCGCGATAACAACGCCTCCCGCATGTTTACCGGCATTACGCGTTACCCCTTCAAGCTTACGAGCCATATCGATCAAAGCTTTGACTTCTTCATCGGCCTCGTAAATCTCAGGTAGCTGAGGCTCGGCGATGAAAGCTTTCTCTAAGGTCATTCCAGGATCAGGCGGGATTAACTTCGAAATCCGATCAACAAAGCCGTAAGGATGCCCGAGGACCCGCCCGACATCACGAATAACCGCTTTTGCTGCCATGGTCCCAAAGGTAATGATCTGTGATACCGCTTCTCGACCATACATTTCGGCAACATGATCGATAACTAAATCACGTTTCTCCATACAGAAATCGACATCAAAGTCGGGCATCGAAACACGTTCTGGATTAAGGAACCGTTCAAATAGCAGATCAAATTCTAGTGGGTCGAGATCAGTGATTTTCAGTGCATAAGCTACCAATGAACCTGCACCCGAGCCCCGGCCAGGGCCAACAGGTACGCCATTGTCTTTTGACCACTGGATAAATTCCATCACGATAAGGAAGTAACCCGGGAACCCCATCTGATTAATAACCGTTAATTCAACCTCTAAGCGCTCATCATAAGCTGGGCGCTTGGCAGCACGGACCTCTTCGTCGGGAAAGAGGAACACAAGTCTCTCTTCCAAACCCGCTTTGGAACTTGCGACTAAGAAGTCTTCTGTGGTCATCTCACCCGTCGGGAATTGTGGGAGAAAATACTCACCGAGTCGGATGGTGACATTACAACGGCGGGCGATCTCGACACTATTAGCCAGAGCTTCGGGAATATCGGCAAAGAGTTCGCACATCTCCTCTTCAGTACGGAGATATTGTTGTTCGGTATACAGTTTGGGACGTTTAGGATCGTCAAGTGTATAGCCATCATGAATAGCGACTCGAATTTCATGCGCATCAAAATCTTGATGGCTGAGGAAGCAAACATCGTTACTGGCTACGACGGGAATCTGGTGATCAACCGCTAACTGTAGCGCTTGGTGTAAGTAGTTCTCTTCGTCATTACGACCCGTTCGGGTAAGTTCCAGATAGTAATTGTCTGGGAAGTATTCTTGATAGAAGGCAAGGCACTGTTCCGCCAGCGCAGCATTACCTCTTAACAGACTATAACCCACATCCCCTTTAAAACCCCCGGATAACAAGATAAGGCCGGAAGCATGTTCAATTAACCATTGCTGATCAACAATTGGCCCTTGTTGCCCGTATCCCCGTTGATAGGCTTTAGAAATAAGCAATGTTAGGTTCTGATAGCCTTCGTTGTTGGCTGCGAGCACGGTGAGCTGCATTGGCTCGTCGCCCAATAGAGGATTGATCACTTTCAAATCAGCGCCGATAATAGGTTTAATACCGGCCCCTAACGCAGCGCCATAAAATTTGACCAAACCACACAAGTTCATATGGTCCGTGATACCCAGAGCAGGCATAGCTAAACTCGCTGCTTTTTTGACTAAAGCACCGGTTTTAGCGATACCATCAATCATGGAGTAATCGCTATGGACATGAAGATGAATAAAACGTGGGTTAGCCATAATACTCGCTTATCAGGGTTACTGTTTACTGATTAGGTTGACAGGGTAGCCAATATATTTCTGACCGGGGCAAAACTGCGACGATGCTCAGGAATTGGACCAAAACGTGTCAGTTGTTCTAGATGCTTAGCGGTAGGATAGCCTTTGTGTTGTGCAAATCCGTACTCAGGATATTGCTGGTCGAGGTCCGCCATTTCTTGGTCTCGCGTAACTTTCGCTAGAATAGAGGCCGCGCTGATTTCTGCGACTAAACTATCCCCCTTCACCACCGCTTGAGCAGGCATTGGTAAGACGGGGCAACGGTTACCATCAATCAATACAAAATCAGGCGTCAATGATAACCCCGCAACCGCTCGCTGCATCGCAAGCATCGTAGCATGAAGAATATTCAGCTGATCGATCTCATGCGGCTCTGCACGGCCAATTGACCAAGATAACGCTTTTTTTTTGATTTCACTGCATAATATCAGCCGTTTCTTTTCACTTATTTTTTTCGAGTCAGCCAATCCCAAAATAGGGTTATTTGGGTCTAGGATAACGGCTGACGTGACAACAGCGCCTACCAAAGGTCCACGCCCCACTTCATCGACACCCGCGATACAGTGGGCGATAGGGTAAACAAAATCAGCCATCAATAAGTCCCAGTACTGCTTGTGCAGCTTGCTTATCTGCATTCCAGCGTATTTGCTGATGCAATGTTTGGAAAGTTGTAAGTAATTCCTGCCGCTCAGGACTTTCATGCAATAACGGTTCAAGAGCAGCCGCCAGGCGTTGGGGCGTACACTCTTCTTGCAGGAGTTCCTTCACTAATTCTCGACCAGCAAGAAGGTTAGGTAAGGATACCCACTGCGTTTTGACTAAACGTTTCGCCAGCCAAAACGTGAAAGGTTTCATTCGGTAGCCAACTACCATAGGACATTTCGCTAACATGCACTCTAATGCAGCAGTCCCCGAAGCCAGTATTGCAGCATCGCTCGCGATCATCACTTCACGTGCTTTCCCCTCAACCAAATGCAGCGATAACGTTGGTGCGATTTCCTGCTTGATGGTAAGGAATTGCTCGGCCCGGAGCGTATTCGCTGCAGGAACGATAATCTCAAGATCAGGATAACGCTCTCTCAGTAAGACTGCAGCGCGTAAAAAATCTGCACTCAGCATATCGACTTCGCTCGATCGACTACCGGGAAGAAGCGCTAAGCAACGCGCTTGAGGAGGAATATTCAAGGTCTGTCGTGCCGCAAACTTATCGGGATGAAGGGCGATATCGTCCGCCATTTTATGGCCGATAAATTGGCAAGGCACATCAAAGCGATCGTAGAAAGCTTTCTCAAATGGCAGAAAGGCTAGCACTAAGTCGGTATTACGGCCTATTTTAAAGACTCTTTTTTGACGCCATGCCCAAACAGAGGGACTAACATAGTGAATGGTCGGGATCCCCGCTCGCTTTAGTTTGCCTTCTAACGGGATATTAAAATCAGGTGCATCGATCCCAACGAAAACATCAGGCTTTAGCTCAGTTAACCGCTTAGTTAACTCACGGCGAATGTGGAGTAACCTTCTTAAACGGCCTAGTACCTCGACAATCCCCATTACCGCCAACTCCTCCATTTCGTACCAAGCCTCGCAGCCTTCCGCTTGCATAAGCGGGCCAGCGACACCAACGAATCGGATATTTGGATTTTTTTGTTTAAGCGAACGGATTAATCCGGCACCTAAAATATCGCCGGAGGTTTCTCCGGCGATAAGGGCAACAGTCAAAGGACGCATGAAAACCTTTTATCGTATTAGACCGCGGGTCGAACGTGCGAAGAAATCATAGAAGGGTTGAACTTCGCTGTGTTCTTGAGCCAAAGCAGCGATTTGTGGCTTAATCTCTTCGAGAGGGCGGCCACTGCGATACAGAAGTTTGTAGGCATTACGAATAGCGTGTAATGCTTCCTTACTGAAGCCGCGGCGTTTAAGCCCTTCGATATTGACACCATAAGGTGAGGCATGGTTACCCTGTGCAATCACATAAGGTGGAACATCTTGTACCACTCCCGAACAGCCGCCGACCATTACGTGGGCACCAATGGTGCACCATTGATGCACTGCGGTCATTCCGCCAATAATTGCGTGGTCATCCACCGTCACATGTCCGGCTAATGTAGCATTGTTAGCGAAGATACAGTGGTTACCAATCAGCCCATCATGTCCAATATGAGTATTCCCCATCAGGAGATTGTGATTACCAAGACGAGTAACCCCCCCTCCCTGCACACTGCCACGGTGAATAGAACACCCTTCACGAATACTATTATGATCACCAATGATCACTTGAGTATCCTCTCCTGCATATTTTAGGTCTTGGTTAACTTCACCAATAGACGTAAATTGGAAGATTAGGTTATCTTGCCCTATCTGCGTGAAACCATTTACCACCACATGAGATTTCAATACTGTTCTAGCACCGATTTCTACATTATTTCCGATGATCGAAAAAGGACCAATCGTCACTTCAGGGCCAATTTTAGCCCCTTCTTCGACAATGGCCGTGGGATGAATGCGAGCTGACTGATCAATCACTTTTACGCCTCCCGGCTACGGGCACACATCATGGTCGCTTCACAGACGACTTTACCGTCAACGGTTGCGACCCCTTTGAAGCGAGTCAGGCCACGGCGAGTTTTTTCAAACGTGACTTCCATCACCATCTGATCGCCTGGAACAACTGGCTTTTTAAAGCGCGCGCTGTCGATACCAGCAAAATAGTACAGTTCACCAGGTTCTAATCCCCCAACGCTTTTAAACGCGAGAATCCCGGTGGCTTGTGCCATTGCTTCCAGAATCAATACACCTGGAAAGATAGGTTTACCAGGAAAGTGACCTTGGAAAAACGGTTCATTCACACTGACATTTTTAACCGCACGTAAATAAGTATGTGGTTCAAAATCTAAAACGCGATCAACGAGTAAAAACGGATAGCGGTGTGGAAGTAAATCAAAGATCTCTTCAATCGCCAGAGTATGTGTTTCAGTAGTCAAGATACTCTTCCTGCTCTAAAATGTTAGCAAAAACACGACACGATGAAAAAAGTTAACCGGTCGCAAAGGGTAAACAGGCCGCGCACATTTCATTGTTTATATAATTATGCAACGATGACGTGAGGATGGCCTTCGGCTCTTAGGTGTCGCTGTTCGAGGTAGCTTGACGTTCGAGCGTTTTCAAACGTTTATTAATCTCATTGATATTCATGACCAATGCAGCAGTCTTTCGCCACTGCTTGTTTGATTGTAGCGGAATACCCGAAGAATAGATGCCTGGCTCAGTGATCGGCCGCATAACCATTCCCATTCCTGTTACAGTCACTTTGTCACAAATTTCCATATGACCATTGATGACGCTAGCGCCGCCAATCATGCAGTAACGTCCTATCTTCAAGCTACCTGCCATGATGACACCACCTGCGACTGCAGTATTGTCGCCAATAATGACATTATGTGCAATCTGACATTGATTATCGATGATGACACCGTTGCCGATCTGCGTATTATCTAACGCCCCACGATCAATGGTCGTACAGGCACCAATTTCAACCCGGTCACCGATCACAACAGTACCGATCTGAGGAATTTTTATCCAATTGCCACGATCATTTGCGTAACCAAATCCATCAGCACCAATTACCGTCCCTGACTGGATTAAGCAGTTGCTGCCGATCTTAATCTCATGGTAAATCGACACATTCGCCCATAACCGCGTATTGGCACCGATTGTCGTCTTTTTCCCGACAAAACAGCCAGGACCGATCACGACGTTATCACCCAATACCACACCTGACTCTATAACAGCATTCGCACCAATAGAGACGTTATTACCGAGTGAGGCATCACTGGCGATAACCGCTGAGGGAGCGATATTTTCTGCAGGTTGGGGAGTAGTATCTAAAATTTGCGCTAATTTTGCATAAGTAAGATAAGGGTTTTTAACCACTAATGCTGCACTCTGACAAAATTCTAAATCAGCTTCCGTCAGCACCACAGCTGCAGCGTTACACTGAGAGAGTTGCTCGCGGTAACGACTGTTTGCAAGAAATGTGATCTGATCGGCACCCGCAGATTGCATCGACGCAATGCCGGAGATGGCGATATCGCCATCTCCATGCACCGTTGCATCTAATTGGCGGGCTAGTTCAGCCAGACGAATAGATGCCATCGGTTATTTAACCTGTTTCAACACATCAGACGTGATGTCTTTTGAATTCGCTGCGTAAGCAACTGAATTGGTATCCAGTACTACGTCGTACCCTTCATCGTCAGCAACTTTCTTCACTGCAGTTTGGATGCTGGATAGAATTTTATTACGCTCTTCCATTTGACGACGACGGTTGTCTTGCTCAAAAGCTTGTGCTTTATTTTCAAAGCTTTGACGCTTAGCCATGATATCTTTCTCTAAGCTAGAACGCTCGCTTGCTTTCATGGTTGAACCATTACGTTGCAAGTTCTGCATTTGAGCTTGGATAGCACGCTCTTGTGCTTGAAGATCAGTCGCACGACCTTTGAACTCATTTTCCAATTGCTTCGCAACGGTTGCACGCTGGGGTAACTGTTGGAAAATATTGGAGACGTTCACTACTGCAATTTTATCAGCAGCTTGTGCAGCTGATGCAGCTAATGCCAATCCAAGACCCGCGGCACATAACAACTTTTTCACTATATACTCCTTTCCATTACCTTGAGTGCGTAAAACACCATTTTATGCAAAATGACAGGGAGAATTCCCTGCCATCGCAATTGATTTACCGATAATATATTACCACGTTTTACCGATATTAAATTGGAACTGCTCCGATTTGTCGCCTTCGTATTTCTTAATCGGTAGTGCATAAGAGAATACAAGCGGTCCAAGTGGAGACATCCATTGTAGAGCGACACCCGATGAAACGCGAATATTGCCTGGCTTACTGTAGTCAGGAATACCCAGCGCTTTCATTTCATCAGTGTTATTCCAGTAAGTATCCCAAACCGTTCCCGCATCAACAAATACAGATGTCCTTAATGAGTTAGCATACTTTTCGCTCACGAATGGCGTAGGGGTAATCAGTTCTAGACTAGTCACGGCCATCGCATTACCGCCGACCGCGTCATCAGATTTACACTTAGCATAGCTTGACGTACCACAGTTGGAACTTGAGCCATAGTTGTAATAAACCGCTTTAGGACCAATCGTGTTTGACTGGAATCCACGCACTGTACTCGATCCCCCTGCATAGAAGTTCTCGTAGAAAGGCATTTCCTTTCCACCAAGACCATCGCCATACCCAAGCCTTCCTCTTCCTAGTAATACCCAGGTACGATCCTTATTGAGTGGTAAATACTGTTGAGTATCTAGAGTTATTTTATAGTACTCGTTATCAGATCCAGGAATCGTGATTTTACCATTAAGATTGGTTTGGTTACCTGAGGTCGGGAAATAGCCTCTGTCTAGAGTATTATAAGTCCAACCTAAATTAAGCGTAAAATCGTCGGCCGAGTATTTTGTATCATCGTTGGTGAGTGAAAAACTTTTACCGACTGAGTCGAAATATTGTTTCATCGCAACTTGGGGTTGCATATTCGATAAATCGTTATGCACATATCCCAAACCTAGACGCAATGAATTATCTTCATTGATTGGGAAGCCTAAGGTCCCATCTAAGCCATAGCTACGGTTAGTATAATCGGATAAGTCATCGTCATCCGCTTTGTAATTACTGTAAAAGACACGTCCGCCTAAACTAACTCCGTCAACCGTAAAGTACGGGTCTGTCATGGAAAGCTCAGCGTAGGTTTGGTAGTCGTTTTTCGTTCCACTAATTCCTACGGTGTTACCTGTTCCCATCCAGTTATCTTGAGTCACACCAACTTGGAAGCTGACGCCACTTTCGGTACCGTAACCCACACCAATATTAAAAGTACCGGTATTACGTTCTTTAACCTTATAAATAACATCGACTTGGTCGGTGGTACCTGGAACACGTTGCGTATCCACATCAACGGTCTCAAAGTAACCTGTACGGTTTAAACGCTCTTTACCTTGGTCGACAAGGCCACTTCCTAACCATGACCCTTCCATTTGACGCATCTCGCGGCGTAGGACTGAATCTTTAGAGGTTGTATTGCCTTCAAAGCGAATTTTACGGACGTAGAAGCGGTTACCAGAATCAACACTAATATGCAGTTTGACGGTCTTGTCTGCATCATTGATCTCAGGCTGAGTCATCACACGAGGATAAGCGTAACCATAGTTCCCCAGCAGTTTTTTGATGTTATCTTCAATCTGCGTAACCTTGGTACCGTTATAAAGTTCACCTGGCTCGATTTTAGCCAGCTTTTCAATTTCGGCCGAGTGACCCGCCATATTTCCATTAACATCAACGCCAGCAATTTTATATTGGCTGCCTTCGTTAATATTAACAGTGATATAAATGCCCTTCTTGTCAGGGGTTAAGCTGACTTGGGTCGAGTCGATATTAAAACGTACATAGCCACGGTCCAAGTAGAAACTACGTAGGGTTTCTAAGTCACCAGCCAGTTTTTGTTTCTGATACTTCTGATCAGCAACAAGGTTCCACCACGGCACGTCATCCCGCAATTGGAAACGCGAGATCAGCTCGTCAGAGCTAAATGCCTTGTTGCCAACGATGTTGATCTGCTGAATCTTAGCAGACACACCTTCAGAGAAGACAAATTTGAGATCGACGCGATTACGCGGCAGTGGCGTAACGATAGCTTTAACGCTAGCGGTATACTTACCAACGCTGTAGTAGAAATCCTCAAGTCCCTTCTCGATCGAAGAGATAGTCGTACGGTCAAGCGCTTCACCAACCCTTACTCCAGAAGCCTCTAGATTTTGTTTAAGTTGATCCTCTTTGACGGCCTTATTACCCGAGAAGGTAATACTAGCGATCGTTGGGCGTTCTTTAACTTGAACAATCAGGTTATTACCATCACGTAATACCTGAACGTCTTCAAAGTTACCCGTTGCAAAGAGGGAACGAATACTGTTTTTAATGTCATCGTCGTTGACTGTATCACCAACACGTACCGGCATACTGAGCAGGGCCGCGCCGACAGCGACTCGCTGCAGGCCTTCGAAATGAATGTCTCTCACCACGAAATCGTCTGCACCGTACACGGTGGCGCTGCTGAACAGCAGCGACGCTATGAGCAATTTTTTCATCGCCATCGTTTTTTTGCGTGTTCCTAACTAATCCTCACAAGTAGATTATCGTCTACAAGCGAGAGAAATCATTGAAAAGTGCCAGGCCCATTAACAGTATTAGTAGTACTGAACCAATACGATAACTGAATGCCTGAACTCGCTCTGACACTGCCCCGCCTTTGATTTTCTCAATCAAGAGGAAGAGTAAATGCCCTCCATCTAACACAGGTAAGGGAACTAAGTTGATGATCCCTAAATTCACACTAATTAATGCTAAAAACATTAAATAGTAAATCATGCCATATCCCGCTGAGGCCCCTGCACCTTGTGCAATCGAGATTGGACCACTGAGGCTATTCAGCTTGATATCGCCTAACACTAACTTACCAAGCATTGTTACAGTAAGCTTTATCAGTTGCCAGGATTTAGTCGTGGCCTCTGCCAAGGCAGATAATGGACCATAACGGTGCTCGGTTTTATAAGCATCCGGTAGCGGTTCAACACGAGGTATTACCCCTGCAAAGCCTTCTTTACTTGAGCCCGGCTTAACGTCTGGCGTTAAGATCAACGCCACCAATCTCCCCTCGCGCTCGACGTCCACTTTTAACGGCTGTTGTGGACTGTCTTTAATTACCTTGGCAAAAAAGGCCCAATCATACACCTGCTGACCGTTGACTTTAGCGATCCTATCGCCAGCTTGCAAACCTGCTTTATCGGCTGGAGAACTTTTTTGCACTTGGGCGAGCACTTGTTCAATTTTTGGTTGAACCGGAATCAAGCCTAAGGCGACCAGGGGGTCCTGCTTTTCTGGGTCAAATTTCCACTGTCGTAAGTCGACATGTTTTTCGACCTGCCCCTGTTGACCACGCAGAGTTACCATTAGTTCAGCTGAAGTATCACCAATTTTTGATATCAGGGCTAAACGGGCAGCATCCCAGTCAGGAGTTTCGATACCGTCTATCGATTTTAGTTCCGCGCCAGCGGTTAAATGAGATTGCTCAGCGATCGAACCACTCACTACCTGCCCAATAATTGGCTTGACTGCCGGAACGCCATGCATAAAGACCAACCAATAGGCCACTATCGCAAACAGAAAATTTGCCACCGGCCCTGCGGCAATAATGGCACTGCGTTGGCCTACTGTCTTATAGTCAAACGCTTCGTGACGGCGATCTTCGGGCACTGCCTCGACACGACTATCCAGCATCTTAACGTAACCGCCGAGAGGAATAACTGCGATAACAAACTCTGTCCCTTTCTTATCCTTACGCCGCCAGATAGCAGGACCAAAACCTATTGAAAAACGCTCAACCCAAACTCCACAACGTCGCGCTACCCAAAAATGTCCAAACTCATGAACAGTGATAAGTATCGCTATAGCGACAATAAACGCTGCAAGACTCCAGAAAAAACTTCCCAAAGGTTAACTCCTTATTTCACCTGAAATATGAGTAATAGCACGCAAGTAAAGACGGGGACAGCCGCCGTCAAACTATCGATTCTATCAAGAATACCGCCGTGTCCTGGGATCAGGTTGCCACTATCTTTAATACCTGACGCACGCTTGAACATGCTTTCCGTCAGATCGCCCAACACAGAAGCTAAGGTAGCAATGACTGCACTACAGATGAGGCTAGTCGGTGCAACATTGAGGGGCGCAAAATAGGCAAATGCCCAAGCGATTACCGCTGAAGTCGCTAGGCCACCTAAACATCCTTCTAGCGTCTTACCTGGTGATACTTTCGGTGCAAGTTTATGTCGACCAAATAACTTTCCAAAGAGGTAGGCACCTGAATCGGCCCCCCACACAAGTAGAAGAACAAATAACAGCCACCAGGCACCAGCATAGCGGTCAAAATCGTAATGATATTGACGTAGGACTAGCATGCCCCAAAAAAAAGGGACTAGTGTCAAGGCACCGAAAATTAACGGTAAAAGTCTTGAACGTTCCCATAATATTTTCGATTTTGGGTAGGCAAGTACCATCAGCAATGCGACGCACCACCAGCTAAGGGAGATCCAAAGAGAGAGAGCGACATAAGGCTGATGGATATCGCGTTGATAAGGTGGCAACATAAACACCATACCGGCAAGTAACAATCCGAATACTAATGCGAGGAGAATACGTTGCAAGGGTGTCTTTAGCCCGGCGAACTGCCCCCACTCCCATGCGGCGAGCATGGTAATGGTCAAGACGACCAGAATGAAGCCATCAGCAGGGAGGAAAAAGAGTGCCGCAATAACAAGTGGTATCAGAATAATTGCGGTTAAGAGTCGAGACTTTAACAAAAAAACCCCCGGATATTAGGATTCATTGGACACGACACCGCCAAATCGGCGTTCACGCTGAGAGAAGGCATCCAACGCTCCTTGAAATTCTTGTTCATCAAAATCGGGCCAAAGCACCGGGCTAAAATAGAACTCTGCATACGCTACTTGCCATATCAAGAAATTACTAATTCGATACTCACCACCGGTTCTGATCACAAGATCCACGGCAGGTAAGTCCGAGAGGCAAAGCTGCGAGTTCAAGCTATCTTCCGTAATATCTTCTGGTTGTAGTACTCCCTTTTTCACTTGTTCCACTAGCTGTTTCACGCCATGGACGACATCCCAACGTCCACCATAGTTCGCGGCAATGTTTAAGGTCAATCCACTATTTTCTGCCGTGAGCATTTCCGCTTTAGCGATGCGGTCTTGAATTTTTTTGTTAAAACCTGAGGTATCGCCAATCACGCGTAAGCGAACATTATTTTTATGTAATGATTTTACTTCGCTCTCTAAAGCCCAGATAAATAGCTCCATTAGCGCAGTCACTTCTTGGGCCGGCCTGCTCCAGTTTTCGCTACTGAAAGCATAGAGAGTGAGCGCCTTAAGGTGGTGTTTAGCCGCAAAACGTACCGTTTTCCTAACAGCCTTAGCGCCAGCTTTATGGCCTGACATCCTTAATTTACCGCGATTTTTCGCCCAACGTCCGTTCCCATCCATAATGATAGCAACGTGTTGTGGTAAAATTTGAGGTAGCCATTCTGCTTCATTTTGGCCTTTTGACAACATATCGGGCTTTACTCTCTCTAAAAACGCATCGGTTTATTCGCAACTTTTTTCCGGTAGCCTATTCCAATCAATTAAGAGTACGCGTGAAATCAGAAAAGACGGCGAGCGACTATACCATTTTCCGCATAGAGCGACAAATCTGTTGCCCTGCAGAAAAGCCCTAGAAGAGTCTTTCTATCTGTTGACGTGCTAAGGCGCGGCTCTCTTTATCAATTTGTAAAACATCATCGATACTCTTAGGCTCGGCAAAGTGTATTAGACCTAAAACATCTGAATTAAGTGCCGCAATATCTGTGAATAAAATACGTCCCAGCAAAAATGCGGCAACCGCCACTTCATTTACAGCATTTAATGCCGTAGTAAAGGACTGACCTTTATCGCAAGCTTCGATAGCCAGTGCCAGACAAGGGTAACGTTGGTAATCCGGGTGATCAAAAGTCAAGGATTGCAGCTGGGTGAAATCTAAAGGATTACCACCGGTACTCACACGATTCGGCCATGCCATTGAGTGGGCAATCGGTGTTCTCATGTCGGGTGTTCCCAACTGCGCGATTACGCTACCATCGCGATAACGGACCATCGAGTGGATGACTGACTGCGGATGAATGATAACTTCCATCTGCGCGCGTTGGGCATTAAACAGCCATCTCGCTTCAATATATTCCAAACCTTTATTCATCATGGTTGCCGAGTCCACCGAGATCTTTCTACCCATTGACCAATTAGGATGGGCGCAAGCTTGGTCCGGTGTCTTGTGGACGAGTTCTTCTACTGGCGTCTGCCTAAACGGCCCGCCGGACCCGGTAAGAATGATGGAGTCGACACCGTTATCGCTTAAGTCACCATACCCAAGTTGTTGTTGCAAAGTCTCAGGTAAACTCTGAAAAATAGCATTGTGTTCACTATCCACTGGTAACAAACGTGCATTGTAGTCATGGACTGCATCCATAAATAATTTGCCACAGGTCACCAAGGACTCTTTATTGGCTAAAAGGACACGCTTACTTGCTTTGATTGCAGAAAGTGTCGGCAAAAGTCCGGATGCACCAACGATTGATGACATCACTTGATCGACTTCGGGTAATGCCGCCAGTTCTGATGCAGCCTTTATACCTGAAGAGACATCGATCGATAAATTTAATGTCGCCAGCCGCTCACGCAGCTCTCTCGCAGATTCATCGTCTGCCATGGCGACATAATCTGGTCGGAATTCTACACATTGCTCGGCCATCAAAGCAGAATTTTTTCCACCGACTAATGCGCTTACCTTATATAACTCAGGATTTTCTCTCACCACATCCAAGGTGTTAGTGCCTATCGAGCCGGTAGAACCCAGTATCGTTAATCGTTGCATCGACTTTCCATTCTCTTAGTGAGGTGAGAACACATCATTACCCAATGACCTAAACAAAACGCCGTAAGAAAACTCAATCACTGAGCCCTCATTACGGCGTTGTAAAGCAGAATTAATGCTTAGAAATCGAGAAGTTCTTTCTCTTTATCCGCAAGTGCAGCATCAACTTTTTTGATGCTTACATCGGTGAGTTTTTGAACATCATCTTGAGAGCGACGATCATCATCTTCACTGATTTCTTTATCTTTTAATAACGCCTTCACTTTATCATTTGCGTCACGGCGCACATTCCGCACCGAAACACGGCCTTGTTCAGCTTCAGCACGAACAATTTTGATTAAGTCTTTACGGCGTTCTTCCGTCAACGCAGGAAGTGGCACGCGAATATCGGCCCCTGCAGAACTCGGGTTTAATCCTAAGTCTGACGCCATAATCGCTTTTTCGACCGCCGGGCCCATAGAGCGATCAAAAACGTTGATCTTTAACGTTCTTGAGTCTTCTACCGTAACACTGGCTAATTGACGCAGTGGCGTAGGGGTACCGTAGTATTCGACGACAATACCATCAAGCAGTGACGGGGACGCACGTCCGGTACGAATTTTGCTGATAGCTGTTTTAAACGCTTCAACACACTTGTCCATACGGACTTCTGCATCTTTTTTAATATCGTTAATCACTTTAAAACCCTTGGATTGTTGATGCACTCCGATGACTGTCGGAGTAATTCACTTTACCTGTCACTCTGGCCGACAGCCCCGAACGAACTTATCTCTACCAGAATATACCTTATTTTCTAAGACACAGGAATTATTGCGAAATTAATGTGCCTTCATTTTCGCCCATCACAACTCGACGCAACGCACCTGGCTTATTCATGTTGAAAACACGAATCGGTAAATTATGATCGCGTGCTAGCGTAAAGGCAGCAAGATCCATGACTTTCAGCTCACGCTCTAAAACGTCTTGATAGCTGATTTTATCGTGAAGCACTGCATCAGGGAATTGAACGGGGTCGGCAGAATAGACACCATCAACTTTCGTTGCTTTTAAGACGACATCTGCTTCAATTTCAATTCCACGAAGACAGGCTGCTGAGTCGGTGGTGAAGAATGGATTTCCCGTTCCTGCTGAGAAGATAACAACTTTATTCTGGCGCAGTAGGCTAATTGCTTCCGCCCAGCTGTAGTTATCGCACACACCATTCAAAGGGATGGCTGACATCAAGCGTGCATTGACGTATGCACGATGAAGGGCATCACGCATCGCTAAGCCATTCATTACTGTTGCAAGCATTCCCATGTGGTCACCGACAACACGGTTCATACCTGCCTTCGCCAGACCGGCTCCACGGAATAAATTGCCGCCACCAATAACGACACCGACCTGAATACCAAGTTCGACTAACTCTTTAACTTCCTGAGCCATGCGGTCTAAGATACTCGCATCAATGCCAAAACCTTCAGTTCCTTGAAGCGCTTCGCCACTCAGTTTAAGAAGAATACGTTGATATACAGGTTTTGCGTTCGTCGCCATAATAGTTTATTCCCGGAAATTGGCTGAATAATAGGAGTAGTTTTCGGGTTAATCATCCCATATTTTTCGTTGAAAAAAACAGAATGAGAAAAAATCGGATAGTGTTACCGTTGACAAAAAAGAACCGCCTAACTGGCGGTTCTTTTTAGCATTAAGACTGCTTAGACATTGCTGCAACTTCTGCAGCGAAGTCAGTCTCAACTTTCTCAATACCTTCACCCACTTCAAAGCGGATAAAGCCAGTTACGTCAGCGCCTTTTTCTTTCAGCAGTTGACCAACAGTTTTGCTTGGGTCCATAACGAAGCTCTGTCCAGTCAGTGAAACTTCACCGGTGAACTTCTCCATACGGCCTTTAACCATTTTTTCTGCGATTTCTTTAGGCTTGCCAGATTGCATCGCGATGTCGAGCTGTACTTGGTACTCTTTCTCAACAACTTCAGCAGACACATCTTCAGGCTTAACGAATTCTGGCTTGCTTGCAGCGATGTGCATAGCGATTTGCTTAACCAGCTCTTCATCAGCACCGGTAGCTGCAACCACAACACCGATACGAGCACCGTGCAGGTAGCTACCTAAAACGTCGCCTTCTAATACTGCAACGCGACGGATGTTGATGTTTTCGCCAATTTTAGCGACCAGTGCAACACGCTCTTCTTCGAATTGCGCTTTTAACACTTCAACATCAGTGACTTTATCAGCGGCTGCTGCATCTAACACTTTATCAGCGAACGCTTGGAAGCCAGCATCTTTAGCAACGAAGTCAGTTTGGCAGTTAACTTCTAAGATTACAGCGTAATCGCCAGCAATCTTAGTTTTGATCACGCCGTCTGCTGCAACGTTACCCGCTTTTTTAGCCGCTTTGATCGCACCAGATTTACGCATGTTTTCGATTGCAAGCTCGATGTCGCCACTCGCTTCAGTCAGCGCTTTTTTACAATCCATCATGCCTGCGCCAGTACGCTCACGCAGTTCTTTTACCAGAGCAGCGGTAATTTCAGCCATTCTATTTTCCTCGGTTAACTGTGACCTGTTTACTTCCACTATTGGGCCTAAACAGCATCATTTTCGTAGGAGTGAATATGCATCAAACGTCTAAAAGGACATCCAATACATTGAATATACGAAGGGGCCATTGCTGGCCCCTGACAGATTACATCTGATGCCAGTACTCTTTCGAGTAAAGATTATCAGGCGTTTTCTAAAGATGCAGCTTCTGCTTGTGCAGCCAAATCTTGTGAACGCGCTTCGCGAACAGTCGTCGCTACAGCGGTCAAGTACAGGGTGACTGCACGGATCGCATCGTCGTTACCAGGGATAATGTAATCAACACCATCTGGATCAGAGTTGGTATCAACGATAGCAAATACTGGGATACCTAAGTTGTTTGCTTCTTTGATTGCGATGTGTTCGTGATCAGCATCGATAACGAATAATGCATCAGGCAGGCCGCCCATGTCTTTGATACCGCCTAAGCTGTTTTCCAGTTTAGCCAGTTCACGACCACGCATTAATGCTTCTTTCTTAGTTAACTTCTCGAAAGTACCGTCTTGTGATTGTGATTCAAGATCTTTCAGGCGTTTGATTGACTGACGAACAGTTTTCCAGTTAGTCAGCATACCACCTAACCAGCGATGGTTAACGAAGTACTGGTCACAGCTTAGTGCTGCTTCTTTAACAGCTTCGCTTGCTGCGCGCTTAGTACCAACCATTAAGATTTTCCCTTTACGAGAAGAAATCTTGTGCAACTCAGCCAGAGCGTCGTTGAACATTGGTACAGTTTGCTCAAGGTTGATGATGTGAACTTTGTTACGAGCACCGAAAATGAAAGGTTTCATTTTTGGATTCCAGTAACGAGTTTGGTGACCGAAGTGAACACCAGCCTTCAGCATATCGCGCATTGAAACAGTTGCCATTATAACCTCTAAAATTTTAATTGGGGTTGAGCCTCCATGTACCCCATACCACCGACCTTTACAGGCACCCCGGAGTATGTGTCGGTACATGTGTGTTTTGGTTTGACCTTCACAGTAAACTGCGAAAACCACCTTTCACATAATGAGTGTAAGTGATGCTTTATCTTTCGAGATGAGAGATAAAGAATCATCGGCGCGCTTTATACCATAAAATAGTCCTTGGTGCTATATTTTGTTCACTTTTAACAGGCTTCAATGGTGCTTTACGAGCGGGCTATTGGCAGCGCAGGGGCAGCCTGTGTTAACCTATGTCGCAATTATTAGGTAATCGCCAGCGCTGTGTATTCTGGCTACTATGGAAACGAAATTTATGGCTATCTCAATTAAAACACCCGAAGAAATCGAAAAAATGCGTGTGGCGGGCCGCCTTGCCGCAGAAGTGCTGGAAATGATTGGTGCACACGTTAAGCCCGGTATTTCCACTGGTGAACTGGATCGCATCTGCGCCACGTATATTACTGAACAACAACAAGCTGTTTCGGCATGTTTGGGGTACCACGGCTTCCCGAAATCGGTCTGTATTTCTATCAACGAAGTCGTTTGCCACGGTATCCCGAGCGACGAACGTCTATTAAAAGAAGGCGATATCGTCAATATCGACGTTACCGTCATCAAAGATGAATACCACGGCGATACCTCAATGATGTTTATCGTGGGTAAACCCACTATCCTAGGTGAGCGTCTCTGCAAAATCACTCAAGAGAGTCTATATCTGGCATTACGATTGGTGAAACCAGGTATTCGCTTACGTACTCTGGGGAAAGAAATTCAGAAGTTTGTTGAAGCGCAAAATTTCTCCGTGGTACGCGAATACTGTGGCCATGGTATCGGTAAAGGATTCCACGAAGAGCCACAAGTGCTGCACTACGATGCAGATGATCAAGGTGTCGTATTGCAGGCCGGCATGACGTTCACCATCGAACCGATGGTGAATGCAGGTGACTACCGAATTCGCAGCATGAAAGATGGTTGGACAGTAAAAACTAAAGATCGAAGCTTGTCTGCACAATACGAGCATACTATTGTGGTCACAGATACTGGCTGTGAGATTTTAACGCTTCGTAAAGATGAAACCCTACCTGCGGTGTTAGTCAACTAAGTAAGATCTTACCGAATTAATCATAAAGCCGGCTACCTGCCGGCTTTTTTTATGATGAGAATAAGTAAATGAGCGAGCCTGTTCCTCAAGCTTTGACTGAATTAATCCACGTTCCAGACAGCTGGCAAGACGATCAATTGCAGCGTGATAGTATTAAAGCCGCTTTAGACTGCTTTCAGCAGCGCTCCGCTGAAGCCTTTGATCAAGGCGTGGCCGTTGATGAACTTATCGCTGCGCGTAGCCATTTTATCGATCATCTCCTACAGCGACTCTGGACCTACTATCAGCTCACTGAATCGACCGAACTGGCGTTAGTTGCCGTCGGGGGCTATGGCCGTCAAGAATTGCTACCACTCTCAGATATCGATTTATTAATTCTGAGTCGCCAGCCTCTTACTCCAGCGCAAGCCCAACATATAAGCGAACTTATCACCCTACTTTGGGACATTAAACTCGAGGTTGGGCAAAGCGTTCGCACACTCGATGAGTGTCTAACAGAGGGGCTAGCAGACTTAACGATTGCCACCAATTTAATCGAATCGAGAATGTTGATCGGTGATGTCTCGTTATTTCTTGAACTGCAAAAAAATATATTTAGCGAAGAGTTCTGGCCCTCTGTCCACTTTTTTTCAGCAAAAATTAAAGAGCAAACCGAACGCCACCTTCGCTATCACGGTACCAGTTATAATCTAGAGCCCGACATCAAAAGCAGCCCAGGAGGATTACGCGATATCCATATGTTGCAATGGGTTGCACACCGCCACTTCGGCGCGACATCCTTAGATAATATGGTGCAATTCGGTTTTCTTACCGACGAAGAGCGCGATGAACTTAAAAAATGTCAATCATTCCTCTGGCGATTACGTTTTGCGTTGCATCAAACCCTAACCCGCTATGACAATCGATTATTGTTTGATCGCCAACTCTCTGTCGCAACCCGCCTCAATTATCTCGGTGAAGGCAATACCCCTGTTGAAAAGATGATGAAGGATTACTATCGTGTGACGCGCCGTATCCGCGAGCTTAATACGATGTTATTGCAGTTGTTTGATGAAGCGATACTCACTCTACCGACCACGGAACGTCCTCGCCCTATCGATGACCTTTTTCGGTTAAGAGGTGACCTGATCGAACTTCGGGATAACCAGAGCTTTACTCAATCACCCGAAACGATCTTAAAGATGTTTCTCGTGATGGTTCGTCATCCAGAAATCACCGGCATCTATTCAGCAACCTTGCGTCAACTGCGCTTAGCACTACAGCAACTGGAAAAACCGCTGTGTGATATCGCTGCGGCTAGACCCCTTTTTCTCGAGATTTTAGGCAGCAGCGGAGCAGTAAGCCGAGCATTGATGCCGATGCACCACCATGGCGTATTAGCAGCTTATCTGCCGCAATGGGAATCGATAGTCGGTCAGATGCAGTTCGATCTGTTCCACGCTTATACCGTTGATGAGCACACCATGCGGGTGCTACAGAAGCTAGAAAGTTTCGGTAAAGAAGAGGTCCGTCCACAGCACCCATTATGCGTAGAAATTTGGCAACGTTCGCCTAATCACCAAATTTTAATTATTGCGGCTATCTTTCACGATATTGCGAAGGGCCGAGGGGGCGACCACAGCCTGCTCGGCGCTGAAGATGTTCACGCTTTTGCAAAGCTACATCAACTCAACTCTCGCGACAGTGATCTGATTGCTTGGCTGGTCGAACATCATCTTTTGATGTCCGTCACCGCACAACGCCGAGATATTCAAGACCCAGAAGTTATTCGCCAATTCTCTGAAATAATGGTCAATGAACGCCAACTCAAGTTCTTAACCTGTCTGACTGTCGCGGATATTTGTGCAACTAATGAAAGTCTGTGGAACAGCTGGAAACAGAGCTTATTACGTGAGCTCTTCATTGCAACTGAAAAACAGCTGCGTCGTGGCAAAGATAAACGTCCCGATCTTCGTTCGCGGGTCAGGCATAATCGCCAGCAAGCGCTAGCACTATTGCGTATGAACGATGTGAATGAAAATCGCCTTTTCCATTTATGGAATCGCTGTCGAGCAGATTATTTTTTACGCCATACGCCGACACAATTAGCTTGGCATGCACAGCACTTGCTCAAACATAGCCTATCCGAACCCTTAGTGTTGATTAGCCCACAATCTGCAAGGGGGGGAACAGAGATATTTATCTGGAGCCCGGACCGCGCCTATTTATTCGCTACGGTTGCCGGTGAATTAGATAGGAGAAACTTAAGCGTTCACGACGCCCAAATTTTTACTAACCGTGATGGAATGGCGATGGATACGTTTATTGTCCTTGAGCCAGAGGGTTCCCCTTTAGCACCAGATCGTCATGCCTCAATCATTCAAGGTCTGACGCAATCCTTGCAGCAAGAGAAATGGACAATACCGAAAACAAGACGGACGTCATCACGCTTGCGTCACTTCACCGTTGAAACGCGCGTGCACTATTTACCTGGTCATACCGACCGGAGGACATATTTAGAGCTTGTTGCCTTAGACCAACCCGGTTTATTAGCGCAGATTGGCGCGATATTTGCTGAGCTTGATATTTCTCTCCACGGTGCTCGAATCAGTACAATTGGTGAGCGTGTTGAAGATTTATTCATTCTTGCCGACAACGAACGCCGTGGATTGAGTAAAAAAATGCGCGAGCAACTGCGTCAAAGGTTGACAGAGACCCTCAATCCAACCGATAAAATATAGTTCAAGGAAGATCGTAATGGGTAAAGTCTTTACGCTTTACCCCACACTGGTAGTTGAGTTTTATTTACTGCTTACTTAGACAATGAGAATTTTTGGGAAATTATGATGCAACAGTTAGAAAAAATTATCGAAGCTGCCTTTGAACGCCGTGCAGAAATCACGCCTAACAATGTTGACGCTGAAACGCGCGATGCCGTAAATCAAATCATTCAGCTGATCGATAAAGGTGAAGTACGTGTCGCCGAGAAAATCGACGGGGAGTGGGTAACGCATCAGTGGCTAAAAAAAGCAGTGCTTCTTTCGTTTCGCATCAATGATAACCAAGTGATGGATGGCGCTGAAACCCGCTATTTCGATAAAGTCCCTTTAAAATTCGCTGACTACGATGACGCGCGTTTTCGTCAAGAAGGCTTACGTGTTGTCCCACCTGCCGCCGTGCGTCAAGGCGCATATATTGCTCGTAACACAGTCTTAATGCCTTCCTATGTCAACATCGGTGCCTACGTCGACGAAGGAACAATGGTCGATACTTGGGTAACCGTAGGATCCTGTGCGCAAATCGGTAAAAATGTTCACCTTTCGGGTGGCGTTGGTATCGGTGGAGTGTTAGAGCCGCTGCAAGCAAATCCAACGATTATCGAAGACAACTGCTTTATTGGTGCACGTTCTGAAATCGTCGAAGGTGTTATCGTTGAAGAAGGTTCTGTTATTTCCATGGGTGTTTATATCAGCCAAAGCACGCGTATTTATGATCGTGAAACCGGTGAAGTCTTCTTTGGCCGCGTGCCTGCAGGCTCAGTCGTTGTTTCAGGCAGCATGCCAGCAAAAGACGGTAGCCACAGCCTTTACTGTGCCGTTATCGTTAAGAAAGTTGATGCGAAAACGCGCGCTAAAGTCGGCGTGAACGAGTTACTTCGTAGCATTGATGATTAATTGTCCCACTCGCTTCTTGTCTACGATATGATTGCTTCTGGACAAAGGTGAACTCGAGAGGTTAACAACTATGTTTGATAATTTAAAAAGCTTAGGGATCACCCATCCTGAAGAAATTGATCGCTACAACCTTCGCCAAGAAGCCCACCACGATATTTTAAAGATCTATTTTAGAAAGGATAAAGGCGAGTTTTTCGCGAAAAGCGTCAAATTTAAATATCCCCGCCAAAGTGAGTCGATTGATCATCTATCTGAAAAAGATGCTCAACAGATCAATCCCAACCTCTCTTATGTGATTGAAGAATTGGATCAGTTATGCCAACAAGATCCTTTAGAGGTCGATTTGAAAAATAAAATTCTGGAAGACCTTCGTCATTTAGAAGCGGTCGTTTCTAATAAGATCGCTGAGATTGAAGCGGATCTCGATCGACTTACTCGCTTTAAATAATCGTAGATAAAAAAAATCCCGCTCAATGCGGGATTTTCTTATATGATAATTAACTGCTCCGGTCAACACCTTCATCGCTATCGTAACTATCACAATATCTTAATTATTTAGAGCGCAACAACGTTTGCAGCAGAAGGTCCTTTCGCGCCGTTCTCGATTGAGAATTCGACATTTTGGCCTTCGTCTAACGTTTTAAAATCGTTGCTTTGGATTGCAGAGAAGTGAACAAACACGTCTTTGCTACCGTCTGCAGGAGAGATAAAACCAAAACCTTTACCTGCATCAAACCACTTTACTAAACCAGTCATCTTAGTAGACATCGTTAAATCCTTACTTATCGATCCGCTCAGAATGGCGAATCTGATCTGCTATACAGTAAATAGCTTATGGTCACTTTAAAAGGAGGCTCATGAGAAAGGATATCGATGGATAACGCTTGAAATGAAGACTGCTTTACTAAATTTGCTTGCATAAGGTCTGTACTACAAACCGATGTCTCTATAATAGACATACTTTTTTCCTTTGCACAACTTTTTTATCAATTAAATTTTATGCGCTGCCTTAACACAGCCCACTGCGAGTGAGTGAGCTGTGGCGAAAATAACCCCGTATCTATTGAGCCAGTAAATACAACACAGCGTTTCCACGCTTAATATTTAGGGCTAGCACGGCAGGTTTTGTATCGAGTACCTTGCGAAGCTCACCTAGGTTAGCGATCGATTGCTGATTGACCCCCAGAATAACATCGCCCTTACGTAGACCAATACGCGCAGCCGTTGAGCCAGCTTTGACCGCATCCACGTGTACGCCCTTTTGTCCATTGCTGACTAAATTACTTAACTCTGCACCTTCAATTCCAGCATAAATCGTTGCTGAAGAGACATTATCTTGACGGCTCTGTTGCAGTTCGAGTGTGACATTAATCGGTTTACCATCACGAATTACGCCAAGTGCCAGCTTAGTGCCGACAGGTAATGATCCCACCTCAGCCCGTAGGGCGGCAAAGCTGTTTAACGGCTTACCGTTCATCGACACAATCACGTCACCCGGTTTCATCCCCGCTTTTTCAGCTGAAGAATTGGGCAATACTTGGCTAATGAAGGCGCCACGCTGAGCATTAACATGAATGGCTTTTGCCAATTCAGAATTAAGCTCTGTACCCATAATCCCCAATTCCCCGCGCTTCACCTGACCATATTCAATCATCTGAGCCGTAAGGTTTTTCACCATATTGCTTGGGATAGCAAAGCCAATACCAATGTTACCGCCGTCTGGCGCGAGGATCGCGGTATTAATACCGATTAATTCACCATTAAGATTAACCAGTGCTCCCCCCGAATTTCCCCGGTTTATAGCGGCATCTGTTTGAATAAAGTTCTCGTAATTATCTACATTCAGGCCGCTGCGCCCGAGTGCTGAGACAATCCCTGACGTGACAGTCTCACCCAATCCATAGGGGTTACCAATCGCAACGGTATAGTCGCCAACTTGGAGATTATCAGAGTCAGCCATCTTAATGGCGGTCAAATTGGTCGCGTCTTTTAGTTGGATTAAGGCGATATCGGAACGCGGATCTTTACCTATAACTTTGGCCTCGAAGCGGCGTCCATCGCTCAATTGAACGGTAATTTTCGAGGCATTATCGACCACATGATTATTCGTCACCACGTAACCTTTTTCAGCATTAATCACCACTCCTGAACCTAACGCCCGAAACTTCTCTTGCTGCCCACCTTGCCCTTGATTCGGCGTTTGGCAAAGTGGTGAATTCATGAAAGGTGAGCCTTGCTGGCAAAAGGGAGTCATGTCGCCAAAAAACTGCTGAAATTGCTGATTAGCTTGATTTTTTACGGTAGTCGAGCCTTCGACACTAATGCTCACCACGGAAGGCATAATTTTTTGCAGCATCGGCGCGAGACTAGGCATTTGTTGGCTATCGGCCGATGCAGTTTGTGCCGCACTGACACTGACTGAACCCAATGCTAAACTGAGGCTGAGTGCAACCATACTGAGTGATAAAATATTTTTTTTCATAGTCGGATTCTCTTATTTTTACTTTCTCGCATCATTGCTGTGATGATTCACTTAAGAATGAAATGTATACCAATTAGTTCCTTCCCAACTCCCTGTAAAAACGTAAAAAAATATTTAAATTCTTGACACTCTTTAAACGAAATCGACGGCCATCAAACGGCGATATTCTTCCCAAGCATAGAGGTCCGTCATGCCACTTACATAATCTTGAATCAAACGATACCGGTAGTAACGCTCCCACAGCATTAAGGTCGAATGGGGAAGATGTTGACACTGCTGTAGATGGTGACAATAGGCTTTGCAATGCTTATCCGATAAGCGGTGAAAAAGTCGGGTTTCAATCGGGAAACCGGGTAATTCGTCTTCGGTAATCAGTCGATGAAAATTATCATAAGAGAGCAGCATCATCGGCTGATAAATATCTAACAGCCCCCGAATAACTCGGTAACCTTGTAACTCCAATTGCTCCACTTCCGAGTGGCGAAAAACATGTTTACGCGCCACTTTCTTAAACGTCGCTAATAATCGCCCGGCATCTCCTTGGTCTTCGAGCAGCGCATGATTAAAGCTTCCTGCAAATATCTCAGGAAGATGCTCAATAAAGCGCTGTACGGCATGTTTAACAAGCTCTCGCTGCACATACACACGTAAGGACATGAAAAATTGATCGCCTTTACTTCGCCGTTTCTTCGTTTTCGCCTCACTCCAAGCTTCCTCTACCGTGCGCGAAAATAAATCATTCGGCTGTATCCCCCCCCACTCTGTGGCTAAATACCGATAAAGTGCGTCAACATTGAAAATTGCTTTCTCCACGGCATCGTCTAAATCGGCGATACAATAAGAAATATCATCTGCGGCTTCCATAATGTAAGTCAAAGGAAAGCGATGAAACTCAGCTAGTTGCGTTTCTTTTCTCAGTTTCTCGATATAGGGTTCTTCTGATAGGTAGAATCCCGGTTTCTTCATCAATGTTGAATAGGCTTCTGGCTTTTCACCTTGCCACCAGGCCGGGGCGGTGTACTTCATGATACAGGCCACTTGGGCATAGCTAAGATTAAGCTGTAAAATAGTGTGCACCAAGCGAATACCTTGTGCATTACCCTCAAAATGGCTGAGATCGGTACGGATCTTGTCAATCAACGGTGTAAGATGGGGATCCTCGTTATTAATACCGGGGATGCCTACCGCTAAGTGCTCCTGAAACCAATCTTTCAGAGCCGCTTCCCCAAAGTGTCCAAAAGGCGGATTACCCACGTCGTGCAGTAAGCAGGCCATCTCAACTAAGCTCTCAAAACTGCGGGCAAAATTTTCAAGACCGAAGTATTCAAGTCCAGATTGCCGCTGCAGTTTCAATAAGATTTCGCGGGCGATATAGCGTCCAGCCTGCTGGACTTCAAGAGAGTGCGTCAGCCGCGAGCGAACGGAGGCATTACGTTCTAAAGGGAAGACTTGGGTTTTTTGCTGTAAACGCCGTAAAGCTGCGGAATGGATGATACGCCCGCGATCGCTTTCAAAAACCCGGCTAATTTGTTCTTCTGTCTCAGGAATACGTCCATTATTAAAAGGTCTTTTAACGCTAATCTTGTCTTTAAAATTAATCCTCACCCTCTCCTCCCCTCCGACGACATCAATTCCTTCTTACACCGTGATAGACTATGCTAACTCACATAATTGAATCCACCGTTTTAGTAGGAAATACCATGAAGATAGGCATTATTGGAGCGATGGAGCAAGAAGTTACGCTGCTCCGCGATAAAATCGAACAACGCCAAACGCTTAGTTTAGCAGGGTGTGAGATCTATACCGGCACATTGCATGGCGTCGATATTGCGCTATTGAAATCAGGGATTGGTAAAACATCTGCCGCATTAGGGACGACATTGTTACTTCAACTCTGCAAACCTGATGTGATCATCAATACCGGTTCAGCAGGTGGCTTAGAGAGTAGTCTTAAAATCGGTGATATCGTGGTCTCAAGTGAAGTACGCTATCACGATGCGGACGTCACCGCATTCGGTTACGAGCCTGGTCAAATGGCTGGCTGTCCCGCAGCTTTCCAAGCAGACGAAAAGCTTACCTCAATAGTAAAAACGTGCGCGGCAGACTTAGCGCTACACACCGTCACTGGGTTGGTCGTCAGTGGTGATGCATTCGTTAATGGGGCTGAAACCTTGTCTCGCATTCGCACGACTTTCCCGCAAGCTATTGCAGTGGAAATGGAAGCGACAGCGATAGGCCATGTCTGCCATCAATTTAAGACACCTTTCGTGGTTGTCCGCTCGATCTCCGATGTGGCCGATCAGGCTTCTCATTTAAGTTTCGACGAATTCCTGACCATTGCCGCCCAACAGTCATCGTTATTGGTCGAAGCGATGGTTAAGAAACTCGGCTAGTGTCGAAAAAAAATCCCGCTCTACGCGGGATTTATCAACTATAAAACTTTACGCTAACTCACAAATTAGCCGTAAAAAATTCACATTAGCCCGACGTTTTTTTAAAGTCAGGAATGATCTTTTTATCAATCAGTTGATCGAACAACCAATAAAAACTTTGCTCGGTGGATTGATAATCCATAAACCCCGCTAACCGGCTCTTCGTCATATCAGTGAAGGCCTCGAAAGGTCGACCAAGATCGGCGTCGGTGTGCCACCATGACGCAAGCTTATCCGCCTGCTTCGTCTGCAACTAATATTTCTCCGCGATCGCTGCCCACAACTGTCGGGCATCAGCCAGCTGCATTATTGTATCAAGTGGCGTTGCATGACCTGGATAGACACCAGACTCAATACCAAAATAATTCGCCAGCCGCGGCCATAACCATTTCCAGCGAAAATGCTCACCATTAACGATGTTGAACGCTTCATTCTGTGCATCGACGGCATCTATTGCCCAGATCAATTGACGGGATAAAATTCCTGCATCCGTAACATCTGAAACGCCCTGCCATTTTTAGGAGAACCTGGAAAAACAAAAGGCCATCCTTGTTCACGGCAGAGTGCCGCGTACACCGCAAGGGCCTGTCCCATATTCATCGCATTACCTTGAGCAGCCCCAATAACTGTGTGTGAACGATGCACGCTGCAGCGGTAACCATAACGTTCAGCCCCAGCAAAAATCTCATCCTCCTGCGCATAGTAAAAATTATCCACAGGTTGGCGTGGTTGCTCTTCTCTAAACGGCGTAATAACAGTTTCCGCTGCGCCGTAAGCCTCGAAGGGTCCCAGATAATGCTTAAGCCCAGTGACCAGTGCTACGTGACTGCTGGATAAGCGATCGCCTAGGGCATCGATGACATGCCGTACGATTGCCCCGTTTACGCGGATATTTGCTTTCTCATTCTCTTGGCGAGGCCATACAGTAAAAAATACCGCATCCGGCCGCTGATCACATAGCGCGACAGTCACCTGCTCCACGGAGGTGAGATCGGCAGTGAGCCCATGCACACCTTCCGGTAGAGGTGACTGCCCGCGAGAGAGATTCGTCACCTCCCACTCTTGTTGCATTAGCTCAAAAGCGAGAACGCTGACTGTAATACCACTGTAACCGATAATAAGTGCTTTTTTGCATGGAACCTCCAAAAGTAAGTGTATCGAATTAGCTTAGCCGAGAATTAAAAGCTCATCTGAGGTAATATTTCACATTACTTTTGAATAGAATTCACAAATATGCACGATTAGCGTTTTAAAAACATCCATCAATTTATTGCTTGTGTTCAAACGGGAACTTTCACTGAAGCGGGGAAGCAGCTACATCTCTCTCCTTCTGCCATCAGTAAGGCAATTCAAGCGTTAGAGCTACGACTTGATTACCGATTATTCGATCGCACAACGCGAACGTTACAGCTGACCGATGCGGGCAATACGTATTACGAAACCTGTCTACAGATCCTCAGCCAGTTAACCGAAACCGAGACCGCGTTAAAATTGAGTCGAGACTTACCCACCGGAAAAGTTACCCTCGCGCTACCGGAGACCTTTGGAAAAGTGGTGGTGCTGCCGATACTTTGTTCGTTAATGCAACGCTATCCAGAATTACGCCTGACCTTACATTTCTCGGATACATTACTCGACCTGAAGCAAAAGAAGATCGATATCGCTGTACGGATAGGGGGGGATATAGCGCTCGATACACAGGAGGGGTTCCAGCATTTTGGCTACGAAAAAATGGTCTTTTGCGCAAGTCCAGACTTTATCGAAGAAAACGGTATGCCGAATACGCTAAGTGCACTTTGCGCCCAACATATCGTCGGCTATCAAGCGCAAAACGGGAAAATGAAACCGTGGGTTATCCCCACGAATAGCCATCCACAAGCTTGGCATCCTTCCCACTATCGCTTGATCGTTAACCATACTGAAGCACACCTAATGTCAGTCGGCCAAGGGATTGGCGTGGCACAATTGCCTTATTGGTTAATCAAAGAAAGGCTAGAGCGAGGGGAGCTAGTGATGATTCTGCCGGAGGTCAAACTGGATGGATTAGCCTTAACTTTACGTTATAAAGTCGCGCAACAGTCATCCCCGAAAATTCAGGCCGTGCTTAACACATTACACTCATTAAGCTTGGTAAATTGACGGGGAGAAAGCTTAGACGCTGAAGGAAGAGCCGCATCCGCAGGTGGTTTTTGCATTAGGATTGGTAACGATAAAGCGAGCGCCTTCAAGGCCTTCAGTATAATCGACAGAACCGCCGACGAGATATTGCAGGCTCATTGGGTCGACCACTAAGGCCACACCTTGTTTCTCAATGGTCATATCGCCATCGTTGACTTTATCATCAAAGGTGAATCCGTATTGGAAACCACTGCAGCCACCGCCCGTGATATATACCCGTAATTTTAATTCTGGGTTATCTTCATCAGCAACTAAGGTTTTGACCTTATTCGCCGCTGCATCAGTAAATTGTAACGGCACATTAGCCACGTCATCGCTCATTATTCTGCTCCAAAAAGAGAGGGTCAACTTACAACCTTATCCCTCTATTATCAGTCAGCATAGCTTCGCAATCAAGCCTACAACTAAACCAACCGTGCCGTGAGACGCCCCATCCTTCATCCTGCCATTAACAGCCTGGGGCATTTTCCATTACACTGTGGGGTATTCTTTCTCTGTTATGCAGGAATCTGTCATGAATAAGTCTGAAACACTGTTTCAAGAAGCGCAATCCGTTATCCCAGGCGGCGTAAACTCACCGGTCCGAGCGTTTTCAGGGGTGGGGGGGACCCCTCTGTTTATTGAGCGCGCAGAGGGAGCTTATATCTATGATGCCGACGGTAAAGCCTATATCGACTATATCGGTTCATGGGGCCCTATGGTACTGGGACACAATAACGCGGAAATCCGTAATGCCGTGATCGAAGCGGCTGAACGGGGCTTGAGTTTCGGTGCCCCTACCGAGATGGAGGTCAAAATGGCGGAACTGGTCTGCGATCTGGTTCCTTCGATGGATATGGTGCGTATGGTGAACTCTGGGACAGAAGCAACGATGAGTGCCATCCGTTTAGCACGTGGGTTTACTCATCGCGATAAGCTTATTAAATTCGAAGGTTGCTACCATGGCCATGCCGACCACTTGCTTGTTAAAGCGGGTTCCGGCGCCCTAACTCTTGGACAGCCTAACTCTCCAGGTGTCCCGGCAGATGTGGTACGTCATACCCTGACTTGTACTTATAACGATCTTGATTCCGTTCGCCAGGCCTTCGAGCAATATCCTGACGATATCGCTTGTGTGATTGTGGAACCTGTTGCAGGAAATATGAACTGCATCCCACCACAACCTGGATTCCTACAAGGCCTGCGTGATTTATGTGATGAATTCGGTGCGCTATTTATTATAGATGAAGTGATGACCGGTTTCCGCGTTGCTTTAGGCGGTGCCCAAGCGTACTACAATGTCACACCAGACCTTACCTGCCTTGGAAAAATTATCGGCGGCGGTATGCCTGTCGGTGCCTTCGGGGGCCGTAAAGACGTGATGGAAGCGCTTGCGCCATTAGGGCCAGTTTATCAAGCGGGTACGCTTTCTGGTAACCCTATTGCCATGGCAGCCGGCTATGCATGTTTAAAACAACTTTCTCAGCCAGGTGTTCATAGCACGCTGACTTCTCTGACGAAACGCCTCTGCTCAGGACTCCAGCGAGTGGCTGAGCAATACGCTATTCCATTAGTGACCAATCAGGTGGGTGCGATGTTCGGTTTATTCTTTACTGAAGATAAAGAGGTCACCTGTTACGCGGATGTGACGCGTTGCGATACCGAGCGCTTTAAGCAATTTTTCCATCTGATGTTAGAAGAAGGCGTCTACTTTGCCCCTTCAGCCTTTGAAGCGGGCTTCATGTCGCTGGCTCACAGTGAAGAAGATATCGATCGTACAATCGAAGCGGCTCGCCGCAGCTTTGCAAAATTAGCGTAATCTACTATCAAGATAAAAAAAGCGCTGCCATGGCAGCGCTTTTTTAATGTCTCTCCACTTAGCTTAGTGGCCAAACATATCTTTTATCCAACCCGCAACACCATTACTTTGGCTGCCTTGTTGCTCTTGCTGTTGTTGCTGCTGCAACTGTTGCTGTTGCTGCTCGACTTGTTGCTGCTGCTGTTGGCACAGCGCGGTCGGATCAGCCGTCCAAACGGGTAGGCTACGCCAAGTGCTACTGCCAGTATTACAGACAAAGTTCCCCGCTGAATCGACAGGCATCATCGACACATCATCGGGAGGCGTCAACTGTAAAGGCGTTGGCGGCTGACTGGCCAGATAACGACGGTAAATTTGCATCGCACCACTCGCCCCATAGAGACGGGTCGATTGGTTATTATCGCGACCAATCCAAGTGATGGCGACTTCCTTACCATCGATCCCCGCAAACCAGCTGTCAACCAAGTTATTGGTCGTACCCGTCTTACCAGCCAGATGCATGCTGTTGTATTGGCTTCCTAATGCATGAGCGGTCCCGTGGTCCACCACTTGCTGCATCGAGTAAAGCGTCAGATAAGCAGCTTCTGGCGGCTCGACCTGCTGTGCTTGTGGGTAGCTCTGATACAGCACTTTATTGTCTTCAGAGATCACCGAACGTACCGCCGATAATGTCGCCCGATTACCGCCGCTAGCAATGGTTTGGAAGGCCTGTGCAACCTCGACCGGCGTCAAGTTCAGCGCGCCCAGTAACATTGCCGGAACCGGCGATAACTGGTCTTGGCTGACACCCAGCTTGGTCCAAGTATCCACCACATTTTTAAGCCCCAATGACATCCCCAGGTTAACGGTCGGCACGTTCATCGAATGGGTTAATGCATCGACGAGCATGACCTTACCACTAAACTGATGATCGTCATTCTCAGGACGCCACACTTGACCGTTCGGTTGTTTTAACGCCAACGGTTGGTCAGCAATCCAGCTATTCAAACGATACTGCTGTGGCTGGCTTAACGCGGTGAGGTAAGTCGCAGGCTTGGCTAAAGAACCAATAGAACGACGCGCCTGCATGGCACGGTTATACCCGGCAAACTGAGGATTAGCGCCGCCAACCATTGCACGAACTTCACCGCTGAAACGGTCGACCACTACCATTGCCGTTTCTAAATCGGCGAGGCGACGTTGTTTACGTAGGACTGGAATCCCTTCTTCGACCGCTTTTTCTGCCGCGTCTTGCGAAATCGGATCAAGCGTCGTAAAGATTTTCACCCCCGAGAGGTCCTGCATTTTATCGCCCAGCTTTTGCTGCAGTTCATTACGAACCATTTGCATAAACGCAGGCTGTGGAGTGATCACTCCGCCCTTAGGTTGAACCCCTAATGGCCGTGCAGAGAGCATATCGTAAAGTTCTTGGTTGATGACTTTTTGCTGTTGCAGCAGACGCAGCACTAAGTTACGACGCTCTAACGCTAATTTCGGGTTGCGCCAAGGGTTGTACAGCGAAGCCCCTTTTACCATACCGACTAATAGCGCTTGCTGATCGAGACTGAGTTCATCAACCGGACGACCGAAGTAGTATAAACTGGCGAGTGGGAAGCCACGAATCTGGTCATTACCCGCTTGGCCTAAATACACCTCATTAAGGTAGAGTTCCAAGATGCGATCTTTGCTATAGCGTGCGTCAACGATCACCGCCATATAGGCTTCGCGCACTTTACGCCACAGTGAACGCTGATTCGTTAAGAATAAGTTTTTAACCAATTGCTGGGTCAGGGTACTTCCCCCTTGCACAGCACGCCCCGCGGTAAGGTTTGCGACGAACGCCCGTCCAATAGAGTAGAGGCTAATTCCATCGTGCTCGTAGAAATGGCGGTCTTCTGTCGCGACTAAGGTATCGACAAGGAGAGCTGGGAATCCAGCACGAGGAACAAATAGACGTTGCTCACCATTAGGGGATTGCATCATGGTGATGAGGCGCGGGTCGAGACGGAAATAGCCAAAATCACGACCAGTATCGAGGTTTTTGATCTCGCTAAGCTCACCGTCTTCGAAATTCAGCTGAGTATGAATCTGGCCTTCTTTACCATCTGGAAAGTCGAAAGGTCGGCGGAGTAATTCAATACTGTTGCCTTTAACAGAGAATTCACCCGGACGAGTAATTTTCGTTACTTGACGGTATTGTGTTCCTTCAAGCAAGGCGATCATATCTTTACGATCGAACGGCATGCCGGGTTCAAGACTGACCATACGCCCATAAACCGTCGCTGGAAGGTCCCATACTCGCCCATCAATCCGATGGCGGATCTCAGAATCTAGGTAGACCCCCCATGCTGCAACGATAACAGCAACGACTAAGATGATTTTTAGTAGTAGACCTAGCCAACTTCTCTTATGGCTTTTTTGCGGGGTTTTTCCGCGCTTTTTAGTTGCAGGCAATGACGTATTCTCCTCATCATCATAGCTATCCGGATCGTCTTGATATTTCTTATTGCGTGGTGAAGCCGGGGGGCTTTTTCCCTTTGGCGTGGATTTTCCTTTACGCCCTATGGGTTCGCGATCATTCCCAGACATGGATTCTCTCTCCAGGCTTTGCCTCAATCGGCGACATACTTTATCTCTATTTTAGGTCCAAAAACACAGAACCGTCCGAAAGATTGGTTACTAAATTTCACGTGGACGACTTTCTGGTTTTCGTCGTCGGTAAGGTGTTGGCCGGATCGTCAGGCCACAGATGTTTAGGATAGCGCCCTTTCATCTCTTTTTGAACTTCACGCCAGCTGCCTTGCCAAAAACCCGCTAAGTCTTGCGTGATTTGGATCGGCCGCTGTGCCGGTGACAATAATTCTATCACTACATTTACCCGCCCACATGCGACGGTAAGCGGACGTTGCTGCCCATACATCTCTTGCACTTTTATCGAGAGTAAAGGCGCGCGTGGAGAAAGATAATCGATCGCAACTTTCCTACCCGTAGGGACCTCAATATGGCTGGGGACCTCGGTCTCTAGACACCGCCACTGCTCCCAGGATAACTGAGATTTTAAAGCCTGATAGAGATTAATGCGTGAAAAATTCCCAAATGAAGGCAAGCGAGTCAGTTCTGGTCCTAACCATCCCTCAAGATTATTCATCAGGTCGGTATCGGTTATTGCTGGCCAATCGCATTCAGGTAGCCACTGTTGCGCATAACTCAGCCGCTGTTTCAATTCGAGTGCAGGTTGATCCCAAGGTAAAACCGCCAAGCCCTTATCTTTTATCCAGGCTAAGTACGCCGCGATCAACTGTTCTGGATTGGGTTTGTCTCCTGGCCGCGAGCTAACAATAATCTCGCCTATGACCTCATGTTGCCAGACCTTAAATTGCGCCTGACTCTCATCCCACTCTAGCGCGTGCCGATGGGTAATTAACTGCGGTGCCTGATGTCGAATATCGTCTAGCGATAGGGGAAAAGCTAACTGAATATGGGCCTCGTGCCGATCAGCTGGCAACTGTAATTGTACCGCGAGCAGCCAATTATAACGGGTCAGAGGATGATCTAAGGTTAATGTCGCGCCGCGACCATCTGCGAGTTGATAGCGATGGGTCGTTCCTCGTCGGTAGGCAATACGGTCGGCAAACGCCGATAATAAAGGTGCGAGAGCATCATCGAGAGGGCTGAATGAAAATCTTTCCTCCAGCATCCGGCAGACTTGCCTAGCTCGGGTCATCCATACTGTACTTGGGGCGGAGAGATGGTCACGTAAGTCCCCCTCGCTGCGTCGTTCCGGTTGCTCGATGATGGCTGTTAACATTGCTGCAGTCGATACGCTATCGGTTCCCTTACTTGCGACCAGCATTGCCGCAAGGCGTGGCATAATCCCGAGTGCAGCCATTTTTCGTCCCTTCGCCGTTAACGTGCCACTTGCATCAATGGCACCAAATTGGCGAAGTTGTGCCTTGGCGTAGGCTAGCGCAGGTCGAGAGGGCTGGTCTAGCCACTGTAACGCAGAGATCTTTTGGCAGCCCCAAGCCAACACATTGAGTAACAGACCGGTTAAATCACTGCGTAAAATCTCAGGAGTCGCTTGTTCGGCCAAACGCTCAGCTTGCTCAGGCGCAATTAAATGCCAACATTTTCCTGGCATTAAGCGACCGGCTCGCCCAGCCCGTTGGGTTAATGACGACTGGCTGATAAACTGTGTTTTAAGTCGATGAGCACCCGCCCGTAAATCAAATAACGATATACGTTCTAATACCGAGTCGATAATTAAGCTTATGCCTTCAATCGTTAAGCTAGTCTCGGCTATATTGGTGGCGAAGACGACTTTTCGTTGCCCCGGGGCAGAGGGGCTGATCGCAAGTTCTTGTTGCGCAATGGGTAGCGCGCCGTATAAGGGCCTCAATTCCACCCCAACTGGGCATCGTGCCGTGACCTCATTTATTACTTGATGGATTTCACGTTCGCCCGGTAAGAAAACCAGCATATCACCCTGTTCTTGCCGCAGTACGTTAAGGATTTTATTCGCGAGATGTACGTAAAACAGCCCCTGAGACGGGAGCCCGTGATAGAAGCGTTCCACCGGATAATGTCGACCTTCCGAGGTGATGGTCGGTGCTTGGTCCAATACCTCCCCTAACCGACGATTGTCGAGAGTCGCCGACATAATTAAGAGTTTAAGATCCTCACGTAATCCTTGTTGAATATCTAACAGAAAGGCTAATGCTAGATCAGTGTGGACACTGCGCTCATGAAACTCATCGATGATCACCAGTGAGACATCGTCTAGCATGGGATCTTGCTGTAACCATCGAGTCAGTACCCCTTCGGTAACGACCTCAAGCCGTGTCGTTTTACCTATACATTGCTCCGCACGCATTCGGTAACCGACCGTCTCACCGGGAGCTTCCCCCAAATAGTGGGCAAGGCGAAGCGCCACATTTTTGGCGGCGAGCCGTCTTGGCTCTACCATAATAATTTTGCCGCTTAGTGTAAGGCGTTGCAGTAACTGTATAGGAAGCCAAGTCGATTTGCCGGCACCAGGGGGGGCCTGAAGAATAACTTGAGGTGAATGAGTGAGGGCTAGCACTAACTCATCCAGCACATCGTGAATCGGGAGGACGCTCAATCTTCGCTCCGTTTAGGGATTATGATACTATGGCCATTATAGCATTAATTGGTAGGTGATACTTGCCTCCTATCGTCTTAAGGAACTCTGTGGTTTCCCGAACAACTGCGACTGATAATTACTTTCTCGCCTTAACTCTTCCCAGTCACACCACTGAGCAACTGATTCAATGGCGCGCTACCGCTCTGCCAGCAGACACCGGCACCCCAGTTCCCCGAGAGCAACTCTACATGGTGCTGGCGTGGATGAACGCCCCGACGGTGTCACAACTGACTCAACTACAGTCTATGATTAGCGGGCTGCGTTCACCGTCGTTTACTTTTACCCTCAACGATGCTGGGTATTGGCCTCGTTCTGGACAGCTATGGGTAGGATGCCGCCCCGCGCCGCGTGAACTTTTACAGTTAGCCGATCTGTTACGCTCAAGAGCCGCCCGTGTAGGCTGCCCGCAACCGGCTTTTCCTTTTCATCCCCATGTCACGCTTCTCAGACAGGTACCCACCTCAATCCGTTTGCCGAAACGCGATTTCTCATGGCCTGTCACCTGCCAAGAGGTATCGTTAATAAGAAGCCGCTATCAGCGTGGCAGAATCATCCTTAACACCGAACAGTGCTATCCCCTGTTTGACAGAGAGCAAGATTAATGGAATTCACCCCCCCCCTAAAGCCCGCCACCTTAATTAAACGCTACAAACGCTTTCTCGCTGATGTCCGCCTCCCCAGCGGAGAAATTACCACTATCCACTGCGCAAATACTGGTGCAATGACTGGGTGTGCGACGCCAGGTGATACGATCTGGTACTCCACATCCACCTCAACTACGCGTAAATATCCTTATAGCTGGGAACTGACACAAACCGCCGACCAGCATTGGATCGGTATTAATACGCTACGCGCGAACCAACTCGTGGAAGAGCTCCTGCTTCGACAGGGCATTTCCGCACTCGCGCAGTTTACGCATTGGCAACGAGAAGTGGCGTTCGGCGATGAGAAGAGTCGAATTGACTTCGTTCTCACCGATGACAAGGCACAAAAATATTACCTTGAAGTGAAATCAGTCACATTATTACTCGATGGAAAAGGCTATTTTCCCGATACCATCACGCTACGTGGGCAAAAGCATCTTCGAGAATTGATGTCGATCGTAAAACAAGGCCATCGTGCGGGGCTATTGTTTGCCGTATTACATTCGGGGATTGATCAAGTGAGTGCGGCCGAACATCTCGATCCCACCTATGCGCAACTTTTACGTGAAGCGATAGCGGCAGGTGTCGAGGTCATTGTCTATCGTGCACAGATGAGTCGCCATCGACTGTTACTCGTGGACCCGATACCATTCGTTGAATAACAGGCTAAATGTTTTCTTTTAGGACTTTTTCCTCTTTAATTAGAAACATATTATCAATAACGCGAAACTCATCGTTATCAGCAATTGCCAACCCACAAGGTTTCTGATATTTATAGCGCCCTGTTTTTTTTCCCTTAATGGGAATCAGGAATCGATAGTGCGTGTTATCCAGGAGAAGCAACATGCAAGAAGGGCAAAACCGTAAAACATCGTCTCTAAGTATCCTCGCCATCGCTGGGGTGGCGCCGTATCAGGAGAAACCGGGCGAAGAGTATATGAACGAAGCCCAGCTGGAACACTTCAAGAAAATTCTTGTTGCTTGGCGCAATCAACTCAGGGATGAAGTAGACCGTACCGTTAGTCATATGCAAGACGAAGCGGCTAACTTTCCTGACCCGGCCGATCGCGCAACACAGGAAGAAGAGTTCAGTCTGGAACTGCGTAACCGAGATCGTGAACGTAAGTTAATCAAGAAAATAGAAAAAACGCTGAAAAAAGTTGAAGATGACGACTTCGGTTTTTGTGAAGCTTGTGGTGTAGAAATCGGCATTCGCCGTCTTGAAGCGCGTCCTACCGCCGATATGTGTATCGACTGTAAAACGCTAGCAGAAATTCGCGAAAAACAGATGGCAGGCTAACCCTACCGCTGATCGAGGATATACCTAATTGCACGGCCGCGGCGCCCTATTGCGAGTGGCTGTGCGATTACTTCTATTATGACGCACTCTACACCTATCATTGGACGCTTTGCGCCCTCCCCTTCAGGTGACCTCCACTTTGGTTCGTTAATGGCCGCACTCGGCAGCTATCTGGATGCCAAATCGCAAAACGGTCTGTGGCGCGTCCGCATCGAAGATATCGATCCCCCCAGAGAGATTGCAGGAGCCTCCCAACGTATCCTTCAACAACTCGAATACTATGGGTTAACCTGGGATGGTCCGGTCATTTGGCAGTCACAGCATCATGCTCGTTATCGAGAAATACTCGACTGGCTGATTACGCATCGGCGCAGTTACTTCTGTACCTGTAGCCGTAAAGCGATTCAGCAATCGGGGGGATACTATCTCGGTACCTGCCGTAATGCCCAGCACAGCGCAGAAGGTGCAGCACTACGCTTGTTCCAACACTCTCCCGTTACCCAGTTCACTGACCTGTTACGAGGAACCGTCCACTGCCATCCTCAGTTAGCGCAAGAGGATTTTATTATACATCGTCGAGATGGGTTATTTGCCTATAATCTTGCCGTGACGGTGGATGACCATGACCAAGGCATTACGCAAGTGGTACGGGGAGCGGACTTGATTGAGCCCACGGTGCGGCAAATTACGTTATTTCAGCAACTAGGATGGAATGCCCCCGATTACCTGCACCTACCGCTCGCATTGAATCAGGAAGGTAGTAAGCTTTCAAAACAAAATCATGCCCCCCCACTTCCACGGGAAGCGCCACAGCGAATGCTGATATTGGCCTTGGCAGCGCTAGGACAAGAGGTCGACGATACGTGGCATGATTTCAGCGTTGAGCAACTCATTCAGCAGGCAACACAACGGTGGCAGAGAGCAAAAATCCCAATTAATAGCACTTTCATTACTACAGATGTGTTATCAACATTCTAAAATGATTCACAACAGGCTATGATGAGCCTCTCATTTTAGAACCGTATCTACTTTTTATTGTTGAGGTGTACTATTTTTACCCGAGTCGCTAATTTTTGCCGAAAAATCCTTACGCGTGACGAGGAGAGCACCTCTGCAGAAAACGTCCCACCACCGATAACGATCATTCCACGCGATCAACATACTATCTCTCGCCGAGATATTAGTGATAATGCATTGAAGGTACTGCATCGTCTTAATAAGTCTGGCTTTGAGGCCTACTTGGTCGGTGGAGGGGTTCGTGACCTTCTTCTGGGTAAAAAACCTAAAGATTTTGATATTACGACTAACGCCACCCCAGAGCAGATGCGTAAATTATTCCGCAACTGCCGATTAGTTGGCCGACGTTTTCGCTTGGCACATGTTATGTTTGGCCCAGAAGTGATTGAGGTTGCCACCTTTCGCGGCCATCATGAACAAGAAGAAAGCGTTGATCGCAATACGTCACAACAGGGCCAAAACGGCATGCTGTTGCGCGACAATATTTTCGGCAGTATCGAAGACGATGCCCAACGCCGTGATTTAACCATTAACAGTCTCTATTACAGCGCTGCAGACTTCACCGTACGCGATTATGTTAACGGATTAAGCGACCTAGAACAGGGCGTTATTCGCCTCATTGGCCATCCTGAAACCCGTTATCGTGAAGACCCGGTGCGGATGCTACGTGTGATTCGCTTTAGTGCGAAACTCGGAATGACTATCGCTCCTGAGACCGCAGCGCCTATTAGCGAACTCGCCGGGCTGTTAAAAAATATTCCACCTGCGCGTCTCTTCGAAGAAACGTTGAAGTTGCTGCAATCTGGTTACGGTGAGCAGACCTACCCATTATTACGTAAATACCACCTTTTTGAGCCGCTCTTCCCGTTAGTCCATCAGTACTTCACTGAGGGGGGGGACAGCCCAATGGAGCGCATCCTAGTACAGGTGCTTAAAAATACCGATAACCGTATCCAAAACGATAGACGCGTCAATCCTGCGTTTCTGTTTGCGGTAATGTACTGGTATCCACTGCAAGAAAAAGCGCAGCAAATTGCTCAAGAGAGTGGCCTGCCTTTCTTTGAGGCCTTCTCTTTGGCGATGAACGATACGTTAGATGAAGCCTGCCGAGCGATAGCGATACCTAAACGTTTCACCACCATGATCCGTGATATTTGGACATTGCAACTGCGGATCTCTCGTCGTCACGGCAAACGCGCTTGGAAATTGATGGAACACCCTAAATTCCGCGCAGCCTATGACCTATTGGTTCTGCGTGCGGCAGTGGAATCCTCCGCAGAGCTTCAACGGTTGAGTGAGTGGTGGACCGAGTTCCAGACTAAGAATGCGAACGACCAAGCCGCGATGTTACAAGATTTAGGCAGCGATCCGGCCCAGCGACGCCGCTACAATAGACCGCGTAAGCGTGCACCGAAAAGTAACAACTCGCGTCGAAACGGCAGCTAATATGACGCGTGTCTATATTGCACTCGGTAGCAATTTACGGGACCCACTCGATCAGTGCCAGAGGGCGATTACCGCCCTCGCGGCCCTGCCTGAGACAACGCTTATCAATACCTCCTCTCTCTATCGGACGCCCCCTTACGGCCCACAAGATCAGCCCGACTTTTTGAATGCCGTGGTGGTGTTAGAGACGGCGTTATCACCCTTAGCGCTGCTGGACCATACCCAACGAATCGAATTGGAACAAGGACGGGAGCGCAAAGATGAACGTTGGGGGCCACGTACGCTCGACCTTGATCTGCTGCTGTTCGGCGAACAGTTCATGACGAGCGAGCGATTGGTACTGCCTCACTACGACATGCATAATCGTGCTTTTATGCTCGTCCCATTAGCCGAAGTGGCAGGCGACCTTCCCCTTGGTGACAAGGGCAGTGTAGCAAGCTGCTTGGCTTCGTTAGACACCTCAACCATCACTCTGTGGTAATGCCTAAAGTGGGATAGGGATTCCCGTCTAGTGGGAGTTACTGTAAACTCCGCGTCATGTTTATCCTTGACAAGAGTGTATAATGACACCTATCACCCTGAAAAATTTACGTCAGTGGAAACTTGAAGGTAAAAAATTCGCCTCACTCACGGCGTACGATTATAGCTTCGCGCGGCTGTTCGCTGAGCAAGATATCCCAGTATTACTGGTCGGCGACTCCTTAGGAATGACGATACAAGGCCATGACTCGACGGTTCCGGTAACTGTCGATGATATGGTTTACCACACGCGCCATGTGCGTCAAGGTGCACCAAACGTCTTACTGCTCACTGACTTACCTTTTATGAGCTACCCGACGCTTGAACAAGCGGGCCACAATGCCGCACGCGTAATGCAGGCCGGTGCGAATATGGTCAAGATCGAAGGCGGTGCGTGGTTGGCGGATACCATCCGTTATCTCACTGAGCGCGCAGTCCCCGTCTGCGGTCATATTGGATTAACCCCGCAATCGGTCAATATCTTCGGTGGTTATCAGGTTCAAGGTAAAACAGAAGCGCAAGCGGAACAGCTACTTAATGATGCACTCACCCTCGAAGCCGCCGGTATGCAACTGCTGGTGCTCGAGTGCGTCCCTATTTCTCTGGCAAAACGTATTACCGAGGCGCTATCAATTCCGGTCATTGGCATTGGTGCAGGGACGCATACCGATGGTCAAATTCTTGTCATGCAGGATGTTATCGGTATTACTTCAGGCTATGTGCCTAAATTTGCGAAAAACTTCTTAGCGGATACCGGCTCGATCGCGCTTGCCGTTGCGCAGTATCAACGCCATGTGCAAGAGGGTACTTTCCCTGAGTTGGCCCACAGTTTTAAAGGATAGAACGCTTTCCATGCAGACATTTCATGAAATCCCTACTTTACAACAGCAATTGCGCGATTTACGCCGCCAAGGTAAAACCATCGCGTTTGTGCCGACCATGGGAAATCTCCATCAGGGGCATATTACGCTGGTAGAGCGAGCGAAGCAGTTAGCTGATTATGTTGTGGTCTCGATTTTTGTTAACCCGATGCAGTTTGATCGGTCTGATGATTTAGCGCGCTATCCGCGCACCCTCGAACAAGATCAGCAATTACTCTCGGATAAGGCGGATCTGTTATTCGCCCCTGCGGCCAATACGCTCTACCCGACAGGACTCACTGAGCAATCCTTCGTTCATGTGCCTGGGCTTTCTGAGCTGCTGGAGGGGGCTAGCCGTCCCGGCCATTTTCGCGGTGTCAGTACGGTAGTCAGTAAATTATTTAATATCGTCCAGCCGGATGTGGCGTGTTTTGGCGAGAAAGATTTTCAACAATTGGCCATTATTCGCAAAATGGTGCTCGACCTTAATTACCCCATCACTATTATTGGCGTACCGACCGTTCGAACTGAAGATGGCCTTGCCCTCAGTTCACGCAATGGCTACCTCACCGCCGCTGAGCGTCTGCAAGCGGTTGAGTTAAGTCAGACGATGAAGTTGATGGCCGAGCGTTTACAACAAGGGGAGCAAGCGTATACCGCTATCGTCGATAGTGCTGTCGCGAGTCTAACGAAAATGGGCTGGCAGCCTGATGGTATTGCTATCTGTGATGCGCAGACCCTGATGCCGCTGACCGCACAAAGCCGTGAAGCCGTTATTCTTATGGCAGCATGGTTGGGGAAAGCCCGACTGATCGATAATCAGCAGGTAACACTCCCCTAGTGTGAGGGTTTTCCCTCTCACACTAGGGGGATCGGGTGGGAGGGGTTAGCTGCGTAACCCTTTACCCCGCTCGATTAACGCCCAGACAATCGCATAAAACACCGCTACGAATACCACAAGTATTGCTAACGTCAAAGGCACCGGTACATCTTGGATCCCCAGAAAACCGTAGCGAAAACCACTAATCATATAAACGATAGGGTTTAACTTGGATACCGCTTGCCAAAAAGGGGGCAGCAGCGAGAGAGAATAAAAGACGCCACCCAAATAGGTGAGAGGCGTCAAGACAAAAGTCGGGATCAGACTAATATCGTCAAAGCTACGGGCAAAGACAGCATTCAGTAGTCCAGCCAAAGAGAAGACAATAGCGGTCAGTAAAATGGTTAATGCCACCATTGGCCAATAGAAGACATGGAAAGGCACAAAGAGTAGCGAAATAGCCGTCACCAGTGCGCCGACACAAATCCCCCGCGCCACGCCCCCACCGATATAGCCGGCAATGATCACGTGTGTGGGAACCGGTGCGACAAGTAACTCTTCGATATTGTGTTGGAACTTGGCACTAAAGAAGGAGGATGCCACATTGGCATAAGAGTTAGTGATTACCGACATCATAATCAGTCCGGGAACGATAAATTGCATATAGGTAAAGCCATGCATATCACCAATTCGCGACCCAATTAAATTGCCGAAAATAATAAAGTAGAGCGTCATGGTAATAACAGGAGGGACTAAGGTCTGGATCCAAATCCGTCCGAATCGATGGATTTCCTTCGCCCATAGCCGCTTAAGTGCTACCCAATATAAGTGTGCCATTACTTCTCTTTCCCCGTATTACTGACTAAATCGACAAATAGCTCTTCTAAACGGTTTGCCTTATTTCGCATACTCAACACTTGAATATTTTGCGCTGAGAGTTGGCTAAAGACTTGGTTAATCCCCTGCTCTCGCAGCACTTCAACCTCTAAGGTTGTGCCATCGATCACCTCATACTGAAAGCCGTCTAATACCGCAGGGGCAGAATGAGGGGCCAGATCAAGAATAAAGGTTTCGGAAACCACTTTAGCGAGCAATGCCTTCATACTGGTATTTTCAACTAATTCACCACGTTGAATAATACCGATATTTCGACATAGCATCTCTGCTTCTTCCAGATAGTGCGTGGTCAGAATAATGGTGGTACCGGCCTCATTAAGCTGCTTCAAGAATCCCCACATTGAACGGCGTAATTCAATATCCACTCCGGCGGTCGGTTCATCGAGAATCAGTAGCTTAGGTTCATGCATTAAGGCACGTGCAATCATCAAGCGGCGCTTCATGCCACCGGATAGCATTCGTGATTTTTGGTGGCGCTTTTCCCATAAATCGAGCTGTCTTAGGTATTTCTCGGCTCTCACTAAGGCCAGTTTTTTCTCTACACCGTAATACCCTGCTTGGTTGGTCACTACCTGTAAGACGCTTTCGAAAGGGTTAAAATTAAACTCTTGCGGGACTAAACCAAGCTGGAGTTTGGCTCGTACTTTATCAGTGTCGAGGTCATGACCAAACACGCGCACGATTCCTGAGGATTTATTCACTAACGAACTAATAATCCCAATGGTCGTCGACTTCCCTGCCCCATTCGGGCCGAGTAGCGCGTAGAAATCCCCGGCTTCTACCGTTAAATCAATCCCTTTTAACGCTTGAACTTGGTTGCCATACGTTTTTGTTAGCCCGGAAATTTCCAGTGCATAATTCATATCAACTCCACGCCTGTTTATGACAGATGAGTATTTAAAAATAGTCCTCATTCGACCTTATGGTGAAGGAAGGGAATGAAGGGATCTGAACGACGGCTTTTAAGCAGTCTCCAAGAACAGCATTGGTCTTTACTATCGCAGCCAATACCCGTGCGTCCGCTCTTGGCTGAGACGTAAATCAACCTGACCACGACTCGATATAACCCTATCAATATCCTAATCAGACTTAAGCGTCGATTACCCTCAGTATTAGTGGCAGAGAACGCGAACGGTGCACAGAGAGGAATATCTTAAGGGATTTCGTGTCATCACAAGATGAAGTGAAAACTAATGTGCCACCGTCGTCGGGTAATCTCCTGACGAACAATGCTTGAACATGCCGAGGTCATCTGAGCCTCGTCCATTATAGAACAGGCCAGCAAGGCTGGCCTGAAACTTTGTGCTATTTCCCCATTACTCAGGGACAACACGTCCAACGTAAGGCAGATGACGATAACGTTGAGCATAATCGATTCCGTAACCGACGACAAACTCATCAGGGATTGAGAAACCGACGTATTCCACGGTCACGTCAACTTCACGACGCTCGGGTTTATCCAATAAAGTACAGATCGCCACGGAGGCAGGTTCACGCAATTGTAAGATTTCGCGAACTTTGCTTAAGGTATTACCTGAATCGATAATATCTTCCACGATCAAAATATCTTTACCGCGGATATCTTCATCTAAATCTTTCAGTATTTTCACATCTCGCGTTGAAGACATGCCATTTCCGTAACTTGAGGCAGTGATAAAATCAACTTCGTGAGAAACGTCAATCGCTCGACAAAGGTCCGCCATAAACATAAATGAACCGCGCAGCAAGCCGACTAACACCATCTCTCTACCACGATCTTGGTAAGCGGTGGTGATCTGTTGCCCTAATTCTGTAACACGGTTCTTTATTTCCTGCTCGGAAATCATCACTTCAACGGTATGTTTCATAATCTCTATCTCACTGAGAGTACTCAGTTTTCATTGTGCGGCCAAGCGTAAATATCCTGTAGGAATGGGACATCACCCCAGATATTTACAGCTTAAATTCAGGGGGTGCAGTATAACAGGGAATTTAATCGAGATAAAAACCCTGTGTGGTGCTTAAGGCAGCTTACTTACCGACAGTGAAACTCATCATCATACCGGTATCTTCGTGTTCTAATAGATGACAGTGAGCCATGTACGGGGCCTGTTTATCGGCTAGGTGGGGGAATGAGACCAGAACTTGACTCACTCCGCCCTCAACACGCACAGTGTCTTTCAAACCTTGGCGATGCGCCGCAACAGGCTGATCATTCTCACTCAGAATCCGGTACTGCGTACCGTGGATATGGAAAGGATGTAACATCATGTCACCTTCGCCACTAATTTCCCAAATCTCATGCTGACCCTGGGGGCTTTGCCAAGCAATATCGCCAATTTGGTAAGCTTTACCATTGATCTTATTCCCCTGATGGAAATCGTAGCCTTTTACTGCTTTCGACATACCTGGCATCGTTGACATGGCGTGGCCATGTTGTTGAGAGGCACTGTGGTTATTATCCGCCATATCCATAGAAGAATGCATCGGCATTCCCGCCATGGCTTGATGACCGTAGCGCTTCATCAATTGCTGCATCCCGAGGGTGTCCAGCTGTTTATCCATCGACAGCCCGATGTGACGACGGGTCAGCCCATCAGTACTGGGCAATGAAGGTAACGTGGCGAGATGATCGGGTAATTCTGCCGCGCCACCAATGCGTAGAGGAAGAATTTTTAATAGAGGTAAAGGTTGATCGAAAGGAGGAAGGGTCATCCCCATTTGCATGACAGGTAGCGTCACAAGGTCGAACGGCTTAGTATCGGTTAACTCTATCATCACCTCAAAACGCTCACCAGGTAACATCGCGAGTTGCTCAACCTTAACCGGCTCAGCCAATAACCCCCCATCACTGGCAATAACATAAAAGGGGCGGTCATGGCTAAGAGCCAAATTCATCGAGCGAGCATTACAACCATTGAGTAGTCGTAAACGCACCCAGCCGTTCGGTAATGCAACTTGCGGATATTGGCTGCCATTCGTCAACATCATGTCGCCAAACCACCCTACCGCAGCATGCATAATATCAAGCTGGTAATCGATATCTGTGCCCGTATCCGTCAATTTTTTGTCTTGAAATACTAAGGGAATGTCGTCAACGCCCCATTGCGAAGGAATGCGTAATGTTTTGATATGTTCATCTTCTATGACCAACATACCGGCAAGTCCTTTAGCCACCTGAAAACCCGAGGTCATATGCGGATGAGGGTGGTACCAGCAGGTTGCTGCAGGTTGGTCTGGCGTGAAGGTGACCTCTCGCTGTGCTCCCGCACGGATCACCTCTTGTGGCCCGCCATCAACCTCACCACCCACCACGAGTCCATGCCAGTGAACCGTTGTATCAACTGGAAGGTGATTATGCACACGGAGGGAAACGGGCTGGTTGCGTCGTAGTTTAATCGTCGGCCCTAAATAGCTTCCATTGTAACCCCAAGTCGACACCGAATGATTATTCCATGTGCTAGTACCAGCCATCGCGGTTAAATCGATACGCTGATGCAAGTCGGCTTCAACTAACGTCGGGGTGGAAAGAAGTGGTCGCTGTCCTAATAGGGCCTCTCGGCTCCATGCCGGCAGTGCACCTGCACCAAGCAATAAAGAACTAAGCTTAATAAAATCTCGACGTTGCATACGGATCCCCTCTAATAATTTAACCTCTGACGGTACGCTATCCCCTTATGGGAAGGTCAAGCGTTCTCTGCGTAAACCTGTCGTCTTTCTTCCCTATTCTGTGCTAACGTTGATTGATACTTGCAGTGATGAGAATTTTCATGAAAACCTTAGTCAAAATACTCTTTATCCCACTATTTCTACTGCTATCGAGTAATTGCTATGCCTTAGATGATTCGCAAGCGGACGATATGGCCGATCTTACCGCCGTCTTTATCTATCTTAAAAACGACTGCGGCTATCAAGACTTACCCGACCCACAAATCCGTAATGCACTCATCTATTTTGCGCGCAACAATGGCTGGAATTTGAGTAATTATAATAGCTTCAATATGCAACAGCGTGGTGAAAGTAGCTACGAGGACCTACGCGGTATCCGGGTTGATAGCAAACAAAAATGCCATCTGTTAGCGGAGAAAACCTTAGGGCTATTAGCTTTTGTGAATAAACAATATCACTGACCACTAAATTGGCGATAGGCGTCAACTAACGCAAAGAAATCCTCGAAACCGCAAAACGCGAGGGATTCTTGGTCGTAGTAACTCATTCCTTCATCCAGTTCGTCGACACTTATCGCCAATAAGTTTGCTTGGATCATGACTTCATCGTCACTCAATCCAATTGTGTATTCACGCCCTACATGTTGCCACTGTTGTTCTGTGCCTTTGATCTGCGTTGCGGCCGTTATCACCGTATCAAGAAGTGCCGGATCGGCATTGACTTCTTCGTTAAACCATTGCCCGATAACTTCATGATCCATCGACATCTGCACACGGACGCCCCCCTCTATATCTTTAACAAACTGATAATCCATAATGATTTCTCTCTTCGTCTGGACTGGGGAATGCGATCCCTACAACGATAAAAAGGGGAGCCAATGGCTCCCCTTTTCGGTTGGATTATTATTTCATAGCCGGGAATTAATTACACCGCGCTTTGAAAAATAACTTCGTCCGCTTTCGATGTATATTGGTTGAGGCGGTCAAAGTTGAGATAACGATAAGTATCATCGGCACTCTTATCCACTTCATTCATATACGCTTGGTACTCATCTGCCGTGGGTAATTTACCCAATAATGCCGATACCGCAGCAAGCTCAGCCGAAGCTAAGAATACATTAGCCCCTTGACCTAGACGGTTAGGGAAGTTACGGGTCGATGTCGACACGACAGTAGCGCCTTCCGCGACGCGTGCTTGGTTCCCCATACAGAGAGAACAACCTGGGATCTCAACTCGCGCTCCGCTCTTACCAAAGATGCTGTAGTAGCCCTCTTCTGTAAGTTGTGCCGCATCCATTTTGGTTGGAGGCGCGACCCACAGACGAGTTGGCAGTTGTCCTTTAAACTTATCCAGCAATTTACCTGCCGCACGGAAGTGGCCAATGTTAGTCATACAAGAGCCGATAAAGACTTCATCTATCTTCTCCCCCTGAACATCAGAAAGCGAGCGTGCATCATCAGGATCGTTCGGTGCACAAAGAATCGGTTCTTTGATCTCAGACAGGTCAATCTCAATGATTGCCGCATACTCAGCGTCAGCATCACCTTCCATCAATTGTGGATCAGCCAGCCATTTTTCCATGTTTTGGATACGACGTTCGATCGTACGGCGATCGCCATAACCCTCTGCGATCATCCACTTGAGCAGTACGACGTTCGAGTTTAAGTACTCAATGATCGGTGCTTGGTCTAACTTGATCGTACAGCCAGCAGCCGAACGCTCAGCTGAAGCATCCGAAAGTTCAAAAGCTTGCTCAACTTTTAAATCAGGTAACCCTTCGATTTCTAAGATACGTCCAGAGAAAACGTTCTTCTTACCCTTCTTCTCAACGGTAAGTAAGCCCTGCTTAATCGCATAAAGTGGAATGGCATGTACCAAATCACGTAACGTAATACCTGGTTGGCGTTCACCTTTAAAGCGTACTAGCACCGACTCCGGCATATCGAGAGGCATCACACCTGTTGCGGCCGCAAAGGCGACAAGGCCAGATCCCGCAGGGAACGAAATACCGATAGGGAAACGAGTATGTGAGTCACCCCCCGTCCCGACTGTGTCCGGTAACAGCATACGGTTTAACCAGCTATGGATAATCCCATCGCCTGGACGTAGTGAGACTCCGCCACGGTTCATGATGAAGTCTGGCAGCGTATGGTGAGTCTGTACATCGACAGGCTTAGGATAAGCTGCAGTATGGCAGAATGATTGCATCACGAGGTCGGCGGAGAAGCCCAAACACGCGAGGTCTTTAAGCTCATCACGCGTCATCGGTCCAGTGGTATCTTGAGAACCTACCGAGGTCATTTTCGGCTCGCAATATTCTCCTGGACGAATGCCGTCAACGCCGCACGCACGACCGACCATTTTTTGGGCTAAAGAGTAGCCTCGAGCACTGGTCTCTACGGGTTTGGCACTACGGAACACGTCACTCACCGGTAAATCGAGCGACTCGCGAGCTTTGGTCGTCAGTCCTCGGCCAATGATCAATGGAATACGCCCACCAGCACGGACTTCGTCCAATAATACTTCTGTTTTCAGTTCGAAACGAACGAGGACATCGTCCGTGTCGTGGCGACAAATTTCGCCCTTGTAAGGGTAGATATCAATCACATCGCCCATATTCAGGTCGCTAACATCGACCTCGATCGGCAATGCGCCCGCATCTTCCATAGTATTGAAGAAAATTGGCGCGATTTTACTCCCTAATACTACCCCCCCGCCCTTCTTGTTCGGTACATAGGGGATGTCGTCACCCATAAACCATAGGACGGAGTTTGTCGCAGATTTACGAGACGAACCGGTTCCCACTACATCCCCAACATAAGCAAGAGGGTAGCCTTGGGTGGCGAGTTGCTCAATTTGTTTTATTGGACCGACATTCCCCGGCTCATCCGGCACTATCCCTTCACGTTCGTTTTTCAGCATCGCCAAAGCATGTAGAGGAATATCAGGGCGGGACCAAGCATCTGGAGCGGGTGACAGGTCATCCGTATTCGTTTCGCCCGTCACTTTAAAGACGGTTACGGTAATTTTTTCTGCTAATTGAGGGCGCGCTTTAAACCATTCAGCTTCCGCCCACGATTTGAGGATCTGCTCGGCGTACGCATTACCTGCTTTCGCCTTTTCCTCAACGTCGTAGAAATTGTCAAACATTAGCAGGGTATGGGATAAGGCTTTGGCGGCAAGAGGGGCCAGAGAGTCATCTTCCAACAGCTCGATTAACGGATGGATGTTATAGCCACCTTGCATCGTTCCTAACAGTTCCGTCGCTTTTTCACGAGAAACTAATGGCGATGCCGTTTCGCCTTTTGCTACAGCTGCCAGAAAACCAGCTTTCACATAGGCGGCTTCATCAACACCCGGCGGAACTCGATTCACTAATAAGTCGACCAGAAACTCTTCTTCACCTTGAGGTGGGTTTTTGAGTAATTCTACTAGGCCAGCCATTTGGGTCGCATCTAAAGGCTTAGGTACAATCCCTTGGGCAGCACGTTCAGCAACGTGCTCACGGTATTCTTCTAGCACGACGTTCTCCTCGCTCACATTGTTATAGCTTTTCAACCCTCTACTACCGATAAATTATCATCTTTTTATAGGTTTTTGATGGTCGGTTTAGCCCACTGAGAATAGCAGTATTTTTATTCTTTGTTAATCTGTTTACAAAAACACAACATAATCACTACTAAATTAAACGCAGTGCCATGATAAAAATAACCCTTTATACCAAGGTGTTAGCGAATCATACTACCGAGCTGTTGACGCGAATTCCTCAATGTAGCCTTTAACAATAACAGTCATACTAGGTTTATCTCATGGCGTTAATCATGTTTCTAACATCGATAAGCTGAAAACTTTATCTTACTTAACGCCTATTTTCGAACGCTGTCGAGCATTTTGATTAAGCTTCCCCCTGCTCGCTCAATCGCTTAAGTAAAAAAAAACCGCGATGGTTATCGCGGTTTGTAGCAAAGCTTCGTTAACTAACGCTTACTTTTTCTTCGCTTTAGGATTGGGGAGATCGGTAATGCTTCCTTCAAAGATTTCTGCTGCCAGACCGATTGACTCGTGTAACGTTGGGTGAGCATGGATGGTCAACGCGATGTCTTCTGCATCACAACCCATCTCAATCGCTAGACCAATTTCGCCTAACAGTTCACCACCGTTGCTACCAACGATAGCACCACCGATTACACGGTGTGTCTCTTTATCAAAGATCAGCTTCGTCATACCCTCTGCACAATCTGAAGCAATTGCACGGCCTGACGCTGCCCAAGGGAATGTCGCAGTTTCGTAACTGATCCCTTGTTCTTTAGCTTCTTTCTCGGTTAAACCGACCCAAGCAACTTCTGGCTCAGTGTAGGCAATAGATGGGATCACTTTCGGATCGAAGTAATGTTTTTTACCTGCGATAACTTCAGCGGCAACATGGCCTTCATGTACGCCTTTATGAGCCAGCATCGGTTGGCCGACAATATCACCAATGGCGTAGATATTCGGTACGTTGGTACGCAGTTGCTTATCAACACGAATAAAGCCACGTTCATCAACGTTCACCCCTGCTTTCTCAGCATCAAGGTTTTTACCATTTGGCACACGACCAATTGCCACTAACACTGCATCGTAACGTTGAGGTTCAGAAGGCGCTTTTTGACCTTCCATCGTCACATAGATACCGTCTTCCTTCGCTTCAACTGCGGTCACTTTCGTTTCAAGCATTAGATTAAATTGCTTACTGATACGCTTAGTGAAGACTTTGACGACATCTTTATCCGCGGCAGGAATCACTTGGTCGAACATCTCGACCACGTCAATCGATGAGCCTAGAGCATGGTAAACAGTCCCCATCTCAAGACCGATGATCCCACCTCCCATAACTAATAGGCGCTCAGGTACGGTAGTCAGAGCAAGTGCGTCCGTTGAGTCCCAAACACGCGGATCATCGTGTGGGATAAAAGGTAAAGTAATGGGGCGAGAACCCGCTGCAATGATCGCATTATCAAAGTTAACGGTGGTGGTTCCGTTTTCGCCTTCAACCGCCAGCGTATTCGCACCGGTAAATTTACCCAGTCCATTGACCACGGTGACTTTACGGCCTTTAGCCATCCCCGCAAGACCGCCGGTTAATTGACCGATGACTTTATCTTTCCACGCGCGAACTTTGTCGATATCAGTTTCAGGTTTACCGAAAACGATACCGTGTGCTTCCAATGCTTTCGCTTCTTCGATCACTTTTGCGACATGTAATAATGCTTTAGATGGAATACAACCGACATTCAAACAGACTCCACCTAGAGTGCTGTAACGCTCAACCAGTACGGTTTCTAAGCCTAAATCGGCGCAGCGAAATGCTGCAGAATAACCTGCAGGACCGGCTCCAAGTACCACAACTTGGGCTTTAATCTCTGTACTCATCATGACCTCTTATTCGATTCTCCGGGGTAATAGTGCAATCACCATTTATACACCTATTTTCCCGGAACCTATGTAATGCAAGAGTTTACATAATTGTTAAAATTGTGCAAACGAGATTGCGTAAAGGTGAGTTGTTTTGGGGATTAGCGCATTATTTCTCAAGGAAACCCTGTCCGAATCCCAAATAAGATTGAGGCCGGCAAATGCCGACCTCAGGATATTACATAACGAGACGACGAATATCGCCCAGTAACTGACCCAGGTAGGAGATAAAACGTGCACCTTCTGCGCCATCAATCACTCGGTGGTCAAACGAGAGTGAGAGTGGCAACATCAGACGTGGCGCAAACTCTTTACCATTCCAAACAGGTTTCATCGACGACTTAGATACACCTAATATCGCAACCTCAGGGGCGTTAACGATTGGCGTGAACGAGGTCGTTCCCAAACCGCCTAAGCTTGAAATCGTGAAGCAACCGCCTTGCATATCGGAGGCAGTCAGTTTACCTGCACGAGCCTTCTTGGAGATTTCCATCAGTTCACGAGAAAGTTCGATGATTCCTTTCTTATTCACATCACGGAATACCGGTACGACTAGCCCGTTTGGCGTATCGACCGCAACACCAATGTTGATGTATTTCTTCAACGTTAAGCGCTGTGCATCCTCTGATAAAGAACTATTGAAACGAGGGTAAGCTTCCAGCGCCTTAGCCACCGCTTTCATAATAAACACAACTGGCGTAATTTTAACGTCCAGTTTTTGTTTATCGGCTTCAACATTCTGTTGCTTACGGAAGGCTTCCAGTTCAGTAATATCGGACTCATCGAAGTGAGTCACGTGTGGAATGACCATCCAGTTACGGCTGAGGTTAGCACCGGAGATTTTCTGAATGCGACCGAGCTCGACTTCTTCAACTTCACCAAACTTACTGAAATCGACTTTCGGCCAAGGTAGCATTCCTGGAAGGCCACTCGCCGCCGCAGGAGCCGCGTCGGCATGTTTCAATGCCTCTTTAATATATGCTTGGACGTCTTCTTTAACGATACGCCCTTTGCGGCCTGTTGCTTTCACTTTAGCTAAGTTCACACCAAATTCGCGCGCAAGACGGCGAATAACCGGCGTCGCATGCACATAAGCGCTATTTTCTGCAAACTCATCCTTCGCCGTCGGGGCAGCGGAAGATGCAGCCGCGGGAGCGGCCTTCGCTGGCGCTGGTGCAGCCGGTTTCTCTGACGCAGGTGCAGGCGCTTTTTCAGCGACTGGCGCATCGCTGCTGAAGATCATGATGGCAGAACCAGTACTGATTTTATCGCCTACAGCAACCTGGATCTCAGTAACCGTACCGGCGAAAGGTGCAGGAACTTCCATTGAGGCTTTATCGCCTTCAACGGTAATCAATGACTGTTCCAGTGAGACTTTGTCACCCACTTTCACGAGAATTTCCGTGACTTCGACTTCGTCGCCACCGATATCAGGCACATTAACGACTTGGTTGGCAGAAGCTTTGGCCGCCGCCGCTGGCGCAGGCTCTTCTTGCGCAGAAGGGGCGCTAGCAGATGCTGCCGCTTCTCCCATGACCTCAAACGTCATAATCAATGAACCGGTATTCACTTTATCGCCGGTATTCACTTTGATCTCTTTTACTTTTCCAGCAAAAGGCGCAGGCACTTCCATTGACGCTTTATCGCCTTCAACGGTAAGTAGCGACTGTTCAAGTTCAACGGTATCGCCGACTTTGACCAAGATCTCGGTGACCTCCACTTCATCACCACCGATATCCGGCACCATCACGTCTTTTGCCGAAGCAGAAGCCGCCGCCGCAGGAGCTTTTTCTGCGGCAGGTTGAGCAGCCTCTGGGGCAGCTGCTGCATTTTCTTCCTCTTCGAAGATCATGATCAGTGATCCCGTCTCGACTTTATCGCCAGTCGCAACGCTAATCGCTTTCACCACGCCTGCTTGAGGTGAAGGCACTTCCATTGAGGCTTTATCGCCTTCAACAGTAAGCAGAGACTGTTCGACTTCAACCTTGTCTCCGACCTTAACCAAGATCTCGGTGACTTCAACTTCGTCTGAACCGATATCCGGAACTTTGATCTCAATTGACATCTACTTTTACCTCTTACGCCAGACGTGGATTGACTTTGTCTGCGTCAATATTGAATTTCTTAATCGCGTCAACAACCACTTGTTTGTCAACTTCACCACGTTTTGCTAGTTCACCCAGTGCAGCGACGACGACGTAGGATGCATCAACTTCGAAGTGATGACGTAAGTTTTCACGGCTATCCGAACGACCAAAGCCATCGGTACCCAATACGCGATAGTCGCTGGCAGGTACATAGGTACGTACTTGTTCAGCAAATAGCTTCATGTAATCGGTTGATGCAACCGCTGGCGCATCACTCAGAACTTGAGAGATGTACGGTACGCGAGGCTCGTCCGCTGGGTGTAACATATTCCAACGCTCACAATCTTGACCGTCACGCGCCAACTCGGTGAAGGAAGTCACGCTATACACATCAGAACCGACGCCATAGTCTTCAGACAAGATTTTCGCCGCTTCACGCACATGGCGAAGGATTGCGCCTGAACCCAGTAACTGCACTTTGCCTTTATTTCCTTCCAGCGTATCGAGCTTGTAGATACCTTTACGGATACCTTCTTCAGCACCTTCTGGCATAGCTGGCATATGGTAGTTTTCGTTCAGGGTCGTGATGTAGTAATATACGTTCTCTTGTGATTGGCCATACATACGCTCTAAGCCGTCTTGCATAATGACTGCGACTTCATAAGCATAAGCGGGATCATAAGAGATACAGTTAGGAATTGTCAGCGATTGAATATGGCTATGGCCATCTTCATGCTGTAAACCTTCGCCGTTCAACGTCGTACGACCTGATGTTCCGCCGATTAAGAAACCACGTGCCTGTTGGTCACCCGCTGCCCAGCATAGATCGCCGATACGTTGGAAGCCAAACATTGAGTAGTAAATATAGAACGGAATCATCGGTAAGTTGTTAGTGCTATAAGAGGTCGCTGCAGCTAACCACGATGCGCCCGCACCCAACTCGTTGATACCCTCTTGCAGGATCTGTCCTTTTTCGTCTTCTTTGTAGTACGCTACTTGCTCACGGTCTTGCGGTGTATATTGCTGACCATTCGGGCTGTAGATACCAATCTGACGGAAGAGACCTTCCATACCAAAAGTACGTGCTTCATCTGCAAGAATCGGCACAAGACGTTCTTTGATCGATTTATTTTTCAACATCACGTTTAACGCACGAACGAAGGCGATTGTGGTTGAAATCTCTTTATTCTGCTCTTCCAACAAGGATTGGAATTCGCTTAAGGCTGGCATCTCCAGCGCTTCAGTAAACTCTGCTTGGCGTGTTGGCAGGTAACCGCCTAAATTTTCACGCTGTTTATGCAGATATTTATACTCTTCAGAGTCTTCAGAGAACGTAACGTAAGGAAGATTTTCCAAGTTCTCATCGGTGACAGGAACATTAAAGCGGTCACGAATGTAACGCACCCCTTCCATGTTCATTTTCTTCACTTGGTGAGCAATGTTTTTACCTTCAGCTGTTTCACCCATCCCATAACCTTTTACGGTATGAGCAAGGATCACAACAGGTTTATCTTTGGTATCTTGCGCTTTCTTGAAGGCTGCATAAATTTTCTTCGGATCGTGGCCACCACGGTTTAAAGACCAGATCTCTTCATCCGACATATCTTTTACTAGTGCAGCGGTTTCTGGATAACGACCGAAGAAGTGCTCGCGCACATATGCGCCATCACGAGATTTAAAGGTTTGGTAATCGCCATCGACGGTTTCGTTCATCAATTGGATCAACTTACCGCTAGTATCTTTACGCAGCAGTTCATCCCAACGACCGCCCCAGATCACCTTGATCACTTCCCAGCCTGCGCCGCCGAAGATCCCTTCTAATTCATTGATGATCTTACCGTTACCTGTAACCGGCCCATCGAGACGCTGCAAGTTACAGTTAATCACAAAGACTAAGTTATCTAACTTTTCGCGAGTCGCGATGGTGATTGCACCTTTAGATTCAGGTTCATCCATCTCGCCATCACCTAAGAAGGCATATACGGTTTGCGCCGAAGTCTCTTTTAAGCCACGGTGTTCAAGATATTTTAAGAACTTAGCTTGATAGATCGCGCCTAGCGGTCCCAGCCCCATTGATACCGTTGGGAACTGCCAGAAATCAGGCATTAATTTAGGGTGCGGGTAGGAAGAAAGACCTTTACCGTCAACTTCTTGACGGAAATTGTTCATTTGCTCTTCGGTCAGACGACCTTCAAGGAAGGCGCGAGCATAGACACCCGGAGAGATGTGTCCTTGGAAGTAAACTAAGTCACCGCCATCTTTTTCGGTACGCGCACGGAAGAAGTGGTTGAAGCAGACTTCATAAATGGTGGCGGAGGATTGGAATGAGGCCATGTGTCCACCCAATTCCAAATCTTTCTTAGACGCGCGTAGTACGGTCATGATCGCATTCCAGCGAATCGCTGAACGGATACGGCGTTCTAAACTCGTATTTCCTGGATAGGTAGGCTCTTCTTCCGTTGGGATAGTGTTAATGTAGTCTTTGATTGCGGAACCAGAAGCTACGTTTACACCACCATTGCGAGCCGCATTCAATACTTGATCAATCAAATATTGCGCGCGTTCAACACCTTCTTCACGGATGACCGATTCAATCGCCTGTAGCCAGTCGCGAGTTTCAATCGGATCCACGTCATTATGTAGACGGTCTGACATGGGGTATTCCTTATCTGTGTCTGTACATTGAAATTGATAACGTTGCTGAGTAAAGGTCATGACGTATCATGATGCCGATCTCCGCTCTTTATAACTAGATGACTCAATCTTTTCGTTGCTGCAAGCGCCGTAATGAACGCTCACGGCGGGATAGCTCCCGGTTTCTCTCCAATAAAATCTCTTCAAGAAAAGCCAAGTGCGAGTTAGATTCTTCACGGGCTTTTTCTGGCTGTCGTGCAATAATTGCTTCATAAATCCTTGCACGATGCGCACTTACTTTCGCCAGCATATCGCGGCGGGAGTAAAGTAATTCAAAGTTTGAACGCACATTTTGCTTGAGTATTGGCCCCATTGCTCGGACTAAATGCAGCAGAACCACATTATGCGCCGCTTCAGTGACGGTAATTTGATAATCGATTACCGCATCGGCTTCCGCATCTAAATCACCGCTATCTTGCGCCTTTTGGATCGCCAAGTGATAGCGGTTGATTCTTAATAGGTCGTCTTCCGTCCCACGCAGTGCTGCATAATACGCTGCAATACCTTCCAAGGCATGGCGCATTTCGAGTAAATCGAACTGGGACTCGCCGTGCTGTGCCAATAAGCCTATTAAGGGATCGCTAACGCTCTGCCAAAGGCAATCTTGAACGTAGGTGCCTCCTCCATGGCGACGGTGCAGTAATCCCTTTGCTTCCAAACGCAAAATAGCCTCTCGTACCGAAGGACGAGAGACATCGAATTGTCGAGCAAGTTCGCGTTCTGGTGGAAGTTTCTCACCAGGCCGGAGTGTCCCTTCCATAATGAGGGACTCTAGCTGTTGCTCTATTACGTCAGAAAGCTTGGGCTGCCTGATTTTACTGTAAGCCATCATACTCGTAGTCATTGCTGCTCTTTAAATTGGTCATACCAATTTTCCACAAGATGGGCTAAGCTAACAAAACATTTACCTACTGTCTATATTGCGTTCACCAAAGTAGGCTTTAGATCAAAAATTTCTTCGCTAATTTTGCCAGATGCTTCAGGTTACCCATGGGAAAAAATCATTGTTCTCCTCCTCCCGCCTCCTTATCAAATATCAGCTGATGAAGATTCGATAAAATAACCCACCATAAATTAACCTTGTGGCACGATATTATCCATATTAAGTACCCAAAATGAAGCATATTGTAACCCTGTAATCTGCTAATTATTCAAAACTGTCTCACAAATATCTGATATTTCCTCACATTCAGCATAGTAATTCACTGCTATAACCCCGTAAAATAAATGACACAGTCTGTCACATTCTCCTTACAGCCTGAAATAAAGGTCGAGAATACTACGCGAGAGGAATTTATGAGCGAGCAACAAACAGGTTCGTTAAAACGGGGGCTGAAAAATAGGCATATTCAGTTAATCGCCCTAGGAGGAGCCGTCGGAACTGGACTCTTTTTGGGCTTAGCACAGACCATTAAAATGGCGGGCCCTTCTGTACTGTTGGGATATGCCATCGGCGGTTTTATCGCCTTTATGATCATGCGTCAGTTAGGTGAAATGATTGTTGAAGAGCCAGTAGCCGGTTCCTTTAGCCACTTCGCATACAAATATTGGGGAAGTTTCGCCGGCTTTGCATCGGGCTGGAACTATTGGGTACTGTATGTCTTAGTCGCAATGGCTGAGCTTTCCGCTGTGGGTCTTTATATTCAATACTGGTGGCCAGGAATCCCTACATGGGTTTCCGCTGCAGTATTTTTTGTGCTGATCAATGCTATCAATCTTGCCAACGTGAAGATTTACGGTGAACTGGAATTCTGGTTCTCGATTATTAAAGTTACAGCAGTCATCGGAATGATCGCTTTCGGCGCTTGGTTACTCTTCAGTGGGCATGGCGGCCCTCAAGCCTCAGTCACCAACATTTGGGCACAAGGCGGTTTCTTCCCACACGGTGCTGGCGGCTTGATTACGGCAATGGTCATCATCATGTTTTCGTTTGGTGGATTAGAACTAGTCGGTATTACCGCTGCAGAAGCCGCAGACCCGCAACAAAGTATTCCTAAAGCGACCAACCAAGTCATCTATCGTATCTTGATCTTCTATATGGGATCTCTTGCGATACTCCTGTCACTTTATCCTTGGACGAAAGTCATTGAGGGGACTAGCCCCTTCGTACTGATTTTCCATGAGTTAGGGGATAAATTAGTCGCGAATACATTAAACGTCGTCATACTCACCGCCGCGTTATCCGTCTATAACAGCTGTGTGTATTCAAATAGCCGTATGTTATATGGCTTAGCAAAACAAGGTAATGGTCCTAAAGCGTTACTGAATGTCGATAAGCGTGGTGTACCCTATGTTGCGTTAGGCTTTTCAGCACTGGCGACGGCCTTGGTTGTCTTGCTCAACTATCTTATGCCAGGTGAGGCCTTTGGCTTACTCATGGCGTTAGTTGTTTCGGCACTGGTCATCAACTGGGCAATGATCAGTATGGCGCATATGCGTTTTCGTAAAGCCAAGATCAAACAAGGCGTCACGCCACATTTTCCTGCGCTATTTTATCCACTCGGTAACTGGGTTTGCCTGCTATTTATGATTGCCATTTTGGGCATCATGCTGACCATTCCGGGAATGGCTATTTCTGTATGGCTCATCCCCGTCTGGGTGGCTATTTTAGGGATTGGCTACTTAGTCAAAAATAAAACCGCACGCTAAAAACTAAGGGGGATGTTATCCCCCTTTTTTTACAAAATAACGCCTGCTAGTGTTAGGACTGCGGTAATGAGAACAATAACTAAAGTAATCCTTTTTGCTAGCGCTACCGCAATCCGTGGCATTTCAACCTTATCCTGACACGAATCACATTCCAATGAGAATTGCGCTATCACCGATAATACATGATAGGGCTTATGCCTGAAGTCGGTCATACAACGCCACCACGCAGGTAATGCTTTTTCACCATGCCCCAAGAATGCATAAGCTAAGCCAACAATTCTGACCGGGATCCAATCAATCCAGAATAATAAGATATCGACCCCAGACTGTTCACGATACTGACGATTTTGCTTAGCCAACCATCCCTGCCACGCGCGAAGAAAAGCATAACCCAATAAGAAGACTGGCCCATAGTGCGCCCCGACCACAAACCAAAACAAAGGGGCTAGATAGAAGCGGTAATTAATCCATAACAGTGCATTTTGTAGTTCACGCAGATAGAGCTTATCGCTAATGTTATTGGACATTGGGTGTATCACACTCAACTCTTCCGCCATTGCTTGGTGGCCGGTCACATCCTTCTGGTTCGCAGAATGTAAGTAGTCACGGTAATGCTGGCGACTTTGACCTGCACCAATACAAAGAACACCGATGAGGATCCACACCACCAGCGATACAACACCGAATAGAAGTCCTTCGATAGCATGAAGAATTAAGGTAAAAATCAGCATCATAAGCACCACTAATCCTACTGTACGAGTAAGCGAAAAGTGATGTTGCTTACGAAACAGGGGAACAAGTCGATGTTCAAGCTGCCAATGCCCCCCCCACTTGAATAACCGCTCGCAAATGAGAACGAGTAATAGCGTAAATAACGTCATGACTTAACTCTACTCCCTAGATGATCAGTGTGCTGCAATAAGTGAATGATAATAATCCCAATCGAAAGAGGGGCCTGGATCTGTTTTACGACCTGGCGCGATATCACTGTGCCCAGTAATATTTTCTTCCGCTAAAGCATAAGCCTTAATAAGCGATAGAGTAATGGCGGATAAAGCCTGGTATTGCTGCTCGGTATAAGGGAGTTCGTCAGTTCCTTCAAGCTCTATCCCGATAGAAAAATCATTACAGTTTTCAATGCCTTGGTAACTCGACTGGCCAGCATGCCAGGCCCGCTTATCGAAAGGGACGTATTGCACTATCTCACCTTCTCGGCGAATGAGGCAATGCGCCGCGACACGCAAGTCTGCAATCTGAGCAAAATAAGGATGTTCTTGGGCGCACAATGTTCCGGTAAAGAGTTGATCAATATAGGGGCCACCGAACTCACCAGGAGGTAAGCTAATATTATGTACCACTAGTAAACGCGGTACCTCCCCTTCAGGACGTTCATTGTAATGCGTCGAAGGGACTCGGCGCGCATCGGTCAACCAATGATCTTTTATCGTCAACATATCAGTGTCATTACCACTTATCTAAGCGGTCCTTGTGATTAAACGAGGGTGTCCGACAATAAGCCAGACTTTATTCAAGATTACCATAGGTATTCCGCGATACTTCACAAGCTTTAAGAAACTGCCTGAGAAAGAATATAAATATTGTGCAGCTAAATCCTAGACTGATCATACATCCTTCCTAACCACGTGATTCCGCTTTAAAAAGGCATTTTTACTGCGAAGGAAGGATATTATGGAACAAGGATTTACACTGATCGAATTAATGATCGTTATCGCGATCATCGCTATTTTAAGCTCCTTAGGTATCCCGGCTTATCAAGGGTATCTGCAAAAAGCCGCGCTGACCGATCTACTCCAAGTCTTACAGCCCTATAAAACCGCGGTAGAGCTCTGCGCACTTGAAAAGGGAGAGCTTAGCACTTGCCACAGTGGCCAAGAAGGCATCCCCCTTCCCCGGACGACTCGCTACACCACCGAATTAACTGTCAATAACGGCGTTATACGTGCGCAGGGAGCCAACACCTTAACTGGGCTTACTGCCGAACTTATCCCTACGCTACAACCAGAAATCGGAGCGTTAAGTTGGCAGCGCCGGTGTACTGCGGCCAATCAGACCTTACAGGATAACTGTGAACGTCAGCTTCGCTATGACGATGTGGGGAATAAACCATGAGTACAGGAACCACACAGCTTAAAGTATTTTGCGAAAACCATCCGGCACTTATCCTGTATGAAGATAAAGAGTCACTGTGCTTAGTCGTCATGTCTCCCCCCTCGCCGGAGGATATAAATCAACTCACCTTTACCTGCCAGAAAAAAATCGCCATCAAATCAGTGTCTAGAGAAGAATTCCTAACCTTTCAGCAACCTGCCACAATACCACACCCTTTACAGACCGAATATAAAGGGGAGGATAACCCGACGACTATAGACTACTGCCAAACTATCCTTCGCCATGCGGTACAACAAAAGGCCTCTGATATTCATATTGACCCTCATGCCCAAGGCGCAAAAATTCGTCTAAGAGTAGACGGCGTTTTATATGTTTACGGTGAACTCACGTCCATCGAAACCACTGCCATCAGTAGCCGATTTAAATTACTCGCCGGTGTCGATATTGCCGAAAATCGCCGCCCGCAAGATGGTCAACTCAGCCTCATAGACCAGGAGATAAACTATTCTTTCCGCCTCGCGACCCTCCCCACCAAATTTGGCGAAAAAGTCGTTTTACGACTGCTCGAAACATTTAGGGGGGATCTACAACTGGAAAATCTTGGTATGCCCCCTGCGCAGTTAGCTATTTTTAAGACGGCATTAGCGGCTCCCCAAGGATTGATTATTGTTACAGGCCCAACTGGCAGTGGTAAAACCGCTACGCTGTATAGCGCCCTCAACTCCCTGAATAGGGCGGAACGTAACCTCTGCAGTGTAGAAGATCCGATTGAATTGGTTATTCCGGGGGTTAATCAAACCCAAATTAACCTTAAAGCCGGTCTCGATTTTCCCACGATCCTACGCGCATTACTCCGTCAAGATCCTGATATCTTGATGATTGGTGAAATTAGAGATAACCAAACAGCGGATATTGCGATCAAAGCAGCGCAAACCGGCCATTTAGTCCTCAGCACATTACACACTAACTCTACCCTCGACACGCTGAGCCGCTTAACACAAATGGGCGTTGCCGAATACCTCACTGCCAGCGCAGTAAAACTTATTGTTGCTCAACGCCTCGTAAGACATTTATGTCAGCAGTGTCGACGCTCGTCCCCCGATCCCTTACCTGCACACTTAGCGTTACCCTCGCATCAACATTGGCTGGCGGTAGGCTGCCAATATTGCCTTTATGGCTATATTGGCCGTCATGCCCTCTTTGAATTACTCCCTGTCGATTCAGCGATCAAAGAAGCCATCATCAAAAAGAACTCCACGCAAAATATTCGTGCACGGTTACGAGAAAGCAACCTAGACACTCTGTTTAAGGCTGGTCTGTACGCGGTGATGAAAGGGATCACCACTTATCAAGAACTGCTCCGTGTAGTAGGAACGGATAATGAAGCCGCTTAGACTCTATTCGTGGCAAGGTATCTCGTTTAAGGGAGACAATTGTTCCGGTTATCAACTCTGTACTCATCGAGAGCAAGGCGAGCAACAATTGATGGCCGAGGGTATTATTGCTTACCATTTTACGCTGAAACACCATCGCTTAATGCAGAGCTGGCAACTCAACACGCTCATCCTCTTTTTTCAACAATTGGAATCTATGCTCAATGCGGGACTCACCTTATCGGTAAGCCTCAATTTATTGATGAGTAACCAGCCTTCGCTACCTTGGCGAATCGTTATTGAGTTATTACTGAAAAAAATTTCCGCTGGGGAAAAGCTCTCGGTAGCGCTCAACCAATGGCCGCAAATTTTCCCCCCTACGCTTTCGGCACTCATCAGCGCTGGAGAACTTACCGGCCATTTGCCCAATAGTTGCTTACAGGTGGTAAAGCTTTTAGAGCAGCGAAAGGCTATGCGAGAGGAACTCGTTGCTGCATTACGCTACCCTTGCATCACCCTGTTTTTTTTAGTGATCACTACTGCTGGGCTGCTCGCTTTTGTGCTGCCAGAATTTGCATTGATGTATCAATCGTTAAATGCCCCCCTGCCCTACCTTACGCAATTATTGATTAGCACCTCACAGTCTATCAATGCCATATTGCCCTTGCTCTGCGTACTCACCGCACTAATACTGCCTATTCTCCATTATGGCGAACGGCGTTATCCAAGGTGGAAACTGATGCGCCACCGACTGTTACTTACTACACCACTTGTGGGAGAAGTCTGGCGGAGTAGGCAGCTCTCATTACTCTTCTCAACCCTTGCCAGCACGCAACAATCAGGGCTCACTCTGCTGAATGGGCTACAACTTGTCGCCAGTATTTTCACCTCACCTTTGTGGAAACAAAGTATTGAAACGGTTTACCAACGACTCCATACTGGAGAAAAACTGTCGCAAGCGCTGGCCTATGACGATCACTATCCTTCATTACCCTTACTCCTTATTCGATCAGCTGAAGAAACCGGACAGCTTGATAATGCCTTTTCTCAATTAGCTATTTGGTATTCCAATCAAGCCTCAACCCTTAGTCGACGTCTTACCCAACGCATTGAACCTTTGATGCTTGCAGTCAGCGGAGGGCTGGTGGGTGCTGTGGTCATCGCCTTGTACTTACCCATATTCTATTTGGGAGAGGCATTAGGTTAACGATTCCGTAATTGACAAGGTTTACACCCCAGCCTATCCGCTTCATACTGACTCCATGACTGAGAATAGTGCGCAAAAGCGATACTAAAGAGTGAGGTTGGGTTAACACTATGACTTATATCGTGGCGCTTACTGGTGGCATTGCGAGTGGTAAATCAACAGTTGCCGAACTCTTTGCGGCGAGTCACATAGAGATTATCGACGCAGACCTGATCGCTCGGGAGGTCGTTGAACCCGGCCAACCCGCCTTAGCGGCGATGACAGACTACTTTGGTCAGCACATTCTGTTGGATAACGGGCAACTCGACCGAAAAAAATTACGTAAGATTATTTTCTCCACCCCTGAGCATAAACAATGGCTGAATAACTTATTACACCCACTAATCCAACAAAGAACCCAGCAAAAAATCGCGCAATGTTCCGGACAATGGTGCCTCTGGGTAGTGCCGCTTTTAGTTGAAAACCAGTTACAGCATCTTGCCCAGCGAGTGATTGTGGTGGACAGCGATGAAGAGAAACAAATTAAGCGAGTCTGTGAGCGCGACAGTATTCCTCGCTCCCAGGCTTTGGCTATCATTCACGCCCAAGCCACACGGCAACAGCGGTTAGTCATCGCCGATGATGTCATCGATAATAACTTGTCGAAAAGCGCTTTAGCCGAGAAAGTTTCTCAGCTTATTTTGACCTACAACCGATTAGCATCAGAATATAAGGGGCGCAATCAATGACCCAGTCACCCATCATCTTCGAATACCCACTCAACGAAAAAATGCGGAGCTGGTTGCGCGTTGAATATTTACTGCAGCAACTGACAGCCTCGAACAATGCCGACTCACCAGAGGCTTGCTTGCTTTTTTTACGTACTCTGACAGAGCTTCTTGATATTTTCGAGCGTAGTGAGTTACGCGCCGACTTGCTAAAAGAGTTAGAAAAGCAGCAAGGGAAACTACACCAATGGCTAGCAGTACCGGATATCGACGTACAAGCCGTCAATCAATTGATAAGTGAACTTAGCGCTCATAGCCATGCTATTAATACCGCGCCCAAGTTTGGTACGACGTTTAAAGAAGACCGTTTTATCGGCCAATTACGTCAACGCCTGTCGATCCCTGGCGGCTATTGTAACTTTGACACGCCGACCTTACATCTCTGGCTACATCTACCTTTGGAAAAGCGTCAAGCTCAGCTCGATCAATGGTATTCAGGTTTGGCGGTATTACACCTCAGTTTACAGGCCATTCTCCATTTAATCAGACAGAGTGGACGGTTTATCGATGCCGAAACTCACCAAGGTTTTTACCAAAATTCGGCGGAAGATAAAGATCTTATTCGGATCCAATTAGCGAGCGAAGATGAAATTTACCCACAAGTTTCGGGTCACAAAGCGCGATTTTCAATTCGCTTTTTTCCATTGGAAAACGATGGTAGAGTCCCAGAAAATTTATTGTTCCGACTCGCTTGCTGCTAAGAGGCCTTATGCAACCCGAACCCACTACTGTTAACTGCCCACAATGCCAAAAAGAGGTCATTTGGGATGAGTTGAGCGCTTGGCGCCCCTTCTGCTCTAAACGTTGCCAAATGATTGACCTTGGCGAATGGGCAGCAGAGGAGAAATCTATTCCAGGTCAACCCACGCACTTTGACCATGAGGCATGGAGCGAAAAAGACCCGGAATAACGCGACAAGATTGGCGACTACAGCTCGCCTTTTACTAAGCGTTCAACCATCTCACCATTCGCTGGCGGGAACTCATTAGCCTGTAAGTCAGCTTGCGGGACCCAACGTTGCGGTTGCCCTTCTTTCCCCCAAGGGTCGCCTTGCCACTGCTCCACCAAGAAGAAATGCAGTGTAACGCTAACCTCCTGATAAGCGTGACTTGCCGTGCCAATAGGCTGAGCCTCGGTAACAGTGATCCCCGTTTCTTCCATCAATTCGCGAGTTAAGCCTTCCAACGCTGTCTCGCCCGCTTCGATTTTCCCCCCTGGGAACTCCCACTTATTTGCCATATGAGAGGTCGATGCGCGTTGAGTCAGAAAGATCTCTTTCTCAGCGTTACGAATAATACCGACTGCAACCTGTAAATTTGTCATTATTGATGCCCCACTAGACAGTAAAAAGGCCCATGTTTCCATGGACCTTTCCTGATATCAGCTACTTACCAGAACGAGTTATGCTAAACGTCCATGGCACTGTTTATATTTTTTTCCGGAACCGCATGGGCATAAATCGTTACGACCGACTTTACGTTCCGCTGCTTGGTTAGCCATTTCATTTGCTGCCGCAGTATCGTCATCGACATGGCTAAGCTGTTGCTGTTCCGCTAAACGCTCAGCTTCGTCACGGAACTGCTGCTCCATGGCCTCAACCTCTTCAGGCATACGAACTTGGACTTTACTTAAGGTGCTGACAACTTCATATTTCAGCCCTTCAAGCATACTGGCGAACATTGAGAAGGATTCACGCTTATACTCTTGCTTTGGATCTTTCTGAGCGTAACCCCGTAAATGGATACCCTGACGTAAGTAATCCATCGCAGCAAGGTGCTCTTTCCATAGTGTATCCAGCGTCTGCAGCATGATTCCTTTTTCAAAGCTGCGCATAGTATCTACACCCACCGCGGCTTCTTTATCGGCATACTGTTGCAGCGAGTGCTGCAAAATACGTTCACGTAAAACTTCTTCGTGTAATTCTGGCTCTTTATCCAACCACTCAGTAAGCGGAAGATGAAGCTCGAAATCTGTACGTAAGCGCTCTTCTAAACCGGCCACATCCCACATCTCTTCAAGAGATTGCGGCGGGATAAATTGACTAATAGTCGAGGTCAAGACATCTTCACGAATACTGTTAATAGTTTCGCTCACGTCCGACACGTCCAGTAACTCATTACGCTGCGAGTAGATGGCTTTACGTTGATCATTTGCCACGTCATCGTATTCGAGTAATTGCTTACGGATATCGAAGTTACGGCTCTCAACTTTACGCTGCGCATTGGCAATCGCTTTGGTCACCCATGGGTGCTCGATCGCTTCACCAGGTTTCATCCCCAGTTTACGCATCATGCCTGACACGCGGTCTGAGGCGAAAATACGCATCAAGGCATCTTCCATTGAAAGATAGAAGCGTGACGACCCTTTGTCACCCTGACGGCCGGCACGACCACGAAGTTGGTTATCAATACGACGTGATTCATGGCGCTCTGTACCGATAATATGTAGACCACCGGCTTCAAGTACCGCATCGTGGCGCACTTGCCATGCTTCTTTAATCGCTGCAATCTCTGCCTCAGTCGGCTCGGTCAACGCTTCAACTTCGGCGTGCCAGCTTCCGCCTAACATAATGTCCGTACCACGTCCGGCCATGTTAGTCGCAATGGTGACGGCACCGGGCTGTCCAGCCTGCGCAATGATATCCGCTTCACTGGCGTGGAACTTAGCATTCAGTACGCTGTGTTTGATACCCGCGCGAGCTAGCGCATCCGCAACCACCTCGGATTTTTCAATCGAGATAGTACCGACCAACACGGGTTGTCCGCGAGAAGTACAGTCTTTAATATCTTCGATAATTGCATCAATTTTTTCTTTCTCGGTCATATAGACCAAGTCAGCATTATCTTTACGTACCATTGGACGGTTAGTCGGTACGACAATGGTATCTAACTTATAAATACTGCTGAATTCGAAAGCTTCAGTATCGGCAGTACCGGTCATCCCCGCAAGCTTTTCGTAGATACGGAAGTAGTTCTGGAAAGTGATGGAAGCCAGCGTTTGGTTCTCGTTCTGAATTTCAACGCCTTCTTTCGCTTCAACCGCTTGGTGCAGACCCTCGGACCAGCGACGGCCTTGCATGGTACGCCCTGTATGTTCATCGACGATGATCACTTCACCGTCTTTAACGATGTAATCAACATCGCGTGTGAACAGTGCATGCGCACGTAAGGCTGCCGTGACATGGTGCATCAGCATAATATTAGTCGGTGAGTAAAGTGACTCACCTTCTTCCATAATATTCTGTGCCACCAGTAACTGCTCAATTTTTACTAAACCGCGTTCGGTTAAATGTACCTGACGCGCTTTTTCATCCACCGAGAAGTCACCTTCACCTTGGAAAGTGTCGGAGTCTTCTTTATCTTGGCGAACCAAATGCGGGATGATTTTATTGACTTGAATATAGAGTTCAGAACTGTCTTCTGCAGGCCCTGAAATAATTAACGGCGTACGCGCTTCATCGATCAGAATGGAGTCAACTTCATCGACTAATGCATAATGCAGTTTACGCTGAACACGCTCTTCAGGGCTGAACGCCATGTTATCGCGTAAGTAGTCGAATCCATATTCGTTATTAGTACCGTAGGTGATATCTGCGGCATAAGCTTCACGCTTAGCAGGGGCTTGCATACCGGGTAAGTTGATACCGATGGTTAAGCCTAAAAACTCAAACAATGGGCGGTTATTTTCGGCATCACGTTGTGCAAGGTAGTCGTTTACGGTTACAACGTGAACGCCTTTACCACTTAACGCATTAAGATACGCGGGGAGTGTTGCCGTTAAGGTTTTACCCTCACCAGTACGCATTTCTGCGATGCAGCGCTCGTTCAGCACCATACCACCTAATAATTGCACATCAAAATGGCGCATATTAAACACACGCTTACTGGCTTCACGTACGGTAGCAAAAGCTTCTGGAATAAGGCTTTCAAGACTTTCACCTTTTTCCAAACGCTGACGAAACTCACCGGTTTTCGCCTTCAGTTGCTCATCACTGAGCGCGACGTAGTCCGGTTCCATCTTATTGATGACATCAACCACCTTACGCATACGGCGCAAGGTACGGTCATTACTGCTACCAAAAATCTTTGTTAATAACTTCATTACCATGATTATAAATTCTCTTTATAGACAACAAATTCACGAGTTGTGACGACATAATAGTTATAGTTAATCGTGAAGCGGCCCGGCCCGTATCCCTTGAACTTGAGCAACCCAGCGGCCGGTTGAAAACACAATAGGTGTTCGAATCACTGGCCGCTGACGAATAAGACGGCGAGCTTTTAATGCCGCAGCCGACGTCAAAAGGGTGATTAAAGAATAGAGAGCAACGAGGCTTTTAACTGTCAACTGTGAATAAGCAGGCTCTCGACTCTGAGTTCTGGGTAACGAGAAAGAGAGGTGACGAATAACCGTGCGTAGCGTTTGTTGATGCCAAAAATTTTGTACGTAGGGTGGACGTAATACGCGTTCGTGCAAACGTATAAGGTGGTAGATACGTGCTTGGGGAGAAATAGAAAGCTTATTGGATAACGCTGTATCGTTAGTATTGGTTAACAGACCGTTGGTGAAAGGCAACCCTAGACCTGCCGCGACTATCCCTAATAAGAGATGCGGCCATAGATAGCGTCTACCTAGTTGTCCCCAGCGCGAAATCAAACCAATCACAATTCATCCATTAATATTGAAAAATAGCATCTATTATCGTTATAGAGGATAGGTGAAGTCTTTCCTGATTGTCCTGCCTACCGAATAACGTTGATAGTAGCATCAATCGCCCCATGCCACACTATTGATTACGTTGCGTCACTGAAAAAGCCATCAACCGCATAGATTTCATACAAAAAAAAACGAGCCAGCTGAACGGAGAGTAATCAGCATGGCCCGTCTATTATTACGGCTAACGCCGTAATAATGATATTACGCGAGAACGAAGTTTTTCAGTCTAAATGCCTGAGGGATCTCAGCTTCATTTTCAAAGGTCGCCCATTCGTAAGCTTCCTGATTAGCTAAGACCGCTTGCAGCAGTTGATTGTTTAAGCCGTGACCCGATTTGTATGCGGAGAATGCACCAATCATATTGTGACCACACATAAACAAGTCGCCGATTGCGTCTAACATTTTATGACGAACAAACTCGTCATCAAAACGTAAACCTTCTTCGTTCAGGACACGGAAGTCGTCTAATCCAATCGCACAGTCAAGACTTCCACCCAGGCACAGGCCACGAGACTGTAATTGTTCGATATCACGCATAAACCCAAAGGTCCGTGCGCGACTGATCTGACGGATAAACGCTTCTGTCGAGAAATTTAAGCGATAGTTCTGAGAACTTGCGTCAATCGCTGGATGCTTAAAGTCGATAGTAAAGTCCAGAGAAAAACCATTGTAAGGCTTCACTTCGGCCCACTTGTCGCCATCTTCAACGCGTACTGTTTGCTTAACGCGCAAGAATTTCTTCGCGCTATTGAGCTCTTCAACCCCAGCGTCTAACAGAAGATAGACGAAAGGCGCTGCGCTGCCATCCATGATAGGAATCTCAGGCGCATCGACTTCGACAATGATGTTATCAATCCCTAATCCAGCAAGCGCTGAGTTAAGGTGCTCGACCGTAGAGATACGGATACCTTGGTCGTTGATAAGGCAAGTACTTAGCATCGTGTCGCGCACAAATTTAGCATCTGCCGGGAAATCAACCGGTGGATTTAAGTCAGTGCGGCGATAGATGACCCCAGTATTTGCTGGTGCAGGCCGCAGGTTCAACGTCACTTTCTTGCCGGTATGTAAACCGACACCAGTGGCCTGAACAATACGTTTTAATGTCCTTTGTTTGATCATCGTATCAATCTCGCAAAATTACTGTTTCCAGACGGAAATATAACCCATAAACGGACGTACACTTTAGCACAAAAAGCGATTGCCGACAATTTTCAGTAATATCTTAATCTGCTTGCTTGCGTAAGAACGCAGGAATATCGAGATAATCCGGCTCTTTATTCGGCTGTGAACTTGGTTCGTTAACCACTTTCGCTGCAGGTTTATTCTCTTGAGGTAACGGCGTCAACCCATGTTGCTGATAGCGATGATCGACCACTGGCTGAGAGGTATTCTTGTTGGTCACTAGCGTAATTTCAGGACGTTTGTCCATGCCAATACCCGTAGCAACAACTGTTACACGCAGCTCATCGTTCATTTCAGGGTCAAGAGACGTACCAATTACCACTGTTGCGTTATCTGAAGCAAATGCACGGATGGTGTTACCGACCGTTTCAAACTCATCTAAACGCAGATCGAAACCAGCAGTAATGTTGACCAAGACGCCACGCGCACCAGAAAGATCGATATCTTCTAACAGTGGGCTAGAAATCGCCATTTCGGCAGCTTCTTCAGCACGGTCTTCACCGCAAGCAATCCCGGATCCCATCATGGCGTAGCCCATTTCGGACATGACAGTACGCACGTCAGCAAAGTCGACGTTCATCAGGCCTGGACGAGTAATCAGCTCGGCAATACCCTGTACCGCACCTTTCAGTACGTCGTTGGCAGCACCAAAAGCGTCAAGAAGGGAGATGCCACGGCCCAAGACCTTGAGTAGCTTATCGTTTGGAATGGTGATTAGAGAATCAACATGCTTGGAGAGTTCAGCGATACCTTGCTCAGCAAAAGCCATACGCTTTTTGCCTTCAAAGTTAAAGGGCTTAGTGACCACGGCAACCGTTAAGATACCCAGGTCTTTTGCCACTTCCGCGACAACAGGTGCTGCACCTGTACCTGTACCGCCGCCCATACCGGCTGCGATAAATACCATATCAGCGCCATCCAGTGCGGCACGTAAGGCCTCTCGGTCTTCTTCCGCTGAATTACGTCCAACTTCTGGGTTCGCGCCCGCCCCTAATCCTTTAGTAATGTTATTACCAATTTGGATTGTTTGGCCGACTGCTGTTTTACGTAATGCTTGCGCATCCGTGTTCACTGCGAAGAACTCAACACCTTCGATACGCTCGCGTACCATGTGTTCGACAGCATTACCACCGCCACCCCCAACGCCGATGACTTTAATCACCGCATCGTTGGTTAATTCCATAGGTTCAAACATGATTACTCTCCGTTATGTGCCTGTTGCCAGAGGATCACTCAGTAGGCTTAGGATGATCCTCTTTAATCAAAATTAAAACTCTTTTTTTAACCAACTGTTAAATTTTTTAAACCACGTACTAACAGGTGAGTGTTTTGACGACTCAGCTTCGTCTCCCAAATGGGATTCTTTACCATAGTGTAAGAGGCCCACCACCGTGGAGTAATACGCTTCTTGCGCATAGTCCGTTAATCCAGTGATGTTTAAAGGCTGGCCAATTCTTACTTGTGTATGGAACACCCGCTGTGCACACGCGGCCAAACCTTCGATTTGCGCTGCACCGCCAGTCAGTACGATTCCCGCCGCTAAATGGTGCTTAACCCCTTGCTGGCGTAATTGTTCTTGTAACTCTAGAATCTCGTCGTTGACCAGATTCAGTAATTCCGTATAACGCGGCTCAATCACTTCGGCTAACGTCTGGCGTTGTAAGCTACGAGGCGGTCTTCCCCCAACACTCGGGACTTCTACATTTTCATCTTTACCGACGATAGATCCCAAAGCGCAACCGTGACGAACTTTAATGGCTTCGGCATCGGTTGGTGGCGTACCAAAAGCGTAAGCAATATCGCTGGTGACCACGTTCCCTGCATAAGGTATCACTTTAGTATGACGTAACGCACCGCCAGTATAGACCGCCATATCCATAGTGCCACCGCCAATATCGACGACACAGACACCAAGCTCGCGTTCATCTTCAGTGAGCACGGCATAACTTGAAGCCAAACCCGCGAAGATCAGTTGGTCTACTTTCAGCCCACAGCGCTCAACCGCTTTAACAATATTTTTTGCCATATCGTTATGGCAAGTAATGAGGTGCACTTTAGCATGCATCCTCACCCCAGATAAACCGACAGGGTTCTTAATCCCTTCTTGGTAATCGATAGCATATTCTTGCGGAATAACGTGCAGTATGCGATGTTCGTCTCGAACCCGTACCGACTTCGCGGTATGGACAACGTTCTCCACATCATCCTGTGTTACTTCTTCTTCCGAAATCGGAACCATCCCGATTTCGTTCTGGCAACTAATATGTTTGCCGGATAATGAAAGGTAAACAGATGAGATCTGGCAATCTGCCATCAACTCAGCTTGGTCAATTGCGCGTTGAACGCATTTTACAACTGACTCAAGATCATTAACACCGCCCTTATCCATTCCACGAGAAGGACAGCTACCAACCCCAATAATATTGACCATACCATCAGGCAGAATTTCCCCTACCAGGGCAGCAACCTTGGCGGTGCCAATCTCTAGTCCTACTACCAGTTTTCTGTCCGTTGCCTTGATCATTGTTGTTTAGCCTGTGCCTGATTTTGTTGCTGATTACCTGTTTGCGTGTCTACGGGTGCGGGGCCCCATCCAACTGCGGCGCCCGAATCGTAACGAAGATCGACATAGCTGATAGTTTTATTATCCGCTTGTGCCTGTTTAACAAGTTCTGGATAAAGAGTAATAAAACGCTGTAAACGTTTATCATCCTCCCCTCTTCCTAACTCAATTCTCATACCATCACTTGTAATAAGCTGCCAAGAGTGACGCGCGGTCATCGCAGTGGCTTTCAAGGTTAAGTGTACCGTATGCAATTTTGCTGCCATTTGGTAGAAAGCCGCCATCACCTCTTTTTCACTTCCTTCGGGGCCGTAAAGTAAGGGCATATCTTGTTTCGGCGCGCCTTGATGGAAAGGTAGTGTAAATGATACCCCTGACGCATCGACGACATGCTGCTCATTCCACCTTGCTACGGGGACATATTCAACCAGATGAATCTTTAATTCGTCTGGCCATTGTTTCCGTACACTCACTTGTTTAATCCAAGGTAACCTTTCAAGTTGTTGCTGAATAATGTCGACATTTTGCGACATAAAGGTTCCTGGCGGCCCCAATGAGAGTATCGCTTGGCGTACATCATCATTCGAGGTATAGCGTTTCTCTCCAGTCACAACGAGCTTCGAAAGCGGTAACCGCGAGACATCATCCATCCAATTTACGACCGCTATCCCACCAAACACGATGGTACCGACAACCATCAGAAGAAAAACCACGCCAAATAGACGAGTGCCATTACTCCGACCAGAGCGTAAACGTTTTTGCGTTTCTTTATTTTTCGTATTCAGTGCAGCCTGAGACATATCAGTCTGTTTACTCCAGAATCTGTTGGACAAGCAGCGTGATCTGATTTTCTGCTTGCTTAGCTGCCAATGGGATTAAGTTGTACTCGTTTAAAATAAGTACGGTTTTCCCTTCATCCAGCTGAAATTGACCTTTGCTATCGCGCTGAGTAGTCATATTTACCTTCCTTGGCAGCCTAGGGCTGGTCAGTCTGACCATGAATAATGACGCTAATTGTACACTTCACCAACAATCTGCTGTGAAGGAAAAATATCGTTTCTCATCAGCAAGATATTTTGCATTATAATCATAAAATTTATTAATAGTCTGAATCTGTATTGATGGCAATATTTTGTCACTAATTATTGCAACTAAGCTTCATTTCCGTCTAAAAAACCACCAAGTATTGATTAATCATTTTTCCGCTGTCAAACACGATGAATCACGTAATCATTAGCCAATAAGTTGTCGCTTTCTTCATCAATGGCATTAATCAATAAAGACCTGAACCCCGATCAACTAAGCATAGGGTCATACTGTACTCGGTATCGATTCCAGCATGACAACTCATCATTGAAGGTCGTGTAATGCGTTCAAGGAGGCCGCAAAACGTCAGATAAGGCCTCCTAAATGTTCGATCCTATTAGCCCTTAGACTGTTAGGCGGGCACTTCCCAGTTTTCCGCCAACTGACGGGCAATACGCCCCACAGTACCAGCACCTTGTAAGAGCACAAGATCATTACCGCTTAGGGTCGGTGCCAAGAATTCCAGTAACGCGTCTTGATCCGTCACCAAAATTGGATCGACTTTTCCGCGAGAGCGAACTGAACGGCACAGCGCTCGACTATCCGCTCCAGCAATCGGCGACTCGCCGGCAGAATAAACATCCAGCATCAACAATACATCAACATTCGAGAGGACATTGGCAAAATCATCAAATAAGTCGCGAGTTCGCGTGTAACGATGGGGTTGAAACACCATCACTAATTTCTTATCTGGCCAGCCAGCTCGTGCAGCTTTGATTGTCGCATCCACTTCTGTTGGATGGTGTCCATAATCATCCACCAGCATAGCGCTACCACTGATATCGCTGACCTTATCGGTGGCGTAATCGCCCAACACATCGAAGCGACGCCCAGTGCCTTGGAAGCTCTCCAAGGCGGCTAAGATATCGCAGTCCTCAATTCCCTCTTCCGTGGCCACAGCAATGGCGGCAGCGGCGTTAAGGGCATTATGGCGTCCCGGGGCATTTAACATCACGACCATCTCAGGCTTATCCTGACGATAGACGGTAAAACGCCCTGTCGCACCTTGCTGCTGATAGTCTGCCAGACGAACATCTGCATCATCACTGAAGCCATAAGTCGTCACTTGACGGCCGACATCAGGCAGTAATTCACGGATCACCTCATCATCAACACATAACACAGCACGGCCATAGAAAGGCAGATTGTGTAAGAAGTTAATAAAGGTCTGTTTTAAATTTTCGAAGTCACCTTGGTAAGTATCCATATGGTCGGCTTCAATATTCGTTACTATCGCGACCATCGGTTGGAGATGCAAGAAGGAGGCATCGCTCTCATCCGCCTCGGCAATCAAATAGCGACTACTTCCTAGACGCGCATGCGTTCCGGCTGCTTTCACTAAGCCACCGTTTACAAACGTGGGATCCAATCCTCCCTCAGCGTAAATACTGGAAACCATAGCGGTCGTTGTCGTTTTACCGTGTGTCCCAGCAATCGCGATCCCATGACGAAAACGCATTAATTCCGCAAGCATCTCCGCACGACGAATAACCGGAATACGGGAATCTCTTGCCGCCACTAACTCTGGGTTATCTTCAGCAATCGCGCTAGACACCACAACCACACTGACCCCTTGAATATTTTCAGGGCTATGGTTGAAGTAGATCGTCGCGCCAAGGCCTGTCAGGTGTTTCGTTACCGCGTTAGGTGCCAAATCAGAACCACTAATTTGATACCCTTCATTGGCCAACACTTCAGCAATACCGCCCATACCTGCGCCACCAATACCCACGAAATGGATGTGTTTTACACGTCTCATTTCCGGCACGATAGAGCGTAACTTTGCTAATTGTTGAGTATTCATGAATAACTTCTTACCTATACCTTACGAGGGATGAAAACTTCACCCCTAAATTAATGAGCAACGATATCTTTAATGGCTTGTGCGACACGCTGGGTTGAGTTCGGAACAGCTGTCTTCTGTGCGTTTTCGGCGTAACCCAGTAGCGTTTCACGGTCCCACTGTTGCAAGCACTCTATTACCGCTTGAGCGGTAAACTGCGGCTGTTCTAAAATGACAGCCGCCCCCGCTTTCTTAAGCGATAACGCATTCCAATACTGTTGACGGTCTTTATGCGGGAAAGGCACAAAGATTGCCGCGACCCCCGCTGACGCAATTTCGCTGACCGTTAGCGCACCGGAACGGCACACCACCACATCCGCCCAAGCATAGGCCTCAGCCACATCATCGATAAATTCTGTAATGTTATGATGACCGACGCCGCGCTGACGATAATCTTGTTCAACCTCTGCTTGGTTACCCTTACCAGTCTGGTGCCAAATCGTCACTTTTTCCCCTAGCGCTTGCGCGACTTCAGGCAGTTGCTGATTCAGGATTCGCGCGCCTTGGCTCCCGCCCATCACTAGCACTCTGAGTGGCCCTTCCCTTTCTTCGAATCGGAGATCCGGTGCGGGCAGAGCCAAAACATCTTTACGCACCGGGTTACCCACCACTTCCGCATTGGGGAACGCCCCAGCGAAGGCTTGCATAACCTTGCGAGCAATTTTAGACAGCCATTGGTTTGTAAGGCCCGCTATCCCATTTTGTTCGTGCAGGACAACAGGTACACCACAACTCCACGCGGCTAACCCGCCGGGACCGGAAACATAGCCGCCCATCCCTAACACAATATCAGGCTGCCACTGTTTGATAATTTTTCTCGCTTGACGCCAGGCTGAGAAGATACGCCAAGGGGCTTGTAAAAGCGCTTTAACACCTTTACCACGTAATCCATTAATTTTGATGAAATCGATCGGAATGCCATGCTTTGGCACTAAATCAGCTTCCATCCTATCAGCGGTGCCGAGCCAACGGACTTCCCACCCTTCTTCCATTAATTGATGGGCTACTGCTAAGCCTGGGAAAACATGTCCTCCCGTTCCGCCCGCCATGACCATCAGTTTTTTACTACTCATCGATTACCTCGGGTTACCGCATGGGCTTTCGCTAAGCGCGTTTCAAAATCTATACGTAGCAACAGGACTATCGCTGTGGACATAATAATTAAGCTCGATCCACCGTAGCTGATAAGCGGTAAGGTCAGACCTTTGGTCGGTAGCATACCCGCAGCCGCACCAACGTTAACTAAGGCTTGGAAACTGAACCAAACACCAATTGCACAGGCTAAAAAGCCAGCGAAACGCTGATCGAGTTCTAGCGCCCTACGTCCTATCGACATCGCACGAAATGCCACAAAGAATACCATCAATAGCGCGAGAACCACACCAAAATAGCCAAGTTCTTCACCGATGATCGCAAAGATAAAGTCGGTATGCGCCTCAGGTAGATATTCTAATTTTTGTACAGAATTACCAAGCCCTTGTCCCCAAAACTCACCGCGGCCAAATGCCATTAGAGATTGCGTTAACTGGTAACCGCTTCCAAAAGGATCGGCCCAAGGGTTCCAGAAAGAAGTGACGCGTCGCATCCGGTATGGCTCAACCATGATTAGCAAAACAACTGAGAACAATCCACAGCCGATAATCGCCAAAAATTGCCACAGCTTAGCGCCAGCCAGAAATAACATTGCCAAGGTTGTCACGAACAATACGATTACCGTCCCTAAATCGGGCTGTGCCAAGAGCAGTACTGCGAGAATGATCATTACCCCCATAGGTTTTAAAAAGCCCCATAGGTTGCTTCGTACTTCGTCCACTTTTCTGACCAAATAACTGGCGAGGTAACAAAAGAGCGAGAGTTTAGAGAATTCTGCAGGCTGAATACGTAATGGCCCTAATGCAATCCACCGCGAAGCACCGTTTACCGAGCTTCCCACCACTAAGACCACTAACAACATGACAACAGAAAGGAGCAGCATTACATTGCTGTATTTCTGCCAGAACGACATGGGCAAACGTAAAGTAATCAGTGAAATGGCGAAACCCAGACCCAGATAGAAAGCATCGCGTTTAGCGAAATAGAACGGGTCATCGTTCATCCGCTGCCCGACCGGAACAGATGCCGAGGTTACCATCACAAAACCGATGATCGCTAACCCAAAGGTTAGCCATAATAACGTCCGGTCATACAGCACCACAGAAGAAGTATCACTCTCCCGTGATCCCATTACCCAATCTTGTATCCGTTCTGAAAGCGCAGCAACACCGCGCCCTAAGAGCCTCAGACCCGGGATATGCATTAGCCCAACTCCTTCGCTAGCGCCGCAAATCGTTCGCCACGCTGTTCATAGTTTTTAAATTGATCGAGACTGGCGCAGGCGGGTGAAAGTAACACAACATCGCCTTTTTGCACCTGCTGACTGATCGCATGCATAGCATCCTCGAGCGTGTCGACGTGGACAGAAACTTCAGGACGTAGCGCGTACAACAATTCCGCATCTCGGCCAAAACAGTAAACCTTTATATTGTTACCTTGTATTAACCGCTCCAAAGGTGAAAAGTCGGCAGACTTACCATCTCCCCCAAGGAGTAACCATAACGTGCCTTGGCACTGGAGGCCCTTAAGAGCCGCTTCGGTACTACCAACGTTGGTCGCTTTAGAGTCGTTGATCCACTCAACACCCGCATTTCGATGGACCAACTGGTAGCGATGCGGCAATCCCGTAAAGGTCGTTAAGGCTTTCAAACAGCTCGCACGCGGTACGCCAACGGCTTCCGCCAGCGCTAACGCGGCTAACGCGTTAGTGAGGTTATGCTGGCCAGTAAGGTGCATTTCATCGCTATTGAGGACTTTCTCGCCCTTGGCACGCAACCAAGTCTGACCCTGTTGCTGATTAAGGTGGTAGTCGCCAAAAGTTACACCGAAGCTGATACAACGACGATCGACACCACGGACCGGCATCGTCATCGCATCGTCAACATTGACGATACAGTGCTTAGCCTGCTCGTAAATGCGCAGCTTCGCCGCACGATATTGTTGAAAACCAAGTGGATAACGATCCATATGGTCCTCTGTCACATTTAAAATAGTGGCTGCGCTGGCTTTAAGACTTTGAGTGGTCTCCAATTGAAAACTGGATAACTCAAGGACATAGAGCTGAACCTGAGGATTCAACAAGGACAGAGCGGGAAGACCAATATTTCCGCCGACTGCGGTTTGCCATCCTGCCGCACGGGACATTTCACCTACTAAGCTAGTGACTGTGCTTTTTCCATTCGAGCCGGTGATCGCCACGATAGGAGCCTGCGCTTCGCGACAGAATAATTCGATGTCCCCCACTATCTCGATCCCTTCTGCCGCAGCGTCGCTAATAGCGGGATGTGATAGCGCTATGCCGGGACTGAGTACGATGAGATCAGCCTCGACTAACCACTCTTTATTTATGTCGCCTACCCAGCGCTCAACCTTTTCAGGCAGTTTATCGATACCAGGAGGATTGTTACGCGAATCGATCACCTTGGGCACTACGCCGCGCGCCAAGAAAAACTCAACACAAGACAGGCCAGTAATGCCTAAGCCGACGATAACAATCTTTCTACCTTGGTAATCTGCCATAATTAACGTACCTTCAGGGTGGCGAGACCGATCAACACTAACATTAATGAAATGATCCAGAAACGCACAATGACGCGCGGCTCTGGCCAGCCTTTTAACTCGTAATGGTGGTGGATAGGTGCCATGCGGAAGATACGCTGCCCACGTAATTTGAACGAGCCTACCTGTAAAATCACTGACAGCGTTTCGACCACAAATACACCGCCCATAATGACCAGTAAGAACTCTTGACGCAGTAAAACGGCAATGGTGCCTAATGCGCCACCGAGCGCCAACGACCCGACATCACCCATAAACACTTGCGCTGGGTAAGTGTTGAACCATAAGAAGCCAAGTCCCGCGCCGACAATCGCCGTACAGACAATCACTAACTCGCCCGCATGGCGCAGATAAGGGATATGCAGATAGTCCGCAAAGTTCACGTTACCCGTTGCCCAAGCGACTAGCCCAAATCCGGCTGCGACAAATACCGTTGGCATAATCGCTAAGCCGTCCAGTCCATCGGTCAGATTGACGGCATTACTGGTGCCAACGATCACAAAGTAGGTCAGGAATAGATAGAGCAGACCTAACTGCGGCATAATATCTTTGAAGAAAGGAACCACTAATTGTGTCGCGGGCGTATCTTTGCCAATTGCATAAAGGGCAAAAGCCACCCCTAGCGCAATCACGGATTGCCAGAAATACTTCCAACGGGCGATCAGGCCTTTGGTATCTTTACGGACAACTTTACGATAATCATCGACAAAGCCCACGATGCCGTAGCCAATGAGTACCACTAGCACACACCATACGTAGGGGTTAGAAGGGTAAGCCCATAACAGTACCGAAATGGTAATGGAGGTCAGGATCATTATCCCCCCCATGGTCGGCGTCCCACGCTTACTGAAGTGTGACTCAGGTCCATCGTTGCGAACGACTTGGCCGATCTGTAATTTCTGCAGCCAAGCAATGAGCCGTGGCCCCATCCATAATGAGATAAATAAAGCCGTTAATAAACTGACAATGGCGCGAAACGTCAAATACGAGAAGACGTTAAATCCTGAATAAAATTTAGCCAGATGCTCGGCTAGCCAAACTAACATGCGTCTTTCTCCTGTAATGACATAACGATTTCTTCCATTGCAGCACTGCGTGATCCTTTCACTAATAGCGTCACAACCTGATGTTCCTGAATTAATTCACGCGCCCGCTCTGTTAGCGCCAACTTGCTGGCGAAGATTTCTCCAACTTGGCTCTCTTGCGCGATCCACTGGCTATATTGCCCCACGGTCAACACTTTATCGACGCCAGCGTCATGCAGTGCTTTACCGACTTGACGGTGGCAAGACTCGGTATCACTCCCTAGTTCTCCCATATCTCCCGCAATCATGATCCGGTAGCCCGGCATCGAGGCCAACACCTGCGCTGCTGCAGTCATCGATCCCACGTTTGCGTTATAGGAGTCATCGAGTAACAGTACCGATTGCGATAATTGGATCGGATAGAGTCGGCCAGGCACAGCGGTTAATGTCGCAAGGCCCTGTTTGATTGCGTCCAACGATGCGCCGACGGATTGCGACAGTGCTGCAGCAGCGAGTGCGTTAGCAATATTGTGCTGCCCAGGGAGCGGCAGAAGTACCTGACAAGCGCCCTGAGGCGTATGTAAACAAAAGCGGGTACCCTCTACCGTGAAGTTGACATCGGTGACGTAATAATCATCCCTCCCCTGCTCTGCAGAAGAAAAGGTGAGAACGCGTTTATCCGCCAATACGGGTTGCCAATTATCGCGGTCATTACTCTCTGCATTGAGAATCGCAATACCTTGCGGCGGTAAGCCTTGGAAGATTTCACCTTTGGCTTTCGCTACACCTGCTATTGACCCGAAACCTTCTAAGTGTGCGGCGGCTAGGTTATTGACTAGCGCTACCTCTGGCTTCACTAAATGCGTGGTGTAGGCAATTTCACCTTGATGATTTGCCCCCATCTCGATCACCGCAAAGCGATGCTCCGGTGTGAGCCGTAAAAGGGTCATCGGCACACCGAAATCATTGTTAAGATTTCCTGCGGTGTAGAGCGTTTCGCCACACTGTTTCAAGATCGCAGCAGTCATCTCTTTCACCGACGTTTTCCCGGATGAGCCGGTCAGACCAACGACTCTCGCTGGGACGTTTTCACGTACCCAGCCACCGATTTTACCGAAGGCAATTCGTGTATCCTCTACCACGATTTGCGTAGCAGCAATATCTAATCGACGGCTTACCAGAAGCGCACTGGCCCCCGCGTTGATGGCTTGCTCCGCAAACTGGTGTGCATCAAATCGTTCACCGATTAATGCCACGAATAAGCTACCTTCGACAATCTCACGCGTATCGGTAGTGATATGACTCAGCGTAACGTCTCTACCCACTTGCTCACCTGCAGTGATCAGCGCGAGTTGTTTACTCGTTACTGGGATCATGCCATCGTTCCTAATAAAGTTGCGACCGTCGCACGGTCTGAATAATCAAGTCGCTGATGACCAATAATCTGATAATCTTCATGGCCTTTTCCAGCAATCAATACGATGTCTTGTTCTGTAGCCTGTTGAAAGACGTTGGCGATAGCCTGAGCGCGGCCGGCAATCACTTGTGCATGGCTTGCATCTATTAATCCAGACAGAATGTCTTGAGTTATCGCGGCAGGATTTTCGCTGCGTGGATTATCATCGGTGATCACGACCCGGTCGGCGAATTCTTCGGCTATCGCCCCCATCAGCGGACGTTTTCCTCGGTCTCGGTCTCCGCCGCAACCGAAGATGCACCAGAGTTGGCCTTGGCAGTGCCGGCGCGCCGCTTCTAAGGCCTTTTGCAGGGCATCGGGGGTATGGGCATAATCCACCACGGCAACAGCATGTCCAGGCTGTTTAAAGACTTCCATCCGCCCGCAGACGGGTGACAGTCGAGATGCCGTGCCGACTAATTGCGCTAAGGGATATCCCAACGCCAACAGGGTAGCCAAGGCTAATAATACATTACTGACATTGAATTCGCCGATTAACGCGCTGACACATTCGCCTGAGCCCCATGCGGAGTCGAATTGAATCGCTACCCCCTCTTCATGATAGGTGATTGCCGTAGCCGTTAGCCACAGACCATGGCGTTGAGATAGGCTAAGTCCACGCGCACTCACGGCAACCGCATCCGTCAGCTGAGTTAGCCATTGCTGGCCTATCTCATCATCAGCATTAATAATGCTGACGCCAACCTGATGCTCCGTAAAGAGCGATAATTTCGCGGCTGCGTAGCTTTCCATATCGCCGTGGTAATCAAGGTGATCACGACTTAGATTAGTGAAGATTGCCGCGGAGAAAGGGAGCGCCGCGACCCGATGCTGCACTAAGCCATGAGATGAAATCTCCATCGCGGTTAAGCTGACATGCTGCGCGGAAAACTCTGCGAGCGTTCTCTGTATATCGATCGCCGAGCCAGTAGTATTTTCGCTCTCGACCAGCTGCCCATACAGGCCATTTCCGACAGTTCCCATTACCGCGCTGGATTCACCCAGTAAGGTCACCCACTGTGTCAGCAGCTGCGTAATTGTGGTTTTACCATTCGTTCCCGTCACGCCAACAATTCTCATAGCGTCGACTGGTCGACAATAAAACCTTCCCGCTAGCGCAGATAAGCGTTCCGATAATTGGGCGAGATAGATGACCAGAACCCCTTCGACTTCACGGATTTCGCCATCTTTCGCAACATCTTGTGCATCGGCGACCACCGCTGCAGCGCCTTGAGCAATCGCTTGGGAAATATATTTTCGTCCATCCACATTGTGACCGACGACAGCGATAAAAAGATCGCTAGCCTTAACATTACGACTATCAAGCGTCATCGCCTTGAGCATTAGTGCAGGAGCGTTAGGTACCCAAGGTGCTAACACCTCTTGTAGGTTACGATCGGTCACTTGATCCCTCGCTGGTCAGTTCTTTATTTTCTGTTGCCAGGGCATCTGGCTCAACATTCATTGTACGTAATACCCCGCCCATGATGGCGCCGAATACCGGTGCCGAGACAGCCCCGCCGTAATATTTTCCACCTTGTGGATCGTTAATGACCACGACTAAGGCAAATCGAGGGCGGCTGGCTGGAGCAACCCCGGCGGTATACGCAATATACTTGTTCACATAATGGCCATCTGGGCCAACCTTTTTGGCGGTACCAGTCTTAATCGCAATCCGATAGCCTTTAATGGCTGCTTTGACGCCCCCGCCCCCGGGGAGTGCCACACTTTCCATCATATGAACCACCGTCTTAACGGTCGCCTCATCAAAGACACGTGTTCCGGCAACGGGGGGGGAAACTTTGGTGATCGATAGCGGGCGAGCAATACCATAACTGCCGATAGTGGCATAGACGCGAGCCAGTTGTAGCGGCGTCACCATCAATCCATAGCCAAAGGAGAACGTCGCACGTTCGATATCAGACCAGCGCTGTTTATGCGGATAAATACCTTTACTTTCGCCCACTAATCCAAGATTGGTCGGCTGCCCTAATCCGAAGTGGGAATAGGTTTCGACCAGTGCAGAAGATGGCATGGCCAAGGCCAAACGGGATACCCCAACGTTACTCGACTTCTGTAGCACACCCGTCAAGGTTAATTCATTATAACGAGCGACATCTTTGATTTCATGGCCATTAATCCGATAGGGTACGGTATTTAATACACTGCTAGGATGCACCACTCCCCGCTTGAGGGCTGTCATCACTACCATCGGTTTTACAGTTGATCCTGGCTCGAAAATATCGGTAATCGCACGGTTACGGATGGTTTCACGCGGGGTATTACTGAGATTATTTGGGTTGTAGGCTGGGCTGTTTGCCATTGCGAGCACTTCCCCCGTGTTTACGTCGACGAGAACAGCCGTTCCTGATTCCGCTTTGTTAAACGCTACGGCATTATTCAGCTCGCGATAGACTTGCGCCTGTAGCCGCTCATCAATACTTAGGGTCAGGTTATGCGCCACACGGCTATCGGTCGACGAAATATCTTCAATCACCCGACCTTGACGATCTTTACGCACAATACGTGCGCCAGGTGTTCCCGTTAGCCATTTATCAAAGCTTTTTTCGACGCCTTCGATCCCTTGACCATCAATATTGGTAAAGCCAATCAAATGCGCAGCCACCTGCCCTGCTGGATAGTAGCGGCGGGACTCCTCACGTAAGTTAATCCCCGGTAACTTCAATTTCTGAATATAGCTACTAACCGCTGGGTTCACTTGTCGGGCAAGATACACAAAGCGGCCTTTGGGGTTGGCATTTATCCGTGAGGAGAGTTGATCAAGAGACAGCGACAGGGCGTCAGCCAACGCTTTCCAGCGATTATCGTAACCAATACCACCGTGGGCATTCACCTCTTTTGGATCGGCCCATATCGCGCTGACTGGAACGCTCACCGCGAGCGGTCGGCCATTACGATCGCTGATCATGCCGCGTGAACTCGGAACAGATTGCACGCGTAACGAGCGCATATCGCCCTCTTTCACCAAGCGCTCAGGTTTCACCACTTGCAGCCATGCGACACGAGAAAGTAGGCCGACCAACGCCAGCAGAATTCCGCCGCATAACAATGCAAAACGCCAACGAATGAAGTTGGCTTTGATTTCTTGCTTTTTTGTTTTCAGCGTTTTCTTTGCGCCGGCCATCAGTTTTCTATCCCTATGGTTGAACCACTATATGTTCCTGAGAAGGGTCCACGTGCTGCATATGCAGTTTTTCGACGGCTAAACGCTCGACACGGCTGTGATCCCCTAAGGCATTTTCTTCAAGGATCAAATTTCGCCATTCGATATCTAGCGAGTCTTTCTCTAACACCATCTGTTCGCGTTGTGCCGTCAGTAGCCGTGTTTTTTGAGTAGTAATCACCACCATAATGGAAGTCACTAACACGGAGATAAGAAGGATAATGGGGAGTTTTCCATGCCGTAATAGATCCCCGCCGATAACGGCGGGTAAGCTATGACGCTCATTATTGATCACGCTTCACTCCTTTCTGCGATGCGTAAAACCGAGCTACGTGCACGAGGGTTCTCGGCCACTTCTGCCGGGCCTGGTACCGATTTACCGAGCGAGCGAAGTTCCCTTCCCCCCAGCGCCTGTATTTGCGCCTCAGTCATGGGTACCCCTGCTGGCACTTGTACGCCGCGGCTATGGGTACGCATAAAGCGCTTCACTAAACGGTCTTCAAGAGAGTGGAAACTGATAATCGACAGTCGCCCTTTTGGGGCTAGCGCTTTGATAGAAGAAGCTAAGGCTCGCTCGATCTCTTCTAACTCGCTATTAATCCAGATACGTATCGCTTGAAAACTTCGGGTCGCAGGGTGCTTATGCTTGTCTTTAACCGGCATCGCCGCGGCAATGACCTCGGCTAACTCTTTGGTCCGCGTCATCGGTGCTAAGCGATTACGCTCGACGATAGCGCGCGCAATACGTTTCCCGAATTTTTCTTCACCATAGGTTTTGATAACAAAAGCAATATCTTCTTCGGCGGCACGCATCAACCATTGTGCCGCAGACTCCCCCTGTGAAGGGTCCATTCGCATGTCCAATGGTCCATCACGCATAAAGGAAAATCCACGTTCAGCGTCATCAAGTTGTGGGGATGAGACACCAAGATCGAGCAAAATCCCATCGATTTTTCCCACCAGCCCTAAAGACTCTACGTAGTCACCCAACTGCGAGAAAGGGCCGTGAATAATTGAGAAGCGTGGGTCGTCGATTTGCTCGGCTGCCGCGATGGCTTGTGGATCACGATCGATAGCGATCAAACGCCCCTTTTCACCCAGTTGAGAAAGGATGAGTCGGGAGTGTCCTCCGCGACCAAAGGTACCATCAATATAGATACCTTCTGGCTGAATGTTTAACCCGCTGACGGCATCGTCGAGCAGTACGGTAGTATGTTTAAAATTGTCAGACGTCATTATAACGATAAGTCCTGCAAACGCTCAGATAATACACCCTGAGCATGTTGCTCAGCCTCAATGTCTTGCTTGACTTGGTCATACCAAGTCTGTTCGTCCCAAAGCTCAAATTTATTGTATTGGCCGACCAACATAATGTGTTTGGTTAATGTGGCGTGAGTGCGTAAGGGAGCGGTTAATAGCAACCGTCCCGCAGCATCAAGCTGCCCTTCTGTCGCATGCCCCAGCAGTAATCGCTGTATACGTCGTTCGGCTGGATTCATCGAAGAGAGATTCGCTAATTTACGCTCAATCCGTTCCCATTCCGGTAAGGGATAAAGCAGTAAACAAGGTTGATGAATATCAATCGTGCAGACCATGTTCCCTTCAGACAGTGCATAGAGTTGTTCACGATAGCGCACGGGCATCGCAAAGCGTCCTTTACTGTCTATATTTACAGGGTTGGCCCCACGGAACATGATAAGCCCTTATATTTGGAAAAAAACACCACTTTGCCCCACATTTTCCCACAAAGCGAGTTTACGGAGCGGAGGAAAAGCTTGTCAAGCGGCTTTGACTGTTGCCACGGAATATTTCCTGTTATCTCTGGCTTTTTTTATAGTGAAAAATCGTATTTCTAGGCAGGGATTCAGCTAACTCAATGATTTATAGCGCAAGACATATCAACGATACGGAATAATCCATATTTGAAGAGATACTTTGTAAAAACTAGGATCTCAGCCACTTCAGCCGATGATTATACAATAATTTTAACCCTTGTACTGGGGTTCACTATGAATGCGTCGTACGGACCAATGCTCCCCGAGCATGCAGATGCCGAGAAATGGTGGTAATCCCTAATTCTCGATCCTCATTCAGTTCAAGGGTTTTTAAGACTAATGCTAGTACGCACTCAGCAATATCTTGATGACGCTGACCTGCAGATAGCACAGGACAAGCAAGAAAGTCTAAAAGCTCATGATCACCGAAGGTAGCGATTGAGAGAGTCGAGGGAAGCTCGCCAAGTGTCGATAGGCAGGCATCCATAACGCCTTGGAGTAACGCAAACGATGTGGTGAAGATCGCGGCGGGTAAGCGATGTTGTTGCAGATAGGCGGTAAATTGTTGTGCTGCACGTTGACGGTCAAAGCTATCACTGTACAAGAATTGCGGTTGGCGAGCGTCCTCGCTCCACGCCTCTCGGAAACCCTGCTCCCGTAAAAAACTCACCGATAACTCAGGGAGCGCGCCAAAGAAAAGAATATTATCAATCGATTGCTGACGTTGTGCTTGGGCTAAGGCAAAGGCATCTTCGCGATCTGCGCCAACCACGCTACTAAATAACCGCTGATCTAAAGGTCGGTCTAACGCAATCACGGGTAATTGGCGTTCAGCACAACGTTGATAAAAGGGATGCTGGGCAGGGAGAGATGTTGAAACAATAAGAGCATCGATCTTGCGTTGTAAAAGATGTTCTATACAGCGCATTTCGTTGTCCGGTTGATCCTCCGAGCAGGCGATAAGCAATTGGTAGCCTTGATGACGTGCGTGGCGTTCAAGATGCTTCGCAATACGCGTATAACTGGTGTTTTCAAGATCAGGAATGACCAGCCCGATAGAACGTGTTTTTCCTGCTCGCAGGCCAGCAGCCACCGCATTGGGATGATAGTTATGCTCCCGCACAACCGCCATGACTTTTTCAACGGTCTTATCGCTGACGCGATGCTGTTTAGCCTTACCATTGATAACGTAACTCGCGGTAGTTCTAGAAACCCCCGCCAATCGTGCAATTTCGTCTAGTTTCACCCTGCCCTCGCTCTTCACTACCTACTTAGGAAACTCGTATTAAGGCCCTAAGACTATATACCTTATCCAGTTGGTAGCAGGCAACAGGTGTGACAGGGAAAGACCTTATCAGTCTTTCCCTTAACGAGGATTAATTGAGGGTTTTATCACCGCGTGAAATACCGATAACGCCCGAACGGACCACTTCTGCAATCTCGGTCACCGCGCGTACCGCCGTTAAGAATGCATCCAGTTTTTCTGCACTCCCTACTAGCTGTACGGTATAGAAACGCGGGCTCACATCGACAATTTGGCCACGAAAAATATCGGCACAACGTTTGATCTCTTCACGCGCAGCCTCTTCCGCGATAATTTTGACCAGCATAACTTCACGCTCGACGAACGCTGACTGACCCAGCTCGTTGACCCGTAATACATCAACCAGTTTATGGAGTTGCTTCTCGATCTGTTCCAACACTTTCTCATCGCCGATGGTTTGGATCGTAATGCGCGATAGCGTTGGATCTTCGGTAGGTGCCACGGCTAAGCTTTCGATGTTATAGCCGCGTTGAGAGAAGAGGCCGACCACTCTCGATAACGCCCCAGACTCATTTTCAAGTAACACTGACAATATCCGGCGCATTATTCGCTCCTTTCCGTCTTGCTTAACCACATCTCGTTCATTCCAGCGCCGCGAACCAACATCGGGTATACGTGCTCACTCCCATCCACCATCACATCAACAAACACCAAACGACCTTTTGCTACCAAGTCCAATGCCTGTTGCAGCTTAGCTTCCAGCTCATCCGGAGAGTTAATCGCAATCCCTACATGACCATATGCTTCGGCAATTTTGACGAAGTTCGGTAAAGATTTCATGTAAGAGTGTGAGTGACGCCCGGAGTAGATCATATCCTGCCACTGCTTAACCATACCCAAGTAACGGTTATTCAGGTTCAGGACTAAAATAGGTAATTCATACTGTAACGCGGTAGACAACTCCTGGATATTCATCTGAATACTGCCATCTCCCGTCACACAAACGACCGTCTCATCGGGTAAGCATAACTTCACGCCCAATGCCGCGGGTAGGCCAAAGCCCATCGTGCCAAGACCGCCGGAATTGATCCAACGCCGTGAGTGGTCGAACGGATAATGTAATGCGGTAAACATCTGGTGTTGACCCACATCCGACGCGACGTAGGCTTGCCCTTTGGTTAACTTCCATAAGGTACGAATAGCCGCTTGTGGTTTGATTTTTTCGCCTTCCGTGGAGTAAGCGAGACAATTACGTGCACGCCACTGATCGATCTTCGCCCACCATTCAGCACTCAGTGTGGCAGAAGGAGGCGGTGTTTTATCGAGTAATTCGACCATCTGTTCCAGTACTTGACGGGCATCGCCGACAACAGGAACATCCGCATTAACGGTTTTCGAAATCGATGCTGGATCGATATCGATATGGATCACCGTGGCATCCGGACAATACTTGGCAATATTATTGGTCGTCCGGTCATCGAAACGCACACCTACCGCAAAGATGACGTCTGCATTGTGCATGGTCATATTTGCCTCATAGGTCCCATGCATTCCCAACATGCCGACACTTTGTGGATGTGTTCCAGGGAAACAGCCTAATCCCATTAGTGTCGTGGTAACCGGTAATTGCAATGTTTCGGCCAGCGTTTTTAACGCCGATTCTGCATGAGCGGTAATCACCCCGCCACCGGCATAAATCACGGCCTGCTTTGCCGCCAGCAGCGTGTTTAGCGCACGTTTAATCTGCCCTTTGTGCCCTTGCACCGTAGGATTGTAAGAGCGTAGGCTTACGCTTTCTGGCCAGTGATAGGGGAGTTTCACCGCAGGATTCAGGATATCTTTAGGGAGATCGATGACTACCGGTCCCGGACGCCCGGTTGAGGCTAACCAGAACGCTTTCTTGATCATCTCAGGAATATCTTCGGTACGTTTGACCAGGAAGCTGTGTTTAACGATCGGTCTCGAAATACCAATCATGTCGCACTCTTGAAACGCATCGCTGCCGATTAAGGAGGACGCGACTTGTCCGGAGAGGACAACCATCGGAATCGAGTCCATATAGGCCGTCGCAATTCCGGTAATAGCATTGGTTGCGCCAGGGCCAGATGTAACGAGCACCACCCCAGCTTCGCCTGTTGCACGCGCCACGGCGTCAGCCATATGCACTGCAGCTTGCTCATGACGCACTAATATATGGTCGACGCCACCCACTGTTTGGATCGCATCATAAATATCCAGTACCGCTCCACCGGGATAACCGAACACCTGTTTTACGCCTTGATCAATCAGTGACTGAATGACCATTTCTGCTCCTGACAACATCTGCATTACTGCCTCCGGCTTCACACTCATACAACTGATTACTGTCACAGTGATAAGAAAATCTACGCTTGCCAGCTCCACTCCCCAGAAGGGTCGATCATTTTATTTTTTACTGAGTGGAAGCTTTCTTACGTTAACATACCGCTTAAATTCCCGGCAGGGAAAATAAATGAAAAAAATTTACCCGCGAAATGAATAGAGAATTATTCTAGAATTTTCGTTATCGACCTAATAAAAAAACTAAACAATTAATCAGATAGAGTTTGATACACGCCAGTCAGCGAAAAATAAAGAAAATATTTCAGCAGAGACATCTTCAATTAAGTTAAGTCAGCTATATCGCATAAGATTATTACAGCAAACTAAATCCCCACACATGAACATTAATGCAGAACAATCATCTATCATAAAATCATTTATATGGGATTAATATATATAAATCATAAAGTTAAAAATCCCAATGAAAGATTAATATTCCGCTAGCTTAACGGTGACTCGCCTATTCGCGACCTAGTTAATTTTTCGTTGACATGCCCCGCCAATTCACGTACCAATATAAGGACACACAGATTCTATAGGCTTTAATAATGATTCGTTTCACTGCACTCACAGAACTCCTCCTCCTCGCTAAATATCAGCGCGGTTGTTCTGTGGGCGAAAACGAATAAAGATTAAAGCCTGAAAGAACTGAAAAACCCGCGCCGAACAGCGCGGGTTTTTTTATGCGCTAAGGCCATCAAATATAAGAATTTAAGGAAGCAAATTATGAGCCAGCAAGTCATTATCTTCGACACAACATTACGCGACGGTGAGCAAGCATTACAGGCGAGTTTAAGCGTTAAAGATAAGTTACAGATCGCGCTGGCTTTAGAGCGGATGAAAATCGACGTAATGGAAGTGGGTTTCCCTGTCTCCTCTCCCGGTGACTTCGAATCGGTCCAAACCATTGCCCGTACCATCAAAAATAGCCGAGTTTGCGCCTTAGCCCGTTGTGTCGAAAAAGATATCGACGCGGCATACGAATCCTTAAAAGTGGCTGATGCTTTTCGTATTCACACCTTTTTAGCCACCTCCCCGATGCACATTGAAACCAAATTGCGCTCGACCCTGCCAGAGGTAATTGAGCGTGCGGAATACATGATTCGCCGTGCACGCAACTATACTGATGATGTCGAGTTTTCCTGTGAAGATGGTGGCCGTACCCCAATTGACGATTTATGTCGTGTCGTAGAAGCCGCCATCAATGCCGGTGCCCGCACCATTAATATTCCTGATACCGTCGGCTATACCCTGCCGCACGAATACGCCAACATCATCTCTTCATTAATCCAACGTGTCCCGAACATCGATAAGGCCATCTTATCTGTTCACACTCACGATGACTTAGGTATGGCCGTCGGCAACGCAATGGCCGCCGTGACGGCTGGCGCGCGTCAGGTTGAAGGGACCTTAAATGGCTTAGGCGAACGCGCAGGTAACTGTGCTTTAGAAGAAGTGATTATGGCGATTAAAACGCGCCATGCCATGATGAACGTCCATACCGGCATTAATCACCAAGAAATTTACCGTACCAGCCAGATTGTTAGCCAGATTTGTAATATGCCTATCCCTGCGAATAAAGCCGTGGTGGGTAGCAACGCCTTTGCTCACTCCTCAGGGATTCACCAAGATGGCGTGTTGAAAAACCGTGAAAACTACGAAATCTTAACGCCAGAATCGATCGGCTTACACCAAGTTCAATTGAACCTGACCTCACGTTCTGGCCGCGCGGCAGTAAAACACCGTATGGCTGAAATGGGTTATCAAGAACAAGATTACAATTTAGATACCCTATATGAGGCATTCTTAAAATTAGCCGATAAGAAAGGCCAAGTATTCGATTACGATTTGGAGGCGTTAGCTTTCATTAATAATCAAGCCGATGAGAGCGATCACTTCGTACTGCATGACTTCACGGTACAGTCTGGGGCAAGTATCACGGCGACCGCATCAGTAAAATTAGCGGTAGGCGCTGAAATCAAAGAAGAAGCTGCCACCGGTAACGGTCCTGTTGATGCAGTTTACCAAGCAATCAACCGCATCTCGGGATTAGAGATCGAGTTAGTCAATTATAAATTAACCGCCAAAGGCCAAGGGGAGAATGCACTGGGCCAAGTGGACATCGTCGTGAAATATAACGACCGTAAATTCCATGGCATTGGCTTAGCTACCGATATCGTGGAGTCTTCCGCGAAGGCGATGGTGAATGCATTAAACACGATTTGGCGTGCACGTCAGGTCGAGCAAGAATTAAAGCGTAAGTCTCAGACTGAAATTAAGGAAACAGTGTAATTATGTCGACTCAGTATAATGTTGCGGTTTTACCCGGTGATGGAATCGGTCCAGAAGTGATGGCCCAGGCTGAAAAAGTCTTGGCTGCGGTCAGCCAGCGTTTTGGCTTTCAGATCAACACTCAGCATTTTGATGTCGGCGGTATTGCCATCGATAACCATGGTTCTCCGCTTCCTGCTGCCACGGTAGCAGGCTGCGAACAAGCAGATGCCATTCTGTTTGGTTCTGTCGGAGGGCCTAAATGGGAACACTTACCGCCCAGCGATCAACCTGAACGTGGCGCCCTGCTTCCTTTACGTAAACACTTTAAACTGTTCAGTAACTTGCGCCCTGCAGCCCTGTATAAAGGATTAGAGGCTTATTGCCCTCTGCGCAGCGATATTGCCGCACGGGGATTTGATATTTTATGTGTCCGTGAATTAACAGGTGGTATCTACTTCGGTCAACCGAAAGGCCGTGAAGGCAGTGGCGATCAGCTGCGCGCTTTCGATACCGAAATTTATCACCGCTATGAGATCGAGCGTATCGCTCGCTTAGCGTTCGAGTCAGCGGGTAAACGTCGCCATAAAGTCACCTCCGTCGATAAAGCGAACGTACTGCAATCGTCGATTTTATGGCGTGAAACGGTCACTGAAATTGCAAAAGAGTATCCAGACGTCGAGTTATCACACATCTATATCGATAACGCCACGATGCAGCTGATCAAGGATCCTTCTCAATTCGACGTACTGTTATGTTCCAACTTATTCGGCGATATTCTGTCTGATGAGTGTGCAATGATTACCGGTTCGATGGGCATGCTGCCTTCTGCCAGTCTGAATGAAGAAGGATTCGGACTATACGAACCCGCAGGCGGATCGGCTCCCGATATCGCCGGAAAAAATATCGCTAACCCAATTGCACAAATTTTATCACTAGCCTTGTTACTGCGTTATAGCTTACAACAAGGTGACGCGGCGGAAGCGATCGAAAACGCAATCAGTAAGGCGCTGGCTGCGGGACACCGTACTCATGACTTAGCCGGTGACGGTCAAGCAGTTAGTACTGATGAGATGGGTAATATCATTGCCCGGTATATTGCCGAGGAAAAATAATAAAATGAGCAAAACATTATACCAGAAGTTATTTGATGCACATGTCGTTTACGAGGCGCCACAAGAGACGCCTATCCTGTACATTGACCGTCACTTAGTTCACGAAGTGACCTCACCACAAGCCTTTGACGGGCTACGCGCCCACGGCCGTCAATTGCGTCAGCCATCAAAAACTTTCGCGACGATGGACCATAACGTCTCGACAGAGACACGGGATATTAACGCGTCCGGTGAGATGGCACGTATCCAGATGCAAGAGCTGATCAAGAACTGTGCCGAGTTTGGAGTCAGTCTGTACGACTTAAATCACCCCTTCCAAGGTATCGTTCACGTTATCGGTCCAGAACAAGGGATTACCTTACCGGGGATGACCATTGTCTGCGGTGACTCGCATACCGCCACCCACGGAGCCTTTGGTGCCTTAGCATTCGGTATTGGTACATCAGAAGTTGAGCACGTGATGGCGACCCAAACCTTAAAACAAGGTCGGGCAAAAACGATGAAGATCGAGGTCACGGGTTCTGCCATTGGCGGTATCTCAGCGAAAGATATCGTACTCGCCATTATCGGCAAAACCGGCAGCGCCGGAGGCACCGGTTATGTTGTCGAATTCTGTGGTGCAGCGATCGAAGCGCTAAGCATGGAAGGTCGTATGACGCTGTGTAATATGGCCATTGAGTTAGGGGCTAAAGCGGGCTTGGTCGCGCCGGATGAGACAACCTTTGAATACTTAAAAGGCCGTCAGTTTGCGCCGAAAGGCGAGCAATGGGATGAAGCCGTTGCTTACTGGAAAACCTTAAAATCTGATGATAACGCCGAGTTTGACGCTGTCGTTACCTTGGATGCGGCAGATATCGCGCCACAAGTCACTTGGGGAACCAACCCAGGGCAAGTTATCGCTGTTGATCAGCCTATCCCACGTCCAGAAGAGTTCAGTGACCCGGTCGAACGCGCTTCAGCGGAGAAAGCGTTAGCCTATATGGGCCTTGAAGGAGGTATCCGCTTAACGGATGTCGCAATCGACAAAGTCTTTATCGGTTCTTGCACTAACTCGCGAATTGAAGACTTACGCGCCGCGGCAGCGATTGCCAAAGGGCGTAAAGTGGCACCGGGTATCGTTGCTATGGTGGTCCCAGGCTCTGGACCGGTTAAAGCACAGGCTGAAGAAGAAGGCTTAGATAAAATCTTTCTAGAAGCGGGATTTGAATGGCGTTTACCGGGCTGTTCAATGTGCTTAGCCATGAACAACGACCGCCTGAATGCAGGAGAACGTTGTGCATCAACCAGTAACCGTAACTTTGAAGGGCGTCAAGGACGTGGTGGACGGACTCACTTAGTCAGTCCCGCCATGGCGGCCGCAGCCGCCGTTACCGGTCGCTTCACTGACATCCGTACCTTGAACTGAGGATCTGCATCATGGCAATTAAATTTACTCAACATACCGGACTGGTTGCGCCTTTAGATGCGGCCAATGTCGATACGGATGCGATCATTCCAAAACAGTTTCTACAGAAAGTTACCCGTACAGGTTTTGGTCAGCATCTGTTTAATGATTGGCGCTTTATCGATGATGCGGGCAAAATTCCTAATCCAGATTTCGTCCTAAATAAGCCTCTGTATCAGGGCACCAGTATTTTACTGACCCGTGAAAACTTCGGCTGTGGCTCGTCGCGTGAGCATGCACCGTGGGCCTTAACCGACTTCGGTTTTCGTGTGGTGATAGCGCCCTCTTTCGCTGATATTTTCTATAGCAATAGCTTCAATAACCAACTGCTCTTGGTCAAATTAAGCGAAGCACAGATTGACGAGCTGTTCCAACTTGTTGAGCAACATCCTGGCATTAATTTTACTGTTGATTTAGAAGCGATGACGATTCAGGCAGGCGATAAAGTTTATACTTTCGAACTGGACAGTTTCCGTCGTCACTGCATGTTAAACGGCTTAGACAGTATTGGCCTTACGCTGCAGCATGAAGCATCGATAGGGGATTACGAAGCGAAGCAGCCTGCCTTTCTGCAATAATTCATTTAGCGTTTAGCATAAAAAAAGGGACATTATCATGTCCCTTTTTTATTGCCGCGATTTCTATTGAATGCGTGGCTGGTCTGCCCCTTCTTTCTCGACTTTCTGCACTAACATATGTTCGCGCTTCATACCGAGTTTCAACGCCAATGCTGACGCGACGTAGATAGAAGAGATAGTACCGATGGCGACACCAATTAACATCGTCAGTGAGAAGCCACGTAACAGCTCACCACCGAAGATAAACAGCATCAACACCACCACCAAGGTGGTCGCCGAGGTCATCAATGTCCGGCTCAATGTCTGAGTCAGAGAAATATTGACGATATCGTAAGGCGAGCCACGACGGATCTTACGGAAGTTTTCACGGATCCGGTCAGAAACAACGATGCTATCGTTTAACGAGTAACCGATCACTGACATCAGGGACGCGATGATCGTTAAATCGACCTCAATATGGAACAGTGATAACACACCCATCGTAATGACAACGTCGTGCGCCAAGGCTAATACTGCCCCCAGTGCAAGACGCCATTCAAAACGAAAGCCCACATAGATCAAGATACAGATCAAGGCAGCCAGCAGTGCGAGTGCGCCGGCCTGTGCCAGGTCGCTACCAACGCTCGGTCCAACGAATTCAATACGTTTAACCACTGCGGTCTGCTGGGTCGCTTGGTTGATCTCGCTAACAACTTTGGTTCCCAGCTCTTGTCCTGCATTGCCATCATGCGGGGATAAGCGCACCATCACTTCACGGCTGCTACCGAAATTTTGGACTTGAGGATCGCTGAAGCCGGCATGTTGTAAAGCTGAACGCATTACATCCAATTCACCGGGTTTTTCTAGCGTAATCTCAATCACCGTCCCGCCGGTAAAATCCAGTCCCCAGTTAAAGCCACGCACACCAATAATGATGGCAGAAGCAATCAACAGTAGCGCTGACAGGGTAAAAGCTAACTTGTCCCAGCGCATGAAATCATGCACCTTACGGCCATAGTTGAGTTGTTCAATACTATATTCTTGTGCCACAACAGGCTCCTTAGATCGACAGCTTGTTGATACGTTTACCGCCGTAAAGCAGGTTCACAATCGCTCGTGTTCCTACAATCGCCGTAAACATGGAGGTTGCCACCCCAATCGCTGTCGTAATCGCAAACCCTTTAATAGAGCCAGTACCCACAGCATAGAGAATGATAGCCGTAATAAGCGTTGTCACGTTAGCATCGACAATACTGGAGAACGCGCCACGATAACCTTCGTGAATCGCCTGTTGTACTGTCCGCCCGTTACGTAGCTCTTCCTTAATCCGTTCGTTAATCAATACGTTGGCATCAACCGCTACGGCTAGGGTCAAGACAATCCCGGCAATACCCGGCATAGTCAAGGTCGCACCCGGCAACAGAGACATGATCCCGATGATTAAGATTAAGTTTGCAATCAACGCTGTGGTCGCAATGACACCGAATTTCTTATAGAACACCAGCATAAACAGAATCGACACCGCGACACCCCACAAGCATGCATGCAAGCCTTGTTGGATATTCTGTTGCCCCATGGTTGGACCAATGGTGCGTTCTTCAACAATCTGAATCGGCGCGATTAGTGCGCCAGCGCGTAATAGCAGAGAGAGCTGATGCGCTTCATTTGGATTGTTAATGCCAGTGATACGGAAGCTATTAGCAAGACGAGATTGAATGTTCGCCACGTTAATGACTTCTTCTTGTTTCGCTAAAATCGCACGACCGTTGGCATCTTTTTTACCGCTGTCTTTATATTCAACAAACAATGTCGCCATAGGTTTGCCGATATTATTCCGAGTAAAATCAGACATCGTGTTACCCCCCGCACTATCTAGCGAGATGTTAACTTGTGGCTGGTTATACTCATCCATCGTCGAGGTCGAGTCGGTAATGTGATCGCCGGTTAAGACAACACGCTTGTAAAGAACAACAGGTTGTCCATCACGCATGCTCTTCACTTCGGAATCCCCTGGGACGCGTCCTGCGGCAATCGCAGCGGGATCGACCGTAGTATTCACTAAGCGGAATTCCAGTGTCGCGGTTGCGCCCAGAATCTCTTTAGCCCGTGCGGTATCTTGAATTCCCGGTAATTCGACCACAATACGGTCCGAACCTTGACGCTGAACCAGTGGCTCAGAAACGCCTAATTGGTTAACACGATTACGGAGAATAGTGATGTTTTGCTGTACTGCGTATTCACGGGCTTCGCTTAAGCGCGCATCGGTCATGGCCGCGGTAAGTTGGTTACTGCCACGGCTTCTAATCACCAGGTCACGATGGCGCGGGCTTAAGTAGCTTACGGCCGCATCACGTGCTTGGGCATTAGGGAACTGGATCTGAATACCGTAATTATCGATTTTACCGACAGAGGTATAACCGAGTTTCGCGGTACGCAGGTCTCCCCGTAGCGTTTCAGCATTTTGCTCTTGTAGCTTGCCTAAAGCCGTGTCCATGTCCACTTCCATTAAGAAGTGCACACCACCACGCAGGTCTAAACCAAGTTTCATCGGCTCGGCCGAAAGTGCGGCTAACCAACGCGGGGTCGCAGGAGCAAGGTTTAACGCCACCACGTAATTGTTGCCTAACGCGTTAACCAGTGCTTCACGCGCACGCAACTGAATATCGGTATTAGCGAAACGCGCCATGATTGCGCCATTTTCTAATGCGATAGAGCGGGTATCGATATGTTGTTGTTTAAGTACTGTCTGGATCTGATCCATTGTCTGCTCACTGGCAGCGGCGCCCCGCTCACCAGTGATTTGAACAGCCGGATCCTCACCATAGAGGTTTGGAAGTGCATACAACAGGCCGACCAGTAACACGACGATCAGCATGATGTACTTCCATAAAGGATAACGATTTAGCACGGCAGTTCCCTAAGGAAGAGTTCAATTATAATGCTTTCATTGTGCCTTTAGGCAGAACGGCAGCGACGAAATCACGCTTGACAACGACTTCATTGGTTTCATTCAGCGCGATGGCAACATAACCCGTTTCAGAGATTTTAGTTACACGACCGACGAAACCTGAAGTGGTCATCACTTCATCCCCTTTCGCGATAGATTCCATCAGTTTCTTATGCTCTTTTGCACGTTTTTGCTGTGGACGCAAAATCATAAAGAAAAAGATCAGGCCGAACACGACCAACATGATGACCATAGAAAAGCTGCTATTTTGTGCTGGTGCGCCAGCCGCTGCCGCGGCATCAGAAATGAAAAAGCTCATAAACTATCCCTCATTAATTAAAATCAAAATGGTAAAGCTGGCACTTCTTTGCCAATCTTCGTATAAAAGTCAGCAACGAATTCTTCTAACCGATCGTCTTCAATCGCTTGGCGTAATCCTGCCATTAAACGCTGATAATAGCGTAAGTTATGGATGGTATTGAGCCGCGCGCCTAAGATCTCATTACAACGGTCTAAATGATACAGGTAGGCACGAGTGTAGTGCTTACAGGTGTAACAATCACATTCAGCGTCTAACGGTGAGGTATCACTTTTATGCTTAGCATTACGGATTTTTACTACACCGTCGGTCACAAATAAGTGCCCGTTACGCGCGTTTCGTGTCGGCATCACACAATCGAACATATCGATGCCACGACGGACGCCTTCCACTAAATCTTCGGGTTTCCCCACCCCCATTAAATAGCGAGGTTTCTCTTCAGGTAACTGCGGGCAGACATGCTCAAGAATACGATGCATATCGGCTTTAGGTTCCCCAACTGCCAGGCCGCCGACAGCGTACCCATCAAAACCAATCTCTACCAGTCCTTTAACGGAGATATCACGTAAATCTTCGTAAACACCACCCTGTACAATACCGAATAGCGCATTCTTATTGCCTAGCTCATCAAAGCGGTCACGGCTACGCTGCGCCCAGCGTAAGGACATCTCCATCGAACGTTTGGCATAATCCCAATCCGCCGGGTAAGGCGTACATTCGTCGAAAATCATTACGATGTCCGAGCCGAGATCATGTTGGATCTCCATCGATTTTTCAGGATCGAGGAAAATGGGATCACCGTTGATAGGATTCCGGAAATGAACACCTTTTTCGGTAATTTTACGGATGTCTCCCAAGCTGAATACTTGGAATCCACCAGAGTCGGTTAAGATAGGGCCTTGCCACTGCATAAAATCATGCAAATCGCCATGCAATTTCATGATCTCTTGACCTGGGCGTAACCAGAGGTGGAAAGTGTTCCCGAGCAAGATTTGTGCGCCGGTCTCTTTCACTTCTTCGGGGGTCATCCCTTTTACGGTGCCATAGGTGCCAACGGGCATAAAGGCAGGTGTTTCAACGACTCCGCGATCAAACACTAAGCGACCGCGGCGCGCGCGACCATCGCGCTTAATATATTCAAATTTCACAAAACTTCTCCATCAGAGAAACAGTCTGATTAGATGCAAATAAATACGAAGTAAAAACCCCGTTAATCCCGCGACTTAGCCAGCCTACTCTAAATCGCCTTTGCAGATTTTTGCATTTTTGTGCCGATTTGTGTCTCTCGTTTGACACAAAATTGACACACCTAAAATCTAAGCGAAGGATGCTACCACAATCACAAAGATTTCCCTATCCATCAAGCCGGCAATCCTCACCTTCCCCTCTCGCTATCTCCTTCACCATAAATGTCACTACACCTAACACTTTGGCATCATCAAGAGCATCACCCTCGATAATGCCATCGTTAGTTTTGAAAACTCCATCCCCTACTTCGGCAAACATCAGCTTGCCGTTCACGTCGAGCAAAACAGTTCTGCCTTTTTTCACTTTATAGCCCGGTTCGGCCACAGCATATCCCTCATCGGTTGGAATGACGATCGAGGATTGAGTGACATTCATAAGTGAATTGGGAGTAAGTCGTGCTTCAACGTAGTCTATTGCGGGGGATGGGAAGGCCATTTTACAAAACTTTTCCATTAATTACTTTTATTGATCGATTATACAAAAATATCTTACAATTTCATCAGAACATTCCTAGAGGCGTATCCCTTTGAACCAGAAAAAAGATATTAGTGGAATAACATGCCTAAGAGCATTGGCTTGTTTCCTTGTAGTTCTGTGCCATAGCCATTCTTTTGCTAGTAAAATATCCACACCCAACTTAAGCTTTTTTGCCGAATACTCAGATCAACTAGGAACCATAGGGGTTGAGGTATTCTTCATGATAAGTGGCATACTTATGTTTAGTATGCATGGTAACGACTTTGGAAGAGGTATGAGCTTAGATTTTTTAAAAAAACGCTTGATACGAGTCGTTCCAATGTATTACCTGGCTACGGCAATCACTGCCATAGCTTTCTTTGTTAATCCATCATGGTTTTCTTCTACGCAGATTGCTATGAAAGATGTTCTGTACTCGATGTTATTCTTACCATCTTACTACTTAAAAGAATCTGATTCCCTGGTACCAGTGCTAGGTGTAGGTTGGACCTTGTGTTTTGAGATGTTGTTTTACACAATTTTTACGGTAGGCTTAGCGCTAAATAAAACGCGCGGACTAGCTTTAATTTTTTCTTCTATTTTAATTCTGGTTCTAGTTGGGCTTGTGAAGGAAATGAAGCATGATACCTTAATTTACTTTTTTTCAAACAATATTACTATTTTCTTTCTTATCGGTATTTTGATGGAACCGGTTTATACAAAGGGTATTAATATCAATAGGAATTTAAAGGCAGCTATACTCCTGTGTTCCCTTTTAATTGATATTTACGCAAAAAATAAGATTATAAATTTAGTATTCCTACCAGTGTTTTTCATATTTGCTCTTGATTTACTTAGGAATTTAAAGGTTAAGAAAAGCTTAGTATACACTTTAGCTATATCTTCTTATTCAACCTACCTTTTTCATCGATTGATAATGGGTGCAATAAATTCAGTATCTAAACACATCCCTATACTTTCGAAACTACCCCATGAGGTCTACGGCCTAATACTAATCTCTCTATCTCTTTTGATTGGTTACGCTATTTACTTACTCATAGAAAGTAGGATAGCTAAAATAATAAAGTACTTTTCAAACAGAAAATCTGAGATTCTGACAAACATGTCTGTTGGTTGAATTCAGGGGCGTAAGCCCCTGTTATTTACCCTAATAGTTTTTTTAGTTCAGTTTCAGCCTCTGTTATTACTTCCCCACCTTGATAAGTAAAGTTGAAATAAATAACTTCGCTTTCACTATCTCCATAAGATGTTTTATATCCTGCTGATGCCGATAAATCTTGCGATATTGTAACGTTTACCACTTTTACAGTTAATTCGGTTGTAACTGTATCGGTACCTACAATCACACCGCTATCTGGGTCAACCTGATTTACTGATTTTGTTGATGATATTGTGAACGACATTTTTTATCCTTAGCTTGAAGTTATGCCTTTGCCGGGTGATGTTGCGAACCATAGGTCTGAGCCTTTCTCTATTCTAATCAACACGCTATCGAAACCGCCTCTAGCTACATTCCCCCCATAATAGACATAATCAGACGGGTTCCCCATGTGATTAGAAGAACCATTAGCTTTGAGCGTCAGTCCAGCGAAAGAGGTACTTGAGTTCTGAATCACCACATTAAAATATGTGCCAATTGGCATATCTGGTAATTGGTAAATAGTCGCAGCACCAACCGTTGAGTTAACTATGTAAGTGCGACCGTTTCTAGGTACCCAAGAAATAGAGCTTTGATTGATCGCTGTACTTCCAGCATCCGTTACCAGATTTGTTCCAGTGTATGGAGAGGTTACAGTTTCAGTGGACCGGTAAACAGAACTGAGAGACTCGAAGAAAAATTCAATGACTTTATTATTATTAATTCCCCAGCCAATATCAAAATTACCAGGTACAATTGCACCTGTTACGCGTAGATATACACTCCTATCATTACTACGAGTACAGAAATAAAAATTCTTAGGGATATCAGTAGCACTAGGGGTAATAAGCGTTACAGTGAAAGTTGAACTTGCCCAGTAAACAGTATCAGCTCTAGGTATAATAGCTATATTAGATTTTATTTGAACAAAGTTAAGGCGACTCCTTTTAACCGGCAGGTAACCACTACCATTGAGCTGAGCCTTATATAAATCATTCACGCCTTTTTGGTCTAAGGTTAAGTCTCCCCTTACTATTGTACCGTGCCTCATTTTTGGCATTCGCAAAGGAGACATTGCAGAGAACGTCTTAAAGTCAGTTGTGGTTACATATAAAATACCATCAGTTGTACCATTCTGATCAAATCCTACAACCCAAGTGGCATTATCTCGCATTAAGAATGGGAAGCAACCTTCAATACCGCTATAAACGTAGTAGCCACTTGAAGCTGTTCCTGGAGATGTTTTTAATGCGTCAATAGTCCCAAGGTACGTATAGGTCCCATCGATGGTGGAGCATTCGAAAGTATCAATAATGCTATAGTTTTCACGCTTAACAACCTGTATGTACCTACTATTTACTGAATCATATTGAATGTTGGCATCAATCCGTGACCATCCATTCGTTGTGCCAGTATTATCAACTGTATTTAAACGGGTGGGAACAGAGAATTTTAAGCTATCTAAATCTGTTAGTTTACAAATATATGTCCCGAAATAGTTTGCCGTGGATGTGGTTACCGACGAATCCACACCTAGAAGGATGCTGATAGTTAGATAGAGGCTTCCACTTACTGGATCGAAACTAAATTCTGGGGCCCATAATTTTGAAGCTGCGATAGTTCCGGTATCCCAAGATGCAGAATTACTGCATATAGCTGAGCCATTATTTAAAACTATATTGTGCCTATCCCAAGTAACCAAGTCTTCGCTTCTAAATATAATGAAATCTATACCATCGCTAGCAGATGAAGCGGTTACTGAAATAAACCATGAACCCTTATAATAAATAACACTTGGGTCTACACCTTGGTAATCTATTCCAGAAGTGCTCTCAATTCTTATAGGGTCAGACATCGATATCCCATTAGGGGAAGTAAACATATTTATTACATTCGAACCGTTCTCAAAAAATGTCCCATAATAAATTTTAGGGACTTCTTTTAAATACTGTATTTTATCAACTTCTTCGCTAATGCTACTTCCTGAGCCATGATAAGCAACTAAATTACCACCGAGAGTAACATCGCTAGAGGCCAACTCCCCCCTTAAAGCCGCATCACCTACAGAAACAAAATTATCTTTATCTGCTTCCCATGTAGAATCAGTGTTTCCAGTGGTTGTGTAGGGAAGAAAGACGCTAGCTTTTGGACGATAAAACTCACCATTGTACGCAGTGATTTGGTTGCGCGCTGTGAAGGTAATAGGGCCATTAATATAGTCAGATAAAATCACATATCCAGAACTGAGTAGAAACTTCTGGAATCTATCTTCTTGGCTAGATAGTTGCCGTGATGAATCCATTTCAATGCCATGCCACGTTCTGCGCGGACGACCAAACCGGTCAGGCCAACTCTCACTATCCGTATCATCAACGTAGTGGTCGGCGATGGTGGCATTATCAAGTAAGTCGCGTGGGTCTGTAGACCCGAGAGGATTTCCAGTATTAAAGTTTGCCATCAACAGGCCTCATATATGAAAAAACCCGCCGTAGCGGGTTGATGGGATTAGTTAGCTGACGTTACCGGGGTAGGTATCATCATCGTGTTGGTAGAATTTCGGGTCGTAACTGAGAGCAGTGACTTGGCAGGTACCGTCCGCGTCTGGAGATATCTCAGAGATTAACGTGTCGTATCCTGCGCTCTCAGAGCTACAGAACATCACCCGAGGCGGTTCGATTGAGCCTGAATCCATTTCCCATAATTCTGGTGATAGGTTAGCGCTATTCGGTACAGTGAAGGTGAAATCATCAACGCGTGTTGGCGTGAGTAGCCCCGTTGCACTGCCATCTTGCAGCCGGAACAACACCCTCGGGTTAGTAAAGGACCAGTCAAGCCGTTCTGGTGTCTCAATCGTCACCAGTGAATCGGTATATTGCATTCCGACTACTAAGCAACTAATCGTATTACTACCGGGGATATCGTCGGTCACCACCACCCTGTCACCGTAGCGATAACACAGCGCGTCGAGTTCAGTGGAGGTCGAATAGGTACAGCGCTGATAGATGTATTTCATCAAGCGGCGCATCCCAATACGATATGCCCTGTCCTCAGTCACCACACCATCAAGCTTGTAACTCTCGACTTTATTGGGTGTAGGATTATCCGAGGTCCGGCACTGCACTGTTTCCTCAGCCCACGTTGTAGAGTTGATGTACGTCACATCAACGCCGTCATAATCATCCGATGATGGTGCTTTGAATGCGGTAGTTAACTCCTCGGTAGTTTCCTGTGGTGTGATAACGCCACTCCAGTTTTTTACCCCTTCTCGCCCTACCGTTGCCAACCCATCACTAAGATGAAAATACCCCATTCCCGCAGTCGCTATCTTCTGTAAGATATCGAGCATCGAGCTGCTGTCACTGTCGGCAGAATAATCGAACGTCTCTTTGCGCGGCGTCCAGTAACTTGCCTCAAGCGCGTTAATCGCGGCAGTATCAACCTGTGCGTCAGTCGTTGATAGTAAGTGGTTAAGTGCCCCGCTGATACTTCTTGACGGATACCCGTCGTAAAGTCGTGTGGCCACCACGTTGATCCGTCGGTCAGACTGTGCAGCAAGCCTAGTTCCGGTACGAACAGTCACCGCCATCGTGGTAATATCTGCATAGCTATTGGGCCGCGCGGTTAACTTAGCGCGCATGGCTTGCCACTGAATCGAATCGCGGTCGGAACTGTCTACCTCAGTAATCCTCCTTACTCGAAATTCGTACTGGCCTTTAGTCGGTAAATTAAACACCTCTGTGTAGCCAATCTCATTCAGCGTTTTGCCGCCGTAGGACTTTCTTACCTCCGTCCAGTCGCCCCCTGATAACCGGTACTGAATGGCAAGCTCGACAGTTTTCCACTTCTTCTTCCCTTTCTTGTTAAGGTGAGCTAATCCACTGGTAAAGACGAAATTCATCTCTACCATGGAAGTCGTTTCACCGTCAGGGCAACAAAGGAAAGGTCCCATCCAGTTATAGTCGTCGTTATCCCCTGTGACATTCGAATCAAGCAAGGTGCGCTCAGTGAATCCAGGCCAGTTGGTATCAATTTCCGAAGAGTCGCCGTCACTACTAGAGATAAGTCGCTCAACAGAGATAGTCAGGCCATCTATTGCAGTGATGCGGTACTGATTACCTTGCGCGCCAAGTGATAAGCGAATTACCCCAACCGGGACGCCGCTGAATGGTGTACCTGTTGCACTGTCATAAGCGAGAGTGATTGACGGTAGAACCTCTGGTGTGCCGCCCGATGATGCAACGCCTGCAACAATCACCGGAGCACTACCGAATAGCGAAGAAGGAAGCACCGTATGGCCGATACTGTTTCCGCTATATGGGCTATTTTTCTCTTTGATTGAGAGCAGTGTATTGTCACCTGAAGCAAAAAGACCCGAGCCGGTTAACTGGTCGGTAATTTCATCGGCCAATCCCTGCATCGTAACGTAGTTAGCCGTAAGGCTAATCACGTAACTCACTCCTATCCACGTTATCGTGAACGATACTGCTTGCGAGCTAAAATCATAAGTCGTCGGCGCGGCGTTAGCCGTTATGCTCGCCGCATTACCACCTTGACCGGGAATCGCTGCCGAGCCTTTATTGAATGAAGAGATATAAATGTCATACGAGTAGTCATTCCATACTGCCGTAATAGGCATGCCGACATAAGGTGCAAGTTCTGTGAAATCACCATAAATTACAGAGCGCCCCCCTTCGGTTGCTGCGGTGAACGTATCAGGAGCCTCGACATTGATATCTGCACCGACTTTCCAGCTATCTGGAACACTGCTGCCGTCATTGGTATCATCGTCATCATCAGATGTTTCGCCTACCAGTGTGATGTTGTTACCAGAAAAAACTACCGCATCTGAGTTGATGCTGACACTACTCGGTCCAGTGGAGGCTAAATCAAGCCCCGCCGTCCCTGATGTTGTTCCGCCCACTTCAGTCGAGTTGTACCAATTATCAGCACGAGACTCTCCGCTGATATCTGCGCCTGGTGGATAAATGACATAAGACACATCATCCCCAAAACTGGAAACTGGTGTGTTGCCAATCTTAATATCGCTTTGGCTGATTTGCAGATTACCGACACCTAGACTTAGGAACATCTGCGTGCGGTAAATTTGACGGTCTGAACCATCAAAGCGACTAACCGGCTGCACAAGATAATCAGGATAAACACGGTACTTCCCGAAGATTTCTCTAATCGGATCACCAAGTTTTGCTGAGTTGGCCTTAGCAGGATTTAGGTCTAACTGGTCGCCAGTTGATGTGCTTCCCATGCCCTTCATCTGCGTCATCATATAAATCGAGTAGGCGGCAGAGGCTATCGAGACAACAATTGCTATGACCGCCCAAGTGGCGGGATCTGCATAGGGAATGGGGTAAACGCTAACATCATCTTGCGGATGAACTTTGGTATCTTTCCACTCACTTTCGGCAATGTGCTTACCTGCAACTTCAAAGCTCACTCTCTGCTTTTCGCCGAATCGATACCCGGTCACATTTTCACTCATCCATTGATGGATAGTAAGCGACTTATGATGATGGGTTTCGAGTGGCTCACCCGGCAATCTCGATGGGTAAATTCGTATTGTCACGTGTAATACTCCACTTTCTGAAATCGCCAAGTAAAGCGTGATAGTGGCATAAAGGTGATATTGCGCTTTGGATTTGACTCAGCGACTTGAAGCTCGCCATTAATAGGAACGACAACACCTAAGTGGCTAATTAAACCGCCGGAATAACACGCCGCTACTGCGCCTGGTTGCGGCTGGCATGGCGTAATATCACGCTTGAATTCATCACAGAACTCACCCATGCGCTTGCCTTCCTTGATGACTGATTCAAATAGCGGCCAATGTGGCAGACCTAAATCTTTCCTCACCTCATGAACCAAGCCGTAGCAGTCTAGAATCGGAAATACTCTCCCCCCCATCTGCCATTTGACAGTTAGGTACTTGTCGGGATTAAACATGAATTGTCCTTATTGCAGGTAACGCAGTCCGGGGTGATTAGGTAGCGTGTAGCGGTAACGAGGCCATGCACTGTCTAACCAGTTCATATACCCCGCTGTGATTTGCACCTGTAACGATGTCCATTGCCCTGACTTAATCGCCATGGTGTAAGGAATTGATGAAGGTGCGCTTAAATCAGTAGAGATATATTGCCGATAAGTCACCGTGGCGCGGCTGATTGAGTTCAACGCATTGCGGATAGTCGTTGATACCAAGCCATCGATATTGCTCAGTGCAAATTTAAGGTCTTGGGTACCATCAGTATTACGCGCTGGCAGAGCAATATCCATCGCACAAGCGGTAAAGGTCACACTCTCCCCCGCTTCGGTGGTCGCTGTGATATCTTCGTATCCTTCGCACAACAGGAAAACTTCGTTACCGACGTCAATCTGTAGGGTGTTGATAATCACCTCAGGCCCAGATGAAGCATAAAGCCGATTTAACACAGTCATGCTTGTGGCCACTCCCTGTTAATAGCGATGTCGATAATATCTGAACCAATGAGTAACTCTGGATAATTACCCCAATCGACAGGCGGTAACGGTCGCTCCCATAGTTCAAGTGTCGCCGTAAACTGCCAATAAATCGGCGCTACAAGTGTCGGACCTTGATAAATATCGATAAACCGGCACTTGTAATCTTTGGTACCTATCGGAGTCTGCAGCCGCATGTAGAACCAGTTAGCACCGTCGAGTAAGGCATCGCGATACCACGCCTCAAACACCTGCGCCTGCGGGTCGGTAGTGAATAGCCACTTCACAGATGCCTGCGTGGGTGTTGAGGTGTATTTCCTGCGCTGCCTAGCTCGCCCAGATGTTAGATCAGTTCTTTTTAATGGGCTTATCGGCTGGAATCCATACCCATCCTGCTGAGGTAGTGGCAGGTATTGGTGAGGGTAAAATATATCTGCCATTACATTTACCTTAATTAAATATATTATTGAACCTCACCATCATTAAGGAGAGGCTATGGACATCAGTACAAATCACAACCCATTGCGAGGCGGTGGAGATTACGGAATTAGGATTTATGAAGATAGCGAAGATGAATCTGGTTCAAATAACGCCGAGATAAGCATTTACTTAGAAAGTTTCATCGATTCCCGTACCGAGTTAGACCTTGAAATTAAGAAAAGAGCTATAGAATTTCTGCGCAGAGCTGCGGATGAAATTGAAGCAGAGCTCAATAAGTCTTAATTACTCTCTATAGCTCCTAGAGTAATAACCCTTTAGTGACCTACCAAACTGACCTTGGGGATTAATAATTTCCTTGGTTAGTTTGTTCTCTATCTCTTTAGCCATTCTTTGATTGCTTGAGTTAATAGCTAGCAACGTTGAATCATCTGGCTTTCCTGTAAATGTTTGCTGTATTGAAAAATGATTAGTCGTACTAGATTGATTGCTGTTATTAACGTTTTTAGCACCAGTACCGAATCCTGAGCGTGACAACGTAGCATCAAGGCCATTTTTGCGTATCGCCTCAAGGTTACTGACACCAATACGCCGGGTGGCGCCCGCATCCATCACGAACTCCTGACCGTGGACGATGCCAGCCGGTGCGCCAACTCCGCCATTACCTGTATAGCCTCCTGATTGGAATCCGGTAGCAGCTACGCTGGTAATGCTCGATGTGATAGTGCTCATCAAGCCAACAACTGAGGCGATAGCAGCTAAGTTTTGCGGGAACGGTAAGTTAGCCATTGCCTGACCCATAGCCATAGGTAGTTGTAAACTAGCTTGAGCGATTGCAAAGGCTTTTTGAGTGGCGAATGCGACCTTGTAAGCGGCTGATTGCTGCCCAAACATTAATCCCATTGAATCTGTAATACTTGAGAAAGATGTTTGTGCTGAAGCGAACTCTGTAGCGTATAGAGCTGTGCTAATTGCCTTCTGGTTGTCTGCGCCTTTGGTGTGAAGATCTAATAGCGAAGCTTGCCTTTGCTGCTCATTCATCGTGGAGCTTTGATTGATGGCCTTCTCTTGGTCATTAAGCCACTTGGCATAGTCAGTCTGCGCTTGTCGTAGCTTGTTGATGGTTTCTAACTGCGGGTTAGACTGTAGGCCAATCATGTTTAAGCCTTGTCCAGTGAGATCACTATTTGTTGCCCCGGACTTGAGGGTGCCACCAGCTGAGTTAACGCCAGAAATAACTGAATCAGGTAACGCAGATTTACTAATGAGGTCGCTCGCCTGTTTGGCAGCATCCTCAGGTGATAGTTTTTTTAGGTCTACCATCTTTTGTAGGATAGTTAAGCGTTTTTGCAGCGTGTCATTCTGTTTAACTTCCTTTGATGATATATCAATCATCATCTTGCGGTAGTCGTCTAGAGTAGTGACTTGATTCTGGAGTGTCTCTTGCGTCTTGTAGGCTTGCTCAATCTTTTTCTGATTATCGAGTAGTGATTGCTGGTCATTGGTGATCGGCAGATTTTTTGCAACTCGCGCCTGAATATCAGCAATTTGCCGCTCAAATTTAACTCTCTGCTGAGTGATAGCTGACAACTTGTCCGTAGTATTCAGTTGTAAGGTCATGGCTGCGCTTTGCTGATTAATCTGGTCTATCAATCGAGTCCCGGCGTCTTCGGTATAGGCTTTTGGTTGGCGGCCTTTTCTTTCTTTAGGCTGAGCTGGGTCTTTGTACTTGTCATCAATGTTCTGCCTGAGAGTGGCTTCCTCGGACGCACTGATACTTATACCCGCCGCTCTAGTTTTCTTGAGCGCCTCAGTTAATTGATTTTGCTCTTTCGTTCTTCTCTGGGCATTATTTAAGGATTGGTCTTGTAGATTATTGATGAATTGCTGTGCTTTTATACCGTCTTGCTGCTGTTGGTCATGCTTGGAAATAATATCGTTAAGAGTGTTTTCTGTAGTGGCCTGTCCTTGCAATATCGAAAGCTGTCTTTTTAGCGCATATAATCTTTTCGCGTCTGCTCCCGCCATAAAGCGAATGCTTACGGTTGGATTTGATAGATCGTTTATTTCAGACTGAACCTTACTTATTTGGTCTTGGATGGTTTCTTTTCTTCCAATTCCTTGCATCGCATCCCACGCACCTAATGCCTGTTTCGCTACAAATGACCAAGTTTGGCCTAAAGCATTTAAGTTATTACCTATATCTTTCGCCCTGCTATTTACAGCGTTCGCATAAGTGTCTGTGGCTAATCGCGCCGCATCCTGCTGATTGCCTTCGTCAGACAATGCTTTAATTTGATTGTATGTCGCAAGGGTGAGGAAATGGTACTGGTCATTTAGCTTACTAATCGCCTGTACTGGGTTTTCTGCAATGGACTCGAAGTCGGACACCATCTGAGTGGTTGCCTGACCTGTAACACTGCTCATATTAACGATAGAGCCAGCGACTTTTTGCAGTGAATCACCCGCGATACTCCCAGCCGATACCAATTGATTGAGAACGTCAGCCGCAGCGCCTTGAGTCGAACCAGTAGCAAGGCTAACATTCCTAGCCATATCCGATAGCTGACCGGCTGTTTTGCCAACCTGATTACCGGTTAGGATAAGGCTTTGCTGGAAGGCCTCTTGTTCTTGCTGTCCTTGATAATATGCCAGCCCTAATACCCCAACTGCCGCCGCGCCAAGAGTGAATGGGTTTATCAGCCCAGCCACATAGCCGCCAACACCTTTAATTGCTGGCCCGATACCGCCGAACATATCCTTTAACTGTCCGCCTTGTTGCATAAGCACTGTAAATGGTGATTGGCCGCTGGATAATCCGACAACTATATCGGTCATCTGTGCGGGTATCATTCGCATCGCCCACGCTGCTTGCTTAGATGATTGACCTGTTTTAACTAATTGTTCTGACATCTGCCCCAGACGGGAACGAGCGTCGTCAATTTTTTTACTGTAAGCGTCAAAGGTGTCAGTATCGAGAAATCCTTTTGATTTAAATTTCGCTAATTGCTGCTGTTGCTGGTCAAGTTTATTTAGCGCGGCGTTAACAGGGTCGATGCGGTCAAGTAGCTGAGATAAAGCCTGTGATTCGTCCTGCGTGGCCTTAGTGACCTTTCCAGCACCATCAGCAGCCTTTTGACCTGCTTGTGTTAATTTAGCCAAAGAGCTTGCGAGAGTTTCTGTGTTTTTCTGTGCGCCGGAGCTATCGATAATGACGGCGAGGCGTGAGGTTTGTTCTGCCATTTACTATTCTCCGGGCAATAAAAAACCCCGCCGAGGCGAGGTTAGTAGTTTTAGTTTAAAGTTACTTTTGTGGCAATTGGCTAATAAAGCGTTGCAATGCAAAATATGCAGCAGATGATTTATTACCGTCCTTCAACGTGCCTGTCAGCGACCCGTCAGATAACGTGGTTATTCTAATCATTGATGTATTCGCTGCCAGCAACTTACGGAGGTCGGCAATAGATATTGCAAACCCCCGTGTTGATGTTGGCATATTCACGGACGTGCTTTCAGGATACATTTGCTCTAGTTTAGTAATAGTATCCAATGCCTGAAGGTTAATGACATCTTTATCTGCCTTTACCTCAGCTGTTTCTAAGTTCATGTATTTAGCATACGTCACTAAGTTAAGCTCAACATAGTCTGGAGACTTGCTCGTCCATAACGCCCCTACCGATATGCAGCAATCTGCACCATGAGGCTGCAAGGTGATTACCTTAGATCCATCAAAATTATCAATACTCGTTTCAGGATTTAACCCGAAGTTACTAGAGCATCCAGTTATAAACAAAGCCATCAAAGCAGCAGTAATAAATTTCTTCACACCTAATCCCCATTAGTAAAGTTAAGAGCAATCCTAATGTGAATTAAGTGCAAAGGGAAGTAAGGACTATCAATCATCATCCTCTTCGCTCTCTTCATCGCTCTTCATCACTTCTTCGCGGTAAACATCGTCGAGTGCAAATATTGCTTGCTCGAATAGCTCTCGGTTTATTTGAACTGGTCTACTACGGAGATATGTGTCGATGTCATTTAGAGAGAGTGGAAGCGGTGAGGCTGCCATGCCAGCATATTGCCTACCACGGCTGATTACCGAATAGGCTGAGAGAATAAGACCTGTTAACTCGTCAATCTCAGGTTCATCGGCTGGCTTGAATCCCAAACGCTCCTCTCGCCATCGGTTGCGCTCACCCTCTGGACCAGAGTATCGGCTAAGCCACTTCTGCGCGGCTAGGACTTTCCCACTGATTCTTCTTGCTGCTCTTTGATGCCTTGAGCGATGTCAGAACCGGTTTTGAGGATAGCCCAATATAGGTCTGGTTTTTGCTTGAGCAGAGCCAAACCATGCTCAGGCGTGTAATCAATGGCGACCTCTTTTCCGTCAACCAGCTCACCGACACCCTGCCAATCGATCAGCAAATGCTTGGCACAAGTCTCAAGTAGCAAGTCATCTAACGAGTCAACATCACCAATGGTAGATAAGTCGAAATCCTTGGTGCCAACATTGAATGAGGCATCGAGCGCTGAAATATGTCGGCGAACAATCGAGTTAGTAGACTTGAACCCGTGCGATTCAACACTGCCCACTTTTAACTTAAGCCCTTTGACTGGCTCAATCCATCGGGTTTCATCTGCGTCTAAACGCTTATTGATAATTAACATAGTACCTCTGCATAAAAAGGCCCGATCCGCTATGCAGCGCGTAACGGGCAAATGGTTAAATTATTAAGCTGCTGTGACTGTCACGGTTGATGTAGCGGTTACGTTTCCTGCCTTGGCAGTGATGGTCACCTGTCCTGCTGCGACACCCGTTACCACACCCGTGGATGCGTTAACAGTCGCCTTAGTAGTGTCACTTGAAGACCAGGTAACTGTTTTATCAGTCGCCGTGGTCGGTGTGACCGCCGCAGAAAGAGTTGTGGTAGCGCCCACAGCCACGGAGGCTGTCGTAGGCGTAACAGTCACCCCAGTAACAGCAACCGCTGCTGGGTTGCGCGTAATGGTTGGCGGCGTATCAGAGCCAGTGATGTTCAGCTGGACCTGCACAATGTCAGTGTTACCACCATCAGGCCAATCGCCATCTACTTGCACCGATGGAAAATCGAAAGTATACGATCCTTCATCATTGGAGATAGTGAAGCTAAACGGCATAGCCTCGCCAGTCAGCGTCTTCTTCCACGCTTGGTAAGCAGCCTTCGACCACGACAGCGTAATCTGCCCAGACGGCGTGAAGGTCGTCGGGATATTCGCGCCCGCAAAGCCTGTGCCGGTACCGATACAACGCTGAGTTTGCAGGTTGTTATCGAACTGAATGTTGAAGGTATCAACGCAGAAGCCGTCACCACCCGTTACACCATTTAGGCTAATGGCGGTAACTTGCTTGAATGAATAGCGAAGTTTTCCCGCGGCATCCGTAGGTGTTCCGAAATAGCTTGAGTCGTCGCCCTTATCTTCCCAACCGAGGCCGGCAAGTGTAATCGTTGCCTGCAGGTCGCCATCATTGGGAATCTCAAGCTGGAAAGTACCAACCTGACAGCCTGTAGCAATTGACGACACGCCGATATCAGAGGCAAATGAGGCCACTGAGAATGCGATACGGTTGTTACCCATCGTCAGGACGTTATCAACCCAGTCATTACCGAAACATGATGCTAAGAAGTCATCGTGCTGGCCGTAACGGTATTTGCAAACGACATCGCCGCCGACATCGGTAGTACCAGGCGATCTCCCCTGTGCCATTCTGGTACCGCCAATCTCGTCATTGTCGATCATGTTTTGCGTAGGTTTCACCCCGTAGGATGAGCGTTTTAGTAGCAGCCATGCCGGATTATCTGGCGTGGTGCCGGGTGTTGTTTCACGGCAATAAGCCGTCTGTACTTTGGCTCCGCTCGACACGGCTACCTCCTATTGATTTATAAAGCCCTGAAAGGGATTTGAAGATTTAACTGTGACCAACCATCTGTTTCACCAACCTCAACCGCTGACACGGCGAAATAATCCAGAGCGCCGTCGGCCTGCCACTCGAACAACTCTCGCAACTTATCGGCTGTTTCGGTGATGAGCAGCGAGCGGGAGCCGACCGGAACGAATAACTGGATGATGATAATTCCGCTACGGTGCGTTACCGGACCGTCACCAATCTCGACAGCCGCAGCCATGCCGGGTAAGTTAGATAGCCGCGCCCAGATTGATTTTCCGCTAGGGTCGAATGTCGGGTCGTTAGGGTAAGTCACAGAACTTGCAGGCATAGCAGCCTGCGCCGTCATACGCTTTATGACAGCATTACGTATCTCTGTGAGTGTCATTTGTAGGCCTGTGATACTCCGTGGAAGGAAACAGCATAAATGCCTTCTGGTGCCTGCTTGGAATGGTCGCCAGATTCAAGCCTTTCGGCATACGGTCTGTTGTTTTGAATGTAAATGATTGAATAGGGATTGGCTTTTGCAAGCGCAGCCTGACCTTTGGCTATGGTCGATTGACCATCGTTATCTATTTCATCTGTGTAGGTGTAAATAGGCTCGCCAATACTGACTTGGTTATTCGCACGAAAAGCACCGCCTACGTACCCGGGTGGCGCCTTACCTTTCCATAGGTCAGGGTTGCCAACTGGCGACCTAATAACAATCTCCCGAAGCATTGCGAGCCCTAAGATTCGCGTGTACTTAACGAGGTCATTTTCTACCAATCCGACAAATGATGACGGGTCAAAATCCCAACCTTGCGCCATGCTAAGCCCTCCGCAGTTGAACTGAGTAAGTTGCCTCAGCAGGGTCGCTGCCAACGTTAATCACTTTGTATGATTGGCTGGTATGCGTAACGAGGTCAGTCGTCGTGATGATATGGTCAACCTTAGGCGGCTCACTCACCTCGTTTTGCAACGCTGTAAGCTTAATGTCACCGCTCAGGATATTGACGCCATCAATGCGCTTAACATCGTACTGCCCTAAGACACCGCGCCCCGTATAATTGTGAGTGACCTGATTGGATTGCTCGGTAACAGGGTCGTAATCACCTTCTGTCACATAGCTGCCCGTGAATGGGAAAACCGCATCAGATAACTTGCTATTAAAAGCCTTGGCTACTTTCGATTGGACCTTGTCACGAATACCCATCAGCGATACACCCTAAACTTGAGTGGATTCGAACGCCAAGGAGCGAGTAGCGCCAATGCGAGTTGCAAGTCAGGGTCCAGTAATGAATCAGCACTGATCGTGCCGCCCGTGTAGTAGGTTTCAGTTACCTCTACCGTATCAGCCTTAACTGATTCACTAGCCAGAACGCCGCTTGATTCCTTCTGAGTGTACAGGTTTCCGGCAGCCGCAACCGATGCGACATAAGCGCCAGCCTGCTTCACTTCATCGGGAATATCTACAAGGTTAATCCCCTGAAGTTTCAGCGCCGACAGCCAAGCATTCGCCATCAGAATTGCTTTCGGCTTTGCGCTGTCGCTTGCCCACTCGCTCCCTAACAACGTGTCCACTTCGGTTACTGTTATGTACTGTGCCATGCTAGCTCCAATACAGCCCCACTACTGGGGCTAGAGTAGATTAACCGCCTGTGGCGCCACCTTCAGATGAACCATTATCAGCACCGCCAGCAGTCACCTTGACGGTAACCTGTGGGTCAGTAATGCCGTAATCAGCGCCTGACTTTGTTTCGTCGTAGATTGTTTCAGCACCTAGCGCCGACTTCGACTCATCGGCGTAAGCGCGTTCACTTGGGTAAGTGTATTTGTAGTCTGGAGTTACCAGATTCTTTGGCGTAGACATTGCAGACCTCCTTACAGGTTGCTAATCAGGAAGCGGAATCCGGTATCAAGCGGATCGAGGGTTAATTCCCAGTTGGCTGCTTTTTGCAGGTCGCCCCACGATGCAGACAGCGATTGACGCTCGGTACCACCGGTTAAGGTATTTTCTGCAGCGATGAAGCTGAAGCCTTGCGGATGGATTACCATGTTGCGGCGAGTCCACAGCACGCGATCACCGGCACCGTTTGATGTCGATGCGGTACGCTCAACTTCTAGGTCATCGTTACCTGCGGTTTGTGCGTAGCTGAATGCGCCAGCGCCAGCCAAGAGTGAAACGTATTTAGCGTTTGCACCTGTGCCGATTTTGGTACCCAGTTCAGACTCAACCAGCGCGCGACCGTTGTACACGGTTACCGGTGGGATATTGGCCTGAGTTTGCAGTAGTTCCGCTTGGTTGTTCTTACGAATCTTCGCAGCAACTTGCGGGTGAACTACCATTACGCCATTTCCACGGTTAGCTGGGCGCATGGTTGCCTCAACATCAACGAAAGCGTCGAAAGAGAAGCCTGTAGCCGCCGTGGCAGTCGCCGCACTGATGTCTGTGGTTAGCTTCTTACCATTTGCTTGGTCGTAGTTACGTAAACCGGCTAGAGTGGCGCGAGCGCGGTTTTCCGCAGAGTTAAGCCATAATTGGTTTAACTTCCCACCAATTAACTCAAGGGCATTCACTTGGGTCAGGTAGCGCTGCAAAGAGGCTTCGCGGAACGAATCGTTAAGGTAAGCGACGCGGCCCTGCATTGAACCACCTTCAATATCGCGAGGCATCGCAATATCGGTGTAGATGGTGTTCCCGTAGTTTGGCTCTAATCCTGCGTCGATGCCGCCGATATATGGCACAACGAAGGTCGGTGAGCCGCCAGATAGTAGCGTGCTCAAGCGAGAGTCTGCTACGAAAGCGCCTGATTGTACGAAAGGTGATGGTACGAGTGGGTCAACGTCCATATAGGACATCATGACCGGGCGATTAAATACTTCTAAAAGTGAAACTTGGGCCATAAGATTTTATTCCTCAATATTTGCTAAATTGCCCAGAGGCTAAAGCTCGCTGATAACCTTGCGGGTCACGCTGTGCGAACTCTGCTCGCTCTTCGGCGGTCATTTGTTTTGGTTCTTTCGTAGGACTCCCACGGAAGTTGGCAGCCCCGCCGCCGTTTGCTTGTGAGCCGCGAATCAATGCAGACCATCGCGGGTCATTGGTGAACTCTTGCTTTAACTGGTCCACGGTGCTCACTGTTAGGTTTCCGCTTGCATCAGTGACTCGCACCTGCCCATCAACTAGCTTTAATCGGCGCGTAACGAACTCTGAGAGGATTTCAGCGTTTGCACCGTCAGCAATATCAGTTGCCAGTTTGATAGCCGTCTGATTGATGCTGCTTTGCTCTACCTGTTGCTGTAGGGCTTGGTATTTTTGCTGCCATTCAGCGGTTGCTGATTGGCTAGACTCGAATAGCTGTTTGTAATTACCTTCTGCGGCAAGTCTTTCCGCTTCTTCACGCGCTTTTTCCTCTTCGGCTTGTCGGCGCTTGGCTTGCTCTGCTTTCTTTTCGGTCAGCAGCGTGTCGAGTTGAGCTTTCAAGCCGGTCACATCCTCACCTTGAGGCAGACCTTCTACAGCCAATTGATACACTTCGCCGCTCTGCGTATAGAAACCTTGCTGGCTTTCTTCGAGTTGTGCGAATTCCTCAGAGGTAATCTGATATTTGAGCATTACATTCTCCTGAATGAATGGTTACTGGCCCTGCCAGTGATTGATATGGATTAATTCAGGCCTGCAAGCTCGAAAGCGTGCGGCTCTAATTCCTTGAGTTGGTCGAGGGTGTATTGCTTACCGGTTTCACCGTCTACGAACCTATCCAGCGTTAAATCACCTTTGCTGAACAACTGGTAACGTTTATCGCCTAATACTTCTCGTTGGAAGCTAACAGGCTGACGAGCTAGCCAGTCACCATAGGTCGTTTTACTGCTAACCTGTTGCGCGCCATCTGGGCCAACTGCTGGGCGAACGGAGCCGGGTATCTCTCGGCGATATTCTTCCTTGAGTACAGGCACCTGTGTTGTTCGACAGCGCCAGTGATACGGCGGTGATGGACCGTCTAGCGGGATGATTCGATGGTCGATTGAGCGACAGAATGCCGTAGTGCGACCGTCGAGTGTGGCGATATCCTGCTTGCCTTCCAATATATCGTCATTCTCGCTGAAGGTTTGATTGCGAGCCGATGCCGAAACATGGTTGGTTAGCGTACTGACTAGCGATGATGCCTGTTCTTCATGCGATACACCGAGCGAGGTTAAGCGGCGCACTATCTGCCGTGAATCCTCACCCATCGCTGCACCTAATCCGATTTCACTGATGATATCTGCCGTCTTCTTGGTGCCGAACTGCGCCAGTGCGCCAGCAATGTTGATTGATTGACGACTTTTGCCGACCAGTAATTCAAGAGGGTCGGTAAGCACTGCTGCCGCAATCATTTCGACCGATGGCTCGGCGAGCTTAACCGAGGCTTTGACTACCTGACCGAGCAGTTTAGTATTGAAAGTGAACTCGTATTGCGCGAAATCACCGTAATCAATGCGCTGCTGCTCTGCCATGTCGCCGTAGATAGCTCTCAAATCGTTACTGAGCGTTTCTATCTGCCTTTGGTATCTCGCACTCTGGTATTGGCTCAATCCACCCTGTACGGTCTTTTTAGCGCGGTTAATGGCCTTACGAACAAACTTAACCGCCTTGGTAGTTAAACCCGACCCGAATCGCTGAACATAAACCTGATGCCGGACGGCGCTATCAGTAAGATGACCGTCTGCACTCATGGCTATTCATCCTCTTCGGTTGCGTCTGTGGTTGCGCCAGATACTGGCGGTTCCGCTTCCCGTTCAGTATCGATTTCATCATCTGTCCGGTCGGCGTCAATAATCGCAGCCTGCCGCAAGTTGGTGCGAATATCGGACTTGGCAATGATGCCCTGCTGCCAGAGTTGAACCTGCGCGAGAATCATCTGCGAGTCCATGGATTCATCAAAGAACTCTTGATTTAGCCAGAACACAATGACGTCAGGTGTTGGATTGCCGGACATATAGAGCTGAACATCGAGCAATGCAGACTTAATCGCCTCTGAAACGTTACCAGCAATCGTACCTAGCACGCTATTGTCGCTGCTGTAGCGAATCCTCGCCGCTTCGGCTGTCTCGTTCTGACCAGACTGCTGAACAATACGAGCACCAATCATCAGCATCTGGTTTTCTTTGTCCTGCATCAATGTGCGGGATAGATTGCCTTCGCTGGCTTGCAGCATTTGCGCTGTGCCTACCTTGCCAAGGCAGTATCCACTGGTCGAACCGATTTGGATTCCATTTGGGTTCCACTCCTCAAACTCCGAAGGCTGTATGTCAGTGGTGAAAATCAATGTCGGTTGGCTGCTAATAAATCCAGACTCCTCTACCGTGGCGCTGTTGCCATAGTGAAGAATGTTTACCTCTGCCAAGTCCTCAAGCGGTGACTTATCAATGCAGGCATCGTTATTTTCGGAACCGTAGAAATAAAACGGGATGTGGTCGAATGTCTTGCCGTTGTAATCGGTCGGGTAAGTGTCGAGAATCGGTACATCTTCGCTTTCACGCCAAACACGGTGCCGATAAGTACCATCATCTAGCGTCAATGCGCGATATTGCATCTTAGTTTCGAATGTGAACTCGTCACCATCATCAACGTGATAAAGCTCAGCAAAGA